>CAYTWR010000015.1:0-41142 GCA_964442225.1 uncultured Burkholderiaceae bacterium | reverse complement strand
ACGGCTGCTGCGCAGCCTCGCGATGACGAGGAGAGTTCGCAGCCTCGCGATGACGGGTAGTCGTCATTGCGAGGGCCCTTTGGGCCCGTGGCAATCCAGCCGACGGATTAACAAACGGGCAATCAACAGCACCAACAGCACAAGCAAGGCAATCGCTGGCTCGACAAAATCGTTCTTGCCGGCCCTATGCAGATAAAAATGCAGCACCGAAAGCGCCGCCACGACATAGACGAGCCGGTGCAGTTTTTTCCAATTGCCCGCAAGCCTTCGCATGGACCACTGATTCGAGGTCAAGGCCAAGGGCGTTAACAAGGCAAGGCTCAACAGGCCTACGGTGACAAAGGGGCGCTTGAATGCATCTTGCAGCACAGCGGCCCAATTGAAATCATGCTCAAAGGCCCAAAAACCCAGACCATGAACCACGGCATAGGCAAACACCCATAGCCCGAGCATGCGCCGCACCCGAATCAGTTCGGCCCAATCGAGCCACTTGCGAAGCGGCGTAATCGATAAAGTCACGAGCAGCAACACCAAGCACCACAGGCCGGTGGCGCGCAATAAAGTTTCTTGTGGGTTTGGCCCCAATGTTTGGACAAACGCCCGCCAGGCGAGATCCACAAGAGGCGCGGCAGCCCAACACCACAACGCGATTTTTAGCCTGCGAATGGCGAAAAAACTTTTGTGAGTCGCTTGCACAGCGGTTTAATAAAACCGTTTGAGATCCATGCCAGCGTAAAGCGACCCCACCAGGGGCTCATAGCCATTAAACAGCTCTGTCGGGCGACGCGGGGCAAAAAGAGCGCTCGTGCCCAAGACCCGCTCGGTCGCCTGCGACCAGCGAGGGTGATCCACCAAGGGGTTTACATTGGAATAAAAGCCGTATTCCCTTGGCTGCACAAGATTCCAACTCGTCGCGGGCTGTTGCTCAACGAATCGGATTTTTACAATCGATTTAATGCTTTTGAAGCCGTACTTCCAAGGCACAACCAAACGAAGCGGTGCGCCATTTTGCTCGGCCAGCTGCACGCCATACATGCCAAAGGTCAGCATGGTCAGGGGATGCTGAGCCTCATCAAGGCGCAAGCCTTCTTGATAAGGCCAACGCAGCACGCGAGCGCTTAGGTTTGGCATTTGTTTGGGATCGGCCAAGGTTACAAACTCGACGAATTTGGCAGAACCCAACGGTTGAGCGCGCCGAATAAGCTCTGAGAGCGAATAGCCCACCCAGGGAATGACCATGGACCAGCCTTCAACACAGCGCAAGCGCGTGACACGCTCTTCCATGGGGGCAAGCGTGCGAAGCTCTTGGAGATCCCACTCGCGCGGCTTGGCCACCAGGCCCTCGACCGAGACTTTCCAAGGCGATGTTTTTAATCGACCCGGTGCATTGGCCGCAGGGTCGCTCTTCTCGGTTCCAAACTCGAAGAAATTGTTGTACTGCGTTGCTGCCTCGTAAGGCACGGGCTTTTCCAGAATGGAAAAACGGCTGGGCGCACCCGGCAGTGCCGGATAACTGGCGCGCTTGGAAGAAGCGAATGCGGGGGGGCTTGCGCCTAAAAAAGCAGGCGCTAAGCCCGCGGCTGCAATAAGGGCTCGGCGGTTTTCAAAAAAATTTCGCGGCGTCACCTGTGAAGCGAGGTGATCGCCGCGAATCAGACGTTGTTCACTTAAGCGAGGCAATGTACTCGGAGACCGCTGCGATTTCTGCGTCGGACATTTTCGCTGCAATGGTTGCCATTTGTGCGCTGTTTTTGCGAACGCCACCACGAAACGCGACCAACTGTGCGTTGGTGTATTGCGGGAATTGGCCGGCAAGCCGGGGATATTGCGCAGGAATGCCTGCAGCATTTGGGCTGTGGCAGCCGACACAAGAAGGCACGCCCTTGGAAGGCAGGCCTGCTTTGTAAATAACAGCACCCAATTCAACCAGCTCTTTGCGCTGGGGGCCGGCTGAGCGCGGGGTTTGGCTTGAATAGTAGGCCGCGACATTGCGAATATCGTCTTCGGACAAGATCGCTGCAAAGCCTGCCATGATCGCATTGTTGCGCTCTGCCTCGGTTGCACCCGGCTTGATCCTGAAGTTATGAAGCTGTTTGGAGATGTACGCCGCGTGCTGGCCAGCAAGAATTGGGTTTTCGGGGATCATGCTGTTGCCATCGGGCATGTGGCAGGCTGCGCAGATCGCAGCAGCCGTGGCCTTGCCTTTTTCAAGATCAGCCTTGGGTGCAGCAACGGGCTGGGCGGCAGACGCCACGCCAACGACGCATAGGCTTGCGGCTGCAAGGGCAACGCTTGAAAACACGGCGCGAATCGAAACCGGTGAATTCATGTCAAACTGAAAACGCATAATGACTCCTGGCATCTAGACAATTTTGTAATTTTAGTCGACTCCATCCACGCAATGTCAGACATTGACAAAAACACCTTGCCCGAGCTCAAGGACTGGATTCACCAGATTGAGTTCCTGACCAGCGCCGCGCGTTCGGCCGACCTTCCCCCCATTGGGGCAGGCGAGGTGGCGATTGCGGGCCGATCCAATGCAGGAAAGTCCTCTGCGCTGAATCTGATCTGTAACCGCAGACGATTGGCGTTTTTTAGCAAGACACCCGGTCGCACACAGCTGATCAATGTGTTTACGCTTGCGTGGCAAGGCCATGAACTGGGTCGTTTGGTGGACCTGCCCGGCTACGGCTACGCCGCCGTTGACCGGGCCACCAAGGCCCGCTGGCAGCAAGAGCTCGCCCGATTCATTGAAAACCGACTGAACCTTGTCGCATTGATTGTGGTCATGGATATACGGCATCCGTTTGGGCCCTTGGATCAGCAAATGCTTGACTGGTTTGGAAAGCGTCAGCAGCCGGTTCATGTCTTGCTCACCAAATCTGATAAGTTAGGCAAAAACGAACAGGCGAGAGCCTTGGCGAGCGCCAAAAAGATCATTGAATCCCATGCAAGCCGCTGGGGTGGCCAGGTCTCGGTAAGCTTGTTTTCCTCAACGGCCCGAGTGGGACGGGAAGCGGTGATTGAGAAGTTGGAGCAATGGTGGGATCTGAGCAAAAAAAACCCGACGGGAGACCCGCCGGGTTCGAACGCCTAGAATTTGTAGGCACCCGCTCAGGGAGGAGAAGCGGGAGACGACGAATCGCCTGTGTCCATGATATGTCTTGGACATAAGAATTTCAAATAAAAACCATGATGAGAGTAGTGTTATGAGCCCGAACCCCCGTTTCCCCGCCCTTCGTCTTCGCCGAAACCGCCGAGATGCCTGGTCCAGAGATCTTGTAAGTGAAAACACACTTACCGTAAAAGACCTAATTTACCCTGTTTTCGTGACGGAAGGCAGCAATCTGGTGGTCGATGTGCCCTCAATGCCCGGGGTGCAACGCTACTCCCTGGACAAACTGCTGGGGGTCGCCGAAAACGCGGCGAAACTGGGAATTCCGGTCTTGGCGCTATTTCCTGTGATCGACAGCGCCAAAAAAACACCCGATGGGCGCGAGGCCGCCAACCCTGCAGGACTGGTTCCCAGAACGGTTGAGGCACTGAAAAAACATGTGCCAGAAATTGGAATCATGACCGATGTGGCGCTCGATCCTTACACGAGCCACGGGCAAGATGGGCTGATCGATGAAGAGGGCCGAATCCTAAACGATGAAACCGTGAAAGTGCTGGTGGAACAATCGGTCATGCAAGCGCAAGCAGGCGTTGATATTGTGGCGCCCTCGGATATGCAAGATGGCCGCATTGGCGCTATTCGTAATGCGCTGGAATCGAAGCAGCTCATTCACACCCGGATCATGTCGTACGCTGCGAAATACGCCTCGGCCTATTACGGGCCATTTCGCGACGCCGTGGGCAGCGCGGGCAATCTGGGCAAGTCCGACAAGAAAACCTATCAAATGGATCCTGCCAACACCAACGAAGCGCTGCGAGAAGTTGCGCTTGATATTGAAGAAGGCGCCGACATGGTGATGGTGAAACCCGGCATGCCCTATCTCGATATTGTTTGGCGAGTCAAAGAAGCATTTGGAATGCCAACTTTTGCGTATCAGGTGAGCGGTGAATACGCTATGCTCAAAGCCGCTGCGGCCAACGGCTGGCTTGATGAAAAGAAAGTCGTGCTAGAAGCCATGCTGGGCTTTAAGCGCGCAGGCGCCGATGGCGTGCTTACTTACTTTGCCCCCGACATTGCGGGCTGGCTCAAATAACTTCCCCTTTTTACCTTCAACGAGCGGTTTTCTATGCGTTTAAAAACATCTGCCATTGTTATTGCCTGCGCTGTCACACTTACAGCCTGCAAGCCTGCCCAAGACCCGACGAAAGCGGGGCCTCCACCCGCCGTGCCCGTCACGATCGTGTCAGTCGAGAGCCAGTCGGTGCCATTGGTCGTGCAGCTTTCGGGGCGCACAACGCCCTTTGCAATTGCCGAGATTCGGCCCCAGGTGGGCGGCATTATCCAGAAACGCTCCTTTGTTGAAGGCGGTCTCGTTAAGGCAGGCCAACCGCTCTATCAAATCGACCCAACTGCCTATCAAGCAAACCTGGATAGCGCCAAGGCTTCGCTTGCCAAAGCCCAGGCAACGCTTGCAAGCGCCTCTTTAAAAGCAAGTCGATTTGCCGAGCTTGTAAAAATTGAAGCGGTAAGCCGTCAAGCGAATGACGAAGCGATTGCAGCCGAGCAGCAAGCCCGCGCCGATGTCGAGTCTGCCAAAGCCGCGCTTGCAAAAGCAACGCTAGACCTGGATTACACCCGCGTGCTCTCGCCAATTTCTGGCCGCATTGGAAGATCTTCGGTAACCGTCGGTGCGCTGGTGACTGCCAATCAGGGCACAGCGCTTGCCACCGTGCAGCAGCTTGACCCGATTTATGCCGATGTCACACAAGCCAGCGTTGAAATGCTCAGGCTCAAGCAAGCCATTGAATCTGGCCGGCTAAGCCCCGCAAAAGACAAGACCTTGCCTGTTGAGCTGGTTTTAGAAGATGGCAGCACGTATTCGATCAAAGGAAAGCTTGAGTTTTCTGAAGTCACTGTGGATCAAACCACGGGCTCAGTCACACTGCGTGCAGTATTTCCCAATCCCAAAGGCGAGCTGCTGCCGGGAATGTATATCCGAGCACGACTGACCCAGGCGATTCAAAGCGATGCCATTGTGGTGCCTCAGGCGGCAGTGTCTCGCGACCCACGCGGCAACGCATTTGTATTGATTGTCAACGCAGACAGCAAGGCTGAAGTGCGGCCGGTGACGATCTCGCAAGCTGCGGGCAATGCATGGATTGTCACTGATGGCCTGCAGGCCGGAGAAAAAGTGATTGTGGAAGGCCTTCAGAAAGCACGGCCAGGAATGCTGGTAAAGCCTGAAGAGAAAAAGGCCGACTAAGGACAATCACGATGGCTAATTTTTTTATTAATCGCCCAATCTTTGCCTGGGTGATCGCAATTGTGATCATGCTGGCCGGCGCCTTGTCGATTATTTCCTTGCCCGTAGCCCAGTATCCATCGATTGCGCCGCCCACCATTGGCGTCACCGCCGTTTACCCCGGGGCTTCGGCAAAAACTGTCGAAGATGCTGTGACCCAGGTCATTGAGCAGCGCATGACGGGCTTAGATGGCCTGCTGTACATGAGCAGCAATTCAGACTCGTACGGCAATGCCTCGGTGACCCTTACATTTGATGCCGGCACCGATCCCAATATTGCGCAAGTGCAGGTTCAGAACAAGCTTCAGCTTGCGCTGCCGCTGCTGCCACAAGAAGTCCAACAGCAAGGGGTAAGTGTCAACAAAACCACGCGCAACTTTCTGCGTATTTATGGCTTTTATTCAGAAGATGGCAGTCTTGGTCGTGTTGATATTGCCGACTTTCTGGCTTCGAATATTGCCGACCCAATCTCGCGCGTCGAAGGCGTAGGCGAAATTACGGTATTTGGCGCGAAGTACTCCATGCGCGTGTGGCTTGACCCCGACAAAATGGTGCAATACCGAATCACCACGGGCGATGTGCAAGCCGCCATTCGCGCACAAAACGCCCAGGTCTCTGCTGGCCAGCTAGGCGGCACGCCGGCGGTGCCGGGCCAAGGCTTTCAGGCATCGATCACTGCGCAAAGCCGGCTGCAAACACCCGAGCAATTTGAGCAAATCTTGTTGCGCACTTCACAGCAAGGCGGCGAGGTACGACTGCGTGATGTGGCACGCATTGAAATTGGCGCAGAAAACTATGGCGTTGAGGCACGGCTTAATGGCAAGCCTGCTTCAGGCCTGGGCATTAAGCTGGCTGCCGGGGCAAACGCACTCGGCACTGCAAAGGCTGTTGAGGCAAAGCTTGAATCGCTCAAGCCTTATTTCCCGCCGGGCGTGAAGATGCTCATTCCCTATGACACCACGCCCTTTGTGAAGCTATCGATTGAAGAGGTAATCAAGACACTGTTTGAAGCAATCGTGCTGGTGTTCTTGGTCATGTATCTGTTTTTGCAAAACTTTCGGGCCACGCTCATTCCCACCATTGCGGTGCCCGTGGTGTTGCTCGGGACATTCGCCGTGCTGGCGGCTGCGGGATTCACCATCAACACGCTCACCATGTTTGCCATGGTCTTGGCCATTGGCTTGTTGGTTGACGATGCCATTGTGGTGGTTGAAAACGTTGAGCGGGTCATGACCGAAGAAGGGCTTTCGCCTAAAGAGGCCACGAAACGATCCATGGGCCAGATCACCGGCGCTCTGATCGGCATTGGCATGATTCTGGCCAGCGTCTTTGTGCCCATGGCGTTTTTTGGCGGATCGACCGGTGTGATCTATCGACAGTTTTCAATCACGATTGTGGCGGCTATGGCGTTTTCAGTGCTTGTTGCCATTATTTTCACACCTGCCTTGTGCGCCACCATGATCAAGCCTGTAGAGAAAGGCCATGCACATGGCGAGGGCAGCCTATTTGGAAAGTTTTTTACTTGGTTTAACCGGTTTTTTGACCGCAGCACCGCGCAGTATGAATCGGTGGTGGCCCGTTTCTTGAAACGAACTGGCCGGATCATGGTGATTTATTTGGCCCTTGCAGGTGTGATGGGCTATTTGCTGGTTCGTCTTCCGACTGCATTTTTGCCCGATGAAGACCAAGGGGTGCTGTTTACCCAAGTGATTCTTCCTGCGGGGGCAACCCAAGAGCGCACCCTGGAAGTCATGCGCAAGCTGGAAGGCCACTTCCTGGAGGGCGAAAAAGAAAATGTCAACACGCTGTTTACCATTGCCGGATTCAGCTTTGCAGGAAGCGGCCAGAACATGGGCCTGGGCTTTGTGAACCTCAAGCCCTGGGATGACCGGCCCGACAAAGAAGAACAATCGGTGTGGGCGATTCGTGACCGGGCCATGGGATTTTTTTCACAGATTCGTGAAGCCATGGTGTTTGCGTTTGCACCGCCCGCAGTCATTGAGCTGGGCAATGCCACGGGCTTTGACCTTCAATTACAGGATCGTGGCGGCGTTGGCCATGAGGCACTGATCGCGGCACGCAACCAGTTTCTCATGATGGCCAGCCAAGACAAGCGCTTGGTGGGCGTGCGGCCCAACGGCCAGGAAGATGTGGCCGAGTATCAGCTGCAGATTGACCATGCGAAAGCCACCGCACTTGGGGTCTCGATCGCCGAGATCAACCAAACCCTGCAAACGGCGTGGGGCGCGAGCTATATCAATGACTTTCTCGATCGGGGCCGTGTCAAGCGTGTCTATGTACAGGCCGATGCAGCAGCGCGCATGAACCCTGAAGACTTAAAGAAATGGCATGTGCGCAACCAGAAAGGTGAAATGGTGCCGCTGTCGGCTTTTGTCACCGCCAAATGGGCGTTTGGCTCTCCGCGGCTTGAGCGTTTTAACGGCGTGCCGTCGGTGCAGCTTCTTGGGCAGCCGGCGCGAGGGCTCTCTTCGGGCGATGCCATGACCGCAGTTGAAGAAATCATTGCCAAGCTGCCCCCTGGCATCGGCTATGAATGGAGCGGAACCTCGTTTGAAGAGCGACGCTCAGGCGCACAGGCGCCTGCCTTATATGCACTGTCGATGCTAATCGTGTTTTTATGCCTTGCGGCACTTTACGAAAGCTGGACAGTGCCGTTTTCAGTGCTGCTGATCGTGCCCATTGGGGCGTTGGGCGCTGCGCTGGCAGCGAGCTTGTTTGGCTTTGCGAACGATGTGTATTTTCAGCTGGCTTTGCTAACAACAGTGGGCCTGTCTTCGAAAAACGCGATCCTGATTGTTGAGTTTGCAAAAGCTAACATAGAACAAGAAGGCAAACCCCTGATGGAAGCAACTTTGCAAGCAGTTCGCATGCGGCTGCGGCCCATTATCATGACCTCAATGGCATTTGGCCTGGGCGTGTTGCCGCTGGCGATTGCCGATGGCGCAGGCTCGGCAAGCCAAAATGCAATTGGCAGCAGTGTGCTCGGCGGAACCCTGGCAGGAACTTTTATTGGAATATTCTTTATTCCGGTGTTTTATGTCGTGGTAATGCAGCTGTTTGCTTCCAAGAAAGCGAAGGCGCTGCCATGACCCTTGCTCACCCTCGATTCATGACGCGATCACTCATTTCTGTTTTGGTGGCCTCTGCTGTGGCGGGCTGCACCATGATTCCCAAGCAGCCCGCTGCCGATGCGGGCCTTGCCCAGGCATTTCCCCAAGCGGTCTCGGGCCCTGCCGATTCAAAACCTGCGCAAGAGATTGCCTGGTCGGAATACTTCGCCGATGCGCAGTTGCGTGAGGTGATTAGCTTGGCCCTGGCCAATAACCGAGACCTTCGCGTTGCCGCACTGACTATTGAAAAGACCCGTGCCCAGTATCAAATTGAGGGGGCTGCATTATTTCCCTCGATCACGGCGGATGTGGGCCAAACCGGGCAACGCACGCCCGGTGAGTTCACGAGCAGCGGCAACAGTGAAGTGAGCCGCAAGTATTCGGGAACCGTGGGCTTTGCCAGCTATGAGCTTGATGTGTTCGGAAGAATTCGCAGCCTGAAGGAGTCGGCGTTAGAAACATTTCTGGCCACACAAGAAGCCCGGCTGAGCGTGCAAATCAGCTTGATTGCCGAAGTGGCCAGCGCGTGGCTTCGAGTGGCGGCAGATCGTGAACGCCTGACATTGGCCGAAAAAACCTATGAAGCGCGCCAAAAAACCTATGCACTCACCCAGCGCAGTTTCGAGATGGCGATTGTCTCGGAGCTTGAGTTGCGCCAAGCCGAAAGCCTTATGGAAAGCGCGCGCGCAGAGGCGTCGCGGCTCACTTCCAGTGTGGCCCAGAGTGAAAATGCATTGGCTGCGCTCGTGGGTGCGCCCTTGGCCCCTGACCTGTTGCCAAAAACTTTAAGTGATCGGGTGTCGGCCATTGCCGAGCTGCCGGTAGGCCTGCCGTCTGAACTGCTGACACTGCGGCCTGATATTCGACAAGCCGAACGCAACCTGCGCGCCGCCAATGCCAATATTGGCGCTGCGCGCGCTGCATTTTTTCCAACGATTTCACTCACGGCCAGCGCCGGCAGCGCCAGCAGCTCGCTCGATAATTTATTTGAGTCGGGAACGCGAACCTGGTCGTTTATTCCGAAGGTGTCCTTGCCGATCTTTACAGGTGGCCGGCTGCGCGCCAGCTTGAATGTGGCAGAGATTCAACGCGACATTAATGTGAGCTTGTATGAAAAAGCGATTCAACAAGCATTTCGCGAAGTTTCAGATGCCTTGTCGGTGCGGGCCAATGTCATGCAAGAGCTCAGCGCGCGACGCCAGTTGGTCACTGCCAATTCGCGAACCGCCGAGTTGACCCGTGCACGCTATGCGGCCGGCATTGACAGCTCATTTCAAGTGCTCGATGCCGAGCGCACGCTGTTTGCCTCTGAGCTCGAGCTCATTAACACCCGACTCACTGATGCAACGAATCGGGTGACGTTGTACAAGGCGCTGGGCGGGGGCGTTCAGTAAAAAAGCCGGGCCCTTGTGAGGCCCGGCTTTGCATTGCTTGCAGTGATGCAAACGAATGGAAACGATTACGCGGCTTTGGCTTCTGTATCGACAGGCTCCGCCACTTCGGGCCGATCGACTAGCTCCATCAAGGCCATGGGGGCATTGTCACCGGCGCGAAAACCGAACTTCAGAATACGGCAGTAACCGCCCGGACGCGTGGCATAACGCGGGCCGATTTCCTCGAAAAGCTTGACCACGATATCGCGATCACGCAGGCGAGAAAACGCCAAACGACGGTTCGCAAGCGTTGGGGTCTTGCCCATGGTGATCAAGGGCTCGACCACTTTGCGCAGCTCTTTGGCTTTGGGCAGGGTGGTTTTGATGGCTTCGTGGCGCAGCAGTGCATTGGCCATGTTGCGAAACATGGCTTGGCGATGGCTTGATGTGCGATTGAGTTTGCGCAGGCCTAAACGGTGACGCATTGCAGTTCTCCTAAATTAGCGATCCAGGCCTGCGGGGGGCCAGTTCTCGAGCTTCATGCCGAGGGTCAGGCCACGCGATGCCAAGACTTCTTTGATTTCGTTAAGCGACTTACGGCCCAGGTTCGGGGTCTTGAGCAGCTCGTTTTCAGTGCGCTGAATCAAGTCGCCAATGTAATAAATGGACTCGGCCTTTAAGCAGTTCGCTGAACGCACGGTGAGCTCGAGATCGTCGACCGGACGCAGCAGCATTGGGTCAACGCTGACGCCACGGCCGGCTTCGGCCACTTGCTCGTCACCTTCAAGGGCTGCGAAGACCGAGAGTTGATCGACCAGAATGCGGGCCGCACGACGCACGGCATCTTCGGGGTTGATCACGCCATTGGTTTGAACTTCGATGACCAAGCGATCCAAGTCGGTACGCTGCTCAACACGGGCGCTTTCAACGGTGTAGCTCACACGGCGAATCGGCGAGAAAGAGGCGTCAAGCACGATGCGGCCAATCGCACGACTGGTATCGTCGGCCATGGAACGCAGGGTTCCCGGCACATAGCCACGGCCTTTTTCAACGCGCACTTGCAACTCAAGCTTGGCGTTATCCGAGACATGGGCCAAGACATGATCGGGGTTGATCACTTTGACATCGTGCGGAAGGTCAAAGTCAGAGGCTTTGACAACACCGCCGCCTTGTTTGCGCAAGGAGATGAGCACGTCGTTGCGGCCTTCAAGATCAAACACCACGCCTTTCAGGTTCAGCAACAGGTCAACGACATCTTCCTGAACGCCTTCAATGGTGGAGTACTCATGAACAACGCCGGAGATCTGCACTTCTGTCGGCGCAAAGCCTTCCATGGAGGAAAGCAGCACACGACGCAAGGCGTTGCCCAGGGTGTGGCCAAAGCCACGCTCGAACGGCTCCATGACAATCTTGGCCGAGTTCGCGCCGGTTGGCTCGACTTCAATAATGCGGGGCTTAAGAAATGCTGTTTGCATAGGAATCCTTCGCGATGATTAGCGTGAATACAACTCGACGATCAGGCTTTCGTTAATATCGGCGCCGAGATCGGAGCGGTCGGGTAGCTGCTTGAACACGCCTTCCATTTTTTTAGGGTCTACCGAGACCCAAGCAGGAAAGCCGTTTTGCTCGGCAAGCTCAAGCGAGGCAATGACACGGGCTTGGCCGCGCGACTTTTCTGCAATCGCGATCACATCGTTGGGCTTGACATGAGCGGAAGGAATATTGATGGCCTTGCCGTTGACTAACACGGCCTTGTGGCTGACCAACTGGCGGGCCTCTGCACGCGTGGAGCCAAAGCCCATGCGATACACGACATTGTCGAGACGAGACTCAAGCAGTTGCAAAAGGCTTTCGCCGGTATTGCCCTTGGCCTGTGAAGCCGCAGCAAAGTAGCGGCGAAACTGGCGCTCGAGCATGCCGTAGATGCGCTTGACTTTTTGCTTTTCGCGCAATTGCTTGCCGTAATCAGAGGTGCGTGCGCCGGAAGTGCGGCCATGCTGGCCGGGCTTGCTGTCTTGCTTGCACTTTGAGTCAAGCGAACGGCGGGCGCTTTTGAGCCCTAAGTCCGTGCCTTCACGGCGAGAAAGTTTACAACGTGGTCCTGTGTAGCGTGCCACTTCGATTCCTTTTTCGAAAAACGCAAGAACGCACAAGGCGCCCTGCGAAATGTCAGCCAAGCTGACGGTGGTCTTGAAATATCCCGTTGAGGCTTAACGCCGCGTCGGGGCCTGTACAACAAACAAACTAAAAAATTAAATACGGCGACGCTTGGGTGGGCGGCAACCGTTATGGGGAACCGGCGTAATGTCGGAAATTTGCGTGACCTTCATGCCCAGGGCGTTGAGCGCACGAACCGTGGACTCACGGCCAGGGCCAGGGCCCGTAATGCGCACTTCAACATTTTTCACACCGCACTCCAGCGCCACACGGCCAGCCGATTCTGCGGCCACCTGAGCCGCAAACGGCGTGCTTTTGCGCGAGCCTTTAAAGCCTGCGCCGCCACTCGAGGCCCATGACAAGGCATTGCCCTGACGGTCGGTGATGGTGATGATGGTGTTGTTAAACGATGCGTGGATATGCGCCACTGCGTCGGTAACATTTTTGCGGACTTTTTTACGAGCCCGTTGGGTATTGGTTCCAGCCTTTGCCATAAATAAGACCTCTCGATTTATTTCTTAAGTGCGGCAGCAGCCTTTTTGGGGCCTTTGCGGGTGCGTGCATTGGTACGGGTGCGCTGGCCGCGAACGGGCAGGCCACGACGATGGCGCATGCCGCGATAGCAGCCCATATCCATCAAGCGCTTGATGCTCATGGACACTTCACGGCGCAGATCGCCTTCGGTGGAGAACTTGCCGACTTCGGCGCGCAGGCGCTCAAGTTCGTCGTCGGTCAGGTCCTTGATTTTTTTAGAGTAAGCCACGCCCGCTGCGTCACAGATATCGCGCGCGCGGGGGCGACCAATGCCATAGATGGCCGTTAAGCCAATCTCGGCGTGCTGATGGTTCGGAATGTTGATGCCGGCAATACGTGCCATGTTGGACTCCTGATATTCCTAAACGGGTTAGCCTTGACGCTGCTTGTGGCGGGGATCGGAACAGATCACGCGCACCACGCCATGGCGGCGAATGATTTTGCAGTTTCGGCAAATGCGCCGAACAGATGCGAGCACTTTCATGATGTTTCCTTTGTTAATCCTGTCTACTTGGCACGAAACACAATTCGCGCACGGGTTAAATCGTAGGGCGTCATTTCAACGGTGACCTTGTCTCCCGGCAGAATGCGGATGTAATGCATGCGCATTCGGCCTGAGATATGGCCTAACACCACATGGCCGTTTTCAAGCTTGACGCGAAACGTTGCATTGGGCAGGTTTTCCACCACCTCGCCTTGCATTTGAATCGCATCGTCTTTCGCCATTGAAATAAAGCCCTCTTTCTATCTTTCCTTGTTAAACCAGTTTCAGCGGCCAAAGCCACCTTTGAAATTCGCTTTCTTGAGCAGGCTGTCGTATTGCTGCGACATCATGTAGGCCTGCACCTGTGCCATGAAATCCATGGTCACCACCACAATAATCAGCAACGAGGTTCCGCCGAAATAAAAGGGCACATTCCAGCGCAACACCATGAACTCGGGCAACAAACACACGGCCGTGATGTAAATTGCCCCCACCAGGGTCAGGCGCATCAAAATCTTGTCAATAAAGCGCGCCGTTTGATCGCCAGGGCGGATGCCCGGAATTAACGCGCCCGACTTTTTCAGGTTGTCGGCCGTTTCCTTGCTGTTAAACACCAGGGCTGTGTAGAAAAAGCAAAAGAAAATAATGGCTGCGGCGTACAGCGAAATGTAAAGCGGCTGGCCGGGCGACAAGGAAGCGGCAATGTCTGACAACCAATTGGAACCCTCGCCTGAGCCAAACCACGAGGTAAGGGTTGCCGGAAACAAAATAATGCTGGAGGCGAAAATCGGGGGAATGACACCCGCCATATTGAGCTTGAGGGGCAGATGCGAGGTTTGGCCTGCATAGACCTTGTTGCCGATTTGACGCTTGGCGTAGTTGACCAAGATCTTGCGCTGACCGCGCTCAACAAACACCACAAAGGCCGTGACCAGCACCACCAGCACCACAATGATCAACACCGCAATCGCCGACATGGAGCCGGTACGCACCAATTCAAACAGGCCGCCGAGCGCGCTCGGAAGGCCCGCTGCAATGCCCGCAAAAATGATGATCGAAATGCCATTGCCCAATCCACGCTCGGTGATTTGTTCGCCCAGCCACATGAGGAACATGGTGCCTGTGACCAAGGACACCACCGTGACGAAACGGAACATCAGGCCCGGATCGATCACCAGACCCGGCTGAGACTCCAGCGCGATCGAAATGCCGGTCGCTTGAAAGATTGCCAGCACGACAGTGGCGTAACGGGTGTATTGGGTAATTTTGCGACGGCCAGCTTCGCCTTCTTTTTTGAGCTGCTCAAATGTGGGGACCACCACGGTCATGAGCTGCATGATGATCGAGGCGGAGATGTACGGCATGATGCCGATTGCAAACACAGTAAAGCGCGACAGTGCTCCGCCCGAGAACATGTTGAAAAGGCCCAGAATTCCGCCGGCCTGCGATTGGAACAAGGCCGCGAGCTGCTCGGGATCAATGCCGGGAACCGGAATATGCGCACCAATGCGATACACGATCAACGCGAGCAACAAAAAGATCAGCCGCTTGCGCAAATCTGCGTAGCGGTCGGTCTTCATTGTCATTGCGTTGGCCATTGTGCGACTCTCGATTTAACGGCGATTAAGCGTTTTTCTTGGGCAGCTTGCGAGGACGCTCAACCGGCACGAGTTCCACCACGGTGCCGCCTGCGGCTTCAATGGCAGCCTTGGCGCCAGCTGTCACGCCCAGACCACGCACGGTGACTTTGCGAGAAAGCTCGCCCGACTTGATGACCTTGGCCTGGCGTGTGAGCTCGGCCACGATGCCGGCTTGCTTGAGCGCCAAAAGATCAATGTCATCGATGGGCAGTCGTTGCAGATCAGACAAACGCACTTCGGCGTTGAACTGGGCAAATGGGGCGGTAAAGCCGCGCTTGGGCAGACGACGATGCAGGGGCATTTGGCCGCCTTCAAAGCCGACTTTATGAAAACCACCCGAACGGGATTTTTGACCCTTGTGTCCACGGCCTGCGGTTTTGCCCAGGCCCGAGCCAATGCCACGGCCCACGCGACGCTTGGGATGCTTAGCACCCTCGGCAGGAGCGATGGAATTAAGGCGCATGTTTTTTTCAGTCATGTCGATCTCACTCAACCTTCACGAGGTAAGAAACCTTGTTGATCATTCCGCGAACCGCAGGGGTGTCTTCCAATGTGCGGGATTGACGGATCTTTTTCAGGCCCAGGCCAAGCACCGTGGCGCGGTGAGACTCACGCGTGCCGATCGGGCTTTTCACCAGGGTAACGGTTACGGTTTTCTTTTCCATGTGCTTCGCCTTAGCTCAGAATTTGCTCAACCGACAGGCCGCGCTTGTTGGCGATCTCTGCGGGGGTCTGCATGTTGCGCAGGCCGTTGATGGTGGCGCGCACCAGGTTGTAAGGGTTGGTCGAGCCCAGGCTCTTGGCCACCACATCGGTCACGCCGAGCACTTCGAAAATGGCGCGCATGGGGCCGCCCGCAATAATGCCGGTACCCTTTTGAGCAGGAGAAATCAGCACCGTTGACGCGCCGTGCTTGCCCATCACGGTGTGATGAAAGGTGCCACCCTTGAGCGGCACCTTGACCATTTTGCGGCGGGCTTCATCCATTGCCTTTTGAACCGCCACCGGCACTTCACGCGACTTGCCTTTGCCCATGCCAATGCGGCCGTCGCCATCGCCCACCACGGTGAGCGCTGCGAAACCCAGGATACGGCCACCCTTGACCACTTTGGTGACGCGATTGACCGAAATCATTTTTTCACGAAGACCGTCGTCGCGCTCTTCTGTGGTGACTTTTGCTTGCATCTTTGCCATTGATTGCTCCGTTATTCTGCTCGTGGGCCGCGCTTAAAACTGCAAGCCGCCTTCGCGGGCTGCATCGGCCAAGGCCTTGACACGGCCGTGGTACTTAAAGCCTGAACGGTCGAAGGCCACCTGGGTGATGCCGGCCGCTTTCGCTTTCTCGGCAACACGCTTGCCCACTGCCGCTGCCGCTGCAATGTTGCCGCCTTTTCCGCCCAACGATTTTTTCAGCTCGGGCTCAACCGTGGAAGCCGACACCAAAATCTTGCCGCCCGACGGGTCGATGATGCTGGCGTAGATATGGGTGTTGGTGCGATGAACCGACAAACGATTGACACGCAGTTGCGCAATCTTGAGTCGGGTTTGACGCGCCCGGCGAAGCCGGCTTTGTTTCTTGTCCATGATGGAGTTTTCCCAGTCCGATTATTTCTTCTTGGTTTCTTTAATGATCACCACTTCGTCGACATAGCGAACACCCTTGCCTTTGTAAGGCTCAGGGGGGCGATACGCGCGCACTTCGGCGGCGATCTGGCCCACTTGCTGGCGATCAATGCCTTTGATCACGATCTCGGTCTGCGAAGGCGTTTCAGCCTTGACGCCTTTGGGCATTTTGTGCACGACCGGGTGTGAAAAACCCAGCGACAGGTTCAGCGCATCGCCTTGGGCCTGGGCACGATAGCCCACGCCCACCAAGGAGAGCTTGCGCTCGAAACCCTTGGAAACGCCCTGGACCATATTGGCCACGAGCGCACGCAACGTGCCGCTCATCGCTCGGGAATGACGCGAGCTGTTAGCCGCTTTAAATGTGATCTTTCCGTCGTCGAGCTTGATTTCAACATCGCCTTTGAGCGTTTGCTTCAACGTGCCCAAGGGGCCTTTGACCGTGATCGCATCGGCGGTGATGGTGGCTTCTGTTCCAGCGGGCAAGGCCACAGGGTATTTAGCAATTCGTGACATGACAGGCCCCTTAAGCGACGATGCCGATCACTTCGCCGCCCACACCAGTGGCGCGCGCTTTGCGATCGGTCATGATGCCCTTCGGCGTTGAAACAATCGCCACGCCCAAGCCGTTCATGACGGTTGGCAGCTGATGGCGGCTCTTGTAAATGCGCAGGCCAGGGCGGCTGACGCGCTCAATGCGCTCGATGACCGGACGGCCAGCGTGGTACTTCAGGCCAATTTCAAGATCAGCTTTGGCGCCTTGCTGATTGACATTGAAGTGCTCGATATAGCCTTCATCCTTCAGCAGGGTCGCGATTGCGATTTTTAGCTTTGATGCCGGCATGGCTACCGAAGGCTTCTCAACGCTTTGGGCGTTGCGAATGCGGGTAAACATATCGGCGATGGGATCACTCATGCTCATAGTGTTGAATTCCCTTCTTACCAGCTGGCTTTGGTGAGGCCAGGTACCTCGCCACGGAACGCGATCTCACGGATCTTGGCCCGGGCAAGCCCAAACATACGGAAGGTGCCGCGAGGGCGACCGGTGAGTTCGCAACGATTGCGCAAACGCGTTGGGTTGGCGTTGCGCGGCAGCTTTTGCAACGCAAGGCGCGCCTCGTAGCGCTCTTCTTCAGACTTAGACTGGTCTTTGATGGTGGCCTGCAGCGCAGCGCGCTTAGCAGCATATTTCTTGACCAGTTGTTCGCGTTTTTTCTCGCGATTGATAAGTGACAGCTTAGCCATGAGATTCCTCAGTGCTTGAAAATTAGTTGCGGAAAGGGAAGCGGAAGGCGGTGAGCAAAGCCTTGGCTTCTTCATCGCTTTTCGCAGTGGTGGTGATGCTGATGTTCAGGCCGCGAAGCGCATCGATCTTGTCGTATTCCACTTCAGGAAAAATGATCTGCTCTTTCACGCCAATGTTGTAATTGCCGCGGCCATCAAAGGCCTTGCCGGAGATACCGCGAAAGTCGCGCACACGGGGCAAGGCGATCGTAATGAAACGATCAAGGAATTCGTACATGCGGCTGCCACGCAAGGTGACCATGCAACCAATGGGGTAGCCCTCGCGGATCTTAAAGCCTGCAATCGCCTTGCGAGCCTTGGTGACCACTGGCTTTTGGCCTGCGATCTTGGTCATATCGCCAACCGCATGCTCGATCACTTTTTTGTCGGCCACGGCTTCAGACAAGCCCATGTTCAGAGTGATCTTGGTAAGACGGGGCACTTCCATGACGCTCTTATAGCCAAACTTGGCGGTGAGCTCAGGAACAATTTTTTCACGGTAAATAGACTGCAAACGCGCCATGATTTTTCCTTAGCCTGCTTAGGCCACTGCGGGAGCCGGCAGGGGCTCGCCGTTGGACTTAAAGACACGGATCTTTTTGTCGCCTTCGACTTTCACGCCGACACGATCTGCCTTTTGGGTGGAGGGATTGAAGATCGCCACATTGGACTGGTCGATCGGCATGGCTTTGCTTTCGATGCCGCCCGTGGTGTTCTTCATGGGGTTGGGACGCACATGCTTTTTGGCCACATTAATGCCTTCGATCAGCAAGTGGCTGTCGCTGACGCGGGCCGAAACAACGCCACGCTTGCCTTTGTCTTTTCCCGTGATGACGATGACTTCATCGCCTTTACGAATTTTGTTCATTCGGTGATCTCCGAGTTCTGGGCTGATGGCTTAAATCACTTCCGGCGCAAGCGAGACGATCTTCATGAATCGCTCACTGCGCAGCTCGCGCGTAACGGGCCCGAAAATGCGGGTGCCGATAGGCTCGAGCTTGGCGTTTAGCAGCACAGCTGCATTGCCGTCGAACTTGATCAACGAGCCGTCGGGACGGCGCACGCCTTTTGCAGTGCGAACCACCACGGCGTTGTAGATCTCGCCTTTTTTGACACGGCCACGCGGGGCTGCGTCTTTGATGCTGACCTTGATAATGTCGCCCACACCGGCATAGCGCCGCTTGGACCCGCCAAGGACCTTGATACACATGACTGAACGTGCGCCGGTGTTGTCGGCGACATCCAGACGCGATTCTGTCTGAATCATGATTGTTCTCTTCCCAACTTAACCGCCACAGGCGGTCAGTCTTGGTCCCGTTTCAGGGCTTAATGCCCCGCAAGGGTTGACTGTGTTTGCTGCCATCAGGCCGGGGCTTGTAAGAGCACCCAACCCACCTTACTGCAAAAACGAAATCTCGCGATTTCGGAAAGCCTTTAAGTATATCTCGCTTGCCCCGGGCCTGCAAGGGGCAAGCGGGAAAGCTTAAATAATGACGGCCTCGGCGATCCGACGCGTGACTGTCCAGGCCTTGGTTTTTGAGATGGGGCGGGTTTCCGCGATCTCCACCACATCGCCAACCTTTAAACCACCCTCTTCGTTGTGGGCGTGATACTTTTTCGATCTGCCCACGATTTTGCCGTACAAGGGGTGCTTGACCTTGCGCTCGACCAAAACGGTGACCGTTTTATTCATTTTGTCGCTGACCACGCGACCCACCAGGGTGCGCTTCAAGGCTTGTTTTTCAGCGGAGGCGTTCATGCGGCCTTCCTTTCACGAATCAGGGTCTTCACACGGGCAATGTCACGACGCACCCGGGTCAGCTGGGAGGTGTTGGCCAGCTGCTGGGTGGCATGCTGCATGCGCAGGTTGAAATGGGCGCGCAGCAAATCCTCGAGCTCTTTGCCCAGGGCTGCGTCGTCTTTGGTTCTCAGTTCAGATGCTTTCATCTTTTTTCTCCAGGCGGCTTGGCCGATTAACGGCCAGGCTGGCGGGTGACAAAGGTGGTGGCCAAGGGCAGTTTGGCAGCAGCCAAACGGAATGCCTCACGGGCCAGGGCTTCATCGACACCGTCCATTTCATAGAGCACTTTGCCGGGCTGAATCTCAGCCACGTAGTACTCGGGGTTGCCCTTTCCGTTGCCCATACGAACTTCGGCAGGCTTAATCGAGATCGGCTTATCGGGAAAAATGCGAATCCAGATCCGGCCGCCACGCTTGATATGACGGGTCATGGCGCGACGAGCCGCCTCAATCTGGCGGGCGGTGATACGGCCACGGACCGTCGCTTTCAAGCCGAATTCGCCGAAAGCGACATCGGCGCCACGGGTAGCCAGGCCGGTATTGCGGCCCTTTTGTTCTTTACGATATTTACGACGTGCGGGTTGCAGCATGATGACGCCTCAGTTTAGGACGCAGGCTTTTCAGCCTCGGGGGCTGCAGCCTTGCGAACACGTTTAACAGGTTTTTTCACCTCGGTCGCAGGCGCTGGTGCGCCAGCAGACTCTTGGCCAGCTTCCTTGGCGCCAGCGCGCTTCGCGGGTGCCTTGCGGGGCCTGCGCTCATCGCGCTCACGCGGTGCGGCTTCGGGCTCTGCCGCTACCGGCGCATCGCCACGGCCCAAGGTGTCGCCTTTATAAACCCACACCTTGATACCGATAATGCCATAGGTGGTTTTTGCTTCCGAAGTGGCGTAATCGATATCGGCGCGCAAGGTATGAAGCGGCACACGGCCTTCGCGATACCACTCGGTTCGTGCAATCTCAATGCCATTGAGCCGGCCAGCGCTCATGATCTTGATGCCCTGTGCGCCCAAGCGCATGGCATTTTGCATGGCGCGCTTCATGGCACGACGGAACATGATTCGTTTTTCGAGCTGCTGGGCGATGCTGTCGGCAATCAGCTGGGCATCGATCTCGGGCTTGCGAATCTCTTCAATATTCACGTGCACGGGAACACCCATCATGCTGGCCAGCTGGGTCTTCAGGCTTTCAATGTCCTCGCCTTTTTTACCGATCACAACGCCGGGGCGCGCACTGTAAATGGTGATGCGTGCGTTTTTGGCAGGACGCTCAATCAAGACACGGCCAACGGCTGCAGACTTCAGGCGGCCGCGCAGGAATTCGCGAACCTTGATGTCTTCGTTGAGCATGCGGCCGTAATCGCGCGCATTGGCAAACCAGCGAGAAGACCAGTTGCGGGAGACCGCAAGCCTGAATCCGGTGGGATGAATTTTCTGACCCATAATGTTCCTTAATTGCCTACGACAATTGAAATATGGCAGCTTGGCTTTTCAATGCGCACACCGCGACCTTTGGCGCGTGCATCGAATCGGCGCAACTTGGTGCCTTGCTCGACCGTGATGGTCTTGACCTTGAGCTCATCGATATCGGCACCATCGTTGTGTTCTGCATTGGCAATGGCTGACTCCAGCACTTTTTTGACAATGACGGCTGCTTTTTTCGGAGTGAAGGTGAGCGTGTTGAGCGCTTGCTCAACTGACTTGCCCCGAATCATGTCGGCGACCAATCGGCCTTTTTGAGCCGAGAGCCGAACGCCACGGAGCACTGCACGGGTTTCGATTGCCATGATGCTTACCTCTTCGCTTTCTTGTCAGCTGCGTGGCCCTTGAAAGTACGGGTCAGCGCGAACTCGCCAAGCTTGTGGCCCACCATGTTGTCGGTCACATAGACCGGCACATGCTGCTTGCCGTTATGAACAGCGATCGTCAGGCCCACGAACTCGGGAAGAATCGTGGAGCGACGGGACCAGGTTTTAATGGGCCGCTTGTCATTGGAGCCTGATGCCTTCTCGACTTTCACGAGAAGGTGGCCATCGACGAAGGGGCCTTTCTTAGTTGAACGTGACATAGTGGTAGATCCTTACGCCTTATTTGCGCTTGTGACGGCTCGTCACAATCATGGAAGTGGTGCGCTTGTTGCGACGGGTCTTAAAGCCCTTGGTGGGAGTGCCCCACGGGCTGACCGGAGCCTGCGCCTCGCCGGTGCGGCCTTCACCACCACCGTGGGGGTGATCGATCGGGTTCATGGCCACGCCGCGAACTGTTGGGCGGATACCGCGCCAGCGCACTGCGCCAGCCTTGCCGAACTGGCGAAGGTTATGCTCTTCGTTGCCCACTTCACCAATCGTTGCGCGGCACTCAATGTGCACGCGGCGAATTTCGCCAGAACGCAAACGCACTTGTGCGTAGGTGCCTTCGCGGGCCAAGAGCTGTGCAGAGCCACCCGCTGAACGGGCCAGCTGTGCGCCCTTTCCGGGAAGCATTTCGATGCAATGAATGGTGGAGCCCACCGGGATATTGCGCAAAGGCAAAGTATTGCCCGGGCGGATCGGCGCCTGTGCACCGCTCATGAGGCTTTGGCCGACGGCCAACCCTTTGGGCGCAATGATGTAGCGGCGCTCGCCATCGGCGTAGCAGAGCAATGCGATATGCGCGCTGCGGTTGGGATCGTATTCAATGCGCTCGACTTTGGCAGCAATGCCATCTTTGTCATTGCGACGAAAATCGATGAGGCGATAGTGCTGCTTGTGACCACCGCCGCGATGACGCGTGGTGATGTGGCCGTTGTTGTTGCGGCCAGCGGTTTTGGATTGCGCTTCAACCAGTGCTGCAAAGGGACGGCCTTTGTACAGATCGGGGTTGGTGACGCGAACCACTGCACGGCGGCCCGGAGATGTTGGCTTGAGCTTAACGACTGGCATTTAGATAGCCTCCCCGCCGAAATTGATTTCCTGCCCTTTGGCAAGGCTCACATAAGCTTTGCGAACATTGCGGCGACGGCCTTCAGAGCGGCCAAATCGCTTGGCTTTTCCTTTGGCATTCAACACACGAACCGATTTCACTTCGACTTTGAACATGAGCTCAACAGCCGCCTTGATTTCAGGCTTGGTCGCGTCTTGCAACACGCGGAACGCAAACTCATTGTTGCGCTCTGCAATCGCAGTGCTTTTTTCAGAAATGATCGGTGCCAAGAGCACCTTCATGAGACGCTCATTGTTCATGACAGCATCTCCTCTACTTTGGTCAGTGCGCCGCGAGTGATGAGCACGCGATCGAAATACACCAGCGAAACAGGATCGGTGTACTCGGGCTCAACGATGGCGATGCTTTGCAAATTGCGGGTGGCAAGATGCAGGTTTTCATCAAAGCTGTCAGTGATTAACAGCACCGAATCAAGGCCCATTTGCTTGAGCTTGGACGCGACGAGTTTGGTTTTGGGGGCTTCGACTTCGAACTTTTCCACCACGGCCAGGCGGCCTTCGCGAGCCAGCTGAGAAAGGATCGAGCGAACACCGGCGCGATACATTTTCTTGTTGACCTTGTGCGAGAAATTTTCTTCAGGCGAGTTCGGGAAGATCTTGCCACCACCACGCCACAGCGGACTGGACGCACGACCGGCACGCGCACGGCCCGTGCCTTTTTGGCGCCAGGGTTTTTTGGTGGATTTGTTGATCTCGGCACGGCCTTTTTGGGCGCGATTGCCGCTGCGCGCGTTGGCCTGATAAGCCACCACGACTTGGTGAATCAGAGGCTCGTTAAAGTCACGGTTAAACACCGTGTCATTGGCCTGCACCGAGCCAGCCGCTTGGCCGGATTCGTTTAAGAGTTTGAGTTCCATGGTCTGCCCCTTTACGCTTTCTTGGCGGCCTGGGCAGGCTCGCGGACTGTGGGACGAATCACCACATTGCCGCCCTTGGAGCCAGGAACGGCGCCTTTGATGAGCAGCAATTGGCGAGCCGCGTCGACTCGGGCGATTTCGAGGTTTTGCACGGTGCGCTTGAGCACGCCGTCGTGGCCCGACATGCGCTTTCCCGGAAACACGCGGCCCGGATCCTGGGCCATACCGATCGAGCCCGGAACATTGTGCGAACGCGAGTTGCCGTGTGAGGCGCGGCCAGAATTGAAGTTGTGGCGCTTGATGGTGCCGGTAAAGCCCTTGCCCTGGGTGGTGCCGGTCACATCGACCTTTTGGCCCGCCTGGAAGATTTCGGCCGATACCTGCTCGCCCGCTTTAAGTTCGGCAAGCTTGTCGTGCGCAACATGGAATTCTTTAAGAACTGAGGCACCTTGTGCGCCCGCTTTGGCCAGATGGCCAGCAAGGGGCTTGGTGACGCGGTTTGCCCGCTTGTCGCCGAAGGCAAGCTGAACGGCACAATAGCCGTCGCTCTCAGCAGATTTGATTTGGGCCACGCGGTTGTTAGACACGTCGATCACGGTGACAGGAACGGTATCGCCCTCTTCCGTGAAAATACGGGTCATGCCAACCTTGCGACCGAGCAGTCCAAGGCTCATTTTTTCTCCGATCCTGGCTACGATTGGCCAGGGCTGATTTCAAAAAACTTGTTTTAAATCTTTCCCGAATTCGGGAAAGCCTTCAATTCTAACCAATTTCATGGCAACCCCGCAAGGGGCCCGCCTTACTGCAGCTTAATTTCGACATCCACGCCAGCCGGCAGGTCGAGTTTCATCAGGGCGTCGACCGTTTTATCAGTCGGATCCACGATATCCATGAGGCGCTGATGGGTACGCAGCTCGAACTGGTCACGCGAGGTTTTATTCACATGGGGGCTGCGCAGCACGTCAAAGCGCTTGATCGCAGTGGGCAGGGGAACCGGGCCACGCACCACAGCGCCAGTGCGCTTGGCGGTATCGACGATTTCCATGGCCGACTGATCGATCAGTTTGTAATCAAAAGCCTTGAGGCGGATACGAATTTTTTGTTGCATTTCAAATCTCCAAAGAGCGAGTTAAAGAACAAAACCTGCTGGGTGGATTGCCACGGGCTGCTGAGCAGCCCTCGCAATGACGGCTTCGATTACCACTGGCCTTGCGGCTCTCGCAATGACAAGTTTAGAACGTCATTGCGAGGAGCCCGCGAGGGCGACGCGGCAATCTGTTTACTCAATAATCTTTGCCACGACGCCGGCGCCGACGGTTCTGCCGCCTTCACGAATCGCAAAGCGCAAGCCCTGCTCCATCGCAATGGGCGCAATCAGCGAGACCGTGATCTTCACGTTATCGCCAGGCATCACCATCTCCGTGCCCGAGGGCAGCTCCACCGCACCGGTCACATCGGTGGTGCGGAAGTAAAACTGCGGACGGTAGTTGTTAAAAAACGGCGTGTGACGGCCGCCCTCTTCTTTCGAGAGCACATACACCTCGGCTTCAAACTTGGTGTGCGGCGTGATCGAACCAGGCTTGGCCAACACCTGGCCACGCTCAACTTCCTCACGCTTGGTGCCACGCAAGAGCACGCCCACGTTATCGCCCGCCTGGCCTTGATCCAAAAGCTTGCGGAACATCTCCACACCCGTACACGTGGTTTTGATGGTGGGCTTGATGCCCACAATCTCAATCTCTTCGCCCACCTTCACAATGCCACGCTCCACACGGCCGGTCACCACCGTGCCACGGCCCGAGATCGAGAACACATCTTCAATGGGCATAAGGAACGCACCATCCACAGCACGCTCAGGCGTGGGGATGTAGGTATCGAGCGCCTCGGCCAGCTTCATGATTGCGCCTTCGCCGAGTTCGCCCTTATCGCCTTCCAAGGCCAGCTTGGCCGAGCCCTTGATGATCGGGGTGTCGTCACCGGGGAAGTCGTACTTCGAGAGCAGCTCACGCACTTCCATCTCCACGAGCTCGAGCAACTCCGCATCGTCGACCATGTCGCACTTGTTCAAAAACACAATGATGTAAGGCACCCCCACCTGGCGGGCCAACAAAATGTGCTCGCGCGTCTGGGGCATGGGGCCATCAGCCGCCGAGCACACCAAAATCGCACCATCCATCTGCGCTGCACCCGTGATCATGTTCTTCACATAGTCGGCGTGCCCCGGGCAGTCCACGTGCGCATAGTGACGATTGGCCGTCTCATATTCCACGTGCGCCGTGTTAATCGTAATGCCACGCGCTTTCTCTTCAGGCGCTGCATCAATCTCGTCGTACTTTTTCGCCTCACCACCAAACTTGGCAGACAACACCGATGCAATAGCAGCCGTTAGCGTCGTCTTGCCATGGTCCACGTGACCAATCGTCCCAACGTTAACGTGCGGTTTGGTGCGCTCAAACTTACCCTTGGCCATGATCTTGTTCCTTCTTCAAACGAAATGGTTGGTTAATCTAAATTTTTAATACGCTTACTTGGTCCGGCTGGTAATGACTGCATCGGCTACGTTTTTCGGAGCCTCGCTGTAATGCTTAAATTCCATGGTGTAGGTGGCTCGACCCTGCGTCAAAGAACGCAGCGTGGTTGCATAGCCAAACATCTCTGACAAAGGCACTTCGGCTTTAATTGCCTTGCCGCCGCCCACCATGTCATCCATGCCCTGCACCATGCCGCGACGTGAGGACAAATCGCCCATGACCGTTCCGGCATAGTCTTCGGGGGTTTCCACTTCGACCGACATCATGGGCTCAAGCAGCACCGGCGTTGCTTTACGGCAGCCGTCTTTGAACGCCATAGAAGCGGCCAATTCAAAAGCGATTTGCGAGGAGTCCACATCGTGATAGGAGCCATCGAACAATGTGACTTTCACATCGACCACCGGGTAGCCCGCCATCACACCGCTATTCATGGTGTCTTTCACGCCTTTGTCGACCGAGGGAATGAATTCACGGGGAACCACACCACCCTTGATCGCATCGACAAACTCGTAGCCCTTGCCTTCTTCTTGGGGCTCGACTTTGAGCCAGACATGGCCATACTGGCCCTTACCGCCTGACTGCTTGACATATTTGCCTTCGATTTCGACCGGCTTGCGAATGGTTTCGCGGTACGCCACCTGAGGCTTGCCGACCGTGGCTTCCACGCCGAACTCGCGCTTCATGCGATCGACAATAATTTCCAGGTGTAGCTCGCCCATTCCCGAAATAATCGTTTGGCCCGATTCTTCGTCGGTGCGAACACGGAACGACGGATCTTCCTTGGCAAGACGGCTCAAGGCAATGCCCATTTTTTCCTGGTCGGCCTTGGTCTTGGGCTCAACAGCCTGAGAGATCACCGGCTCGGGGAAGACCATGCGCTCAAGAATAATTTCTGCATCGGGATCGCACAGGGTTTCGCCGGTGGTGACTTCTTTCAAGCCCACACAGGCGGCAATATCACCGGCCAGAATTTCAGAAATTTCTTCGCGGTTGTTGGCGTGCATTTGCAAAATACGGCCAATGCGCTCTTTCTTGCCTTTGACGGGGTTGTACACCGTATCGCCCGATTTCAAAACACCGGAGTAAACACGCACGAATGTGAGCTGGCCCACAAACGGATCGGTCATAAGCTTGAATGCAAGCGCAGCAAACTTTTCTTTGTCGTCGGCCTCGCGCTGCGCAGGCTGATCGCGTGTATCCATGCCTTGCACCGGGGGAATATCGACGGGCGAGGGCAGGAAATCAATCACGGCATCCAGCATGCGTTGCACGCCTTTGTTTTTAAACGCAGTGCCACACAACATGGGCTGCACTTCAGTTGCGATCGTGCGAGTGCGAAGGCCCAGCTTGATATCGGCTTCGTCGAGGTCGCCGTTTTCAAGATACTTGTTCATGAGCTCTTCAGAGGCTTCGGCAGCGGCTTCGACCATTTTCTCGCGCCACTCTTTCGCAGACGCGAGAAGGTCAGCAGGAATATCTTGGTATTCGAACTTCATGCCCTGCGAGGTCTCATCCCACAAAATCGCTTTCATTTTGATGAGATCAACAACACCCTTGAAGTTTTCTTCGGCGCCAATGGGAATGACCACGGGCACGGGGTTGGCACGCAGGCGCGTGCGCATCTGGTCATAGACCTTGAAAAAGTTTGCACCAGTGCGGTCCATTTTGTTGACAAACGCAAGACGCGGCACTTTGTATTTGTTGGCCTGACGCCACACGGTTTCGGACTGGGGCTGCACGCCGCCCACGGCGCAATACACCATGCAAGCGCCATCGAGCACACGCATGGAACGCTCGACTTCAATGGTGAAGTCTACGTGTCCCGGGGTGTCAATGATGTTGAAGCGATGCTCGGGGTAGGACATGTCCATGCCCTTCCAAAAGCAAGTCGTTGCGGCCGAAGTAATCGTGATGCCGCGCTCTTGCTCTTGCTCCATCCAGTCCATGGTGGCCGCGCCGTCGTGCACCTCGCCCAATTTGTGGCTCACGCCGGTGTAAAACAAAATGCGCTCAGTGGTGGTGGTTTTACCGGCATCGATGTGAGCACTGATGCCGATGTTGCGATAACGCTCAATGGGGGTCTTGCGGGCCATAAGAAATCCTGCGTGGTCTGAAAATTAGAAACGGAAGTGCGAGAAGGCTTTGTTGGCCTCTGCCATGCGGTGAACCTCGTCACGCTTTTTCACGGCGCCGCCACGACCCTCTGCGGCCTCAAGCAGCTCGCCCGCCAGGCGCAGATTCATGGACTTTTCGCCGCGTTTTTTCGCAGCTTCGCGCAGCCAGCGCATGGCCAAAGCTGAACGACGCGAGGGTCGGACTTCAACCGGCACTTGATAGTTTGCGCCACCTACACGGCGGCTTTTCACCTCGACAGCAGGCTTGGCGTTGTTGAGGGCCTGATGAAAGATTTCGATCGGGTCTTTGTTGGCTTTTTTCTCGATGAACTCGAATGCGCCGTAGACAATGCGCTCTGCAACGGCTTTTTTGCCGTGGAGCATGACCACATTAATAAATTTAGAGACATCCTCACTGCCAAATTTTGGATCGGCCAGGATGATGCGTTTCGGTACTTCGCGACGACGAGGCATGTCAGTTTCCTTATTTCAGTTGATTCAGTGATGCAGCAATGCCCGCTAATCACTAACTCAGCCCAGCACATGCTTCTTTTGTCTGGGCCCTTACATGGCGCACCCGGTTTTGGCCGAAGCGCACCGCCTAAATTGAAGACATTGGGGTTTGGCGCGAGCTGCGCCAAGCCTTTACGCTGCCTTCGGGCGCTTGGAGCCGTATTTCGAACGCGACTGCTTGCGGTCTTTCACGCCTTGCAGGTCGAGTGAGCCACGCACAATGTGGTAGCGAACGCCGGGAAGGTCTTTCACACGGCCGCCACGGATCAGCACCACCGAGTGCTCTTGTAGGTTGTGGCCTTCACCGCCGATGTAGCTAATCACCTCAAAGCCGTTAGTCAGACGGACTTTGGCCACCTTACGCAGGGCCGAGTTCGGCTTTTTGGGCGTGGTGGTGTAGACGCGGGTGCAAACACCGCGACGCTGGGGGCTTCCGGCGAGCGCAGGGCTCTTGCTATTGATTTCTTCAGTAGTGCGGGGTTTGCGCACTAGCTGGTTAATGGTTGGCATTCTTTCTTCTCTCTCGTTAATACTCTTTCGTTGATTGCCACGGCTGCTTCGCAGCCTCGCAATGACGGTTCTAACGCTTTGCAGCCTGGCAATAACGGTCCAGACAGCGAAAAGCCTTCGATTTTCAAGGCTTTTCGCTGTTGCTGTCAAGCACCAATTAGGCGGGGGCGCTCCCTTGGGCTTGCGCGCCGCCCTCTGGCTCGACCTCTTCGTCGGGGCTAGAGAACAGGGCTTCGGCCTCGATCGCGGCCTGCTGGGCAGCAGTCTGGGCCTCGGCGGCCTCGATTGCCTCCCGCTCTTTGCGGGCCTTGTGATACGCCAGGCCTGTTCCGGCAGGAATCAGGCGGCCCACGATCACATTTTCCTTCAGGCCGCGCAGCTCGTCGCGCTTGCCCATAATGGCCGCCTCGGTCAGCACCCGGGTGGTCTCCTGGAAGGAGGCCGCCGAGATGAAGGAGTCGGTCGAGAGCGAGGCCTTGGTAATGCCCAAGAGCTTGTTCTCGTAGAGGGCCGGGCGCTTGTTTTCCGCGGTGGCACGGTCGTTTTCATCGAGCAGCTCGGAACGCTCCACCTCTTCCCCGTTGATAAAGCGGGTATCGCCGGCGTCGGTCACGCGGACACGGCGCAGCATTTGGCGAACGATCACTTCAATATGCTTGTCGTTGATCTTCACACCCTGCAGACGATAGACATCCTGCACTTCATCAACAATGTAACGGGCCAAGGCTTCGACACCCAAGAGGCGCAAAATGTCTTGCGGATCGGCTGGGCCATCAACAATAAGCTCGCCCTTGTTGACGATCTGGCCGTCGTGCACCAGCACATTTTTCTCTTTCGAGATCAAGGTCTCGTGCTGAACGCCATCCATATCGGTGATGATCAGACGCTGCTTGCCCTTGGTGTCTTTGCCGAAGGACACTGTTCCGGTGACTTCTGCCAGCATGCCGGCATCTTTTGGGGAACGGGCCTCGAACAATTCGGCGACACGCGGCAGACCGCCGGTGATGTCGCGAGTTTTTTGCGATTCCTGCGGAATACGTGCCAACACCTCGCCCACTGCAACTTCCTGGCCATCGCGCACGGTAATCAGGGCACCCACCGGGAAAGAAATGTTCACACTGTGATCGGTGCCAGCAATCTTGACTTCCTCGCCGGCAGCGTCGATCAGTTTCACCTGAGGACGAACGCCTTTGACCGTTGCGCCGCCACGGCGTTTCGCATCGATCACCACCAGGGTTGAAAGGCCTGTCACTTCATCGATCTGCTTGGCAACCGTGACGCCCTCTTCAACATTTTCGAAGCGCACCTTGCCCGCGTACTCGCCAATGATCGGACGGGTCAGCGGATCCCAAGTGGCAAGCATAGCGCCAGCTTTCACCACATTGCCGTCCATGGCTTTCAAGGTTGCGCCATACGGAACCTTGTGACGCTCGCGCTCGCGGCCGCTGTCATCGGTAATCAACACTTCGCCCGAGCGAGAGATCACAATGGGCTCGCCCTTGGCATTGGTGACATAGCGCATGGTGGCCGTAAAGCGCACCGTGCCATTGGACTTGGCCTCAACGCCGCTGGCTGCAGCAGTACGCGATGCGGCGCCACCAATGTGGAAAGTGCGCATGGTGAGCTGAGTGCCGGGCTCGCCAATGGACTGCGCCGCAATCACGCCCACGGCCTCGCCCACGTTGACCAGATGGCCACGGCCAAGATCACGGCCATAGCACTTGGCGCACAGGCCAAAGCGTGTATCGCAAGTCAATGCGGTGCGAACACGTACTTCGTCAATGCCCAAACGATCGATTTCATCAACCGCATCTTCATCAAGCAGCTTTCCAGCTTCAAACAAAGTTTCCTGAGTTTCAGGGTTCACCACTTCAGCGGCAGTGACACGGCCCAGAATGCGGTCGCGCAAGGCTTCAATCACTTCGCCGCCTTCCACCAAGGCCTTCATGTTGATGCCATTGGTGGTGCCGCAATCGTCTTCGATCACCACCAAGTCTTGTGTCACATCAACAAGACGGCGCGTGAGATAACCCGAGTTCGCGGTTTTTAACGCAGTGTCGGCCAAGCCCTTGCGCGCACCGTGCGTGGAAATGAAGTACTGCAACACATTCAAGCCTTCACGGAAGTTGGCCGTGATCGGTGTTTCAATGATCGAGCCATCGGGCTTGGCCATCAGGCCACGCATGCCCGCCAACTGGCGAATCTGCGCGGCAGAGCCACGAGCGCCCGAGTCGGCCATCATGTAGATGGAGTTAAACGACTCTTGGCGAACATCTTTGCCCTGACGATCTTTGACAGGCTCGCTGGCGAGCTGGGTCATCATGGCCTTGCCCACATCGTCGCCCGCGCGGCCCCAGATATCCACGACCTTGTTGTAGCGCTCGCCTTGCGTGACCAAGCCAGAGGCATATTGCTGCTCGATCTCTTTCACTTCTTTTTCGGCCTTGGTCAGAATGTCGTGCTTTTGCGGCGGCACGAGCATGTCATCCACGCAAATCGAGATGCCGGCACGAGTGGCCAACGCAAAGCCCGACTGCAACAGCTTGTCGGCAAAGATCACTGTGTCACGCAAGCCGCAACGACGGAACGAGGCATTGATCAGGCGCGAGATTTCTTTTTTCTTGAGCGCCTTGTTCATGTGCACGAACGACAAGCCCGGGGGCAGAATGCGCGAGAGCAGCGCGCGGCCCACCGTCGTTTCGTAACGGGTGATTTTGGGCGTTTTCGCTTTGGTGGCGGGGTCAATATCCACTTCGCTGATGCGCACCGTAATCTTGGTGCCCAGCTCGACCTCACGATTGCCGTAAGCGCGCTCCACTTCGGTGACATCGGCAAAGAACATGCCCTCGCCCTTGCCGTTCACACGATCGCGCGTGGCGTAGTACAGGCCCAACACAATATCTTGCGACGGAACAATCGATGGCTCGCCATTGGAAGGAAAGAGCACATTGTTGGTGGCCAACATGAGTGTGCGGGCTTCCATTTGCGCTTCGATCGACAAGGGCACGTGAACAGCCATTTGGTCGCCGTCGAAGTCGGCGTTAAAGGCCGCGCAAACCAGCGGGTGCAATTGAATGGCCTTGCCTTCAATGAGCACGGGCTCAAAGGCCTGAATGCCCAAGCGGTGCAGTGTCGGTGCGCGGTTGAGCAACACCGGGTGCTCACGAATCACTTCCTCCAGAATGTCCCAAACTTCGGGCACTTGCTGCTCGACCAGTTTTTTCGCAGCCTTAATCGTCGTGGCCATGCCACGCAGCTCAAGCTTGTTGAAAATGAAAGGCTTGAACAACTCGAGCGCCATGAGCTTGGGCAAGCCGCACTGATGCAGTTTCAGCGTGGGGCCCACCACAATCACGGAACGGCCAGAGTAATCGACGCGTTTGCCCAGTAGGTTTTGGCGGAAACGGCCGCCCTTGCCCTTGATCATGTCGGCGAGCGACTTCAGCGGCCGCTTATTCGCACCCGTCATGGCCTTGCCGCGACGGCCGTTATCCAACAATGAATCGACGGCTTCTTGCAGCATGCGCTTTTCGTTGCGCACAATAATGTCGGGAGCCTTGAGCTCGAGCAAGCGGCGCAGGCGGTTGTTCCGGTTGATCACACGACGATACAAATCGTTCAGATCAGATGTAGCGAAACGGCCACCATCGAGCGGCACCAGCGGGCGAAGCTCGGGCGGCAACACAGGCAGCACCTCGAGAATCATCCACTCGGGCTTGACGCCAGATTTCTGAAAGCCCTCGAGCACCTTCAAGCGCTTGGCGATTTTCTTGATCTTGGCTTCAGATGAGGTTTCAGCCAGCTCGGTGCGCAGCTTGGTGATCTCACTATCGAGATCAATTTCACGCAGCAGCTCACGAATGCCTTCTGCGCCCATCATGGCGACAAAGCCATCTTCGCCATACTGCTCTTGCTTGGCCAGATAGTCGTCTTCGGTCATGATCTGGCCACGCTTTAAGGGCGTGGCATCGGCATGAATCACCACATAGGCTTCGAAGTAGAGCACGCGCTCAATGTCGCGCAGTGTCATGTCGAGCACCATGCCCAAACGCGAGGGCAGGGATTTCAAGAACCAAATGTGGGCCACGGGGCTTGCAAGGTCAATATGGCCCATGCGCTCACGGCGCACCTTGGTGAGCGTGACTTCCACATTACATTTTTCGCAGATCACGCCGCGATGCTTTAAGCGTTTGTATTTGCCGCACAAGCACTCATAGTCTTTGACCGGGCCAAAGATCTTGGCGCAAAACAAGCCATCGCGCTCAGGCTTGAAAGTGCGATAGTTGATGGTCTCGGGCTTTTTCACTTCGCCGTAAGACCACGAGCGGATTTTTTCAGGTGATGCCAAACCGATCTTGATCTTGTCAAAGACCTGGTCTTGCTGAACCTGCTTGAATAAATCGAGTAGCGCTTTCATTGGTTACCCTCAATAAATTATTTCTGGATTGCCGCGGGCCCAAGGGGCCCTCGCAACGACGATGTCGAGTTCTTATCCACGCTCTAGGTCGATATCAATGCCAAGTGAACGAATCTCTTTGACCAGCACATTGAACGACTCCGGCATGCCAGCGTCGATCGTGTGCTCGCCCTTGACCAGGTTTTCATACACCTTGGTACGTCCGCCCACATCGTCAGATTTCACGGTCAGCATCTCCTGCAGCACATAAGAGGCGCCATAGGCCTCCAGTGCCCAGACCTCCATCTCACCAAAGCGCTGGCCACCGAACTGCGCCTTGCCGCCCAAGGGCTGCTGGGTCACCAGTGAGTACGGGCCGGTCGAGCGTGCGTGCATCTTGTCGTCGACCAAGTGGTGCAGCTTGAGCATGTGCATATAGCCTACGGTTACCGAACGATCAAAGGCTTCGCCATTGCGGCCGTCAAACAGCTGCACCTGTGTGCGGCTTGCGGTCAAGCCGACACGCTTGGCGACATCTTCGGGGTAGGCCAGCTCGAGCATGCCGAGAATTTCTTTTTCCGATGCGCCATCAAACACGGGGGTTGCAAACGGAACGCCATCTTTCAGGTTGTTGGCAAGCTCAGTAATTTCCTTGTCGGACAGCGCCTTTAACTCTTCGGGATGGCCGCTGGCGTTGTAGACCTTATCGAGATACTTGCGAACTTCGGCGTTGGACGATTGCGCGGCAAGCATTTCACCAATGCGATTGCCAATGCCTTTGGCCGCCCAACCCAGGTGGGTTTCCAGAATCTGGCCCACATTCATTCGGGAAGGAACGCCCAGGGGGTTCAACACAATGTCAACGGGCGTGCCATCGGCCATGTACGGCATGTCTTCAACAGAAACAATGCGTGAGACCACGCCCTTGTTGCCGTGACGGCCAGCCATTTTGTCGCCAGGCTGCAGACGGCGCTTGACGGCCAGGTAAACCTTGACCATTTTGAGCACACCCGGAAGCAGTTCATCACCCTGGGTGAGTTTCTTGTGCTTTTCTTCAAACGCCAAGTCAAACGAATGACGCTTTTGCTCGATGGATTCTTTCAGGCTTTCAAGCTGTTTTGCAGCCGCTTCATCAGAGAGGCGAATGTCAAACCACTGATAGCGATCAAGATCGGCAAGATAAGCAGAATCGATGGCAGTGCCCTTGGCAATCTTTTTGGGCCCGCCATTGGCGGCCTTGCCAATCAAGAGCTTTTCAATACGCTGGAAGGTGTCGGCTTCAACAATGCGCAGCTGATCGTTCAAGTCGAGACGGAAACGACGCAGCTCATCATCGATGATCTGCTGTGCGCGCTTGTCACGCTGTATGCCTTCACGCGTGAACACCTGCACATCAATGACCGTGCCGCTCATGCCAGAAGGAACTCGCAGCGAGGTGTCTTTCACATCCGAGGCTTTTTCGCCAAAGATTGCGCGCAACAGTTTTTCTTCCGGGGTGAGCTGGGTCTCGCCTTTGGGCGTGACCTTGCCCACAAGCACATCGCCGGCTTGCACTTCGGCGCCCACATACACAATGCCCGACTCGTCGAGTCGGCCGAGCTGGCCTTCCGACAAGTTTGAAATGTCGCGGGTGATTTCCTCAGGGCCTAACTTGGTGTCACGGGCCAGGATGGAGAGCTCTTCAATATGAATCGAGGTGTAGCGGTCATCGGACACCACACGCTCAGAAATCAAAATGGAGTCTTCAAAGTTATAGCCATTCCAGGGCATGAACGCCACCAGCATGTTTTGGCCCAAAGCCAATTCGCCCAAGTCGGTGGAGGCGCCATCGGCAATCACATCGCCACGGCTTACCACATCGCCTTTTTTCACAATGGGGCGCTGGTTGATATTGGTGTTCTGATTGGAGCGGGTGTACTTTTGCAGGTTGTAAATATCAACACCTGATTCGCCAGCGCCGGTCTCGTTGTCATTCACACGAATCACCATGCGGCGCGAATCGACATAGTCGACCACACCACCACGACGGGCTTGTACCACGGTGCCCGAGTCCACCGCACAGGTACGCTCAATGCCCGTGCCCACCAAGGGCTTTTGAGGCTTTAGGCAGGGCACGGCTTGGCGCTGCATGTTCGAGCCCATGAGCGCGCGGTTGGCATCGTCGTGCTCCAGGAAGGGAATGAGTGATGCGGCGACCGACACGATCTGCGAAGGCGCAACATCCATGTATTCGATCTTGTCAGCGGTTGACAGCGTGGTTTCGCCATTGACACGCACCGAGATCAAATCACCCGTGAGCTTGCCCTTGGCGTCGATTTCGGCATTGGCCTGGGCGATCACATACCGGCCTTCTTCAATGGCCGAGAGGTATTCGATCTTGTCGGTAACTTTGCCGTCGTCGACCTTGCGATACGGTGTTTCCAAAAAGCCGTATTCGTTGAGGCGAGCGTACAACGCCAGGGAGTTGATAAGGCCAATGTTCGGGCCTTCTGGCGTTTCAATGGGGCAGACCCGGCCATAGTGCGTCGGGTGCACATCACGCACTTCAAAGCCAGCGCGCTCGCGAGTCAATCCGCCAGGGCCCAAGGCCGAAACACGTCGCTTGTGGGTGATTTCCGACAGCGGGTTGGTCTGGTCCATAAACTGCGACAGCTGCGACGAGCCAAAGAACTCGCGAATGGCCGCCGTGATGGGCTTGCTATTGATCAGGTCATAGGGCTGAAGGTTGTCGGCTTCTGCCTGGCCTAAACGCTCACGCACCGCCCGCTCAACGCGAACCAGGCCAGAGCGGAATTGGTTTTCTGCAAGCTCGCCCACGCAACGCACGCGACGATTGCCCAGGTGGTCAATGTCATCAATCTCGCCGTGGCCGTTGCGCAAAGACACCAAGAGCTTGATGGTGTCCAGAATGTCTTCATTGGTCAGTGTCATGGGGCCGGTGACTTCTTCGCGGCCCAAACGACGGTTGAACTTCATGCGGCCCACCGCCGAAAGATCGTAAGAATCGGCGCTAAAGAACAAACGCTCAAAGAGCATTTGCACAGCATCTTCTGTGGGCGGCTCGCCCGGACGCATCATGCGATAGATTGCGACGCGCGCCGAGATTTGATCGGGGGTTTCATCCATGCGCAGGGTCGACGACATGTAGGGGCCGTGATCCAGGTCGTTGGTGTAGAGGGTTTTGATGTCGCGAACTTTTGCATCGCGCAGCTTGCCCAGCAGCTCTTCGGTGAGCTCTTCATTGGCCTTGGCAATGATCTCGCCCGTTTCAGAATCGATCACCGCATGGGCCAGCACGCAGCCCAGAAGGTAATCATCGGGAACGCTAATGCGCTTTAAGCCTGCTTTTTCAAGATCGCGAATGTGCTTGGCATTAATGCGCTTGTCGCGGCCCACAATCACATTGCCGTTTTTATCGGTAATGTCGAAACGGGCCTGCTCGCCACGAAGCCGATCGGGCACCAGATCCATTTGGGCGCCTTCAGGCATGACACTGAAATGATCAAAGTCGAAGAAATGCGCCAGAATCTGCTCGACATTTAAACCGATGGCCTTGAGCAAAATCGTGACCGGCATTTTGCGGCGACGGTCGACACGGAAATACAGAATGTCTTTGGGATCGAATTCGAAATCGAGCCATGAGCCACGATAAGGAATAACACGTGCTGAAAACAGCAGCTTGCCAGAAGAGTGGGTCTTGCCGCGATCATGCTCAAAGAACACGCCAGGTGAACGATGCAGCTGGCTGACAATGACCCGCTCGGTGCCATTGATCACGAACGAGCCGTTGTCGGTCATGAGCGGAATATTGCCCATGAACACTTCTTTTTCACGAATCTCTTTTACGGTGGGCTTGGCTGCCTCACGGTCATAGATTTTTAAGCGCACTTGGGCGCGAATGGGCGCCTCAAAGGTCTGGCCACGCAACTGGCACTCACGCACATCGAACTCGGGTGCGCCCAGCGTGAAATACAGGAAATCCAGCTCAGCCAGGCCATTGTGGCTCTTGATCGGAAAGATCGACTGAAACGCCGCCTGCAAGCCCTGCATTTTGCGGGCCGTCGGGTCGGTGTCTTGTTGAAGAAATTCCCGGTAAGACGCGAGCTGGGTTTGCAGCAAATACGGGACTTCCAATACTGCCTTACGTTTGGCAAAGCTTTTACGAATGCGTTTTTTCTCGGTGAAGTTGTACGCCATCACGGCTCCTATTGAGAAACTCTCAAAAATATGACTTGATCAACCTAAGCCCACTGCACTGCTTACCATTCCGAGCTATTCGATGCCGACGCTGCGCACATTTGGCGTGCATCGGCATGGGATAGCCTGCTGGAAGATGGCGATCCCGGTGTCAGGCACCTAAAAAGGTGCCTGACACCGGGTCACCAGATCACAGCAATTACTTCAGCTCCACCTTTGCGCCAGCTTCTTCAAGCTGCTTTTTGAGCGCTTCAGCATCGGCTTTGTTCACGCCTTCTTTCACAGGCTTGGGAGCGCCATCGACCAGGTCTTTGGCTTCTTTCAGGCCCAGGCCAGTCGCGGCACGCACCACCTTAATGACTTCGACTTTCTTGTCGCCAGCGGCAGCCAGCACCACGGTGAAGTCAGTCTTTTCTTCGGCAGGTGCTGCGCCAGCGCCACCGGCAGCTGCGGGAGCCGCAACGGCAACTGCAGCTGCTGCTGCAGAAACACCAAATTTTTCTTCCATGGCTTTGATCAGCTCGGAAAGCTCCAACACTGACATTGCGCCGATTGCGTCTAACAGTTGATCCTTGTTCATTTCAATTCACTCCAGATTTCGTTGTTCAATTAAGTCTTGATGGCCAAAAGGTGTCAGGCACCCGCCGATTCGCGCTGATCTCTCAATGCGGCAACCGTGCGAACGAACTTCGACGGCACTTCATTGAGGGTGCGAACAAACTTGGCAACCGGCGCCTGCATCGTGCCGAGCAATGTTGCGAGCAGCTCATCACGCGAGGGCATTGAGGCCAGAGCCTTCACGCCAGCAGCGTCCATGAGGTAGTTCGGCATTGCGCCCGCTTTAATGACGAGGGCCTCGTTGGTTTTGGCAAAGTCTTGCATGACCTTGGCCGCTGCAACGGGGTCGGTTGAAACACCGTAGATGAGCGGGCCGACCATATGGGCGGCCAGCGACTCAAACGGGGTTCCCGCAACTGCGCGACGCACCAGGGTGTTTTTCAACACCCGCAGGTACACGCCCGAATTGCGCGCCTTCTTGCGGAGCTCGGTGATATTGGCGACATCAAGACCACGGTACTCAGCAACAATGATGGACTGCGCCTTGGCGACTTGTGCCGAGACTTCGTCGATCACCACTGCTTTCGCTTCGCGGTTTAAAGCCACATTTCACTCCTTCTCAAAGTTTCTTTTCCCACAAGGGAATTGAAACGGTTGAAACCGGCGAGAACCTGACGAACTTCGATGAACAACTCAAAACCTCCATCGACTTCTTTTCGGGACCGCCATCTGCGTTGGGAAAAGCCTCGTTGCCTTGGCTTTGAATTAAGCGTGTGATCTTTTTGACACAACGCCCCAACGGTCTTTGACAACCCGCAGGCCCGCCCGAAGGCTTGCCTGCGGCCCAAAGTCTTTACCCCTGCGCAGGCAGAATCGATGCATGGTCAACCCGAATTCCGGGGCCCATGGTGGTCGAGACTGCAACCTTGCGCAGATAAACGCCTTTTGAAGACGAGGGCTTGGCGCGATTCAAAGCTTCAATCAGTGCCACCAAGTTCGACTTCAATGCATCCACATCAAATGTGGCCTGGCCGATCGTGCAATGAACAATTCCTGCCTTGTCGGTGCGGTACTGCACCTGGCCCGCCTTGGCGTTCTTGACAGCCTGCGCCACATCGGCAGAAACCGTGCCCACTTTCGGATTGGGCATTAATCCGCGCGGGCCAAGAATTTGGCCCAGGGTGCCCACGATGCGCATGGTGTCGGGCGAAGCGATCAAGATATCGAAATTGATAGTGCCGCCCTTGATTTGCTCGGCCAGATCATCCATGCCCACGATGTCAGCGCCAGCGGCTTTTGCAGCTTCAGCTTTTTCGCCCTGGGCAAACACGGCAACGCGAACGCTTTTGCCAGTGCCCGCAGGCAATACGATTGAGCCACGCACCAACTGGTCAGATTTTTTCGCATCAATGCCCAGCTGAACTGCGACATCGACAGATTCTTTGAACTTTGCAGTTGCACAGGACTTTGCGAGCTCGAGCGCTTCGTTAGCGGGATAGAGCTTGTTGCGGTCGACTTTTGCGCGCGCTGCTGAATAACGCTTGGAAACTTTTGCCATTTAGATGCCCTCCACCGTAATGCCCATGCTGCGGGCGCTGCCTGCGATCGTTTGCACTGCTGCCTCAAGATCGGCGGCGGTGAGATCAGGCATTTTGGTTTTGGCGATTTCCTCGGCCTGGGCACGAGTGATTTTTCCGACCTTGTCGGTATGGGGCTTGGGTGATCCCTTGTCGATCTTTGCAGCCTTCTTGATGAGCACCGTTGCAGGCGGTGTCTTCATGATGAAGGTAAATGTCTTGTCGGCAAATGCCGTGATCACGACCGGAATGGGCAAGCCCGGCTCCATGCCCTGGGTTTGGGCATTGAACGCCTTGCAAAATTCCATAATGTTTAAGCCGCGCTGACCGAGCGCGGGACCAATCGGTGGCGACGGATTGGCCTTGCCTGCAGGGACCTGCAGCTTGATATAACCAACAATCTTCTTTGCCATAAGGGCTCCTTAGTGAGTGCAAGCGCAAAAGGCTTTTGCCTTTCGCTCCTCGTTAAACAATCCGGTCAAAGCTTTTCGACTTGACCGAACTCCAGCTCGACTGGCGTGGCGCGGCCAAAAATGGTGACCGAAACACGCAAGCGATTCTTTTCGTAGTTCACTTCTTCTACGCTGCCATTGAAATCGGTGAAGGGGCCTTCTTTGACACGCACCACTTCGCCAACCTCGAACAACACTTTGGGGCGGGGCTTTTCGACGCCTTCCTGCATTTGCGCCATGATCTTGTCGACCTCGGCCTGCGAGATCGGCGTGGGCTTGCTGCCGGAGCCGCCTACGAAACCAGTGACCTTGTTGGTGTTTTTCACCAGGTGCCAGGTCTCGTCGTTCATTTCCATTTCAACCAGCACATAGCCCGGGAAAAAACGACGCTCTGAAATTGCTTTTTGGCCGCCGCGAATCTCCACCACTTCTTCGACAGGGACCAAGATCTGACCAAAATGATCTTGCATGCCTGCACGGTCGATGCGTTCTTGAATTGCCTTGGCAACGCTTTTCTCCATGCCAGAGAAAGCATGCACCACATACCAGCGCTTGGCGCCCATTAGCGTTTCCATCCCAAAATCAGGTCGTAAAGAACCCACTCGAGCAGCTTGTCAGAAAGCCATAAAAACACGGCCATGATCAAAACAAAGCCAAACACAATGAGTGTGGTTTGTATTGTTTCTTTGCGAGAGGGCCACACGACTTTGCGGGTCTCGTCAATGGAGTGCTGCGCAAAGCCGATAAAACGGCGGCCCGACTGCGACAGCAAAGCAACAACCGCCGCCACGACAATTCCCGCAGCCAAAGCGCCGCCTCGCGCCCATGGGGATGCTTCGGCGAGCTGATGAAAACCAACAATGCCCGCCAACAAGGCGAGCACCGCCGCAGCCAGCATGGCTTTGTCGACGACGCCCCCCGGTTGGGCTTGATCAAGCTGCGACATAAAGTCCTTTTTGCGCGGTGGCAGGGGCAGAGGGAATCGAACCCCCAACCTTCGGTTTTGGAGACCGAC
>CAYTWR010000014.1:3050-43553 GCA_964442225.1 uncultured Burkholderiaceae bacterium | reverse complement strand
ACAATAAGATGGGCTTATTCTAACGCGCCTGTCATTGCGAGGCGCGCACTCAAACACGCCGTCATTGCGAGGGCCCGAAGGGCCCGTGGCAATCCACAGCCTTTGGTTCAACACTATAATAAATATACATATGTTTAGCTACAGACGAGAAATCGACGGGCTGCGAGCATTAGCAGTTGTTCCCGTAATCTTTTTCCATGCGGGCTTTGAAGCATTTAGCGGCGGTTTTGTTGGCGTTGATGTTTTCTTTGTCATTAGTGGCTATCTAATCACGTCGATCATTCTTGCCCAGAGAGCGGGGGGGGGCAGGCTTTTCTCTGCTGAACTTTTACGAGCGACGTGCAAGACGGATACTTCCCGCACTGTTTCTCGTAATGGCAGTCTGCATACCATTTGCTTGGCTGTGGCTATTGCCGAGCGATATGAAAGACTTTTCTCAAAGCCTTGTGGCGGTGTCTCTATTCGCATCCAACATCTTATTTTGGAAAGAGAGCGGCTATTTTGATACGGCCGCAGAACTTAAGCCATTACTACACACCTGGAGCCTGGCAGTAGAAGAGCAGTATTACCTTCTATTTCCGCTGTTTTTGTTAGCCATGTGGCGTTTTGCAAAGCGATGGACTGTGTCAACGCTTGCAGTGATCGCTATATTAAGTTTTGCGGTGGCGCAATGGGGTGCGTATAACAAACCAGCGGCCACCTTCTTTTTGCTGCCAACGAGAGGCTGGGAGATCGCGATTGGGGCATTGGCCGCATTTTACTTCGCGCGTTATCCGAGGCTGCAACTACAAAGGTCCGTGCAAGAGACAGGTAGTTTTATAGGGTTGCTATTGATCCTGTATGCAGTATTTGCTTACAGCAAGGAAACTCCATTTCCCAGTGCTTATGCATTAGCGCCAACGCTTGGCGCCGCATTAATCATTCTTTGCACCACACCTTCGACTCTTGTTGGGCGTGTTCTAACCACAAAGGCTTTTGTTGGGATCGGGCTGATTAGCTACAGCGCATATTTGTGGCATCAGCCGTTGTTTGCATTTGCGCGGAATCGAAGCTTTACGGATTTGCCTACTTGGGCTTATCTGGGTCTCACCATAATTTCCATGTTTCTGGCTTACTTGACATGGCGTTATATTGAAGTTCCAGCGCGTGTAAAGGAGGTTGTTAGTAGGCGTAAATTAATTCTTGCTTGTGGTCTTTTAACCGTTGGTTTTGTTTTGGTTGGGTTTGCAGGGCATCTAACAAATGGAACTTATGGTAACCAAGAGGCGCAAACTAAGCTCATCACGCTTGAAGATCGACTTAGAGTTAATCACGGATTAGATCCTGACTGCGAAGGGGTCTTTACAACATCACCCAAATGCCGGACTAGCGATGATCCAGAGATCATGGTGTGGGGTGATTCTTATGCAATGCACTTAGTCGCGGGGCTTAAAGCCTCTGCTCGAGACCCAAAAATCATTCAAACCACGGTATCAGTTTGTGGACCATTTTTTGATATTGCCCCACTAAATGAAAAATATGTTCGAACTTGGGCGGAGGAATGTTTGCGCAGTAATGCAAAAGTGTTAGAACTTCTCTCTAAAACTTCAAGCATTAAGTATGTGGTTTTGAGTTCGCCTTTTAGTCAGTATGTTTCTGATAAGGCAATGGTTCTAACAAAAGATGGGACTGTTTTAAATGGGGCCGAAGTGTCGAGAGACTATATGCGTGAAACAATAAATAAGATTTTGGCGCTCGGCAAAGTACCGATAGTTTTTTCTCCTACGCCACAAAATGGCAGCAATATCGGTAAGTGTTTGATGAAAGCAGAAAAGTTTTCGAAAGATAGCGCCGTATGCGACTTTTCCTTTGGCGAAGCAAAAAAGAGACAAGAGCCGGTTTGGAAATTTTTGAATGACATTTCTAGTTTTGTGAAAGTTATTTATTTGCACGACGAGATTTGTTCGGGAGGCGCGTGCAGAGCAAGCATGGGGGATGTGTGGATATACAGAGATAGCGGTCACTTATCACATGAGGGCAGTGCATTACTCGGCACACAAATGCGTTTTTATGACTTGGTAGTTCGTTCAGAAAAACAAGAAGCCAAATGAGTGGCTTGTGTTTTTTGTTGCTATGAGGCTTTAAACCTAAATTTCAAAAAACCAGTGGATCGCCACGTCGCCTTCAGCTCCTCGCGATGACGGTTCTTAGGAACAGGCTCGCGATGACGGTGGCGAGTGGCTTGTCACTCCACAGTGACGCTTTTCGCTAAATTACGCGGTTTATCCACATCATTGCCGCGTGCAAGGGCCACATGGTAGGCCAAGAGCTGCAAGGGAATGACATGCAGAATTGGGGATAGCAGCCCAGCATGGTCGCCCAGCGTAATGACTTGCACGCCTTCGGTGGCATGCAGGCCCGAGCCTTTATCGGCCACGACATACAGCACACCGCCACGGGCACGCACCTCTTGCAAATTGCTTTTGAGTTTTTCGACCAGCTGATCGTTGGGCGCTACGGCCACTACGGGCATGCTGGCATCGACCAAGGCAAGTGGCCCGTGCTTGAGCTCACCAGCGGCATAGGCCTCGGCATGGATATAGCTGATCTCTTTGAGCTTGAGCGCCCCTTCAAGCGCAATCGGGTAGTGAATGCCACGGCCTAAAAAGAGCGCATGCTGCTTATCGACAAACTGCATGGCCCAGCCCTTGAACTCTTCTTCGGCTTCTAGCACATGCAGCATGGCGGCGGGCAAATGGCGCAGCTGTGACAAATATTGCTGTTCTTGGCTTGCCTGCAACAGGCCACGAGTTTTGGCCAGCACCAGGGTGAGCAAAAAGAGCGATACAAGCTGAGTGGTAAACGCCTTGGTCGAGGCCACGCCGATTTCGGGGCCGGCCCGCGTTAAAAACTTTAGTGTTGAAGCGCGAATCAAGGCCGATTCGGGCACATTGCAAATGGCTAGGCTCGCCCGCGCGCCCCGCGTAATTGCGAACTGCAAGGCGGCGAGCGTGTCAGCAGTTTCGCCTGATTGTGAAATGGTGATCACCAAGGTGCCCGGCAGCATGACGCTGTCGCGATAACGGTATTCGCTGGCAATTTCCACATTCACCGGAATTTTTACAACCGATTCAAGCCAGTATTTCGCCACCACACCGGCGTGATAGCTGGTGCCACAGGCCAGGATTAGCACTTGCTGAGTATTGGCAAAGGCCTGGGCCGCCTCGCGACCAAATAGCGTGGGGGCAAGGGCTTGCGCGCCAATCACTTCTTCAATCGTGGCGGCCACTGCCCCAGGCTGCTCGAAAATTTCTTTTTGCATGTAATGCGCATAGGGGCCCAGCTCAATGGCATCCAGCGATAGGCTGCTGATGACAGGCGCGCGTTGAACCAGCTCGTTGGCAGCATTAAAAATCTGAATCTGGTCGGCGCGAAGGCAGGCGAGATCGCCATCTTCCAGATACACAATGGTGCGCGTGACTTGCAGCAGCGCTGAAGTGTCAGACGCTAAAAAGTTTTCGGGAGCATTCGCTTGCTCGCCCATGCCAATCAACAAGGGCGCACCTTGTCGTGCGCCCACCAAGACACCAGGGTCTTGGTTGCAAATGACTGCAATGGCAAAGGCGCCTTCTAATTGCCGGCGGGCTTGAGAAACAGCGCTGGCCAAATCGTTGGTTTGGCTGCGCAGCTGGTGAACCAGGTGCGCGATTACCTCGGTGTCGGTTTCGGATTGAAACACATAGCCCTGCGCCTGAAGTGCGCGGCGCAGTGATTCGTGGTTTTCAATAATGCCGTTATGCACCACGCAGACTTGCAAGCCATTGCGATCGGATAAATGCGGGTGGGCGTTATCGGTGGTGACGCCGCCGTGCGTGGCCCAACGGGTGTGGGCAATGCCCAGCTGGGCTGAAAGCGTTTTTGATTGCGCCTCAAGCTCGGCCACACGGCCAACCGCCCGAACACGCGCAATGGCGTCGTTTTTAAAAACGGCCAAACCCGCCGAGTCATAGCCGCGATACTCAAGCTTTCTTAAGCCTTCAATTAACACGCCCACGACATTACGGCTCGCCGCAGGAGCGCTAATCGCGCCAACAATTCCACACATGCCTAATGCGCCTTTTTATGAGGGCGTTTGTAGCCCTTCACGGTGACTTGTCGGGTTCTGGAAATGGTGAGCTCGTTGGCAGGCGCATCTTGGGTAAGCGTTGTGCCTGCCCCTAGCGTTGCCCCCTTGCCCACCGAAACAGGCGCGACCAGTTGAGTGTCAGAGCCAACAAACACATCGTCTTCAATGATGGTGCGATGTTTTTCTGCGCCATCGTAGTTGCAGGTAATGGTGCCTGCGCCAATATTGACCCGGCTGCCAATCACGGCATCGCCAAGGTAGCTCAGGTGATTTGCCTTGGAGCGCGGACCCAGCTGGGTATTTTTAATTTCAACAAAGTTGCCCACATGGGCACCTTCGCCAAGCTGTGAGCCAGGCCGAAGCCGTGCATACGGGCCCACCACCGCTTTGGCGCCTACTTCCGCTTGCTCTAAATGCGAAAATGCTTCGATCACAGCATCGGCCTTGACGGTGCTGTTGCGAATCACGCAGTAAGGGCCCACGCGAACGCCAGATTCAAGATAGACCTTGCCTTCAAACACGCAGCCAACATCGATCACCACATCGGTGCCACAGATCAGTTCGCCGCGTACATCAAGACGGGCCGGATCAGCCAAGCATACGCCTTGGCTCATTAAATCGCGCGCAATTCTTTCTTGCAGCTTGCGTTCCATTTCTGCGCGCTGTTCCTGGCTATTAATGCCCATGATTTCCTCCAGGCGTTGAGGGGATGCGCTGCCCACGGCTTGGCCTTCTTGGGTCGCCATTTCAATGATATCGGTCAGGTAGTACTCTTTTTGGGCGTTGTGATTGGTAAGCCTGCCCAGCCATTGCACAAGCTTTGCTGTGGGGGCGGCCAACATGCCCGTGTTGATCTCGCAGATCGCGCGCGTTGTGGCATCGGCATCTTTTTCTTCCACAATTTTAATAAGAGCACCTTGCGCATTTCGCACCACGCGGCCATAGCCTGCGGGATTTTCAAGCGTTGCAGTGAGCACGGCAAGGGTATTGTGTTCTTGCGCAGATTGAATGAGTCGCAGCAACGTCTCTTGGCGCACCAGAGGCACATCGGCATACAGCACCAAGGTCAGTGCACTGGCATTTAAAAAAGGCTGGGCTTGTTGCACGGCATGGCCCGTGCCCTGCGGCGGGTCCTGAAGCGCGAATTCAATGGGTGCCTTGCCTTGTGAATGTTGAGCCGCATGACGCTTGACGGTATCGGCGCCATGGCCCACCACCAAAATAATTTTGCTGGGCTTTAATGATTGCGCGACCGACAGCACATGATCCAGCATGGGCCTGCCCCCCACGGGGTGCAGCACTTTAGGCAAGGCCGATTTCATGCGCGTGCCTTTGCCGGCCGCCAGAATCACAATATTCATAGGTGCTGGGGGTGTCCGCCATGGCCGTGGCCACGGTTGGGTGAAATAAAGCTGCCAATCATCATGCCCAGCAAGCTGGCAAACAAGCCAAAAAGTTGAGGTTCAATGGGCTCTTGCACATCGGTCATTTCTAAAATGATCCAGGTGATCAACCCAAAGGAAATGGCCAGGCCCGCGCCAAGATTGCTGGCGCGTTTCCAAAACAAGCCCGCGGTGAGCGGCACAAAGGCGCCTGCCAATGTGACGCGGTAAGCGTTTTCAACCATGTGGTGAATGCTGGCATCGGTTGCGATGGCGTAATAAGTCACGATCACGGTAAACACCAGCACAGTCAGCCGCGTGGCCCACAAGAACTGCCGATCGGTCATATGAGGCGCAAACCCTTTGAGCACGTTCTCGGTAAAGGTGACCGAAGGTGCCAACAGCGTGCCCGAGGCGGTGCTCATGATCACCGACAACAGGGCCCCAAAAAACACAACCTGCAGCATGATGGGCATGTGGTTGGTGATCAAGGTGGGCAGAATCAGCTGAGAATCCACGGCCATGAGCTTCTCAACCATGGCGGGGTCGATCATGCTGGCTGAATAGGCCAAAAAAAGCGGCACCGCCGCGAAGAAAAAATAAGCCATTCCACCAAGGGCGGTGCCCCACACGGCCACACGCTCGTTCTTGGCGGAATTCACCCGTTGAAAAACATCTTGCTGCGGAATGGATCCCAGCATCATGGTGAACAGCGCTGCAAACCAGCCCAACAGATCAACCAAGTCAAGGGTCGGCAGAAATGCAAACTTGCCCTCTGCCGAGGCTTTCGCCACTACGGCCACTACGCCACCGGCTTGCTCGGCTGCATTACTGGCCACGATGAGCAGGCCAATAATGATCACAATCATTTGCACAAAGGTGGTGAGCGCGACCGACCACATGCCGCCAAACAAGGTGTAGGTGAGAACCACGCCGGCGCCAATCAACATGCCCTGATTCACAGAGATCAAGTGATCAGACAGCACATTGAACACCAGGCCAAGCGCCGTGATTTGTGCTGATACCCAGCCCAGATACGACACAATGATGCAGATTGACAAAATCAGCTCGGTTTGTCGGTTGTATCGAATGCGAAAAAAATCACCCAGGGTGATCAGGTTCATGCGGTACAAGGGCCGTGCAAACACCAGGCCAAACAATACCAAGCACAGCGAGGCCCCCAGGGGATCTGAGATTAACCCGCGAAATCCTTCTTCTAAAAAGGTGGCCGAAATTCCCAGCACGGTTTCGGCGCCAAACCAGGTGGCAAACACCATGGCCAGAATAAAGGGCATTGGAAGGTGGCGGCCCGCCGTAATGTAATCGCGCGCATTGTGAACCTTCGTGGCGGCGTATAAGCCAATTGCAATCGAGATCACCAGATACGCAATGACAAACCCGAGCACCATGTCCAAGGCCTTTTAATCAATGAAAAAATAAAATGGGTCTGCCAGCAGCAAGCCAAGCACCGCAAGCACAGCCAGCGTAAGCCCTGCGAGCACCAGTGACAGTTGTTTCAATTGTCGCTGAGAGCGGGCGAGTGCTTCAATTTTCTGCTCAAGCGCAGCCGTGTTTTCGCGATAAGGATGCGTGAGCGCCTGATGCACCAATCTGGGGATTTGGGGCAGGGTCTGGGCCCAGCGCTCGGATTCTTTGCGCAGGGATTTTTTAAGCGCCGCAAATCCGATTTGTTCTTTCATCCATTTTTCTAAAAAGGGCTTGGCGGTTTTCCACAAGTCCAGATCGGGGTCGAGCTGGCGGCCTAAGCCTTCGACATTGAGCAGAGTCTTTTGCAGCAGCGTAAGTTGGGGTTGGATCACCACATTGAATCGACGCGAGGCGGAAAACAGGCGAACCAGCACCTGGCCTAGCGAAATCTCTTTTAGGGGGCGATCGAAATAGGGCTCGCACACGCCGCGAATGGCCGACTCCAAGGCTTCAATGCGGGTCTCGGCAGGCACCCAGCCCGATTCGACATGAAGCTCGGCAACACGCCGATAGTCACGGCGAAAAAACGCCAGGAAGTTGTGGGCCAGATAGTTTTTGTCCGACTCTGACAAGGTTCCGATAATGCCGAAATCCAGGGCAATGTAATGGCCAAAATGTGGCCCGCGGTCGGCCACCAAAATATTGCCCGGGTGCATGTCCGCGTGAAAGTAGCCATCGCGAAAGACCTGGGTAAAGAAAATCTCCACGCCTTCACGGGCCAGCTGCTTCAGGTCAATGCCTTGTGCCGTGAGCCGATCAAAGCGGTTGATGGGAATGCCATAGATTCGCTCCATGACAATCACATCGGTCTTACAGTAATCCCAGACCATCTCTGGAATTTTCAAAAGCTTGGAGTCTTCAAAATTACGGCGTAACTGGCCGGCGTTAGCGGCTTCTCGCACCAAGTCGAGTTCGTCGTGCAAATAGGTGTCGAACTCTTCTACATTTTCGACTGGCTTGAGCCTTCGGCCGTCAGAGGAGAAACGGGCAACAAAGCGGGCAATCAGCTTAAGCAGGCCCAGGTCTTGCTCGATAATTTCAAGCATGCCGGGCCGCAATACCTTGATGGCCACTTCGCGACCATTGAGCAGCTTGCCGAAATGCACCTGGGCAATTGAGGCACTGGCCACGGGCGTTTCATCAAACTCAGAAAAAATTTCTGAAATGGGCTTGCCCAGCGAAGACTCAATTTTTTGAACGGCCAGTTTTGAGTCAAAGGGTGGCACGCGGTCTTGCAGCTTGGCAAGCTCGTTGGCAATGTCTTCGGGCAGCACATCTCGTCGCGTGGAGAGCACTTGGCCGAACTTCACAAAAATTGGGCCCAGGTGTTCAAGCGCCATGCGCAGGCGAACACCCCGCGGATCTTTGGGCTTGCGCCCTATTCTTGAGATCGCTAACAGCGCATTAAGCAGCCGGGAGTCAAAGGTGTTGGCCGCACCGTCAAGCGCCATTTGGTCAAGGCCAAAACGCAAGACGGTGCGCAAAATGGTCAGAAGTCGAAAAAACGATCGCATAACGAATTATGGAGTGTCTTTTCGTGAAAGGGGGGCAGACACAACAGCAAGAGGCGGCTCGCCGGTTGGCTTCAATCCGGCGAAGTTGTAAAGCTTGGGATCAAGCAGGTGCGACGGCGCGACATTGCCCAGCGCCTGAAACATGGACTCGATTCGGCCCGGGTGTTTTTTTTCCCACTCCTGCAGCATGCGCTTGACTTGTTGTCGCTGAAGATTTTCTTGGCTGCCGCACAAGTCGCAGGGAATAATCGGAAACCCACGGTGCTCGGCCCACTGGGCAAGGTCGTTTTCTTCGCAATAGGCCAAAGGCCGAATCACAATATGCCGCCCGTCGTCGCTGACCAGCTTGGGCGGCATGGATTTAAGCGTGCCCCCAAAAAACATGTTTAAAAAGAAGGTTTGCAAAATATCGTCGCGATGATGGCCCAGGGCGATTTTGGTGGCCCCAAGCTCACTGGCCACCCGATACAAAATGCCGCGCCGAAGTCGAGAGCACAGCGAACACATGGTTTTGCCCTCGGGAATAACCCGCTGCACAATGGCGTGAGTGTCTTGGGTTTCGATGTGAAACTCGACCCCCCGTGATTTCAAATAATTGGGCAATGTGTCTTTTGGAAACCCCGGATGGCCTTGATCAAGATTGACCGCAACAATTTGAAAATCAATGGGCGCGCGGGCTTGCAAGCCCAACAGGATATCGAGCAGCCCATAGCTGTCTTTACCGCCTGACATGCAGACCATGACCCGATCACCGGCTTCGATCATGTTGAAATCGATAATGGCCTGGCCGGTAAGCCGATAAAGCCGCTTCGACAGTTTATTGGCCTCAAAGGCCTCTTTGTCGTGGTGCCCCATTACTGCGCTCCTTTGGCCCAGCGAAACACTTCAATGCCCACCGTTTTGCAATCGGGGTAGACATCGGGCTTTTGGCTTTCAACGCGCACCGCTTTGATGGCAGGTTGGGCCAAGCAAAGCGCGCAGATCTCGTCGATCAAGGTCTCTTGCAAATTGAAATGTCGAGACTGGGCGATCTGCGCAATTCCCTTGCGAATAAAGTCATAGTCAATCACGTCGATCACATCGTCTTGAAGTGAAGTGCTGCTTTCAATCGGCACAAACAAATCAACGCTGATCAGAATGCGCTGGCGTGCCAGTTTTTCAAAATCGTGAAAACCAATCGAGGCATCAATTGAAAAATCTTTCAGAAAGATTCTTCGGCAGCCCGCCAAACGAGCATCTAATAGCATCATGCGCGCACCATCATCATGACATCTCGGGGCTGTGCGAGCAGGTGTTGGCCGCCATCGACCAGCAGCATGGTTCCGGTCACCGCACGGGCCTGGGCCAGCCAGGCCACGGCATTTGCAATTTCTTCGGGGCGGCTTGAGTCGCCCAAAGGCGTCATGGCCTTGGTGGCGTGAAACTCTTGTTCGGTTTGGTCGCCGGAAGCAAGCGTTAATCCTGGGGCTAGGCCCACCACTCGCATGACCGGGGCAAAGGCCATGGCTTGCAGCCGCATGGCTTCGCGCAGTGCTGATTTGCTCAGCGTGTAAGAAAAAAAATCCGGGTTCGGATTTTCGAGTTTTTGATCCAGAACATGAATGGTTACGCCAACGGGGTCGGCGCCTTTTGCGTGCCGGGGCCGCAAATAGTCATAAAGTGTTTGTGCAAGCAAGGCGGGTGCAAGGGTGTTGACTTGGTAAAGTCTTAAGGCAAGTGTCGCATCACAGTGTTCTGGCCGATCAAAACTAAACTCCGAAGCATTGTTCACCAGGCAGCAAAGATGGGGGAAGGCGCTTACAGCCGCATTCATCAATGCGGCTGTCTCTGCGGTTTCAGAAAGATCGGCCTGTAGCACCACAGCACGGCGGCCTTTGGCCTGCACTTCCTGCGCAAGTGTCTTGGCGTGTGCTTGCGAGTTTCGATAGTGAATGGCGATATCCCAGCCGGAGTCGGCCATGGTCAAGGCAATGCTGCGCCCCAGTCGGGCTGCGGCGCCGGTAATCAGACAGGCCTTGGCAGGGCTGCTTGCGGATTCAGAGGGGTGGGTTGGCATCGCCGGTAGTTTAGCTTTGATACCCTTTTCGCTTATGACTGCGCTTTTTCAAAAAATTCAGCAGCAAATTACCGAGTCGGGGGGCTGGATCGGGTTCGATGCATTCATGCAGCTCGCGCTGTATGAGCCCGGCCAGGGCTATTACTGCGGCGGGGGGCAACCCTTCGGGCGTGAAGGCGATTTTGAGACGGCCCCCATGCTGGGGCCCTGGCTTGCAGAGTCGATTTGGCAATGGTCGGCCTGCCTGCGGGGCCACGCCCCCTTCAAGATTCGCGAGTTTGGGGGCGGGCGAGGAGATCTTGCCGCCGCCTTGCTGAAAGCCGGCTCGCATCAGGATTGGCAGCCGCTTGAGATTGAAATGATTGAGCTGAGCGCCGGATCGCAGGCCTTGCAGCGTGAGCGTGTGGGAAATCATGAGTCGGTGACTTGGCATAGCGAGCTTTTGCCAGGATTTTCGGGCTTGGTGCTCGCCAACGAGTTGCTCGATGCCTTGCCGGTCAAGAGCTTTGAGTGGCAAGGCGGCGATACGGTCTTGGAATGGGGCGTGCGCTGTGCATCGCCGGGCAGCGCGCAGGGCTTGTTTCAATGGGCGAGCCGGCCCGCATCGCAGGGCTTGCGCCAGCATGTGCTCACCCGAGCCAAGGCCGCCGCGAGCCGGGGGCTGCCCTGGCCCGCAGGCTATCGAGGGGAAGCCTGTTTTTGGACTGCGCCTTGGCTGCAGTCGCTTTCCGATTCCATGGTTTCGGGTGCAGTCTTGTTGATCGACTATGGGTTTTGCGAGAGTGAGCTTGATCATCCGGGCCGACATTTAGGCACGCTGTGCGCGCATGCCCGTCACCGACGCATTGACTCGTTTGATGAGTTGCTTGAGCGCGCGGGCCAGCAAGACTTGACCGCCCATGTGAATTTTTCTGCCCTTGCCGATCAAGCGCAGCGGGCAGGTTTTCATGTTGATGGGTTTGCGACCCAGGCCAGATTTCTCATGAATGCAGGCGTGTTGGAGCTGGCCCAACAGGCATTTGCCAACGCCCAAGACGAGCGCCAAAGAATCATGATTTCTCAGTCCTTGCAAAAACTGCTGACCGAATCCGAGATGGGAGAACTGTTTAAGGTCATGCTGCTGACCAAAGGCTTGCCGCAGCAAGTTCGCAGCACCTTGCAAGACCAAGGGTTTCGGGAAGGAAACCGGCTCGCGTCTTTATGAAAATCGTGGGTCAGACTTTAAAACTTCAAGTCGCGCCGCTGTGACGGCTGATTTTGCGAGGCTGCCTTGGTTCTCTGCGGCCTTTGCAGCGGCTGCAATTTTTTCGCTGGCCCAAGTCGAATCAAAAAGCGCGGCCGCTTCCTGAATAAGCGTAATGCCTGCGGGTTCGAGCATGCCTTCAATGGCCATGCACTTAAGCAATGTGACAAAGCGATCAGGCTTTCTTTGAAAGTCGGTCAACACTAGCCAATCCAGCAAGGCTTGCGCACGATCAAAGCTTGCGGGCAGCGCTTGTGTGGCGCGCTCTAAAAGCTGTGCAAACTCAATGCATGACTTAGGCGGCTTGAGTGTGGCCAGATCAATCGCCTCGCCTTCAAGGTGATGGACCAACAATCCAAACCGAGCCTCTAGCGGCAGTTGTTGTTGTGCCGCCTGGTCAATCTGCAACAGCGTGTTGTGTGGCACGCGAGAGCCTGCGCGCGTTATGGCCTGCCATGCGCCGCACTTCATGAGCAGCTCAAACATGCGCGATGGCTGGGCTTCCATGAGCCCCGTCTGAATTTCTTGCCACACGCGTTCTGCGACGAGTGCATTGGCTTCGCCGTCGTTTACAATTTTTTCGCACAGATGCTGTGTTTCAGGGGCCACTTGAAAATCGGGCCAGCGGGCCAGAAAACGCGCAAGCCGCAACAAGCGCACTGGATCTTCTGAAAACGCGGCGCTGACATGACGCAGCACTTTGGCCTGCAGGTCGCGCAGGCCGCCAAACGGGTCAATGAGTTGGCCGCCACGGTCAATCGCAATGGCGTTAATGGTTAGATCGCGCCGCGCGAGATCGTCTTCTAGTGTCACGCTGGGGTCGGCCAAAAACACAAAGCCTTTATAGCCCTTGCCCGACTTTCTCTCGGTGCGGGCCAAGGCATATTCATCGTGCGAAACCGGGTGCAGAAACACAGGGAAATCTTTGCCCACTGGCCGAAACCCAGCATGCAGCATGTCATCCACATGTGCACCCACCACCACATAGTCGCGATCACCGTTGGGCAGGCCCATGAGCTGGTCACGCACCGCACCCCCGACACAGTAAATTTTTGCCGTGTCAGGAAGCGTTGCGAGCGCTGCGTCTGTTCGGGCAAACAGCGCTGCAGCAAGATCAGGTTTTTGCACGCCGATCAGAAAGCCGTTGGCGAGGCGACTCTTTGCCAAGATAGGTTGGTGCAACCGCATGCAAGGAGTGTGGCTTGTCAATGCCAAGCTCGGCCGACATGGGCGCAGAGCCAACATTGGGAATGCTGGCCGACGCCAGATTGTCTCGTGACATCATGGGCTTGCCGGGCAGGTTTTCCATGACCCAGGCTTGCACCCAAGCAGCGCCATCGGGCAAGGGAATAATGGGCCGTGGGCAGCCGGCGTAAACACCGGCCCAATGCACCAACTCATACAGCGTGAGCACATCGGGCCCGACGCATTCGTATTGCTTGCCAATGGTGGCGGGGTTTTCCAGGCAGTTTGCAATGGCGTTGGCAAGATCACGCACATCGATAGGCTGAAATCTTGCATGGGGTGTCGCCAGCGGAATGATTGGCGAAAACTTTTGCAGTCGCGCGAATAGATTTAAAAATTGGTCGTCTGGCCCGAACACCACAGAGGGCCTGAGAATGGTCAGGTCAATTCCTTGGTTGGCGCGCAATGCTGCCTCGCCTGCCGCCTTGGATCGTAGATACATGGAAGGCGCGTGTTCTGCGGCGCCAAGCGCGCTGATATGCACAAGCCTGCGAATTTTTCTGCGGTTCATGCAGCGGGCAATACGGGCGGGGAGCTTGACATGCGCAGCGTCAAAGTCGGGCCCCCAGGGCTTTCCGGGCTTGCTGTGCAGCACACCCACGAGATTCACTACGCTCTCAGCGTTTTCCAACGCTTCATAGAGCTCGGATTCGTCGTGGGCGTTGGCTTCGACGATTTCTATTTTGGGGAGCGGCCAAAGCGCTTTGGCATGCTCGCGTTTTCGCGTGATGACGCGAACCGATTTGCCTCGCGAGGCCAAGACCGAAGCAAGTGCCTGGCCGATGAAACCAGAGCCTCCAATGATCACCACATTGGCATGAAGCAGGGGCATTTCTTTCTCCGATTTTAAGAAGACTGGCCGGGGATGATTTCACCCAGCAGTTTTTTCAGCGACGGCGCGGAGCCTCCATTATGGACTGCGTGATAAAGAACTGCATTGGTGAGCACCCGTTTGACATAGTCCCGGGTTTCGGAAAAAGGAATTGATTCGGCAAACGCTGCACCGTCAATCGGACCCGGCAAGGCTGAGCGCCAGCTCGCGGCGCGGGCAGGCCCGGCGTTGTAGGCGGCAGATGCCAATAGCGCCGACCCATCGAACTTATCTTGCAGCTGTCGCAGATAGCGCGTTCCAAGCTGGACATTCAGGTCAATGTCAGTCAAAGAAAGTTTGCCCTTGTTTTTCAGGCCACTATTTTTCGCAAGCATCTTTCCTGTCGCGGGCATGATTTGCATGAGCCCGGTTGCTCCCACTGACGATCGAATGTCAGGAATGAATCGAGACTCTTGCCGAATCAGGCCGAGCACCCACCAGGGATCGATGGATTGGGCTTGGGCTGCGGGCAGCACATTGTCTTTAAACGGCGCGGGGTAGCGCAGCCTGAAATCATGTTCTTGCTTGGTGCGATCGGCTGCGGCAATCATGCGATCAATCAGGCCTTGCTCTTGGGCGTGATGGGCGGCCAGCAAGAGCTCAGTGTCTGATTTGCCGCGCATCGCGGCAGACCATTCTTGCACGGCCTCGGCCCGCAACCCCGCCCTTGCCAGGGCGTAGCTGCGTTGCATGCCTTGATGGTTATCGAGTTTGCGCAGCTCGCTTTTGGCTGCTGAGACGCTCGCGGGTTGAGGAATTAGCACGGGCTCGCCGAGTCGTTCCCTGGCGAGCAGCCCATAAAACCCGTAATCGTGACGCAGGGTCTTCAAGAGATCTGCAGCCTGGTGTCGGCCTTTGGTTTCGCCAAGGCCAATGGCCTTCCAATAGACCCAAGTCGACTCTTGTTGCACGGTGGGGCTCATGGCCGAAATGATTTCAATCAAGCGTTGCCATTCGTAGCGACGAATGGCCTCCCGTGCAGCCATTTGCAGGGTCAGGTCGGGCTGTTGTGAAAGACTGGGCCAGCCTTCCAGAATCAAGGGCCAGGCATTGGCGTGGCTACGCTGCCATAGCGCAGCGCCCACTGCAAAGGCGGCGTAATGGGATTGTTCGTGGGTCCAGCTTTTGCGATAGCGTTCAAATGACTGCAGTGCCTGAAGGCTATTGCTGCGGGTGAACTGCAATGTTTCGGCCAAGTGGCGCTCGGAGACAATTGGGCTGGGCCCCCGCACTTCGGGGTCATGTCCTGTTGTGTAAGCCTGAAAGATATCCAGCATTTTGCTGCGCATGGCCGGGCCAGCGGTTTGTGCCGACCAACGCAGGCGCTGCCTGAGATACACCGAGTCAACCATGGCGTTGGCGGCCAAGTAATCCACCAGAGCAAGACAGGCATCGGTGGTCTCTTTGCCTGCTGCGAGTTGGGCTGCAGCCGCCGCGCTGGCCGGATCTAAGGCCCGAACCAGTTCGGCTTTGGATTTTGCGCAAGTGATTTGCGTTGAGCTCAAGCCATGAGGAACTTCTTTAAGCGCAATGAATACATCTTCCCAAAGCCCGCGTTTGGCCAGCGCGTCGATTAAATCTTGGTGAGCGCGCTCTGCCAAGGGATGGTCCGCATGACGCCTGGAAAATTTTTCGACCAGTTGGCGAACTTCATGGCCTTGTACTTGCGGGCCGCTAATGCGCGCCCGAAGGATCCAGTAATCCGGCCAGGCGGCAAGCAGATGGCCCTTGGTTTTTGCGGCGATGCGTTCAAGCTCGGCGATGCGGTTTTTTTCAAAGGCGCTTTTTGCTTGAACAATCAGCGCAACATCGTGGGCAGGCGCCGTCTTGGTGTTCGCCTGGGCCACAATCGGGTAGGCTAGCAATGTCGCGAGCAGCCCCGAGCATAAAAGTTGATGTGAACGCTTCACAGCGTCAAATTTACCCTGAAAAGAGCCAGCCCAATGGGCGAGATCCAGACAATCCACAAGACCCCCTTGCGCCAAAAGCTTTTGGGTGAGCGAGCGCAAATGTCGGCCGAGCTGCGCCGAGCCGCCGAAAAGAAAATCGCGGACGCATTGTCGGCTCAGGCGGTTCTCGAGGGCTGGCAGCGCGTGTCTGTCTTTTTGCCCTGGCGTGGCGAGCCTGATCTCATGTCGACATGGCGTGCCTGGCACTCTCGTGGGCTTGAATTGGCCTTGCCGGTGGTGGTGGCCCGCGACCAGCCCTTGGTCATGCAGCGATGGCAGCCGGGGGCGCCGCTGATTCAAGACGCCATGGGCATGTCGGTTCCCGCGCAGGCGCAAAGCCTAGACTGTGACACCTGGCTTGTGCCGTGCGTGGGTATTGATCCGCTGGGCCGAAGGCTCGGAGCGGGCAAAGGGTTTTACGATCGCACAATCGCCGCAACCCCCAAGCCTTGGCCCCGGTTGGTTGGGGTGTGCTTTCAACACGCGATCAGGGCCGAACCGTTTGGCCAGGCCCATGACCTTGTATTAAACGCCTGCGTGACCGAAGAGGGCTGGCACGCGTTTAAAGGCCAAGCGCCTGGGTAATGGCGAGTGTGGGTTGGGCGCGATTCATGGTGTAGAAATGCAGGCCCGGCGCACCAGCAGTCAGCAGCTGGTCGCACAAATCGGTGATCACTTCCTGGCCAAAAGCCTGTATCGATTCGCTGTCATCACCAAACCCCGCAAGTCGTTGACGAATCCAGCGCGGAATCTCGGCGCCGCAGGCATCTGAAAATCGTGCGAGCTGAGAAAAATTAGTGATCGGCATGATTCCCGGAATGATGGGAATGTCAACGCCAAGCGCATGCGTGTCATCCACAAATCGAAAGTAAGCATCGGAGTTGAAAAAATACTGCGTGATCGCGCCATTGGCGCCTGCCGCAACTTTGTGGGCAAAACACCTCAAATCGTCCTGAGCGCTTTTTGCTTGCGGGTGAATTTCGGGGTAGGCCGCGACTTCGATTGAAAAATGATCACCATGCGCTTTTCGAATGAACGCCACCAAATCGCTGGCATAGGAAAACTCGCCGCCTTGGCCATAGCCCGAGGGCAAATCACCGCGTAGCGCGACCAGGCGTTTGATGCCAAGCGTGCGGTAATGAGAGAGCAGCTCGGACATTTGTTCGGCTGTTGCGCCAATGCAAGAAATATGGGGCGCGACATCTTTGAACACCGTGAGCATTTGCCGCACGGTATCTAAAGAGCCTTCGCGTGTTGAGCCGCCTGCCCCATAGGTGACTGACACATAGTCTGGGTTAATGGTTGCTAAAGCCTTTGCCGTGGCCAGGAGTTTTTCCGCCGCCTCAATGCTTTTGGGCGGAAAAAACTCAAGGCTCAGGCTCGGCCTGCCCGCCTTGTGAGCCTGTGACATCGGCTTAATACCGATAGGTGTCGGGCTTATAGGGCCCTTGCACCGGCACCCCAATATAGCGCGCCTGCTCTTCGGAGAGCTCAGTGAGCTGGGCGCCCAATTTTTTCAATTGCAGCCTTGCCACTTTTTCGTCGAGATGCTTGGGCAGCACATAGACCTTGCCGTTTTCGTAATAGTCCTTATGGGTGTACAGCTCAATTTGTGCAATCACTTGGTTGGCAAACGAGGAGCTCATGACATAGCTTGGGTGGCCCGTGCCACAGCCCAGGTTCACCAAGCGGCCTTTGGCCAGCAGAATAATGCGCTTGCCATCGGGAAAGATCACATGATCAACCTGAGGCTTGATTTCTTCCCATTTGCACTTCGAAAGCGAAGCGACATCGATTTCATTGTCGAAGTGGCCAATATTGCAGACAATCGCCTGGTCTTTCATTTTGGCCATGTGGTCAAAGCCAATGACATTTTTGTTGCCGGTGGCGGTAACAAAAATATCGGCCTTGTCAGCAGCGTATTCCATGGTGACCACACGATAGCCCTCCATGGCGGCTTGCAGTGCACAGATCGGATCGCACTCGGTGATCCAGACTTGTGCGGAAAGCGCACGCAGCGCTTGCGCAGACCCCTTGCCTACATCGCCATAGCCGCACACCACGGCCACCTTGCCAGCAATCATCACATCGGTTGCACGCTTAATGGCATCGACCAGCGACTCGCGGCAGCCATAGAGGTTATCGAATTTGCTCTTGGTGACTGAGTCGTTGACATTGATCGCACGGAAAGCGAGCGTGCCCTTGGCGGACATTTCTTTTAAGCGATGCACACCGGTGGTGGTCTCTTCGGTCACGCCAATGACGGCCTTGAGATTGCGTTCGTAAAACTGCGGGTCTTTGGCCAGCTGTTTTTTAATGGCATTAAATAGACAAACCTCTTCTTCACTGCCCGGGTTGTTTAAAACTGAAGGATCCTTGGCCGCATCGGTGCCCAAGTGCAGCAACAAGGTGGCATCGCCACCGTCATCCAGAATCATGTTCGAAGGCTTGCCGTCGGGCCAGTTGAAAATCTGGTGGGTGTATTCCCAATACTCGTCGAGCGTTTCGCCTTTGTAGGCGTAGACCGAAACGCCGGCAGCAGCGATTGCAGCGGCGGCATGATCTTGCGTGGAGAAAATATTGCACGACGCCCAGCGCACTTCGGCGCCAAGATCTACCAGGGTTTCAATGAGCACTGCGGTTTGAATGGTCATGTGCAACGAGCCCGTAATACGCGCGCCTTTCAAGGGTTTTTGCGCGGCGTATTCCTCGCGAATCGCCATAAGACCGGGCATTTCGGTTTCGGCGATCTTGATTTCTTTGCGGCCCCAATCAGCAAGTGACAGGTCGGCAACTTTAAAGTCGGGTTGGCCGGCGGCCGTAACGGGTTTTAAAACAGCGCTCATCTCGCGCTCCTTTCAGTGATGTTGAAGGGTTCGCGAGCGCCGTTAAAACTGGGGACCTGCTCAAGCCTGGGAAGGCCGATTCGGCCCTCTCGCAACGCTCCTTGAGCAGGTTCGAAGTTTATCAGACCCCGCAAGCAGCGCGAAGGGCCGCAGCTCGGTCGGTCTTTTCCCACGAAAAGTCTGCATCTTCACGGCCAAAATGACCGTAAGCCGCAGTCTTTTCATAAATGGGCCGCAACAAATCAAGCATTTGCACAATGCCCTTGGGCCGCAGGTCGAACACTTGCCCAACGGCATGTGCGATTTTTTCATCGGACACAACACCGGTGCCTTCGGTGGTCACCATGACCGATGTGGGCTTTGAAACCCCAATGGCGTAGCTCACTTGAATCAATGCTTTTTTGGCAAGGCCAGCCGCAACAATATTTTTTGCAACATAGCGGCCTGCATAGGCTGCCGAGCGATCAACTTTGGAGGGGTCTTTGCCCGAGAAAGCGCCGCCACCATGGGGCGCTGCGCCGCCATAGGTGTCGACAATAATTTTTCGGCCGGTTAAGCCGCAATCGCCTTGTGGGCCACCCACCACAAATCGGCCGGTAGGGTTCACCAAATACTTCACTTCGCCTTTGATTAGCTCTTTGGGTAGCACGGGCTTGATAATTTCTTCGATCACCGCTTCACGCAGCGTTTCTAGCGGCATATCGGGGGCGTGCTGAGTCGACAGCACCACGGTGTCAATGCTATGGGGCTTGCCGTCAACATAGCGCAGCGTGACTTGGCTTTTGGCGTCGGGGCGCAGCCAGGGCAGGCGGCCATCTTTGCGCAGCATGGATTGGCGCTCGACCAATCGATGCGAGTAATAAATGGGGGCGGGCATGAGCACCGGCGTTTCATCGCAAGCGTAGCCAAACATCAGGCCCTGGTCGCCCGCGCCTTGGTCCAGGTTGTCATCGTAGGCGGCATTGACGCCTTGCGCGATATCGGGGCTTTGTTTGTCATAGGCCACCAGCACGGCACAGCCTTTGTAATCAATGCCGAATTCGGTGTTGTCGTAGCCAATACGCTTTAAGGTGTTGCGGGCGACCTGGATGTAATCGACATTGGCACCGGTAGTGATTTCTCCGGCCAGCACGACCAGGCCCGTGTTGCACAGGGTTTCAGCCGCAACGCGTGAGCGGGGATCCTGGGTCAGGATCGCATCGAGAATGGCATCGGAGATTTGGTCAGCGACCTTGTCGGGGTGGCCTTCGGAAACCGATTCCGAGGTAAAGAAAAATTCTTGGGACACAACGCCTCCTGGCAGTCAATAGTTCACTCACGGTTGCTAAAGACGGCTGGAGCTTTGACGCAGGCGGGTCGCAGAAGGCAGACGCTTTAGCGGAATTTATGAGACACCCCGTACACTTCACGCTGTGTCATCGCCCCGCAAGTTGTGAATTAAATCGGCGATGCGCAAACTATAAATCAGATGATCTGGCTCTTCAAATTCGCAGCCCTGCTTCCCTTGTGGTTGATGAGAGGCATTGGCCTGGGGCTTGGTTGGCTCGTGTGGCTAGCCTCGGCCAAGTATCGCCAGGTCATGCGCGAGAACTGGCAGACTGCGCTTGCCTCGAACGCCTTGGGGCTAGAACCCGCAAAAGCCCAAGGCCGGTTTCGCGATGCCATTGGCCATGCCGGGCTGATTGCGACCGAGCTGCCCAAGATCTGGTGCGATCCCAAGGTGATCGAGAAAATGACGGTCTCGGGGATCGAGGCACTGCAGGCCCTCAATAGCGCTGGCAAACCTATCTTATTTTTAACGCCACATCTCGGGGCGTTTGAGCTCTCTGCCCGCAAGGTTTCAACTTACTTCCCGATCACGGTGCTGTACCGGCCCGCCCGCCAGGCGTCATTTCGCAGGCTCATGGAAACACTGCGGCCCCTGCCAGCCATGTCAACAGCGCCGGCCAATTCGGCCGGCGTGCGCCAATTGCTTCGGGCCTTGCGCAAGGGCGAGGCCGTGGGCATGCTGCCCGATCAGGTGCCCAGCCAGGGTGATGGCGTCTGGGCAGATTTTTTTGGCAAGCCCGCCTACACCATGACACTGCCACTGCGCTTGGCCCAGGCAAGCGATGCCGCTTTAGTGTGGGCGCTTGCAGTGCGTACCAAGCAAGGGTGGCACTTGGATCTTGCGGTGTGGGAAATCGGCGAGTCTTTAAAAGCCATGAGCCTTGAGCAGGGTGCGCAGCTGATGAATCAGGAATTGATGAGACAGATTGCGCGCGCCCCAGAGCAGTATCTTTGGGCCTATAACCGGTACAAAACACCCAAAGGGGCGCCATAGATCATGAACCGTTTGGTCACGTTGCTATCGCTTTGGGTTTTTCGCTTGATTGCCTTGGGCCCGCGTTGGCTCATGCTGGCCAATGCGTCGCTCATGGGCGGTCTTGCGTTTGCGCTTGGGCATTATCGTCGCAAGATTGCGCTGGCCAATTTAAAGGCCTGCTTTCCTGATTGGCCGCAGGAAAAACGCGAGGCGATTGCGAAACAACATTTTTATTTTTACAGCAGAGCGTTTTTAGAGCGCTTTGAGGTTTGGTACGGCTCAAAAGAGCGGCTGCGTCAGCGGGTCAAGCTCGAGCACATGGAACATTTTCTGGCCCATGAGGGCAAGCCCGTGATTTTGCTGGCCCCGCATTTTCTGGGCTTGGATGCCGGGGGTGTGCGGTTTTTGTTAGAGAGAAATAGCATCACCATGTACAAAAAGCACTCTAATCCCGTGTTGGATGAGTGGATCAAAAAAGGCCGCACACGCTTTCATGATCCCGTGGTGGTGTCTCGATCCGAGGGCTTTGGAAAGCTCGTTCGCCACCTGCGAAAAGGCCTTCCTTTTTATTTCCTTCCCGATATGGATCTCGGCGCGAAAGATTCGATATTTGTCCCGTTTTTTGGGGTGCAGGCGGCAACAGTGACCAGTGTGGTGCGCCTGTCGCGGCTTGTGGGGGCCACGGTGGTGCCCTTGGTGACACGAATGACCGATGAAGGCTATGTCGCAACTTTTTACCCCGGATGGACCCACCCCAATGACGATTCGATTGAGACCGTAGCGCAAGGCGTCGCACGCATGAATCAGTTCATTGAGCAGCGTGTTCTGGAAATGCCCGCCCAGTATTTGTGGACCCACCGTCGTTTTAAAACCCGGCCTGCCGGCGAGCCCTCGATCTATGGATAATCCCTGCTTATGAAACTCGCCTTTACCAAAATGCAAGGCGCTGGCAACGATTTTGTGGTGATTGACGCGACACACGCTCCGGTCACCTTGTCGAAGGCGCAGATTCAAAAACTTGCAGATCGCCGGTTTGGGGTTGGCGCTGATCAGGTGTTGTTGGTAGAGCCCTCTGATGGCGCAGATGTTGATTTTGTCTATCGAATCTTTAATGCCGATGGGCACGAGGTAGAGCAGTGCGGCAATGGCGCGAGATGTTTTCTGCGGTTCGTGCATGATCGCGGCTTGACTTCTTCTTCCACAATTTTTGTGCGCACCAAGGCGGGGATTATTTCGCCGACACTGCTGGCCAATGGCACCGTTACGGTGGATATGGGCGCGCCACGATTCACACCAGAATCTGTGGGCTTTGACAGTGCGGGCCTGCCGCACCGTTTAGAAGGCAAGGCTGATTTTTGGCAGCTAATGCCTGAGCAAGGCTCAGCGTTTTGGTTCACGGTGGTGTCCATGGGCAATCCGCATGCTGTGCAATGGGTCGACAATGTGAACGCCCACGCGGTTGGCCAAGTCGGCGCGTGGTGTGAGTCACACCCACGGTTTGCGCATCGGGTCAATGTTGGATTTGTCGAGCAAAAAGCCGCCAATGAAATTGCTTTACGGGTTTACGAACGTGGTGCTGGCGAAACGCTGGCCTGTGGCACGGGGGCCTGCGCCGCAGTTGCTGCAGGGGTGAGACGAGGTGTGCTCAATGCGGGTGTTCCAGTGACCGTGCGCTTGCCCGGCGGCACGCTGAGCATTCAATGGTCAGGCCAAGAAGGCGACCATGTCATGATGACCGGGCCCGCTGAGCCCGTTTTTGAAGGAGTAATTGAACTGTGAGCCCAATTGAGCCAACCCTTGGTGCTGTAAGCCCTTTAAGTGATCACCAGGTCGAAGCGTTTCTTAGGCAGCACCCCGATTTTTTTACGGCCCATCCCGGCTTGCTCTCAGTGTTGAAAATCCCGCATCCGCAATCCGGCAGCGCAGTGTCTTTGGTAGAGCGCCAAGCCGCCGTGTTGCGCGAGCGCATTCGTTCCATGGAAATGAAACTGGCCGAGTTGATTCGACACGGCCAGGAAAACGATGCGATCTCGGGCTTGATGCAGCGTTGGGTGCGCGGTTTATTGCTGCACTCCGATTCTGAAAGCCTGCCGCGCGTTGTCGCCGACTCTTTGGCCGATATTTTCTCTGTTCCCTTGTCGGGCATTTCGATTTGGCAAGCAAAGCCAGAGTTTTCGGGCAAATCCTGGGCGGGCTCCGCATCGGCAAGCTATGTCGAGCAGGTGCATGCGCTGACTTTGCCGCTGTGCGGAGCGCCCTCTGTCTCAGATGCAATCACCTTGTTGCCCGAAGCGGGCCGTGATGCGCAATCCATTGCGGTGTTGCCCTTGCGCATTGGTGCCTCGCCCGAGGCATTTGGCGTGTTGGTGCTGGGCTCGCCTGACTCGGGGCGATTTTCTCCAGACCTGGGCGTGTCGTTTCTGGAGCGTATTGCTGAGATTGCAAGCGCGGCCTTGGCACGCATGGTCACACCGTCTCGATAGCGTCGATTGGTGTCATGGCGCCTGAGCCTGAGCACACCCACCTTGGCCCGCTGATTGCAAATTTTCTGGGCTCGCTGGCCCATGAGCGTCGTTATTCGCCCCTTACCATCAAGAGTTATCAGCAAGATTTGGAGCGCTTAAGCCGGGCGTTTCACGGCCGCGCTGCAGAGTCGATTCGTGCCGCCGAAGTTCGGGCCGAGGTGTCTCGTTGGCGCGTGCAAGGTCTTTCGGCGCGCAGCATTGCCCGAAGGCTCTCGGCATGGCGATCGTTTTTTTCCTGGCTGTCTCAGCATGCTTTGTTATCGGCCAATCCCGTGCGTAACGTGCGCGCCCCGAAAGCGCCGAAACATCTGCCCAAGGCGCTTTCAACCGATTGGGCCGTGCAGTTTGTGAGCGCCCCCAATTCAAGCGCCGATTCAGAAGACCGTTTTCTTGCCGCTCGAGATCGCGCCATGCTAGAGCTCATGTATTCAAGTGGCCTGCGACTGTCCGAGCTCGTTGGCCTGGATCTGCTCTCGCCCGATCGGCCTGCGAACCCCGCGCATGGCCATGTCGACTTTGAAGCGGGTGAAGTGCTGGTCTTTGGCAAGGGAGGGAAAACTCGAAAGGTGCCCGTGGGCCAGCCGGCGCTACAGGCGCTTCGCGATTGGCTACTGACCAGAAGCCAGGGGATCAAAAACGATTCCTGCCCTGCGATGTTTGTCAACAAAAAAGGGGGCAGAATTTCGGGCAGAACGGTGCAACGACGTTTTGCGCAGCTTGCTATTGAGGCGGGGCTGCCAACCGGGGTGCACCCCCATATGCTGCGACACTCATTTGCAAGCCATTTGTTGCAATCGAGTGGCGATCTGCGGGCCGTGCAAGAGCTTTTGGGGCATGCACAAATTGCCACCACACAGGTCTACACCCATTTAGACTTTCAACGGCTCGCACAGGTTTATGATGCAGCCCACCCCAGAGCAAAGAAAAAAACATGATTCCAGCAACCATTCTGACCGGCTTTCTTGGGGCCGGGAAAACGACTTTGTTGAAACGCATTCTTTCAGAGCCGCATGGCAATCGTATTGCGGTGATTGAAAATGAATTCGGCGAAGAGAGCATTGACAATGCGCTGCTGTTTGCAGACAACCAAGAGCGCATTGTGGAGATGAACAATGGCTGCATTTGCTGCACTGTGCGAGGCGACCTGATTGAAATGCTCATGCGGCTTGCAAAAAAACGTGATTCGGGCGAAATCGCATTTGATCGTGTGATCATTGAAACTACGGGGCTTGCCGAGCCAGGCCCTGTGGCGCAGACATTTTTTGTTGACGATGATGTGGCCGAGCGTTTCATGCTTGATGCTGTGATTACAGTAGTTGACGCCGTTCATGGCCCTGAGCAGCTAAGTCAGCATGCTGAGGCCCAGGCCCAAGTAGGATTTGCCGATCGGATCTTGATCTCAAAAACTGATTTGGTCGACGAGCAAGCCTTGGCCGCCTTGAGGCAGCGTGTGGCACAAATGAATCCTCGCGCCCCCATCCAGCATGCGCATTTTGGCGAGACTCCCATCAACGAAATTCTGGATATCCGCGGCTTTAACCTGAACGCCGCCTTAGAGATTAATCCTGAGTTCTTGGATACCGAGGCAGGCCACAGTCACATTGATGATGTGCAGTCCTTTGTGTTTAAGTCGACTCGCCCATTTGACTCAGACCGTTTCGAGACCTTCATGTCGGCGGTCTCGCAGGCCTATGGGCCCCAGTTGCTGCGTTACAAAGGCGTCCTGCATTTAAAAGGCAGCAATCACCAAATGGTGTTTCAAGGGGTGCATATGCTTATGGGCGGCGATCAGGGCCGGCCCTGGGCCCCAGGCGAGCCCCGGGAGTCGCGCCTGGTGTTTATCGGCCGCAAGCTGCCCAAAGACACCATCGTCAAGGGCTTGGAACAGTGCCTTGTTTGATTTTTCTTAAACATTGCGGGGCTAAATTGACTGAGGATGATTGTGATAAGGTTTAGCCGCTTTTTGAAACAGGATTGACGGAGATTTAGGCCATGACGACCGTGACATTTAAGCCCATCGCCTCGGAAAAGGAGCTGCTCGCGCAGCCCGCGGACGATTACATGAGCCCAGCTCAGCTCGATTTTTTTAAGCGCCGCTTGCTTGAGCTTGAGGCAGAGCTTCGCGCCAATGCCGGTGAGACCACCGAACATTTGCGAGAGACCGTGCTGGTGCCTGATCCAGCCGATCGTGCCACGATCGAGGAAGAGCACGCCCTGGAGCTTCGCACGCGTGATCGTGAGCGCAAGCTCATTAAAAAAGTGCAACAGGCCCTGGCCAGCATTGAGTCTGGCGAATACGGCTATTGCGAAGAAACGGGCGAGCCCATTGGCTTAAAGCGCCTGTTGGCACGGCCCACCGCGACCTTGTCGATTGAGGCTCAGCAACGCCGCGAGCTGCGTCAGCGTCAGTTTGGCGATTAATTAGCCCTGCCATGTCCGATCCCGCATCGCTGCCCAGCGCAGAGACCAAGGCGGCCGTTTTGGCCGAGGCCTTGCCCTATATTCGCCGCTTTCATGGCAAAACCGTCGTGATCAAATACGGCGGCAATGCCATGACCGAAGAAGTGTTGAAGCAGTCGTTTGCCCGAGACATTATTTTGTTGCGCCTGGTTGGAATCTTGCCGGTGGTGGTGCATGGCGGCGGGCCACAAATTGAGAATCTGCTTTCAAAAGTGGGCAAAAAAGGCGAATTCATTCAAGGCATGCGGGTCACCGATACGGAGACCATGGATCTCGTGGAAATGGTGCTGGCGGGCCAAGTCAATAAAGAAATTGTCGAGCTGATCAACCACGCAGGCGGCAAAGCCGTGGGCCTGACAGGCCAAGATGGCGGCTTGATTCGGGCCCGCAAGATGAAGGTCAAAGCAACGGCGCAAAGCGAGGAGCTCTTGGATCTTGGCCATGTCGGCGAGATCGAGTCGGTCGACCCAAGCCTGATTCACTCCTTGCTTGCGAGCGGGTTTGTGCCCGTGATTGCCCCAATTGGCTCGGGCCAAGAAGGCGAGACTTACAACATCAACGCCGATTTGGTCGCTGGGAAAATTGCTGAAATTTTGAAAGCAGAAAAACTTATTCTCATGACCAATACGCCGGGCGTGCTCGATAAAAATGGCACTTTGCTGACAGGCCTAAGCGCCAAGGAGATCGATGGTTTGTTTGCCGATGGAACCATCTCGGGTGGCATGCTTCCCAAGATTTCATCTGCCCTGGATGCAGCCCGAAGCGGCGTGCAGTCGGTGCATATTGTCGATGGCCGCGTGCCGCATTGCTTGTTGCTTGAGATTCTCACAAGCGAGGGCGTGGGCACCATGATTCGCTCGCATTAAGCGGGTCGCTTTGATGCGTGCACGGCCATCGCCCGCACTGTGGCTGGTCGATCTTGACAACACCCTGTACGACGCCTCATGGCGCGTCATGGGAGAAATCAATGTGCGCATGACCCGTTATATCGCCCAGTTGTTGAACCTCTCGATTGATGAAGCCGGCCGCTTGCGAGAGTTCTACTGGCATCGATATGGCGCGACTCTGTTGGGCCTGGTGGCGCACCACGGTGTCAATGCCCAGGAGTTTTTAAAGGCGACTCACCCCGACCACGACCTGCCTTTTTTTGTGCGACCGATTCGGGGCGAAGCAGGGCGCCTGGCCAAGCTCAAAGGAGAGCGATGGCTGCTCACCAATGCGCCGCGTGACTATGCTCACCATGTGCTCAAGCTCATCGGCCTGCATCGATCCTTTGATCGGATCGTCACGATTGACGATATGGTGGTGTGCGGCAGGCTCTGCCCCAAGCCTTCGATTCACCTCATGCGTCGTTTGCTGCGCCTGTCGGGCCGCAAGGCGAGTCGGGTCGCGTTGATTGATGACCATGATGAAAACCTAAAGGCGGCGCACCGCGTGGGCATGCGCACGGCCCGAATTTGGGCCTCAAAAACGGCCAAGGCGCGGGGTCGAGCTTCGGGTCGCCCCCTATCGATTCGGCGTCCTGCCTATGTCCAGCTTCAAGTAAACTCTCTAGCATCCTTGGTTCGATCCCAGCATCTGCTGGCCTAATGGCTAAACAATTCATGCAAGCAGACTTGAGCAATCACCAATCTGTCTCCTCGGGTACGGGACGCAAGCGGCCCAAGCCGGGCGAGCGCCGTTTGCAGATTCTGCAAACCATTGCCTCAATGCTGCAAGATGGCTCTTCTGAAAAGGTCACCACTGCGGCACTGGCGGCCAAGTTGTCTTTGTCTGAGGCAGCGCTGTATCGACATTTTGCAAGCAAGGCGCAGATGTACGAGGGCCTGCTTGATTTTGTGGAAGAGACTATTTTTGGCCTGATCAATCAGATTGAAGCCAAGCCAGCTCAGGCCATCGCCAAGGCCCGTGACATTGTGCTGATGCTCTTGAATTTTGCCGAGAAAAACCCGGGCATGACGCGCGTGCTGATTGGCGATGCGATTGTCAACGAAGACGGTCGTTTGCAGTTAAGGGTGAACCAGCTACTCGATCGTGTAGAGGCTTCCTTGCGCCAAAGCCTGCGGCTGCACGATGCAGAAAACGGATCAGGCGCTGAGCGCGAGGCGTCGGTGCGCGCTCATGTTGCGCTGTGCTATGTGCAAGGCGTTTGGCTGCAGTTTGCAAAAAGCGGCTTTCGCAAACTGCCGACTAGCTCGGCCGAAGGCGCCGTGAAGATTCTTCTCTCGTAACCCGCGTGCGTTGATCGCCACGGCCCTTCGGGCCTCGCGATGACGATTTTTATCCCGTCATTGCGACGACGATTTTCCGCACACCGGGCAGCGGGGGTTTTTTTTCACGGCGAGCTGCTGAATCGATCCCGATTTCAAGTCAAACAAAGAAAGCTTTTGTGGCACAGCAGTTTTCATCGCACCGTTTGCTTTTCCAACAAGCAATTTCAGTGCCTCGGCCACTTGCAGACAGCCCATGGCACCGACCAAGGGCGCAAGCACTCCATAAGCGCCGCAGGCGTGTTCGACAGGCTGGTGCGCAGGATCAAACACACAGGCATAGCACGCCGATTCCTGGTCGCTGGGGTTAAACACCAGCAGCTGGCCCGACCATTCGATTGCGGCCGCACTCACAAGCGGCACACCGTGGGTCACGCAGGCCTTGTTGATGGCCTGTCGAATAGCCCATTGATCCGTGCAATCCAACACCACATCGGCCAGCGCCACCGCTTTGTCAAGAAACTCAGCATCTGCAAAACGAACTTCTGAAATGAATCGCACTTGCGGGTTGATTCGCTGTAAAGCGGCCACACCTTGTTCCACTTTTGGTTTGCCAATGTCGTGGGGCCCAAACAAAGTTTGTCGTGCCAAATTGGTGGCATCTACCCTATCGCCATCAACCCAGTGCAGGGTGCCAATTCCGCAAGCGCTTAAGTAGCTTGCCGCAGGGCAGCCCAAGCCGCCAGCACCAATCACGAGGGCGCGGGCACTGCGAACGGCATCGACCCCCTCTTCGTCAAAGCCGGACAGCAGGGCATGTCGGCTGTGACGAAGCGTTTCAATATCAGCTGTCATTTTCCGGGCGAGCGGAGGTAACGACAGGCTTTCCTTTGAGATGGTTGAGCGCTTGCTGCAGCTGATAGTCGCTGTCACTGCCAAATTCAATGGGCTTGATATCGCGCGCTTCACCGTTTGCAGCGCTGCCGTTGTTATTGCCGCCATTGTTGTTTTGCGCGGGGCGCTTGTCTTGGCCAGCCTTGGACTTCGCAGGCTCTTCCTTGCCTGCGAGGTGACGGTTCAGATCAGCCTCGCGAACGCGCAGTCGATCCACCACAGCGCCATCAGCGGTTTCTTCGACCCAGAAATCAGGCGCAATGCCTTTGGCCTGAATTGACTGGCCTTTGGGCGTGAAGTAGCGGGCCGTGGTGAGCTTGATGGCCGTGTTGCTGGTCAGCGGCAAAATGGTTTGCACCGAGCCCTTGCCAAAAGTTTGCGTGCCCAGAATTTTTGCGCGGCCATGATCTTGCAATGCGCCGGCGACAATTTCCGAGGCCGAGGCCGAGCCCGCGTTAACTAGCACCACCATGGGCACCTTCTTGGCCTGGGCCGAGAGCTTGGAAAGCGGATCATTGCGGCCCGTTCTGCCGTAGTCCGAGACATTTGCGAAGTATTTGCGTTTCGCATCTTCTTGGCGGCCATCGGTTGAGACGACCAAGATGTTCTCGGGCAGAAATGCTGCAGAAACACCAATAGCGCCGGTGAGCAAACCGCCTGGGTCATTGCGCAAATCCAGCACTAAGGAATTTAACTTGCCTTTGTCGGCCAGGCCGTTGAAATGCTTGACCAGATTTTCAACGGTGTGCTCCTGAAACTGTGTAATGCGTATGTAACCCACGCCCGGTTCAATGAGCTTGGAGCGCACGCTTTGAATTTGAATAATGTCTCTCACAATGGTGAAGACCAAGGGCTTGTTTTCGCCTTTGCGGCTTACCGTAAGGGTGATCGAGGTTTTGGGCTTGCCGCGCATGAGCTTGACCGCATCATTGAGCGCCATGCCCTTGGTGGCCTTGTCATCAATCTTGATAATCAGGTCGCCAGCTTTCACCCCAGCGCGTTCTGCTGGGGTTCCTTCGATTGGCGCAACGACGCGCACAAAGCCATCTTCGGTGCCCACCTCCAGGCCAAGGCCACCGAACTCTCCCTGTGTGCCCACTTGTAGCTCTTTAAACGCATCGGCGTCGAGATAGGCGGAATGGGGATCTAAGCCTGTCAGCATGCCGCTGATCGCCTCAGTGATCAGCTTTTTGTCTTCGACATCTTCGACATAGTTGGATTTAATTGCGCCATAGACATCGGCGAACTGGCGCAGCTCTTCAATGGGCAGCGCAAGGCGTGAGTCACGCTGGGCCAGGGCTTGGAAGCCCATGCTCACGAGCACGCCGCTGACGAGGCCAACCGATACCCAGCTCAGGGCCTGAAATTTCTTTTTCATTGCAATGTTCCTGCCGTTGTTGGCAGCCACAAAAAGGTCAAGCCGTTAGGCTACCCGAATGCGGGAAAGTTTAGGCGGCTTTTGCCTTGCCTTGGTTGGCAACTGCCGCCAGCGCCGCCTCAATGACGGCCGGATCGGCCAGGTACCGCCGCCCGATGAATTTCAGGTTTTCATCAAGTTCGATCACCAGGGGCTGGGCGGTCGGAATATTCAGGGCAATAATTTCGCTTTCTGACATGCCTTCCAGGTACTTGATCAGGGCCCGAATCGAGTTGCCATGGGCCGAAATCAGCAGCCTTTGCCCGGCACGCACCTGGGGCGCAATTTCCGATTCCCAGAACGGCACAACCCGCTCAATAGTGTCTTTCAGGCATTCGGTGGCTGGCAGCAGCCTCGGATTAAGCCCTTGGTAGCGGGGGTCTTTTGAGGGCCAGTAGTCGCTGTCAGGGGTCAGGGGCGCGGGCCGAATATCGTAGGCGCGGCGCCATTGCAGCACCTGGGCTTCGCCATATTTGGCGGCGGTTTCGGCCTTGTTCAGGCCTGTGAGCGCTCCGTAATGCCGCTCATTGAGATGCCAGTCGTTTTGAACCGGAATCCACATTTGATCCAGGGCATCGAGCGTGATCCACAAGGTTCGAATGGCTCGTTTGAGCACTGAAGTGTAGGCCCGGTCAAATTGAAAGCCTTTGGATTTCAGCAGCTCGCCGGCGGTTTTGGCTTCCTGCCGGCCCTGATCGGTCAGGTCCACATCGACCCAGCCGGTGAAACGATTTTCAAGGTTCCACTGGCTTTGGCCGTGGCGCAACAGTACAAGGGAAAAAGTTTTGCTCATAGCCGACATTCTATAATTTCGGCTTCTTCCTGACTTCGGCCCCAAGGGCAAAGGTAACCCGTGCAGTTTTTCTTTGACAACATTATTTTGATCACGGCCGCTTTTTTGAGCGGTGGCTTGCTGTTGTGGCCTTTGGTGGCCAAAGGCTCGAGTGCAGCGACGCTTAACACCTTGGGCGCAACCCAGTTGCTCAACACGCAAGACGCAATTCTGATTGATCTTCGTGAGCCAGCAGAGACTGCAAAAGGCACGCCACCGCAGGCCTTGCACATTCCGTTAAGCGCACTGGAGTCGCGAATCGACGAGATCAAGCAACGCGTGAGCAAGGGCAAGCAGCAAGCGCCGGTCATTCTTATGTGCCAAAGCGGCTGGCGCGGCATGAAGGCAGGCCGTGCGCTGAAAAAGGCAGGCATTGAGGCCGTGTTCAATCTGGAAGGCGGCTTTGATGCCTGGCAGCAGGCAGGCTTGCCTGTGAAAAAAATTTAAGCCACCACCAACGGGTGTGAAGGGATTTTATTGATGGCAAAAGTCGTGATGTACAGCACCGCCGTGTGCCCTTATTGCCAGCGCGCCGAGCTGTTGCTCAAGCAGCGCGGCGTCACTGAAATTGAAAAAATTCGGATCGATCTTGATCCTGCTGCGCGTGACACCATGATGCAGGTCACAGGCCGGCGCACGGTCCCCCAGATTTTTATCAATGATCAGCATGTCGGGGGCTTTGATGACCTGGCGGCGCTTGATCGCGAAGGGGGCTTAGTGCCCCTGCTCTCTCAGGCTTGACCTGAATTCAACAGAAAGTGACTCATGGCTGATCCCAACGCAAACACCGAGCAAAACTCTGCACGCTTTAATCTTCAGCGTGTGTATTTGAAAGACCTGTCGCTCGAAATTCCTGATGCTCCCGCAGTTTTTCTGGATCAGTCAGAGCCACGGCTTGAGTTTCAAATTGACACCAGCGATGCCACGCTTCAAGAAGGCCTTTACGAGGTAAGCGTGCGCTGCACGGTGACCTGTCGGCTTGGCGAGAAGATTGGTTTTTTGGTCGAGGCGACGCAGGGTGGAATTTTTGAGATTGTGGGCGTGCCCGAAGATCAATTGGGCTTGTTGAAAGGCATTTCTTGCCCGAGCATTATTTATCCTTATCTCAGGGCCAATATCGCCGATGCAATTTCTCGTGCCACCTTCCCGCCGGTTCATCTGGCTGAGCTGAACTGGGAAGCGTTTTATCAACAGCGCCTTGCACAGGCAGGCGCCAACTCAATCGCCCAAGACAGCGGGATCATTCTGCCCAATCAGTGATGGCCAACAGCCAAGTCAGCATTGCGGTCTTGGTGGTGGGTGCGGGCGCTTGGGGAACAGCGCTTGCCATACAGTTGGCTGCGAGAGCCAAGCCGGGCCAAGTGGTGTTGTACGCCCGCGATGGCGAGCAGGCCCGCGAGCTGCAGTCGAGCCGGTGCAACCAAAAATATCTTCCGGGCATTGCCTTTCCAGGCCCGCTGGCGGTTGCGCACGATCTGGCGCAGGCCTGCGGTCAATGGCGTCGCACGGCGCAGGAGCATGAGCGTCAAGACCCGAACGCCGCCATTCATGGCGTGATTATTTTGGCCACGCCGATGGCAGGCCTGGAACAGTCATCGCAAACAGTATTTGAAATTCTGGGCCCTTCGCGTTCGGGTGAGGGCATGGTCTGGCTTTCCAAGGGCTTAAGCCTTAACGAGACTGCACACGAGGGCTTTGAGTGGCCCGGCCAAATTGTTGGAAGGTGCTGCCCTGGGTGGCCCATGGGCGCACTGTCGGGGCCAAGCTTTGCGCAAGAAGTTGCGGCGGGCTTGCCGGCTGCCTTGACATTAGCGAGCGCCAGCATTGATTGGGCGCGTGCAGTTGCCCAGAGTTTGCATGGCGGCGGCCTGCGTGTTTATGTCACCGAAGACTTGGTGGGTGTTGAGCTTGGCGGTGCGATGAAAAATGTGTTGGCGATTGCGGCAGGCGTGTGTGATGGCCTTTCGTTGGGAGCCAATGCGCGCGCAGCATTGTTGACCCGAGGGCTTGCAGAAATGTCACGGCTTGGCCGCGCGCTCGGCGCGCAGCCCCATACGTTTATGGGCCTTGCAACGCTCGGTGATTTGATTCTTACCGCAACGGGCGACTTGTCGCGCAATCGTCGGGTGGGGCTTGGCTTGGCAAAAGGCCAAACACTGGATCAGGTGGTGCGCAGCCTTGGCCATGTTGCTGAAGGTGTGCCCACTGCGCCTGCGTTGCTGGGCTTGGCCCGCAAGCATGGCGTGGATGTGCCGATCACTGAGTCGGTGTGTCGTTTGTTGCGCGGCGAGCTTTCACCGAAAGAGGCGATCGCCATTTTGATGTCGCGCGAGCCCCGGGATGAACAAAGCCCATGAGCAACTCGGTGAAAACAGTCACCGTGTATTGTGGCTCGCGAACCGGACATGACCCTAAGTGGCTAGCGCTCGCATCGCAAGTCGGCACTGAGCTTGGCAAAAACGGAATCGCCATGGTGTTTGGCGGCGGCCGCAACGGCATGATGGGCAAGACTGCTCGGGCCGCACTTGATGCACAAGGCAGGGTGACCGGAATCATTCCCGAGACCTTGCTTGCCGTTGAGCCCGCCATGGAAGATCTCACCGAGCTCTTTGTGGTGGATTCCATGCATACGCGAAAACTGTTGATGTCGGAAAAAGCCGATGGGTTTTTGGTGCTCCCCGGCGGCATTGGCACATTAGAGGAATTTTTTGAAATCTGGACTTGGTTTCAGATTGGCTTGCATAAAAAGCCGATTGTGTTGCTTAACGCCTACGACTATTACTCGCCCTTGCTTCGATTTTTGCAGCATGCCGTGGACTTGGGTTTTTTTGGTGCCCATCACCATATGCATTTGCGCGTCGCCAAGACGGCGCGGGATGCAGTGGCTTTGCTTCAAGAGCCTATCGACACCTAAACGCTTCCGGCATAGCCCAGTTGTCGCCAGGCTTCGTACACCACAATCGCCACTGAGTTCGACAGATTAAGACTTCGATTGTCGGGGCGCATGGGAATGCGCAGGCGTTGGCGATCGGGAAACTCTGCCAGCAAGGCCCCAAGGCCTTTCGTTTCTGATCCAAACACCAGCCAGTCATTGGCCTGAAACATGCACTCATGAAAACGGGCTTGTCCTTTGGTGGTGATCGCAAACAGACGGTCGGGGTTGGGTCGTTCGGACTTGCAAAACTCTTGCCAGCTTTGATGAACCTTGAAAAGTGCAAGCTCGTGATAATCCAAGCCCGCCCGTTTCATTTTGCTGTGATCAATGGGAAAACCGAGGGGCTCAATTAAATGCAGCGTCGCGCCAGAGTTTGCGCACAGCCGAATAATGTTGCCGGTGTTAGGCGGGATTTCCGGCTCGACGAGAACGACATTGAACATGGTGTTTCGCTTTAGGAACATGGGCAATTACAGCAGCTGCCACGACATGGCCGTGGACAATGGACACGGCACGAATCGCTTCTTTCAGGGTGGCGCCGGTGGTCATAATGTCATCAACGAGCAAGATTCGCTTGCCCTGCATGTGCGGGCTTGCGCTAAACGTATGGGCAAGGTTTGATTTTCGTTCTTCCCAATCGAGTGTGGCCTGACGCGGCGTGGCCCGTTGCTTGATCAGCCAGCGGCTTTCGATCGCCAGACCCCATTGACGGGCCAGTTGGGCGGCAATGATCTGTGATTGGTTATAGCCGCGTTTGGCCAGCCGGCCCCCCGCCAAGGGAATGGGCACGATGATTGGGCTTGGCCCAAGCCAAGGCTTGGGCAGCTCACCCAGTGTCTTGCCCAGCATGCGGGCCTTGCCCCAATCGCCCTGATACTTTGTTCGGTAAATCGCGTCGGTCAAAATCCCGCCGTAAACTTCGCGCCACAACACAGGAATGCGTGCATTGAGGTGGCTGACGCTCGCGACCCCCCACGCGGTTGTTTTGAGTTTTGCCGAGCACGCCGAGCACAGCTCAAAACCATGTGCATAAGCCTCACAGAGCATGCACTGCGAGCGCACAAGTCTTCGAAATGAGCGGCCAACCGCAGCGAGCAAGGACATGGTTTCACTATACTGAGCCCGTGCAAAAAGATCCCCTCATCCGAATGGTCGATCCCAAAAGCGTTCGGCAACAGCTCGCGCGTCGGGGCTTGCAAACGGTTGCCTCGCATGCGCTGTGGGCAGAAGCACAAGCGCGTTTGCTCGATCGCTTTTCTTACATTCGGCTTGATCCAAAAAATCGTCTTGACTATGGCATTGCCCAGCTGGGTATGCCCATTAACGCGCCCGTTGAGGGCTTTGATCTGATCTGGTCAGTGGGATTGCTGGCTTATCTCTCGGACATTCGTTCTACGCTGGGGTTTTGGGCCAAAGTGCTCAAGCCCGAGGGCTTGCTCATGATCACCACTTTGGGCCCGGATAGCTTTCGCCCGCTCGCATTGGCTTTGGGCGATGTTTCGCAAGATCAGCATGTGCCCGGCTATCCCGATATGCATGACATTGGCGATGCCTTGGTCTCGCTTGGGCTTTCTAACCCGGTGATGGATGCTGAGTGGATCGAGCTGACGTATTCAAGCGCGGAGTCAGCATTGCAAGATCTGCGATGTTTAGGGGGTAATTCCTTGGTTCATAGGCCTTCGGGCTTGCGTTCGCATCGCTGGCGAGCCCGGGTGATCGACGCCCTGGAGTCCTTGCGAAAAGGCGAGAAAATTTGTTTGCGGGTCGAGCTTGTGTTTGGCCACGCCTGGGCGCCAAGCCCGCGCGCGCAGCGTCATGGCGGTGGGGCCAGCGATGTGAAACCAGTGCAGTGGCAAGGGAAAACACCCAGAGGGGCGCCCAAAACCGGGCCTTAAGGCATATAATCCGCCCACTCGGGACATCAGGTCCGACAACAGCATTCGAAATGTGGGGAGACATTTGAATGGATGGTCGCTACAACCTGCAAACGCCGGTAACAGGCATCGCTGCCGATTTGTATTGGCTGCACAGCTTCTTGCTCTGGGTTTGCCTTGCAATCTTCGTTGCCGTCTTCGCGGTGATGTTTTATTCCATCTACGCACACCGCAAGTCCAAAGGCGCCAAGCCGGCCGACTTTCATGAGAGCACTGCCGTTGAAATTGCTTGGACGGTTGTTCCTTTTCTGATCGTGGTGGTGATTGGAATTTACGCAACACCGGTCGTGATTGCGCAAAAAGACACCACCAATGCCGATATCACCATCAAGGCCACGGCCTATCAGTGGAAGTGGGGCTACGACTATCTGAAGGGTGAAGGTGAGGGCATTTCGTTCATGTCTTCCTTGGCAACGCCCCGAGACCAGATTGTGGGCATTGCTCCCAAGGGCGAACACTATCTTTCGGAAGTCGATAACCCCGTGGTGGTCCCCGTCGGCAAGAAGATCCGCGTGGTCACGACCGCCAACGATGTCATTCACGCCTGGATGGTGCCTGCCTTTGGCGTCAAGCAAGACGCGATTCCTGGCTTTGTGCGAGACACCTGGTTTACTGCAGAGAAAGAGGGCACTTATCGCGGCCACTGCGCTGAGCTGTGCGGCAAAGACCACGCCTTCATGCCCATTGTGGTGCAAGTGGTCTCGGCCCAGGAATACAGCAAGTGGGTTGCCACTCAAAAGCAATAGAGATTCGAGGAGAAGCACATGAGCGCAGTACTTGGCCCTGAGCATGGCATTGGTGTGGGTGCAGGGCACACGCACGATCACCACCACGATCACCCCACTGGCTGGCGTCGATGGGTGTTCGCCACCAACCACAAAGACATTGGAACCATGTACTTGTGGTTTAGCTTTTCAATGTTGTTTGTGGGTGGCTTTTTGGCGCTGGGAATTCGCGCCGAGCTGTTTCAGCCAGGCCTGCAGATCCTGAATCCAGAGCTGTTTAATCAGTTCACTACCATGCATGGCCTGATCATGGTGTTTGGCGCGATCATGCCTGCCTTTGTGGGCTTTGCAAACTGGATGATTCCGCTGCAAATCGGTGCCAGCGACATGGCCTTTGCGCGCATGAACAACTTTAGCTTCTGGCTGCTGGTGCCCGCGGGATTATTGCTGGTGTCTTCATTTTTTGTGCCAGGTGGTGCAACGGCAGCCGGCTGGACTCTGTATGCGCCGCTGTCGACGCAAATGGGCATTGGCATGGATCTCGCAATCTTTGCCGTGCATATTTTGGGTGCGAGCTCCATTATGGGCGCGATTAATATCATCACCACGATTTTGAACATGCGCGCTCCGGGCATGACGCTCATGAAGATGCCCATGTTCGTGTGGACTTGGCTGATCACCGCTTACTTGCTAGTGGCGGTCATGCCCGTGTTGGCCGGTGCGATCACCATGCTGCTCACCGACCGCCATTTCGGCACCAGCTTTTTTAATGCAGCAGGTGGCGGCGACCCGGTGATGTACCAACATATTTTCTGGTTCTTTGGCCACCCCGAGGTCTACATCATGATTTTGCCGGCCTTTGGAATTGTGTCGGAGATCATTCCCACATTTGCCCGCAAGCGTTTGTTTGGCTATAGCTCCATGGTCTATGCCACGGGATCAATTGCAATCTTGTCGTTTGTGGTGTGGGCCCACCACATGTTCACCACGGGCATGCCAGTGACTGGCCAGCTGTTTTTCATGTACGCCACCATGCTGATTGCGGTGCCTACGGGTGTAAAGATCTTTAATTGGCTGGCTACCATGTGGCGCGGCGCCATGACCTTTGAAACCCCCATGCTTTTTGCGGTGGGCTTTATTTTCGTGTTTACGCTTGGCGGGCTCACCGGAATTATTTTGTCGGTGGCTCCGCTGGATATTCAACTGCACGATACCTACTATGTTGTTGCCCACTTCCACTATGTGCTGGTGGCAGGGTCGTTGTTTGCCCTGTTTGCAGGCTTGTATTACTGGCTGCCCAAATGGACCGGCCATATGTACGACGAGACATTGGGCAAGTGGCACTTTTGGCTGTCGATGATCTTTTTCAATATCACTTTCTTCCCCATGCACTTTTTGGGCCTGGCGGGAATGCCGCGTCGTTACGCCGATTACAACATGCAGTTTGCCGATTTCAACGCGATTGCTTCGGTAGGCGCCTTCGGGTTTGGCCTGACCCAGCTCTTCTTGCTGTATATCGTGATCAAGTGCATCAAGGGCGGCCCCAAGGCGGCTGATAATCCCTGGGAAAGCAACCAGGGCGGCTTGGAGTGGACAGTGCCTTCGCCGGCGCCTTTCCATACCTTTGAGACACCGCCGCAGTTTAAAGGGGCACATTAAACATGGCGGATTCACAGCGGCGGGCCAATGTGCGTGTTGGCCTGATCATGGCTTCGATTGCTGCCGTATTTTTTGCAGGAATTGTGGCCAAGTATTACTTGCTGGGCTAAGCAAACCACCATGAGCAAAACCGACAACAGCCGCATGTTTGGAAAGCTGCTCATGGTGGCCATTCTGATGTTTGGCTTTGGGTTTGCCTTGGTGCCCTTTTACGAAAAGATCTGTGAAATCACCGGCATTAATGTGCTGGCAAGCCGCGATAAGCTGAATTACGCCGAGGCCCGTGAGTTCGCAAAGAACACGCAGGTCGACACCTCGCGCAAGATCACCATTGAGTTCGATGCCAATGTGCATGGCGCCATGGCCTTTAAGCCGCGCGTGGCTTATATGACCGTTCACCCTGGTGAGCTGGCTACGGTGACCTACGAGCTGGTCAATTCCAAGGCGGCCAACATTCATGGCCAAGCCATTCCCAGCTATGCACCGCGGCACTCGGCGGGGCATTTTAAAAAGCTGGAATGTTTTTGTTTTGAGCAGCAAGAGTTAAAAGCCAATGAAGTGCGTGAGTTTCCAGTGGTGTTTGTCATTGACCCAAAGCTTCCGGCCGATATCGACACCATCACACTGAGCTATACATTTTTTGAAGTGGCAGGCCGTGCGGCAGCAGCGTTACCTGCAACAGGGGGTTAGTGCGGGGTGAGCGAGACAGCCAAGCCCGCCCAACCCAGAAAAATGAACTTGCTGCAAACAGTGAGCGCAGTGCTGTGGTCGTTTTTTGGCGTGCGCAAGGGCCGTGACCATGACCGTGACATGGCACAGCTCAACCCTGTGCATGTAGTGATCACTGGGGTCGTGCTTGGAATTTTGTTTGTGATGACATTGTTGTTGGTTGTGAATTTGGTTATTGGAAAATAAAAAATCAGGAATTTAGGGAGACTGCAATGAGTTCAACCGCCCACGCGCCGCATTATTTTGTGCCCAGCCCCAGCAAGTGGCCTGCCGTGGGGTCGCTCGCCATGATCTTTACGCTTTTTGGCGCCGTGGGCTTGATCAACGGATTTGCCTGGGGCTCTTGGTCGGTGTTGCTGGGCTTTGCAATTCTGGTCTATATGTTTTTTGGCTGGTTCGGTGCTGTGATTTCTGAATCAGAAGGCGGGCAATACAGCGATCGGGTGGACACGAGCTTTCGCTGGAGCATGGGCTGGTTCATCTTCTCAGAGGTCATGTTCTTTGCAGCCTTTTTTGGCGCGCTGTTTTATGCGCGTGTAATTTCCATGCCCTGGCTGGGCGATTTGGATCACAAAGCGATTTTGTGGCCCGACTTTTTAGCTGTGTGGGGCCAGGGCACGGGACCCGCGGGAATTGTTGAGGAATACAAGACCATGGGGCCGTTTTGGATCCCCACGATCAACACGGCGCTGCTGCTCACATCGGGCGTAACGCTCACGATTGCCCACCATGCCTTGCGTGAAAACAATCGTAGCAAGCTGGTGTTTTGGTTGGCCGCCACCATTATTTTGGGCTTGGTGTTTTTAGGCTTTCAGGCGTATGAATACATTCACGCCTATCGCGACTTGAACCTAAAACTGACTTCAGGAATTTTTGGGTCCACCTTTTTCTTGCTCACCGGCTTTCATGGCTTTCATGTGTGCGTGGGCGCCATCATGCTGTCGGTGATTTTGGGCCGTTGTATCAAGGGGCACTTCACGCCAAACCAACACTTTGGGTTTGAAGCCGCTGCTTGGTATTGGCACTTTGTGGATGTGGTGTGGCTTGGGTTGTATGTGGTGGTGTATTGGCTGTAGAAGCCCCGTCATCGCGAGCGCAGCGTGGTGATCCATTAATACCGTATTCCAGTCGTTTCGATCCAGCCCAGCTGATGGGCAATGATCAGAAACACAAACAGCG
>CAYTWR010000014.1:0-2950 GCA_964442225.1 uncultured Burkholderiaceae bacterium | reverse complement strand
CCAGTCGTTTCGATCCAGCCCAGCTGATGGGCAATGATCAGAAACACAAACAGCGCGACAGAAAAGCCCACGCGCAGGGCTAAGGCGCCAACCGTTTTATTGCTGGTGCCTTTGTCGCGCATTAAGTAAAACAAGGCGGAGCCCAGGCTGGCAACGATCAACACAAATGCAATTGCAATTAGAACCTTCATTTCTGCTCCGCTGTGAATCTGCCAATGGTAATCAAAACCCGCTCTTGGATCGCCAGCATCGTGGCCTTGTCACTTGCCCTGGTGGCAATCAGCCTCGGGTTTTGGCAGCTTGGCCGTGCCGATGAAAAGCGCGACATGATTGCAAAGGCCCAAGCGCGTTTGGTGCCCATAGAGCTCGGCAAGGCATTGCGCTGGCAGCAAGGCTTGGTTGCCGATTCGCTAGACCAGCAGCGTGTCATGCTGTCTGGCACCTGGGTGTTTGAAAAAACTGTTGCTCTGGATAACCGTGGCTGGCAAGGCCAGGCGGGCGTGCATGTGTTAACGCCATTGCAGTTGGCCGATGGCAGTTTGGTGTGGGTCAACCGTGGCTGGCAGGCCAAGGCGCCCGCCGCACCCTTGGGCGATAGTGTGCGGGCCGCAGATCCGCAAGGCCTGGAAGGCATGGCACTGGCCTCGGTCATGAAACGCATGGAGCTTTCGAGCGACCCGCAAGCCTTGCGCAGTGGCAATCTCTGGCAAAACTTTGATTGGGCTGCCGCCCAAGCGCGTGTCCCTGGAAACATCTGGCCTGTGATTGTTTGGCAGATTCAAGATAACGGTGACGGCTTAAAGCGCGCGCTGCCCGATGTGAAGGATGATGTTTCCAAGCATCACGGTTACGCGGTGCAATGGTTTTTAATGAGTCTTGCCGCTTTATTTTTTGCATGGCGTTTGCGCCCGCAAGTCGCATGAGCGAAACGAAACGAAATCTCTGGCCTTTGTGGGCGGTACTGGCAGTCACCATTGCGCCGGTGATTGCCTCGTATGTCATGTATTACGGCGTCAAGCCCGAAGGCCGCACCAACTACGGCGACTTTGTAGAGCCGCAGGTCACGGTCACAACCCTGCCAGTGTCAACGGTGGTACAGCCCAAGGCCGAAAGTGCTTTTGTCGCAGTGCAAGCCGATTCACGCACTCAAAGACCCTTGACGCAATTGGGGGATTGGAATGGCCGTTGGCTCATGGTGCGTATGGGCCCCGCACAGTGCAGCGAGGCCTGCAAGCACGAGCTTTGGCTGATGCGCCAAATTCGACTTACGACAGGCCGTGAGCGTGATCGTGTCGAGCGGCTTTGGATCCTGACCGATAGGTCGGGCAAACCGGATCCTGCGCTCTTGGCCGAGCATGAGGGCCTGTGGGTGGTGCGGCTTGGCGATACAGAAGTTAAAGACCCATTAATTGCGAATTGGCTCTCGGTAGCCCGCCAATCTGCAGTGCAAAATCAGGGGGCGAGCAATATCTGGCTCGTAGATCCCCTAGGCAATTTAATGATGCGTTTCCCCGATAATCCAGATCCTAATGGCATGAAAAAAGATTTGAACAAGCTTTTGAAAGCCTCTCGAATCGGTTAAACACAATGAACGCATTCACCCTGGCCCCATCGTCACTGTTTCGACAGTACCTTGCGCTGACCAAGCCGCGCGTGGTCATGCTGATTACTTTTTGTGCGGTGATCGGAATGTTTCTGGCGACCCCGGGCTTGGTTCGCCTGGAACTCTTTTTGGCGGCCACGATCGGCATTACCTTGGTGGCCGGAGCAGCCGCTGCGGTGAATTGTTTGGTGGAGCAGCATATCGACGCCAAAATGGCTCGCACCCAGTGGCGACCCTTGCCTTCGGGCACCTTAACCGCCCAACAGACTCTGGTGTTCTCGGGCCTAATTGGCGGTGCAGGAACATTTTTGCTCTACGCCTTTGTAAACCCGTTAACGACTTGGCTCACCTTGGCCACATTTGTGGGCTACGCAATTGTTTACACAGTGTTGCTCAAGCCGCGTACACCGCAAAACATTGTGATTGGTGGTGCTTCTGGCGCCATGCCGCCCGTGCTGGGCTGGGCTGCGGTAACCGGCCAGGCACCGATTGAAGCCTGGGTGTTGTTTCTGATTATTTTCGTGTGGACCCCGCCGCATTTCTGGGCGCTTGCCTTGTATCGCTCGGATGAATACGCCCGCAGCGGCCTGCCCATGTTGCCGGTCACCCATGGCGAGCGGTTCACGCGATTGCATATTCTTTTGTATACCCTGCTGTTGGTGGCCACCACGTTGTTGCCCACCTTAATTGGCATGAGCGGCGCAGTGTATTTGGCTAGCGCCCTGGGCTTGGGGGGCTACTTTTTGTGGCTGTCGTGGTGCTTGTACCAACAGTATTCTGAAGCCTTGGCCAAGAAGACTTTTAAATACTCGATTAACTATTTGGCCCTATTGTTTGCGGCATTGCTGATCGATCACTACCTCATGTGACAATGATCGCTTCATGCAAGCGATCCACAGTTTTAATCACACGCTTTGGCAAGGCCCCTTTGATCCGGGGCTTTTGTCGCTGGTGCAATCGGCGTATTACACGAGTCTATTGCCCGAGCTGAATGCTCTTGCCGTGCAACGCAGGCTGGTGACTGGCCAAGGCAAGCCCTCGCGGTTTGTGCCGCAAGCGCAGCTACCTTGCGGGCAGTCTTATGAGGCGTTTATTGCCCAGACCGGTTGTGTTCCAACACGCGATAATTTTCATGATCGGTATAACGCCTTGATATGGCTCACCGCGCCAAAAATAAAAGCCTTGTTGAATCGATTGCAGCACGAGGAAATTGCGCGGCTTGGCGGCGTAACTAAGCGCGGGCCGGTGCGCGATGCGCTCACGATATGGGATGAAAACCTGGCGGTGCTTGTTGCCCACGAGCATGCGGGCTTACTAAAGGCGTTGTTGAAGGCTCACGATTGGCAG
>CAYTWR010000013.1:7965-48420 GCA_964442225.1 uncultured Burkholderiaceae bacterium | reverse complement strand
GAGAGGTCTTTTAACGCAAGGCGAGCAATTTCCAGTTCCGTTTGCAGGCGCACCTTTTGCGCGGCGAGCATGGAGAGTCGCTGAGCCGACTCGTGCACATCCATTTGGCTCACATCGCGCAGAGCACGACGTTTGCGAAGCTCGTTATCAGCCCGTCGCACAGCTTCTTCGTGGGCCTCATGCAGCTGAAGCGCTTCTTGAGCGATCACGACATCGACATAGCGCTCTACAACCGAACGCGCCAGATGTTGCCGTGCGATTTGTTTTCCAAGATCTGAGATCTCAGCAGCGAGGCCAAGCTGGCGCGCGCTGGCTTCGCGGGTCTTGTCGAACAAAGGTTTCAGAGCCGTGATTGAGGCTTGTGCAGCGGCACCCAAATAGACCGAGGTGTTAAAGCGCACATCGTCGCTGGTGCTTCCCGGCGTTCTGAAATATGCCTCACGTGTAGAGCTGTAATTGCTTGCGGCTCCGCCAAACGCACTCACAAACACTGAGGGATTCCACAAAGATTGCGCCTGTTCACGTTGGGCCTCGCCAACAGCCTGTTGGGTTAGTGCTGCTCGAAACCCAGGGTCACGCTCCTGAGCCGAGGTCCACACGGTTAAAAGGTCACTGGCATGCGTGGGCAGGGTCAAAAGAATTGCGGCGGCAATGCACAGGTGCGACGCGATGCGAAAGATCTTCATGGCCTTGTTTCCTTCAAGAAAGTCTTGCCAAAAGGCGATCGGCCTGGCGGTGATACGCAGCGAAATACAGTAACGGAATAACTAACAGCGTTAGCAACGTGGAGATTAGTATCCCGAAAATTAACGACACGGCCAGCCCATTAAAAATGGGGTCATCAATAATGAAAACGCCACCAAGCATGGCTGCAACGGCAGTGAGCAGAATCGGCTGGGCGCGGGCAATCGCCGACTGCACCACAGCGTCTTTAAACGGAATACCCTTTGCGAGCTGCAGGTTGATGAAATCAACAAGCAAAATCGAGTTGCGCACAATAATTCCAGCCAAGGCAATCATGCCGATCATAGAGGTCGCTGTGAACTGAGCCCCAAGCAGTGCGTGGCCGGGCATGACTCCGATTACCGTGAGCGGGATTGGCGCCATGATAATCAGGGGGGTAAGGTAGGAGCGAAACTGCGCCACTACCAGCAGATAAATCATGACCAAGCCCACCGCATAGGCAGCCCCCATGTCCCGGAAGGTTTCATACGTGATTTGCAGCTCGCCATCCCATTTCAGGGCTGGGCCGCGGTGTGGGTTGCTCGGTGCAGAGATGAAATGTTCTTCAATGCTCTGGCCTTTCTCGCTTTTCAGCGCAAGCACAGCGGGGCGTGCCGTAAACAGGCCGTACAAGGGGCTATCAAACCGCTCGGCTACATCGGCCACCACATAAACCACGGGCAGCAGATCTTTCCGATAGCGCACCTGCTCGCGCTGCGCATCGACAATTCGAACAAGCTCACGAAGGGCAACCGTTTCCCGCGTACTGGTGCGCACCGGCAGGCTTAACAGCCTATTCAGATCTTCCTGGTCTTTTTCGGAGAAACGAAGCACCACGGGTACCGGGTATTTCGAAGCGTCGTGCAGATAGGCCGTGGACGATCCAGAGAGGGCCGTTTGTAGAGTCTGCACGATCGTGTGCTGCGACACGCCCATTAGGCTGGCTTTGCGCCGATCAATCAGCAGCATCTTTTTGGGGCCAGAATGAACTGTGCTGTCATCCACATCCACCACGCCGTTCGTGGCTTCGAGCACGTCGCGAACTTTTCGTGCAATGTCCATGCGCGTTGCCTCATCGGGGCCGTACACCTCGGCAACAATTGGCGCAAGCACGGGCGGGCCGGGGGGCACCTCTACAACCTTAAGTGCTGCGTTATGTCGCTTGGCCACTTCGGCAAGCAAAGGCCGAACCCGTGTGGCAATCGTATGGCTTTGATCGCTGCGCTCCGATTTGTCCACGAGATTGACCTGAATATCCCCTTGGTGAGACGCTTGCCGAAAATAGTATTGCCGCACCAGGCCATTGAAGTTGATCGGCGACGCGGAGCCGGAATAAAGTTGAAGGCTATCAACCTCAGGAACGCCTTTCAGAACCTGGGCCATTTCCTTTAGCACGGCATCCGTCTTTTCAACGCGCGAGCCTTCGGGAAGATCGACGATGATCTGGAACTCGCTTTTGTTATCAAACGGCAGCATTTTTAAAATCACGAGCCCGCCAACAGGCAATGCAACGGAGCCGGCAATTAGCCCGGCGATCAAAACACCCAGCAAGAGTCTTGATCGGGCACCGCCATGTTCCCGTAAAAACGGCGCAAACAGCCGCATGAAGAAGGGGTCGAGCCGCTGAGTGAGTCGAGACTGGTGCTCGGAGGGTTCATGTGCCGGCTTCATCCAGCGTTGTGCCATCCACGGAGTGATCACAAACGCGATTGCCAGAGACAGCAGCATGCCCATGCTGGCATTAATTGGAATGGGGCTCATATACGGGCCCATCAAGCCCGAGACAAATGCCATGGGCAAGAGCGCAGCGATCACTGTGAAGGTTGCCAAAATAGTGGGGCCACCCACTTCATCGACTGCGCCGGGGATGATTTCGGCCAGTGATTTACTTGGAAAGAGCCTCTGGTGTCGATGAATGTTTTCGACCACCACAATGGCATCGTCAACCAAAATGCCTATGGAAAAAATAAGGGCAAAGAGCGAGACTCGGTTGATCGTGAACCCATAGGCCCACGAAGCAAACAAGGTGGCGGCGAGGGTGAGCACGACTGCTGCGCCGACAATCATGGCCTCTCTTCGGCCCAGTGCCGTAAAGACGAGGGCCACCACGGAGACGGTAGCAAATAAAAGCTTTTGAATCAGCTGGCGCGCTTTTTGATCAGCTGTTTCGCCGTAATTTCGGGTCATCCGAACTTCGACAGAATCCGGAATAGCGATTCCCTTCAGTTCCTTGATCCGATTAGACACTGCATTGGCAACATCGACGGCGTTCTCACCGGGCTTTTTTGTAATCGCGATCGTGACCGAGGGAAGATCGTTTGTGAACTTGCCATCCGCGGCGCGCTGTGTGTGCCATACGAATCGCTGCGCTTGGTCTGGGCCGTCGAGGATTTGAGCCACATCGCGCAGAAAAACAGGCGCACCGGCCCGAACGCCCAACACAAGGTTGGAGACATCGTTCGCATTTTGTAAAAATGGGCCGGTCTGAATCGCGATCGACTGATCTTGAGCACGCAGCTCGCCCACGGGAGCGCCTGCATTTGCGGCGGCCAGCGACTGCTGTACCTCGGCGACCGTAAACCCCTTGCCAACCAATCGTGTGGCATCGATCTCAACACGAATGACACGGCCCGGCCCGCCGATCGTTTGAACTTCTCGAGTGCCGGCTACCCGTTTTAGATCCGACTCAATGCGATTGGCCAAAAGCTCAAGAGCGAGTCGATCCATGTCACCGCTTGGGCTAAACAAGGTAAGGGCAACGATGGGCACATCGTCAATGCCTTTCGGTTTGATTACTGGTGCCATGACGCCTAAGCCCTGAGGCAACCAGTCTGCGTTGGCGGCTACAGTGTCATGTAGCCTTACCAGAGCCTCGGTTCGTGGCACGCCCACTTCAAACTGCACGGTAATGGTGGCAAGCCCAGTCTGCGAAACAGAGCTCACATGTTTGACTCCCGAAATCTGGGCCAACACCTGCTCGGCGGGAACGGCCACCATCTGTTCCACATCGTCGACCGAAGCCCCGGGAAAGGGGATCAGCACATTGGCCATGGTGACGTTGATTTGGGGCTCCTCCTCGCGAGGGGTCACCAGCACCGCAAACAGCCCGGCAAGCAGAGCTAGCACTGCCAGCAGCGGTGTGATCTGCGCTCGCTGGAACGCAGCGGCAATCTTTCCGGAAATTCCTAGGGAATTGAGCATAACGTTTGCAGCCTCTTGCGCATCAATATTATTTAAAACATAATATGTTTTTGTTATTTAATCGTCAAACAAGACCAGTAATGCGAAAGCATGCCGTTGACATAGCGCAACTCAGAAAATCCGCGGGCAAGGCGACTTGCTTTTTGCGTGTGTTGGCCAATGAAGATCGCTTGTTATTGCTTTGTCAGCTCACTGCTGGCGAGAAATGTGTCAGCGATCTTGAGTCGCTGACCAAGATCACCCAGCCAACGCTATCGCAACAGCTTGGAATTTTGCGCATGGAAGGGCTGGTCAGTACACGGCGTGAGGGTAAATACATTTACTACAGCATTGCCGATGATCGTGTTCACGCAATGCTGGCGGCGTTGCAGGATATCTATTGCTAGCGCGCGGCCACGGGGGCGGGGTTGGCTTGACGCCCGTCTTGATTTTTGCTCCAATGCGGCAGCCTCTCAAAGGGAGTAGCTGACACACGAGCGCAAGGCTCCTGTGGTGCGGTGCCGTCATTACGACATTGGTGGTTTGGCAGCCATTGGTGTTCGGTGCCGTGACTCAGATCAGGTCGATCTGGGCAGCAAGACTGGCGAGGATTCCCCACAATTTGTGCCCAAGTATTGCCGCCTTGGGCTGAGAGGCTTTTGACGATGATGACCATCGGAACCCCCTTGTTGTGGTCGCTGTTTGCGGCCTTTGTTTTGATTGCGCTGGCAATCGACTTTTTTGCCCTGAATCGGCAGGGCGCCCACTCGGTAAGCATTCGTGAAGCATCCATTTGGTCGATCATTTGGGTGGCGGTGTCATTTTTGTTTGTGGGCTGGCTGTGGTGGTTTCTTGGCGGCATGGGGCCGGATCTCGCGGCCCGTGAGATGGCCGATGCCAAGGCATTGGAGTTCATTACCGGCTACTTGGTTGAAAAGGCGCTCGCGGTCGACAACATTTTTGTGTTTCTCATGTTGTTTACCTATTTTGCCGTGCCACCCGCTTTTCAAAAGCGGGTGCTGATGATCGGTATTCTCGGCGCCTTGGTGCTGCGGGCGATCATGATTCTGATCGGTGCATGGCTGATCTCACAGTTTCATTGGGTGATGTATCTGTTTGGCGCCTTCTTGGTGTTTACCGGCGTGAAAATGTGGTGGGCGGCAGGCCAAGAGCCTGATTTGGACAACAATCCAGCGCTGCGCTGGATCAATCGGCACATGAAGATCTCGCCAAACTACGACGGAGAAAAGTTTTTCACCGTTGTGAATGGCGTCAAAATGGCAACGCCCTTGTTCGTGGTGATTTTGCTGATCGGCATTGTGGATCTGGTGTTTGCGGTGGATTCCATTCCGGCGATTTTTGCAATCACCACCGATCCGTTCATTGTGCTGACATCTAATGTATTTGCAATTCTGGGCTTAAGAGCCATGTATTTTCTGCTGGCTGGCATGCATGAACGCTTTCATTTGCTCTCTTACGGCCTGGCCATTGTGCTGGTCTTTATTGGCGTGAAGATGCTGCTGATCGATCTTTATAAAATCCCAATTGTGTGGTCGCTGGGCTTTACGGTGCTGACCCTGGCAGTCACCATGTTGCTGTCGCTGCGAATTGCGCCGCGCCCTGGGAAGTCGGGCACGGCGTTTCCATTCGCTGCTAAAAATCCAGCATCGCGAGATGCCGGCTCAAGATAACTGCACGAACCAAAGATACGCAATCGCCGCTGCCAGTATCGCCGCAACCCAGTTGTAGTTTGCGCGAATCTCGGCAGTTGGCGACCCCACTTTGCGGCCACTAATCATGGGGGGCACCAGGCTTTCCTTGTGCATCACGCTAGAAAGCACGACGCCAAGCAAATGACCGCCTACAACAACGAGCAAGGTGTTTGACAGGACTTCGTGAACCTCTTCAAAGAGCTCTTCGCTAAACCCTTGCTCAAGCAGTATTCCCGACACCGCACTGCCGATAGTAAGACTCAGCATTGCGATAATTGCCAAAGCGCCCAGGGGGTTGTGTCCCAGGAAGCTCTCGGGCCTGCCTGCGGCCATGCTTTTGACATAGGCAATCACTTTTGCCGGCGTGGGAACAAACTCTTTAAATCGCGCATAGCGCGTGCCCAAGACACCCCAGAGCAAGCGAAATCCCACAAGCCCCAGCATGGTGTAGCCAAAGGTGATGTGGACGAGCCTCAGGTTTTCCATGTCCTGGGTAATCATGGCGCCCGCGAAACTAATCGCTAACACCCAGTGAAAGATCCGAGTGGGCGCATCCCATACCCGAATTTTTTTGAGAGGTTGCTGTGTTGCCAGTTCGTTCATTTTGGAATCCTTACATTGTCATCGTCATAATTTCCGCGCTCTGCTTGCGTATGGCACGCTGCGCAATTTGCGGGGCTTTTGATCGTGGCGCGCTGAAATACTCCGGGATTAATGTCATTGTGTTTACGAGCAAACCACGGCGTGGTCGTGAGCCGATCTTCTTTTGAGGACTCGACAACGCGCTTATAGCGGCCGGCATATTGGGAAAGCCAGTTCGAGATGCTGCGGCTCGTTTCGGGGTCAAGACTCGCATCGGTGCCGTAATGCTTGTCCAATGAGTCCATGACCCGGCGCCATGCCGATTTAGAGAGAAATTCCGGCGCGTAGGCCATATGGCAGCTTGCGCACTCTTGTTTGTAAACTTCGGGGGTTTGCATTGCCGACATGACCGGTGCGTCAGCCCAAGCGGAGACAGCGGGTGCAGCGATCAGGCCTGTCAGAATCATTTTTGTAACGAGGTTCATCGAGATTCTCCGAAGAGGGGTTTTTAGGGCTTAAGGCTAATCAGATACGCAATCACATTCGCTTTTTCTTGGGCGCTGCATTCGCGGCCCACCACTTCGTTGCAGTTGCGACGAAACCACTTGTCGATTTTTGCGGTGTCAGTCAGGGATTTTGGGTTGGTGGCTGGGGCCAAAGGTTTGAGCGCTTTGCCGGTGGAACTGTGTTTTCCGGGCTCCAGGGGGTTGGCACTGTGGCAGGTGGCGCAACTTAAATCCTGCTTTTGGCGGGTGTTATAAAACACCTTTCCTTGTTCAGCGTTTGCGGGAGCGTTGGCTTGTTGAGCCCAGTATTGAAGTTGGCTAGCTGGCGTGGTGTCAGCAGCGTTGACAGCGCCAGTGGCAGAAAAAATGCTGACGCTCACGAATGCCATTTCGGAAAATTTGGCGGATCTAAATTTCATAGGGCGACTCCTGGTTTTGATGAATACGGCGCCAGTATTGCCAACCCGCCATGGACACAACCTGAAGGCGATATTCATCTACGGTTCAGGAAGCTTGGCCAACAATGCGCCTTAATATTTTCAGGAGATTTAAATGAAAACTTTTCGTCAATTGCTTGTGAATTCGTTTGCCGCCTTGCTGATTGTTTTTTCTGCAACAGGCGCGGCCTTGGCTTCCTCCGACCACGATCTTGCCCGGCAGGCACTTCAGTCTGGGGAAATTCTTCCTTTGGACAAAATCCTGGCGGCGGTTTCGGCAAAGCACCCGGGTCAGGTTTTGGAAGTCGAGCTTGATCGAGACCGCTATGACGGCAAAAAAATCTGGATCTACGAAATTAAAAGCGTGACCCAGGACGGTAAGCTCATGAAGCTTGAAGTTGATGCCAAAACCGGCGAAGTGTTGCAGCTGCGTTCAAAAAGCGGCGATCGAAAAGACGCGCGTTGAAACAGGGGTCACCGCCGGTCTGGCCTAAAATATCAGGCGAATTATGCGAATCCTGATTATTGAAGACGAGCCAGCCTTGGCCGAGCAGCTCCGAGTGGCGCTGATCGACCAACGGTATGCAGTCGATCATGCTGGCAATGGCCAAGATGGTCTGCATCTGGGGCAGGAGGAGTCTTTTGACGCAGTGATTCTTGATCTGGGCTTGCCGGGCCTAGATGGCTTATCGGTGCTCAAGGCTTGGCGAAAGGCTGGAAAGACCATGCCGGTGATCATTTTGACCGCCCGCGATAGCTGGAGTGAGAAGGTCGCAGGCATTGATGCAGGTGCCGATGATTATGTTGCCAAGCCCTTTCATGTCGAGGAGCTTTTGGCGCGTTTGCGCGGCGTGATTCGGCGTTCGGTTGGCCAGGCATCGCCTGTTTTGGAGTGGGGCAATGTGGCCTTAGACACCGTGGCGGGCCGGGCCTTTCTTGATGGCAACCCCCTGACGCTGACTTCTCACGAATTTAAGCTGCTGTCTTGGCTCATGCACCATCCCGGTGAGGTTGCGAGCCGCACTACGCTTTCCGAGCACATTTACGCGTATAACGACGACCCCGATTCCAACACAATCGAGGTCTTTATTGCGCGTTTGCGCAAGAAACTGCCGGTGGGAATGATTGAAACTGTAAGGGGTTTAGGTTACCGTCTGGGCAACCCGGACAGCGCCCAATGAAGGCGAATGCGTCGCCAACGGGCCCTTGGGCTTTGTCGCTACGCGCGCGGCTGGGTTTGATCAGTGCGTTGGCAATTGTTGCGACCTTGTTGGCTGCGAATTCAGTGCTCACCCGGCTGTTTGAGCAGCAGGCCACCGCTCAGTTTCAGTCCTTGTTGCGCAGCCATCTGAACCAACTGACGGCAGCGGTGGGTGTCTCGACCGATGGACAATTTCTGCTCAGAGAGCCCACGGGCGATCCCCGTTGGACAACGCCGTATTCGGGTTTGTATTGGCAAGTCACCGGTCCGCAATCGATTGTGTCCGGGGGCGTTCAGCGTTCAAGATCTCTGTGGGATTTCAAGTTAGACCTGCAACGGGATACATTGCCAGATGGTGCGGTGCATGTGCATGAGGTTTCAGGCCCGAATCAACAAGCGCTCATGGTGGCTGAGCGCAGCGTTGCGATCGATGGGCTTGCGGCAGGCGCTCGCATTCGGGTGATGGTTGCTGCCGATACTTCTGACCTGCGCTTGGCCATTGCCGAATTTAACCAGTCGGTTTTTCACTACCTGGGAATTCTTGGGTTTGTCTTGCTGGTGCTGCTGGGGGTGCAACTCACGGTGGGCCTATCGCCACTTAAGTTGTTGAACCGGTCGTTAGCGCGTTTACGCAAAGGCGAGACCGACAGTCTTGAGGGGGTGTTTCCTGCAGAGATCCAGCCGCTTGCTGAAAATTTTAATGCCGTGCTCTCTGAACAACGCCGAAATGTCGAGCGCGCTCGCACCTTAGCGGGCAATTTAGCCCATGCGGTCAAAACTCCCCTGGCGGTCATGATGAATGCCGCTGAAAACGAGGCGGCAACTCTGCAGTCTTTGAAAGAGGCGATTAAAACAAACGGCGTATTAGCCCAGGATCAAATTAATTGGCACCTCAAGCGGGCGCGCATGGCCGCAGGTCTCAGTGCACACACTGGTCCGATACCTGTGCGCCCCGTGATTGACGGCATTGTTTCGGTCATGCAGCGTGCTTACATAGACAAGCAAGTGTCGATTCATGTCGCGGTGCCCGAGCATCTCGTTTTCTGGGGCGAGCGCGAGGATCTTTTGGAAATACTCGGAAATGTCATTGAAAACGCCTGCAAGTGGGCAAACAAGCGAGTCCAGATTTCATTTTCACCCGAGGTTTCCCATCTCGCCCTGGTTGTGCAAGACGATGGGCCAGGTGTTGCACCTGAGCAAAGGGCCGATATTTTGCGTCGGGGCGTTCGTGGTGATGAGCGGGTTCCGGGCTCTGGCTTGGGCCTGGCGATTGTCTCTGAGCTGGTCACGCTGTATAAAGGTGAGCTTGAGCTTGGGCAGTCGCAGTGGGGCGGTTTTTCGGTGCGTCTTCAGCTGCCGCTAAGAGTGCAGTGAGCTAACCAGCGCGGGACCAACACATGCGCAGACGACTGCCCGAAGATCGATTCTCAGCCCTCACAAACCCGTTAACCGGTTTGGATCAATCGCAGGTGGCGCAGAATCGGGCCCGGTTTGGTTCTAATGTGATTGTTGCAGCCCCGTCGTCGACCTGGCGCGATTTGGTGCGAGACACCTTGCAAGATCCCATGCTTTGGTTTTTGGCAGGAATTTCTGCTCTTTTTTTTATGATCGGCGACACCACTGAAGCCATCATTCTTTCTGTTGCGCTTGTTCCGATTCTTGGCATGGATGCGTTTTTGCACTGGCGCACTCAAGCCTCGACGCAAGCGCTTGCGGGCCAACTTGCATCATCGGTTTGGGTCATGCGTGACTCAAACAAGCAGAAAATTGCCGCCACTGAGCTGGTGCCCGGCGATTTGGCCATCGTCACGGAGAGCCAGCCAGTTCCTGCCGATGGCGTGATTGTTTCGGGCGAAAACCTGCAGCTTGACGAATCCGCCCTGACAGGCGAGGCCATGCCTGTTAAGAAAACGGTCTTGCAATTGGCGCCTGAAGGCCCAGCCAGCGCCTTCGCACACGACTCGAATTGGGTTTTCGCGGGAACGCGTCTTTTAACTGGACACGCCATTGTGCAGATTGTCTTTACGGGGGCTGACACCTATTACGGTGAAATTGCACAATCTGCGCAGGCGGGCAAGCGAGAGCGCACGCCATTACAGCAACAAATTGGCGCGTTGACGCAGTGGCTTGTCGTGGCGGCTTTAGTGTTTTGCGTTGCCCTAGCATTAACCCGTTTGCTTCAGGGGCATGGCCTTGTTGATGCAATCATCAGCGCGACAACGCTTGCGGTCGCCGCATTGCCCGAAGAGTTTCCAGTGGTGTTTTCCTTTTTCCTTGGCGTCGGTGTCTATCGGCTTGCCCGTGAAAAAGCGCTGGTTCGTCGAGCTGTTGTGGTGGAAAACATTGGCCGGGTTAGTTGTATCTGTTCCGATAAAACCGGAACTTTGACTGAGGGGCAATTACGGCTTTCACAGGTTGACCCAGCGCCCGGCGTTGATCGCAGCGAACTCTTGCAGGCGGCTGCCACGGCAAGCCGCCAGGCAAGCGGCGATCCGCTCGATGCCGCGCTGCTCGATGTCAGCCCGTCAATGCCAGGGGTCGCGCGTGCGAATTTCCCATTCACCGAGGATCGACGGCGCGAGGCTTGTGTGATCCAGACTGCCTCATCGGCCTTGGTTTGTTTTGTCAAAGGAGCGCCCGAGACAATTTTTCAGCGATGTCGCCTGAGCGAAGAGCAGCAAGCGGAGTGGCGGGAGAAAACCCGAATGCTTGCATCGAGCGGCCGAAAGGTAATCGGCTGTTGTCGGCGTGAGCTTGCGCTGCACGACTGGGATGGTGAAGAACCGCAAACGCATTACGAATTTCTAGGTTTAATCGCTTTTGAAGACCCCGTTCGCGTAGGCGTTCCCTTAGCGATCGCCCAAGCCCATAAGGCAGGCATTCGCGTGATCATGGTCACGGGAGACCATCCGGATACAGCCCGAGCAATTGCCCAGGCGATTGGGCTCGGGCCGGCCCAAGAGATCAAAGTGATTGAAGGCGAAACACTTGCTTCGGTGCTCGCGACGCAAGGCATTAACGGTCTGCGAGAAGTCAGTGTCATTGCCCGCGCAATGCCCGCACAGAAACTTGCCTTGGTCAGGGCGCTTCAGGCGTCAGGCGAGATTGTTGCAGTGACTGGCGATGGTGTTAACGATGTTCCGGCGCTTCAAAGTGCAGATATCGGAATTGCAATGGGCGAGCGTGGAACACGAGCAGCGCGCGAGGCTGCAGCAATCGTGCTAATGGATGACAATTTTCAGACGATTGTCCGGGCTATTGCAGAAGGGCAGCAGCTGTTTCATAACCTTCAGCGCAGTTTTGCCTATTTGCTCATGGTACATATCGCCTTGGTCGCGAGCGCAGCGTGGATCCCCCTTCAGGGGTTTCCGCTGCTGTATTTGCCGGTGCACATTGTATGGCTCGAGTTGATTATTCACCCGACTGCGCTCTTGGCCTTTCAAGCGCGGGCACATCCGGGCCCGTTGCGCCCGCGCCCAAGAAAAGGCAAGGCAGCGTTTTTCAGCCAGCACGAATGGGCAATCATTGTTGCCGTCGGCGCACTATTGACCTTTGTCCTGGTGTTTGGCTACGAACACGCCTTGTTAGGCGGCCGAGATGTGAATCATGCAAGGACCATGGCGCTTGCGAGCCTAATTTTGGCAAGTGCGACCATCACCCTAAGCCTGAGCGCTTTTTCTGAGCGCCGAGCCATCATCGTCTCGGGCGCTGGCATTTTGGTTTCGGTGTTGCTGATTCAATGGCCGCTAACTTCGGGCTGGCTTCACCTGACCCCATTGCATTTTGATGACTGGCTGCTTGTTGCGGCCAGCGGTGTTTTGGCAGGCTTGCTAGCAGCCTTGTTGCCGCGCGCAGCGCGTCAACCGCAGGCGCACAACCCGCAGTCGACTGTTAGTGAACAATAATTAAAAGCCACACAACGATCACCTGAACCAATGCAAGGCCCACAGCAGCGCTGCCGACATCTTTGACAAAACGCGAGTTCTCGTGGTGTTCCAGTGAGATCCGGTCAATGATTTTTTCCAGGCCTGTATTCAGCAGCTCGGCGATCAATACGATAAAAACACTCATCAACAGGAGTGCTATTTCAAGTCGGGTTTCGCCCACAAAAAAAGCAGCGACAAAAAGCGCCAGGCCAAGAAGCACTTCGATTCGAAACGCTTCTTCAGATCGCCAGGCGGCTCTGAACCCGCTGATCGAGTGAAGGCTGGCTTTGTAGAGGCGACGGCGAAGCAAAGAGATCATAAGTTCAAATTAAAGCACGCCGTTTTGAGGAATCAAGCCACAGCGTGAGCAACACCCCAATCAGGGCGGCGACCCACATTGACCATAGTACGTGGGATAAAAAGTGGGCGCCTTGCGTGACCCGGGTCAGGCCCATGAACAGACCAAGAATGAGCCCAAGCCCAGCGGTGAATTTCGCCGCAAGCGGTGCGCTATCTCGCAGGGCCACTGCCCACGCGAATAGAAAAAGCCCTCCTGTGGCATGGCCTGCTGGAAAGCAACGCCCGTGCCCGGCATTGCCCGAGAGCAATCCGGTGAATGCTTCAACCAAGGAGCGCGCGTCGGCCTGGCCGCCAAAAGGCTGGGTTGACCACGGACATTCCACTCCGGTAAGGCTCTTGATCAGATTCACGAGTCCGATAATGATCCCTGTGCCCGCAACTGCGACCCACAGATGCCTGGCTGTAAATCCTTGTCGTTTGGTTTTCACCGCCCACAGGCCCCATGCGAGATAGGCGACAAATACGCCTCCCATAAAAAGCTTCATTCCGCGGTAAAGGAAAACATCGACAAACTTACTTTCACGCAGCGGGAAAGTTCCGGCATGGGGAGAATAAAAAAGTGATGTGATGCTGTGATCGATTCTTCCGTCGCCAAAGACAATGGCCAGCATGACCGCCGACACAAATAAGCCGGCCCAGATTTTGCGATATGGTTTATCCACGACACTCTTTGAAAAAATCCCACTTTTTCTGGTAAACGGTGCTGTTGACCTTGTAAAGCCCCAGCAGCGTGTGCGGCAGTAAGTCATGCGCGCCAGTTTGCTTTGACTTGTTGGTGAGGCAGTTGGTGTCGAGCTTTAGGCTGCGTTGAGTCTCTTTTGGAATCCAGAACACAAAGGGCACATGCAGCTGCTCTTTTGGGGCGATTCGGTAGGGCACCCCATGGAGGTAAAGGCCTTTTTCGCCAAGCGATTCGCCGTGATCAGAGACATAGATCAAATTGACATGACGATCTTTCAGGCGAGCCAGCTTTTCTATGAGATGGGAAACGATGAAGTCTGTGTACACAATGGCATTGTCATACGCATTGACGATCATCTCTCGTTCGCAATTGCCCAGGTTGTTATCGGTGCAGACCGGTGTGAAGGTCTCAAACTTTTTAGGGTAACGCTTTGAATAAGCGGGTCCGTGGTTGCCAAGCATGTGCAGCACTATCACCTGGTCTTTGGCTTGACTGCTTACGGTTTTCTCGAAGCCGATCAGCAAGTTTTCATCGAAATCGTCACCCTCTTGGGCTGCGGCGGCAGGCTTTTTAAAGCTTCGTGCTTCAAAGCTGGGAATTCCATCGCAAACGCCTTTGCAGCCTGACTGGTTGTCGATCCATGTCATGTCAACCCCAAGTCGATGCAGCAATCCCAACACCGATTCGGTGCCCCGAATCTCTTGTTCGTCATATCGCTCTCGACCGCGGTCTGAAAACATGCAGGGCGCAGACACCTCGGTGCTCGTGCCGCAGGCGACGGCGTAGGGAAAATTAAACAACTCGGAGCGGTTGAGTGTCGCAAGCCTGGGCGTGGTCGGGCGTTCGTATCCCGAAAGCCCCCAGTTCTGGCTACGCACCGTTTCGCCCAGGACCACAACCGTCAATAAGGGGCGTTGGCTTTCGGCAGGCGCGATACGGGACGCGTTTGGATCGAGCGTTTGTTTTACCGAGCGGGATTGCGCAGTAGTGGCCCCCATAACGCGCACAAACGAGACCAAGGGGCTTGTGGGCAGAATCAGGTGGCGAAGCTCGCGATTGTTTCGCATTGCTGCTGAAAATGCCTTGAAATTTGCGGCAATGGCGCCAACGGTAATCGCTAAAAGCAAGACCACCATAATTACCTTCGGCACAATCCATTGGTAGATCGGCCGTTTTTGAACCGGATAAAAAACAATTAGAACAATCGGCGCAATCGAATAGAGTGCTACTGAGCCAAAAAAGTGCAAGGTTAGAAGCTCGCTCGCCTCTTTGACATTGGTGGCAAGCACATTGCGAATCATGCTGGTGTCAAAAAATGTTGCGAACTGGGCGTTGTAATAATGCGTAATCGCCGCCACGACCGCCAGTAAAACACCCACGACTTTCGCAGCCCGGCCCCACAGTAAAATGCTAACAATCGCGCCTTGCAAGGCCAGCACGCCTAGCCCAATGCTTAAGACAAATGTCCAGCGTTCCATGGGAGAAGCACCAGACTGGGTGCGCAGCAACAAATCCCACAGTGAGCTATTTAAAACCAGGGTGAAATAGGCTGCCAGAGCGACCGCAAGGATCTCGACTTGAAAACGGCTAAAGAGCTTGGTGGGGTTGTCTGCGCTTAAGGACACTGGCCAGCATTTCGTTGGGGATTAAGGTGTGTCAAGGCTAGCGACCAAAGATTAAGCCTTGATTAAGTTAATGGAGGCTTAATCTTTGGCCAGTAGTCTTTGGTCATGGCGCTCTTAACTCCCACCGTAAACAGCTCGCGTTTGTCTGATCGCATCGTCCATGAAGCGACCGATTGCGAACGGCTATCGCTGCCCGAGCTGTCGTTCTTTTTTGCAGATAAAACCGATTCCCGCCGAGCAGTGTTGGAACAGTTTGTCGCTCAGGTATACCAGCAAAATTACGGCGCCCGTGTCTCGCACTTTCACGATGTGTTGTTGGGGTGCCTTGGGCCCAATGGCCAACTTCAGGCCGTTTTAGGGCTCACGCCCTTGGGTGTGAAACAGGCATTTTTAGAGCAGTATCTTGATGCGCCAGTCGAACGGGCCATTGCTGTTGACAGGCAGGCGTTTCGCCGAGACCAAATCGTTGAGCTTGGAAACCTGGCAGCGCAAGTGCCCGGCGCCTCGCGTTGCATTATTCGTTACATGACCCGATATCTCCACACACGGGGAATTCGGCATGTCGTGTTTACGGCGACCCAGTCCCTGGCGAATTCTTTTGCACGTTTGCACTACGAGCCGCGAGTGATCGCTAAGGCCGATCCAGAAAAACTTCGAGAAGGCCCGGGCTCATGGGGGTCGTACTACAGCTCAAATCCCCAGGTTATGGTCGGGGATGTGCGCGCAGCCTATGTCGCTCTTTTTTAATTCAGAGCTGCGGCGAGACTCGCACGCATTGGCACAGTTGATCTCCGGCTACATGCCGCCAAATCGCATTGTCGGTGTGTGTGTCGAGAATTCAGTCAATTGGGTAATCCTGGATTTGGCATTAGCCGAACAAGGCCTGATCTCGGTGCCCATCCCCGAGTTTTTTACGGCTCAGCAAAAACAACACCTTCTTGTCAGCCAGGCCATTAGCGTGATTGTCACGACGCCCGCCGGCGCCCAGAGCCTTGGATTGGCGCGCTGGGAGAGGGTCGAGCTCCCTGGCTTTAGCGGTTTGTGTCTTTATCAGGTCGATCAACAAGGCCCCGCGCGTTTTCATCCAGCGTGGTCGGGAAAGCTCACTTTTACCTCGGGCAGTACGGGTTCGCCGAAGCCTGTGGCGCTTGCCAACGAACAGCTTTGGGCAGTGGCCAAGTCCTTGGCGCAAGTGTTTGAGTCACTGCAAATCAAAAAGCATTTGTGCATGCTGCCCTTGTCAATTCTTCTTGAGAATGTCGCAGGCGTCTACACACCGTTTTTGCTAGGCGCGGAAGTGATCTTTGCGCCGCCAGAGCGCACCGGTCTTTTAGGATCTTCGCGATTCGACGCGCAAATTGCGCTACAGACCATTCGGGAATTAGAGGTGCACAGCATCATTGTGTTGCCTGAGATGCTCAAAGCCATGGTCGAGTTGGGCGAAAGGGCGGGCTTGGGCACTCATCAATTAAAGCTGGTTGCCGTGGGCGGCGGCAAAGTCGCCGCTGACCTGATCGCTCGTGCCCACGCAGTGGGCATCCCAGTGTACGAGGGTTACGGCCTTTCCGAAGCGGGCTCGGTCGTGAGCGTGAACTGCCCGAGCGCTCAGCGCGTGGGCAGTGTGGGAAAGCCCTTGCCTCATGTCACGGTGCAGATCGCGCACGACAGCGAAATTATTGTGCGCACTCAGGCGCCTGATCCGATCACAGGCGAGTGTATTGCAACGGATATTTCAAGCGGCGATCTTGGCCGATTAGACCCCGACGGTTACTTGCATGTGTTGGGGCGCAAGAAAAACCTGTTGATCACCGGTTTCGGCAGGAATGTCTCGCCCGAATGGCCTGAAGCGACACTGACATCCTTTGCAGTGGTGGCGCAAGCTTTTGTGTTTGGAGACGGCCAACCGACGCTTTCGGCCCTTCTGGTTCCGAGCCGTGGCGATATTTCGGATCAAGCGCTTGCGCACGCGGTTGCACAGGCCAATCACACCCTTCCTGATTATGCCCAAATTGCCGCCTGGCAGCGTTGCAATGCTCCGTTCACAGTTGCTAACGGCTTGATGACCCCCACAGGCAAGCTGCGCCGAGAAGCAATTCTGCAGTGGCTTGGCAGCTCGCAGCCTAATCTTCAAACCCCATCACCAGGAGAAAATCGAGATGACGTTGTTTTATCAGGAGCTTGTTGAGTCTACGCGGTCTGAGCAACAGCAGTTGCCTTCGATTGCCGCGATTCAAAAAGCGCTTCAGGGCCAGCTGACTCAGCAGGAATATGTCCGATTTTTAAGCCAGGCCTATCACCATGTTCGGCATACAGTTCCCTTGCTCATGGCCTGCGGTTCGCGCTTATGGCCACGGCACTATTGGCTTCAAGGCTCACTTGCCGAATATATCGAAGAAGAAATCGGGCACGAGCAGTGGATATTGAACGACATCGCTGCCTGCGGCGCCGATCCCGAAGCAGTGAAGCAGTCAGCACCCTTTCATGAGACAGAAATGATGGTGGCCTACGCGTATCACCAAATAGACCGTGCAAATCCGGTCGGATTTTTCGGAATGGTTCATGTGCTTGAGGGCACAAGCGTTGCCCTGGCAACCCAAGCCGCGCAGTCGATCCAGGATTCGCTAAAGCTTCCTGACACGGCGTTTTCCTATCTTCGATCCCACGGAAATCTTGACCAGGATCATGTTCAGTTCTTTGAGACCCTGATGAATCGTGTCGTTCACCCCGAAGATCAGCACAGCATCGTGCATTGTGCAAGGGCCTTTTATCGACTTTATGGAGATATTTTCCGTGTCATCACCAGCAACGCATAGTCAAGTGCTGATCACCGGGGCAAGCGGTGGCATTGGCGCTGCGTTAACCCGTGTCTTGTCATCGCGCTATCGCCACCTGTTCTTGGTGGGTCGCAGTCGTGATCGCCTTGAGACGATCGCTAATCAGTTGGGCGGGTGCAAGGTCACGCTTTTAGTGGGCGATCTTGCCAGCACGGAATTTGTAAAAAATATTACCTCAGCAGTGGAAATGGAGGGGCTAGATCTTTTAGTGAATAACGCCGGCCTAGGGCTTTTTGGAGATTTTCAAGCCCAAAGCGACGAGGACATTCGCACTGTCATTCAGACGAATTTAATCGCCCCTATGTTGCTGACCAAGGCCCTGTTGCCTGCGCTCAAAATGAAAGATTCTCAGGTCGTGAATGTGGGTTCTGCATTTGGCGCAATTGGCCACCCAGGATTTAGCGCCTACAGTGCCAGCAAGTTTGGGCTAAGAGGCTGGACCGAGGCCTTGTCTCGAGAGCTCTCTGACACCTCGGTGCGTGTGCGGCTTTTTTCTCCCCGCGCCACACTCACCGACATGAACGATGAAAAGGTTCGCAAGCTCAATGCGGCATTGAAAATTGCTCAAGACACTCCCGAGGCTGTCGCTCAAGAATTTGTTCGATTCTTAGATTCTGGGAAAAAGGCCTATCAAGTGGGGTCTCCCGAAAGTTTCTTTGCGTGGCTCAATTCCACAGCGCCGGGTGTAGTGGGCCAGGCGTTAGAGAAAAAACTAAAGCTGATACGACAATATTTTTAAAGGAAAATAAAATGGATTTGACATTAACTCGCCGATGGGTGTTGTCTTTAGTTTTTGCAGTGTCGGGCCCGTTGTGGCTGTCGCAATCTTGGGCGGTTTCCGAGCAGGTGCAAGAGCTTCAAAATGAGTGGGCCCAGGTCAAGTATGAAGCGCCGAACGATTCGAAAGCAGGAAGGTTTGAGGTCTTGCTCAAGAAAGCAGATCGCTTTGTTGCAGCTGCTCCCCAAGACCTTGAGATTCGTGTCTGGCACGGCATTATTGAAAGTAGCTATGCGGGAGCCGCAGGCGGGCTGGGTGCTTTGTCACATGTCAAGAACGCCCGCAAAGACTTTGAGGCCGTGATCGCGGCTCAGCCGAACACTCTGGAGGGCTCTGCGTTGACGAGCTTGGGATCGCTGTATTATCAGGTGCCAGGCTGGCCGTTAAGTTTTGGGAGCGATGAAAAGGCCCACGAATATCTGATGGCTGGCTTGAAAATCAATCCAAACGGAATCGATCCCAATTATTTTTATGGTGATTTTCTCTTCAGGCGCAAAGACTATGTGGGCGCCGAGCGGGCGTTGCGCAAAGCATTGGCTGCGCCAGATCGGCCAAACCGGGCGCTCGCCGATCGTGGCAGACGCCAAGAGATCGAAGCTTTGCTCGAGCAAATTCGCGCCAAAAAATAAGCGGGTTTGTTTAGCGGGGGCTTGTCGGTGAGGATTTTGCTGGTTGAAGACGATGTCTCAATCGCAACTGGCTTGTGTTCGGCATTAAAGCGCGCTCATTACAGCGTTGACTGGGTTGCAGATGGTCGAGACGCCATTTTGCGACTCGCGAGCCACCCCTTTGAGCTCATGATTCTGGATCTCGGGCTTCCCGGCAAAGATGGCTTTCAGGTGTTAAAACATGCTCGAGACAAGGGGTTGGATCTGAGCATTCTGATTCTGTCGGCCCGCGATGCCTCGGCAGATCGGGTGCAGGGCTTAGACATGGGGGCCGATGATTATCTCTCCAAGCCCTTTGATCTTAACGAGTTGTTTGCGCGAATCCGCGCGTTGCAACGCCGGCGTTCAAGCGTTTTGAACAATCAATTGACTCAAGGCGAGCTTGCGCTCGACACCGCGGCAATGACCGTCCATTGGCAGGGAAACCCAATTGAGCTGCCGCGAAAGGAGTGGATGCTGTTGCGTCTTTTTCTGGAGAATCCGCGGCGTGTGCACACCCGGGAACAAATTGAGCACGAGCTTTATGGTTTGGGCGAGACCGCAGAAAGCAATGCCATTGATGTGCATGTGCATCACTTGCGCAAAAAAATTGCTCCCCAGGTCATTCAAACGGTACGCGGCGTGGGCTATCGACTCGGAGATCTGGCGTGACATCGACGCCGCGTTACTCAAGCCGTCAACGGCTGCTTCTCAGCCTGTTTTTTGCCATGGTGGCGATTCTTGGCGCGGTCGCTTTTTTAGCCAACAAAATCAGTCGACACGAGGCGGAAGAGCTCTTTAGTGCCCGGCTTGCCACCTCGGCACGAGTCTTGGATGTGCTCTTGGCCAAGCAATTAGAGACCGCAACCGTTAGCCAGCCTTTCGTGATCAACATTCCCGATGAGCTGGGCAAGTCCACCGACAACCAGTACGCCCTATCGGGCCACCCTTACGAAAACAAGCTTGCGTTTCAGGTCTGGAGCAATGACCAACGGTTGCTCGCCCGTTCTGAAACTGCGCCTAACGCCATGTTAGGCCCGTTGATTGCGGGGTTTCATGACCAAACCATTGCCGACCTAGATTGGCATGTGTTTGTTATGCGCTCTGGCGATGTCTGGCTAATGACCGCCGAGCTCGATGAGATTCGAGAGGAGCTTGCACAAGAAATTGGGGCAAGTGTGATCACGCCGTTATTGATCGGGGGTTCGCTGTTATTGTTGATTGTGAACTGGCTCGCGTTGCAGGCGATTGCCCCAATGCGGGAATTGGCAACCGCGTTGAGCGAACGAAAGCCGTCATCGCTGGAGCCGATACAGCTATCCAATCCGCCGGCAGAGCTGCAACCGGTGATCGAAGAACTCAACTCATTGCTGTTGCGTCTTCAAGAGGCCTTCAGTCGAGAAAAACGGTTTTTGGATGCTGCCGCGCATGAGCTTCGAACCCCGATGACTGCTGTACAAATTCATGTGCAAAACGCCATGTATGCCAAGTCAGAGCACGAACGCCAAGAGTCGATGCAGGAGGCATTGCTATCGCTAAAGCGTGCCGATCGCCTGGCCGATCAACTGCTGACATTGAGCCGAATCGGCGCATCGAATCAGGCTGCGGTGTTTGAAGTAATGCGCCTATCCACGCTTTGTGATGAAGCAATAAGCGCATTGCAGCCTATTTTTGATCGCAAGCAGCAAACCATCGTGCGGCGCTACAGTCCTGCAGACCAAGTCAACGGACAGCACGAAAACCTTGTGCGCTTGATGACCAATCTTTTAATGAACGCTTCGAACTACGGCGCATCGCCCGGTGTCATTACGCTTGAAACGCTCAGTGCAGATGAGTCAGTATCGCTCGTGATGGAGAACCAAGGGGAATGCATTCCTGAACAGGAAAAAGAGAAGATTTTTACTCCCTACTATCGCGTGCTGGGCTCGAAGGCACCCGGCAGCGGTTTGGGCCTGGCGATTGTTCAGGAGATCAGCCGCCAGCATGGGGCTGTTGTTTCGCTACAGGATCGCCCTGGGGGTGGCACCCGTTTTATCGTGCAATTTCCTGCTAAAACTCAAATAGAGCAATCCCTGCACCAACACTAGTGTGTCGATGGTTGTAGTCAAGCAGTGATTCGCCATAACCTGAAAAGATCTGCACATACCAGCGTAAGCCCTGGGGATTGCTGCGGCTGAATGGGTGGGTCCAATCCAGCTGAACCGACCCTTTGCTCGTGTTGGGCAGGTAGCTTTTCAGGGTCATCATGGCCACCGAGCTTCCGGGGGTCCAGTTTAGCCGCAGCTCAGTGTTGCCGATAAATTTATCGATATCGGGATTGTCATCCCGGGCGGCCCGCTCGGGAATTCGGTAGTCATAGCGTAGCCGCATAAAAAAATCATCTCGCTCAACCGTGCTGGCCAGATACACCCGATTCCAGCTTCTGGAGAGCGGGTCACTTTGTCCGTTGGATTGATGGACAAAACCAAGCTTGATGAGCCGCCAGTCAAAGCCAAACGGAAGCGGGCGGTTTTCTTGGGGGATCGGCAGCGCATAGATCACCTCGGGCTGGTGATCGGTGCTGCGAAACGGGGCGGAGTCTTCGCTATCGTAAAGCTGCCACAGCGACTGCTGCGTGTAGGCAAACCACAGATCCGCGTTTGGCAAAAGTAATCCTTCGGCCATTTTCGCGCGCAAGGACAACTGAAGCTTGACATCGGTGTGACGGTATTGTTTGTCTTCGTTTGGAGCAGGCTGGCTCGGGGTGCTGGGGTTGCGATTGATTCGGTTTACATGATGAACGGGCAGCACATAGTTCGGCATGAAGGTACGAATCCTGAAAGTGCCATTCTTCTCATGGGCCCCAAGCTCCCAAAATCGGCTCAGTCGGCTGGAAGGCAGCGCGGCTGTGTCGGGCGCTGGCGGGCTCGCGGCGCTCGGAGTTGCAGCAGCTGGGCTTGCGTCTCGCTTAAACAGAGTGTCGTAGCAGCTCAGTCGCTCGGTGTCGTCCGCAATCGCTACGCATGGGTTTGCGTGCGCGGCGCTAGCCAGCCCGCTCAATGACAGCGTGATCAACAGGGCAACGGCACGAGTGGGATGCAGCATGGGCCAATGCTAGCAAACCTGCGGGCAGTCGCCATGCGCGGGGTGGGGAAATTAGTACGCTTATGTACTAAATTAGTTTATACTCGAACTAATCATGCACAATCTGCCTTTAATCAAAGAACTTGCCTTGGCTTTTCAGGCCTTTGAGCATTACGCGACCGGGCATGTCCGCTCGCTCGGGCTTACCATGACTCAGTTTGATATTGTGGCCACGCTGGGCAACCAGCCGCCCATGACGTGCAAGGAGCTTGCCGAAAAAACCCTGATTCTGAAAGGCACCATGACCGGCGTGCTCGAGCGGCTTGAGTCTAAAGGGCTCATTGAAAAAACCATCAATGAGGCCGACGCTCGAAGCTATCGCGTGGGGCTGACCAAGTCAGGTGAGCGACTTTTTAAAAAGGCTTTCCCCGAGCATTTAGCGCACCTAGAGCGTGCCTTTGGCAAGTTAAGCGCTAAAGAATCCCAAGAAATCATGGCCGGCTTGCGCAAGATTCGAAAACTTGTCGGCAACACACAGGAGAATCATTCATGATCAGGCTTAGAAAATCGAAGGAACGTGGCTTTTTTAACCATGGCTGGCTGCAAACCTATCACTCATTTTCATTTGCCAACTATTACGACCCTCAGTTTATGGGCTGGGGCAATTTGCGCGTGATCAATGAAGACTGGATCGCGCCGGGCATGGGTTTTGGCACGCATGGCCATCGCGATATGGAAATCGTGACCTATGTGCTCGAAGGCGAGCTTGCACACAAAGACAGCATGGGCAATGCCGAGAGCATCCCTCCTGGCGATGTGCAGCGCATGTCAGCGGGAACAGGCGTGATGCATAGCGAGTTCAACCATGCTCAGGGCCAACAGACCCACTTGCTGCAGATCTGGATAGAGCCTAACCGAAAAGGGGTGGCTCCGGGCTACGAGCAAAAAGCTTTTCCGCGCGAAGAAAAGCAGGGCCGTTTGCGGCTTGTTGCATCGCCGAATGCGCAAGACGACTCGGTCATGATTCATGCCGATGCAAAAATGTATGTTGGGTTATTTAATGAAGGGCAACAAATGTCACTTGAAATTGACCCGGCTCGAAAAGCCTATGTGCATTTGATTCGAGGCGAGGCGAACATCAATGGCCATGCCTTGCAAGCAGGCGATGCCTTGATGTTTGACGCCGAAAAACGGATTGACCTTCAGCAGGCAAAAAACGCTGAAGTGTTGGTATTTGATCTTGCAGCCTGAATCATTGTGAACTGAAATTTTCCAAAGGAGACTGAAATTGGCAACATTGTTTGACTCGTTGGCATTGGGCGATATCACCATTGCGAATCGGTTGGTCATGGCCCCCTTGACCCGCATGCGCAGCAAACAGCCGGGCAATATCCCCTATGACTTAAATGCCCAGTACTACGCGCAGCGCACCGGTGCCGGCCTGATCATTTCCGAGGCCACTCAGATCAGCCAACAAGGCCAGGGCTACCCCGGCACGCCAGGCATTCACTCTGAAGAGCAAGTGGCGGGCTGGAAGCAGATTACCGAGGCGGTGCATGCTAAGGGCGGAAAGATCGTATTGCAGTTGTGGCATGTGGGGCGTATTTCACACTCCTCGCATCAGCCGGGCGGTGCCGCCCCGGTTGCGCCCTCGGCGATTAAGCCCACCGGCAAAGTGTTTACCGCGGATTGGAAACAGGCCGATTATGAAACGCCGCACGCCCTTGAGATTCATGAGATTGAGCAGATCAAAAACGACTATCGCCGGGCCTGCGAAAACGCCAAGCGCGCCGGGTTTGACGGTGTCGAGGTGCACGGGGCCAATGGCTACTTGCTGGATCAGTTTTTGCAAGATGGCAGCAACCACCGCGCTGATACCTATGGAGGCAGCATTGAAAACCGCGCAAGGCTGTTGCTCGAAGTGGTCGATATTGCCGCTGAGGTCTATGGCAAGGGCCGGGTAGGCGTGCGGCTTTCCCCCTACGGCACATTTAACGACATGAGCGACAGCGACCCGGTAGCGCTTTTTAGCTATGTCATTGCGCAGCTGAACGCACGCGGCATTGCCTATATTCACATGATTGAGCCGCGCGCAACTGCTGCAGGCGGATCAGACGCGATCAATGAGGGTGCGCCGTGCACCTCAGATCTGTTCCGTAAGCTGTTTAAAGGCGCATTTATGTCGGCAGGGGGCTATACACCTGAGACAGCAAAAGCCGCAGTCGAGTCGGGCCAAGTCGATGCCGTTGCCTTTGGGCGGCATTACATTTCGAACCCGGATTTGGCGCAGCGTATTCAAAAGGGAATTGCGCTTGCGCCTTACAACCGTGCAACCTTTTATGGCGGGGCAGAAAAAGGCTACACCGATTATCCGTTTGCGGCGTGATGTCTAGCTGATGTCCAAGACATCGTAAAAAAGTTCTGAAAGGAGCGAACCCGGCGCGAAATTTTGCTATCTTGCCAGGATAAATAACACAGTCCTGCACAGCAATTCGCCAAACACAGAAGTACGCATGACCCGCAAAGAAATTATTGAGTCAACGATTCGCTCTGCGCTCAGCCAATGTTTTAACGCTTTTATGTACAGCGCGGAAAATGCGGGTCGTTTGCTCAGCTGGTTTACAAGCTGTGATTGGTGGGATGACGCCCGCGACAATAAAAATTATTCCGATCCCCGCTACAAGTCGTTTTTGGGCTTTATGCCCAAAGACATTGCGGTAGAAGTCTACGATGTTGCGGGCCGCTCAGCGCTTAACCTTGCAGTCAAGGCGAATTGTTATTTCGAAATTGACGATTTCTTATTTAACTATCAAGCCACTTGGTCACGCGATGGGTTTGCCTTAGAGCTGGTGTTTATCGACCGGCTCACGACACAAAAAGAAGTGCCCGGTTACGACCATTTGCCCGAAGACATTCCCGAATTGGTGTTGGCTAGGCTTCGGCATTAGCCAGCACGCGAAAAAAAAGGGAGCCTTGCGGCTCCCTTTTTTTGCAAGTGCATTACGGCAACTTACTGAAGATCAAAGCGATCAGCGTTCATAACCTTCACCCAGGCGGCAACAAAGTCGTTCACAAACTTCTCTTTGTTGTCGTCTTGTGCATAGACCTCAGCGTAGGCTCGCAAAATCGAGTTCGAGCCAAATACCAGGTCGACGCGAGTCGCCGTGAACTTGGCCTTGCCGCTTGCGCGATCGACAATGTCGTAGCTGTTTTTGCCCGTGGGCTTCCAGGTGTACGACATGTCGGTCAGGTTCACAAAAAAGTCGTTGGTCAACTGACCAACGCGATCCGTGAACACGCCATGCTTGCTGCCGCCATGGTTGGTGCCTAATACACGCAGGCCGCCAATGAGCACCGTCATTTCAGGCGCAGTCAGACGCATGAGCGAAGCGCGGTCCAGCAACATTTCCTCGGGCTTCACAACATAGTCTTTCTTTTGCCAGTTGCGGAAGCCATCGGCGACGGGCTCAAGCACTTCGAACGACTCAACATCGGTGTGCTCTTGCGTGGCATCGCCACGGCCAGGGGCAAACGGCACGGTGATCGTGTGTCCAGCGGCTTTTGCAGCCTGTTCAATGCCCACATTGCCTGCCAGCACGATCACATCGGCAACGCTTGCGCCGGTTTCTTTGGCAATGGCTTCAAGCGTTTTCAGCACTTTTGCCAAACGTGCGGGCTCGTTGCCTTCCCAGTCTTTCTGCGGCGCTAAACGAATGCGTGCGCCGTTTGCACCGCCACGCTTGTCTGATCCGCGGAAGGTGCGTGCGCTATCCCAGGCAGTGGCCACCATTTCAGCGATCGACAATCCGCTAGCAGCAATCTTGGCTTTGACCGCATTCACATCGTAGCTCTTGTTGCCAGCAGGGATGGGGTCTTGCCAAATTAGGTCTTCTTTCGGCACTTCAGGCCCGATGTAACGGCTCTTGGGGCCCATGTCGCGGTGGGTGAGCTTAAACCATGCGCGTGCAAACACATCATCAAAGTACGCCTGATCCGCTGCAAAACGCTCCGAAATCTTGCGGTATTCGGGATCCACTTTAAGCGCCATGTCGGCGTCAGTCATCATCGGCATGCAACGGATGCTGGGGTCTTCCACATCGACCGGCATGTCTTCGGGCTTGATGTTTTTGGGCTTGTACTGCCACGCACCGGCAGGGCTCTTAGTGAGTTCCCAGTCGTGCTTGAGCAGCATGGCGAAGTAGCCGTTATCCCACTTGGTGGGGTGGGTTGTCCATGCGCCTTCAACGCCGCTGGTTACGGTGTTGCGGCCAATGCCGCGACCTTTTTTGTTGAGCCAACCAAAGCCCTGCGCTTCCACATCTTCACCTTCCGGTGCGGGACCAAGATCCCCTGCATTGCCATTGCCGTGCGCCTTGCCCACCGTGTGGCCGCCAGCAGTCAGTGCAACGGTTTCTTCGTCGTTCATGGCCATGCGTGCAAATGTCACGCGCATGTCGTGAGCAGTTTTCAGCGGGTCGGGCTGGCCGTCAACGCCTTCGGGGTTCACGTAGATCAGGCCCATCATCACGGCAGCGAGCGGGTTCTCCAGATCGCGCTGGCCGCTGTAACGGCTGCCTTCGCCACCGCTCTTTTGCAGCCAATTCTTTTCAGAGCCCCAGTAAATGTCTTTTTCGGGGTGCCAAATATCTTCGCGGCCAAACGAGAAGCCAAAGGTTTTAAAGCCCATGGATTCGTAGGCAACATTGCCGGCCAGAATGAACAGATCGGCCCAGGAGAGTTTGTTGCCGTATTTTTTCTTGATCGGCCACAGCAAGCGACGGCCCTTATCAAGATTGCCGTTATCGGGCCAAGAGTTCAGCGGCGCGAAACGCTGGTTGCCTGTGCCTGCACCGCCGCGGCCATCGGCGATACGGTAGGTTCCGGCTGCGTGCCATGCCAAGCGAATCATCAAACCGCCGTAATGGCCCCAGTCGGCCGGCCACCAGGGCTGGCTGCTGGTCATGAGAGCCGTCAAATCTTTTTTCAGGGCAGCGACATCGAGTTTTTTTACTTCTTCGCGATAGTTAATGCCCTTGAGCGGGTTGGTTTTGCTGTCGTGCTGGTGAAGGATGTCGAGATTCAGGTTCTCTGGCCACCAATCTCTGTTGGTGACGCCCGAGGTGTTGCCACCATGGACTACGGGACATTTCCCTTGTGTTGACATGAGAGGGTTCTCCTTTAGTTGTAAAACCGGTTTGCTAGGAATCGATAGTGTAGACCAATGATATTTATTTAATCCAATAGATTTGCTCAATGAAGGCTATAGCTGGTGCTTGATAAACTGAGTTCAACGCAAAGGCTAGCCATGAACTACAACCCCAATGCACCAACCCGAGAGGAAATCGATTCATTAGAGGGCGCTTTGCTGCTGCAGTTCGGCGCCGACTGGTGTGGACATTGCCAAGCGGCCGAAGGCCCTGTGCGCAGTGCGCTCGCCGACTACCCCCAGGTCAAACATCTTTTAATTGAAGACGGTAAGGGAAGACCCCTAGGCCGCTCATACTCGGTCAAGCTGTGGCCCACGCTGATTTTCTTGGCGAGGGGCCGCGAAGTCGGGCGATTGGTCAGGCCCACCGACAGCGTTGAGATTGATCAAAAACTAAAGCATTTGCTCACGCAGGTGTGAGGTGTGTCCTGGTGCCGAGGTTTAAACTTTAAAAAGATTTCTACGGGAGAAGCACAATGAAAAAATTCACGGCACTTGCAGTAACACTTGTGGCAGCGAGTTTGGTCATGCCCGCATTTGCGCAAGGCTCAAAAATGCCTGGCGCAAAAGAGGCCCAGGTGCCGCCGCGCCTGATCATGGAAGATGGCTTTCGCAAATGGGATCGCCCCGAAGCCTTTGGCCCGGTGCCTGCCAATCTTTTAGAAACCGGCCGCAAAGTCTGCGCCACCATGAATGCCGGCAACTATGAATATGAGCCCGCAGGCTATCACTCACGCGCGATGGATGCCCAAGGCAATGAGTTTCAGGGTGGCGGTTATTTCTGCGTGCAGAAAAAGAAGAAGTAATCCTTTTATTTCTGAGTCTGCATGAACTGGGGCGAGGTAAGCCCCATCGACACATAAATGCTGGTAAGCCCTTCCATGCCAATCTCGGCCGGGCTTACCCACTCAATCGGCACATATAACAAGCCCCCACCAATGGGCACTGGCGCGGTCGGCACGATCACCGCGTAACAGGGCTGGCCGTTGACCATGACTGCATCGGGGGAAGAGAGCAGCGCAAGCGCTGACACGCCGCCGGCTCCCCCAAAGTGCACCCAGATCGGCCGCATGCTTTTGAGTTGGGCATCGTCGCGTTTGGCCACAAGATCAACAAACTTGTGAATGGTGTCGTAGATGGTGCTGACGATCGGAATTTTTCGCACCAGCCCATTGATCACTGCAGTAAAGCCTTTTTGCAGGCCTTTTTCTACTAAAAAGCCCAAGGCGAGCAAGGCCAGAAACACGATCAATAGGCCAATGGCATAGCCCACCCACTCGGATCCGCCCACGCCGACCCCGAGCTTGACCATCAGGCTTCCCAAGGGACTAGAGGGTCCAAGCCAGTTAATGATGATGCCCACCACGAAGGCAATGAGCAGCGCGGTCGCAATCAACGGGAATGCGGCGAGAACGCCTGCAACAAACATTCGGACTATTTTCGATGAGCTAGTGGACATGGCGCGGCGTCATGAGAGTTTTAATGAATGGGGCACGATACCAGAGACAACTGATGGGCTGTTAAAGTTTTGCTTATGACTGAGCTGCTGCGTGTGCACGGATTGGGCCGACGATTTGGCCAGGGGCCGTGGCTATTTGAAAATCTTGATTTTTCGCTAGAACGCGGCCAACAAGTGGCCCTGCGCGGCGAGTCGGGCGTGGGCAAGTCAACCTTGCTGAATTTAATTGCGGGCTTGGAATCCCCAAGCGCAGGCCATGTTGTATTCGAGGGGGTCGACATCGCTGCCATGAGCGATGTTCAACGGCTTGAGCTTCGCCGAAAATCAATTGGCTTCGTATTTCAAGCCTTTCATCTTTTGCCGCATTTGTCGGCCTTACAAAATGTCATGGTGCCGTGTTTGCTGGGCGGCATGCCGGTCGATCAAGCCAGGAGCAGGGCCAGTGATCTGCTGGCCGAGCTGGGCATTACGGCTCGTGCGGCGGCACTGCCCGCAGAGCTCTCGGGGGGTGAGCAGCAGCGCGTTGCATTGGCGCGTGCCGTGGTGCATCGCCCCAAGCTTGTGTTGGCCGATGAGCCCACCGGCAATCTTGACCCGGTGACTGCAGGTCGTGCATTGGATTTGTTAGCGGCGTGCTGCGAGCAAACAAATGCTGCGCTGTTAATGGTCACGCATTCTGCCGAGGCAGCGGCAAGGTTGAAGTGGCGCTATGAGCTGCGCACGAACGGCTTATCGGCGCTGGAGTAGTGCTCGTGGCTCTCGGCGCACGCACGCTTTTTTTCTGGATGATTGTCTCGGCCTTGAAAGCGCAGCCTGGCCGCTGGATTGCTGCTGGGGTGACGGTGGCCATTGGCCTTGCACTTGCGGTGAGCATTCATGTGGTGAACCGCTCGGCGTTTAGTGAATTTGGCCGCGCGCTGGATATTGTCAATGGCCAATCGTCGGCACAGATTCAGGCGCCTGCTGGTGATTTTGACGATGCGTTGCTAGAGCGCATTAGCGGCGCTGCCGATTCGCTGGGCATTGAAACCATCAGCCCGGCGCTCTTGGTCAAAACCGATCGGCTCACCGTGGTGGGGCTGGATTTGTTTCGTGCCGCTGCGGTCACACCCTCGCTCATGCCATCGGTTGAGCAAGGCCGCCGCGATGATCTCTTTGCAAGCGATGCACTGTTTTTGTCGGCCACTGCGATGCGAGCGCTCTCGCTTTCCGTGGGGGATCGCATCACCTTGCGTGCCGGTTTGGTCATTCAAGAATTTCGCGTCGCTGGCACCGTGCCAGGCGCTGCAGGCCAATCGATCGCAGTCATGGATCTCGGCCTTGCCCAATGGAAGTTTGGCCGCATTGGAAAGCTCACGCGTCTTGACTTGCGGCTTTCCGAGGGCGCAGACCTGAAGGCCGCAGCCGATTCGCTTGCAACGGTTGCGCCGGGCTTAAAGCTGGTCTCGGCGGATGATCGCAATCGACGCATGTCGAATCTTTCACGCGCTTATCGTGTGAACTTATCGGTGCTGGCCTTGGTGGCGTTGTTTACGGGTGCTTTTTTGGTGTTCACCACCGTGAGCTTTTCGGTGTTGCGACAGCAAACCCAATTGGCCCTGCTCAGCGTGTTGGGTGCAAGCGCGCGTTGGCTGTCATTGTTGGTGTTGGGCCAAGCCGCCATTGTGTGCGCTTTGGGTGGGCTTGCGGGCATTGGTCTTGGCCTGGGTTTGGCCAAAGGGCTTTTGATGCTGGTGGGCGGAGATTTAGGCGCGGGCTATTTTTCCAAAACAGTTGCGCCGCTCGAGTGGTCATGGCTTGCCTTGTTGGGATTTTGGGGCCTGGCCATTGCGGTGGGTTTTTTGGCGGGCTGGTTTCCTGCACGCGCCGCAAGCGCGAGCGCACCGATTGAGCAACTGCGACAAGGCGCAGCCGAGCGCATGCTGGCGCCGCTTGCAAAGCCATGGCCCGCGTTGAGCCTGGGCATTGCAAGTCTTGCCTTAGCCTTTGCGCCGCCGATTGCGGGCCTGCCCATCGCAGGCTACTTTTCGATTGCATGTTTGCTGTTTGCGGGGGTGGCTTTTTTGCCTTGGCTCGTTAAAGGCGTGTTTGTCGTTGCAAGCCGCAAGCTGTCGCAGCAGCCGAAGGCCAATCCGTCTGCGGTGCTGGCCATGTGGCGTGTGAGCCAAGCGCCTGCCAGCGCTGCCGGAATGATTGCGGGAGTGGTCGCGGCTGTCTCGCTGACTGTGGCGATGGTGGTCATGGTGGCAAGCTTTCGTGATTCGGTGGCGCAATGGCTTGATCAAATTTTGCCTGCCGATTTGTATACCAGCAGCCAAGGCATGGTGAATCAACAGGGTTTTGATTACACCGTCCAATCGAAAGTGGCCGCAATTTCAGGCATTGCGCGTTATGAGTTCAATCGGCATCAGCCGGTGTTGGTGCGGCCCGATTGGCCCGAGGTGATGGTGATGGCAAGGCCCTTGCCACGTGACAACCCCTCTGAAGGCGTGCCCTTGACCGGCCCAGCGATTGACACGGGTGCACGGCCAATGGTGTTCGTTTCAGAAGCCATGCGCGATTTATATGGCTGGCAGCCGGGCGGTGCTTACTCAATCGCCTTATCGAGCAACAGTGCGCCAGCGCAGCTACATGTGGCCGGCGTTTATCGCGACTATGGCCGACAGCATGGCTCAATCATGATGGACATTGATGATTTCGCCGCGATCACGGGCGATTCACGCAAAACCGCCCTGGCGGTATGGCTTGCGCCGCACGCGCAGCCCGAGGCGGTCATGCAGGCCTTGCGTGCGCAAATTCCCGAAATGCGTGACATGAAATTTATGAGCGCACGAGACATTCGTGCCTTGTCATTAAAGATCTTTGATCGCAGCTTTGCCTTGACGTACGCATTAGAGCTTGCAGCTCTGTTGGTGGCGATTTTTTCAGTGGCGACCGGCTTTGCAAGCCAGGCGTTGATTCGCAAAAAAGAATTTGCGGTGCTCTCTCAATTGGGCCAATCGGATCGACACCGGGGCACCGTCATTGCGTTAGAGTCGCTGGCCTTGTTGGGTGTGGCGGTGCTGTGGGGTACGGTGTTGGGCATTGGCATGAGTCAGGTCTTGATTCATCGGGTCAATCCGCAGTCGTTTCACTGGACCATGGAAAGCGCATTGCCTTTGGGTCCACTGGCTTGGCTGGCCATTGCGGTAGTGGCCATTGGCGCAACTTCTGCAGTGTGGGCTGCCGGCCGGGGCTTGCAGCGTGCACGATTAAGCATGGCGTTGCGAGAGGATTGGTGATGAGGCCATCGCGACGCATGGCATTGACACAAATGGCTGGTGCAGTCTCTGCAGCGGGCTTGGGGATTAACAGCGGCAATGTGTCGTTTGCAGCACAGGCTGCCGACTATCCGGTGGTGCGTCCGCGCAGGCTTGAATTCCCGAAAGATTTTGGCGCTCACCCAAGCTTTCGCACCGAGTGGTGGTACATCACCGGCTGGCTGGGCCAAGGCGAGCAGGCCATGGGGTTTCAAGTCACATTTTTTCGAAGCAAAACCCGGCATGCTGAAGAAAATCCGAGCCGCTTTGCGCCCAAGCAGCTGATGTTTGCCCATGGCGCCTTGGCCATTGCAAGCCAAGGCAAGCTTTTGCATTCGGATCGGGCTGCACGCGTTGGCCCAGACGGTGTCGCTTTTAGTGAGGCTGATACCGATGTTCGCTTGGGCAATTGGCAACTCAAGCGTGCAGAGCAGGCAGGCCGCGAACAGTACACCGCGCAGATTCAGGGCAAAGATTTTTCTTTGGAGCTGCAGGCCAGCCCCCTCTTTGCGCCTGTGCTGCGCGGCGCAGGTGGCTATTCCGCCAAAGGCCCGTTGCCTGAGTTGGCAAGCTTTTATTACAGCCGGCCGCAGCTGCAAGTGAAAGCGCGCGTGCGTTATGGCAATCAAGTGCAAGTGCGCGAGGGCCAGGCGTGGCTTGACCATGAATGGTCGAGCAGCCTGCTCATGCAAGGCGCCTCGGGCTGGGATTGGATTGGCATTAATCTTTTTGATGGTGCAAGTCTCATGGCCTTTCGCATTCGCGATGCGCAAGGCAATACATTGTGGCGCCATGTGGATTGGCGCGATGCCAAGGGCAGAGTTTTGCTTGCCTCGTATCGTGATGGCCAATGGACACCCACACAGCGCTGGCGATCGCCACGCTCTTTGGTGGAGTATTCCGTGGGCTTTACGCTAAACCTTCAAGGCAGGGATTATGAAATTGTGCCGCTCATGCAAGACCAAGAGGTGGACGCCCGGGCCAGCACCGGCGGTTTTTATTGGGAAGGCGCGGTGACCGTATTGCACCGTGGCCAGGCCATTGGCCGCGGTTATCTGGAGCTCACGGGCTATGGCGAGGCCTTGGCCTTGTGATCGGCCATCTTGGCCCACGCAATATCCAGGTCTGAGAGCCCATCGGCATCGTGTGTGGTGAGCAGCACTTCGACATAACTGTAGACATTGCGCCACTCGGGGTGGTGGTTGGCCTGCTCGGAATAATCGGCCATGGCGGTCATAAAGCCAAACGCTTGCTTGAAATCGTGAAATCTAAATTCTTTGCGGATCATGCCCCCGCGCTCGTTCGAGTAGGACCAGTCGGGAATTTGGGCGAGGGCGGCCGGCAGGGCGGATTGTGAAATTCGGGGCATCGCAAGGCCTTTCTCCGGTAGAATTTTTCCAGTTGCTGCCAATAATCCTTCAAGGAGCCCCCTCATGCAAGACAAACTCATTCGCCTGGTTTCGGTGCTGTTTTTTGGCCTGGTAATTTTCCTGGTCTTCGGTTTTATTGGAATGAAAACCGGCAGCTCGGGCACCACATTTTGGCTCGGCCTGATCTTGTTCTTGCTGGTCGTTGCGGCCCAGTTCACATCGCGTATGGGCAAGGCCTCGGGCAAGTCGCAGTCGCAGGCGGTGCGCGATTTTTACAAGTTGAATCGCAATGCCATGGTCGGCGGCTTGATTTTGTTTGCAGTGCTGCTTGGCATTGCTTACACGATCATGATGGCAATGAAGGTCTGATTTTCGGGCTTGTTCGTGTCTGATCCGGTTGCGCAACTGCGGGCGTTTTGGAACGCGCGCTACAGTGCGTCGCATTATGCTTACGGCACCGAGCCCAATGATTATCTGGCGCGTCAATCGCGGCTAATTCCCAAGGGTGGCAAGGTGCTGTGCCTTGCCGATGGCGAGGGCCGCAATAGCGTTTATCTTGCGCGCCAGGGGTTTCAGGTCACCGCCATTGACCTTGCGCAGGAAGGCTTGGCCAAGGGCAAGGCCTTGGCAGAAAAAGCGGGCGTGCAGGTGCAATTCATGGCGGCCGATGTCAATGCGTTTGTCATTGAGCCGGGTGCATGGCAAGGCATTGTTTCAATCTTTCTGCATCTTCCTGACAAACTTCGCAGGGCGCTTCACGAGCGTTGTCTGAAAGGCCTATCGCCTGGGGGTGTGTTTATTTTTGAAGCCTACAGTCGCGAACAGTTAGGCCGTGGCACGGGCGGGCCGAAAGAAGCTCATCTGTTGCCCGAGGCACAAAGCGTGCGCGATGATTTCCCGAGCGCAGCGGTGATTGATTTTTTTGCGGGTGATCGCCAGATCGAGGAAGGCCCCTTACACAACGGCATCGGGGCCGTGGTGCAGCTTACTGCGACAAGCCCAGCTCCTTAAGAATTGCCGCATTGTGTTGGCCCACTGCCGGCACGCCATCCATTCGATAGTCAAACGCGGGGTTTGCGCCCGGCGGCAATAGCGCAGGCACTGGTCCTTTGGGGGTCTCGACAGTGACCCAACGATTGCGGGCTTGTAATTGCGGATGATTCCACAGATCGCGCATGTCATTGACTTGTGCATTGGCAATCTGGGCTTGCTCAAGCAAGTCGATGACTTGTGCCGCCGTCATGCCTGAAAAGACTTTCAAAATGGTCGCTTCAAGCGAGGCTCGGTTTTCATTGCGCTTAAAGTTGGAGCTGTAGCGTGCATCGCTTGCAAGCTCGGGCTGATTGAGCACTTTTTCACAAAACACTTGCCACTCGCGCTCGTTTTGCAGGCCGAGCATGACGGTCTTTCCATCACCTGCAGCAAAGGGCCCATACGGGTAAATCGTGGCATGGGAGGCTGCAGAGCGAGGCGGGGGCGCTGCGCCATCGAAGGCGTAATACAGCGGGTAACCCATCCACTCGGCGAGTGATTCCAGCATGGAGACATCAATGGTTGAGCCCTTGCCGGTTTTGTCGCGCAGCATCAGGGCCGACAAAATATTGGTGTAGGCGTACATGCCTGCAGCAATGTCGGCAATCGAGTTGCCGGCTTTGCTGGGTGCCTCTGGCGTGCCGGTAATTGATAAAAAGCCTGCCTCACTTTGGATCAGCAAGTCATAGGCTTTTTTGTCGCGATAGGGGCCGCACTCGCCATAGCCTGAGATATTGCAAACGATCAATCGCGGGTGTTGTGCGTGCAAGGCTTCAAACGACAGGCCCATGCGCGCCGCGGCGCCGGGGGCAAGGTTTTGTACCAAAACATCGGCTTTTTCAAGCAGCTTCATGAGCACGGCCTTGTCTTGTTCCGCTTTTAAATCAAGGGCCAGGCTTTCTTTCGAGCGATTTGTCCACACGAAATGAGAGGCCAAGCCTTTGACGCGCGTGTCATAGCCGCGCGCGAAATCTCCTGTGCCGGGGCGTTCTACCTTGATGACGCGGGCGCCAAGGTCAGCGAGCTGGCGCGTACAAAAGGGTGCGGCAATGGCGTGCTCAAGCGAGACGACGGTGATTCCATCAAGGGGTCGGGTCATGGCGAAAGGCTTTCTAAAAATATGTTTTGTTCTTATACGAACAGGTAAAGTATAAAAATTATAAAAATCAGAGAGTTGCGATAAGCATGATAAACTCATCCGGACAACCTTAGAGAGCGCCCCATTATGAATGCTTTTAACAAAGAAGAGCTTGGACTCAAGGGTAAAACCCTTCACGAAAGTTTGGCTGAAACCCTGGCCAGTCGCATTCGTGCCGGCGAGTGGCCCGTTGGCTCGGCTCTGCCTTCGGAGCAAAGTTTTTGCGCGTTTTACAAGGTCAGCCGCCACACCTTACGGCATGCCTTGGCCACTTTGGAAGAAAACGGTTTGATTTTGCGACGTCAAGGCGCCCCGACACGCGTGATATCACGCCAGCAGCCGCGTTGCTTTGTGCAGACCCTGAATTCGCCTGGCGACATCATGCGGTATTCGGCAGGCACGCACCGATTGACCGAGCGCGTGGAATATGTCGAGGCCGATGCGCAACTTGCCAAATTTTTGAAAGCCCCCGTGGGCTCTTCGTGGTTTCATATCGAAGCCTTGCGCAAAGAGCGCGACACCGGCCAGGTCATTGCGTGCGTCGATGTTTACACACTGCCCAAGTTTGCCGATATCGTCAATGACGAAGACTTCAGCAATGCCATGGTCTACGAAAAAATCGAGCAGCAGTTTGGCGAGGTGGTGCACCGTGCAGAAGTAGAAATCTATGCCACAGGGGCCTCGGCCCGCATCAGCAAGGCGCTTCACCTGCCCCGGGGCACGCCGTGCTTGGCGATCGTGCGCCGCTACCTGGATGCGTCGGGCAAGACATTCGAGGTGACGGTCAACCATCACCCGGAAAATCGTTTTGTGTTCAACATGGAATACACCGCAAACGGCGTTTAGGCCTGTAAGGGTGGGCGGATTCGCGGTAGACTTGCGCGCCATGACCAGTCCCAACGAAAAACCAAGTCTGAGCCAAGCGGCCTTTCGGCCACTGCGGCCCATGCCCGCCATTATTTTTGCCAGCCGCTGGCTGCAGGTGCCGCTGTATCTCGGCTTGATTGTTGCCCAGGCTGTGTATGTGGTGCTGTTTCTTCAAGAGCTCACTCACCTGGTGCCCATTTTGTGGGACCCCGATGCGCTGGTGAGTACGGCCAGCACCTTAGGCGTGAAAGCGGTGAGCAAAGAAATTGTGGTGATGCTCGTGGTGCTGTCGTTAATTGATGTGGTCATGATCTCGAATCTCTTGATCATGGTGATCATTGGCGGCTATGAAACCTTTGTGTCGCGCCTTGATCTGGAGGGCCACCCAGACCAGCCCGAGTGGCTTTCGCATGTCAACGCCAATATTTTGAAAGTCAAGCTGGCCACCGCAATTATTGGCATTTCATCGATTCACCTGCTCAAGACTTTTATCTCTGCCGATTCCATGTCGGACAAAGCCTTGCTCTGGCAAACGATCATTCATGTGACCTTTATTGCTTCAGCGGTGGCGATCGCCTGGATCGACCGAATCCTTCACTATCCCGACTCGGAAAAAGCGTAACACCACAACGACAACGGCGCTGGCAGGCAGTGCAATCAGCAGCCCAATAAAGCCAAACAAGCTGCCAAACAGCATGAGGGCCAGCACCACGGCAACGGGGTTCACGCCAATGCTCTTTCCAATCAGCATGGGAGTGAGCACGAAGCTTTCGAGCAACTGGCCTGCCGCGTAGACACACAACACCCACAGCACAGGCCAGTCGGTGCCAAATTGATAGCCTGCCAGGCCCAACGCAATCAGCATGCCCGTGCCAAAACCCACATAGGGAACCAGCACAGCAAAGCCTGTGAAAATGCCAACGGCAATTCCGTAGTCAAGCCCAAGGGCTTTGAGGCTCGCAGCGTAATACACGGCAAGCAACAGCATGACCACGATTTGGCCGCGCAAGTAGCGCGACAGTGTGGCGAGAATTTCTTGTCCTAGTTCGGATATCGGTGCGTTCATGGCCTTCATTTTTGCATGCGGACGCAGCACTGGTAGTCTTACGCCCACGATGAACAAATCTAAAACCCCCAATCTTCCTCCGCCCACAGCGGATCTGTGCGATTCCCACGAGGAGTCGCTGAAGTCTGGCGCTTTGCGCGTGCTGCCTCCGGTGTTTCAAAACTATGGTGGCGAGGCGCTTGCCTTTGGCCCGATTGCCACGATCAAGTGCTTTGAAGACAACTCCTTGGTGCGCAAGGCCCTGGAGACACCCGGCCAGGGCCGGGTGTTGGTGGTCGATGGCGGGGGCAGCGACCGCTGCGCCCTGGTGGGCGGAAACCTAGGCCTGTTGGCTCAGAAAAACGGTTGGGCCGGAATTATTGTTAACGGCTGCGTGCGGGATACCGCAGAGCTTGCCGAGATCCCGGTGGGCATTTGGGCCATGGCGAGCCACCCCCGACGCAGTGATCGCCAGGGAAGCGGCCAGACGGGCGTTGTGCTTGATGTGGCGGGCGTTAGGGTTAGCCCAGGCGAGTGGTGCTACGCCGATTCCGACGGCATTTTGGTGAGTGATCGCAAGCTCTAAAGTGGTTAATTATTAACCACTCCGAAGGGGTGCCGTCTGCGCCACATTTGTTACTAATTTATGACTGACTTTTCCACATTTTCTGTGGACAACTTCTGAGTTCACATATTCATGGCAGTTCAAAAAAAAGCCGGCTACGACGAATCGTCGATTCGAGTGTTGAAAGGTCTTGAGCCCGTCAAGCAACGGCCGGGCATGTATACACGAACCGAAAATTCGTTACACATCATTCAAGAGGTGATTGACAACGCAGCCGATGAAGCGCTTGCAGGGCATGCAAAAAATATTTTTGTTACGCATCACGCCGATGGCAGTGTGAGTGTGCTAGACGATGGCCGTGGCATTCCGGTGGGAAAACATCCGGAAGAAAAAGTGCCAGTGGTGGAGATTGTGTTTACGCGTTTGCATGCCGGCGGAAAGTTCGACAAAAGCTCGGGCGGTGCGTACGCGTTTAGCGGCGGCTTGCATGGCGTCGGGGTGTCGGTCACCAATGCGTTGTCGACCCGACTCGAGGTCACCGTGTGGCGTGATGGCGCCGAACATCGCATTGTGTTTTCAGGCGGTGATGTCACAGAGCCGTTGAAAAAAGTGGGCGCTGCCGCAGGCCGCAGTGGAACTCAGGTGCGTGTGTGGCCCAATGCGAAATATTTCGATGATGCGGGCATTCCCATTGCCGAGCTGGCCCACAGCCTGAAGGCCCGCGCGGTATTGCTGCCCGGTGTGGCCACGCATTTAACGAGTGAGAAAACGGGCAAGCAAGAGAGCTGGCGCTACACCGGGGGCTTGCGCGATTACTTGTTAGAGCTTGTCGATGGCGAATCGTTGGTGGTGGATCCCTGGATTGGCGAAGGCTATGTGGGCGCAGCCGATGACGTGTTTGCGGCAGGCGAGGGCGCGCAGTGGGCGGTGGCCTGGACTGCCGAAGGGCCAGTGGCGCGAGAGTCGTTTGTAAACCTTATTCCCACTTCGGCTGGCGGCACGCATGAGGCGGGCCTGCGCGAAGGGCTGTTTGCAGCGGTCAAGGGGTTTATTGAGCAGCACAATTTAATGCCCAAGGGCGTCAAGCTTTTGCCGGAAGATGTGTTTTCGCGGGTGAGTTTTTTGCTCTCGGCAAAAGTGTTGGATCCGCAGTTTCAAGGCCAGACCAAAGAAAAACTCACGAGCCGCGATGCCTTGCGCTTGGTGGCCTCGCAGGTGCGTGCGCCCCTAGAGCTTTGGCTCAATCGCGATGTCGATGCGGCACGAAAAATCGCCGACTTGGCCATTCGTGCAGCCCAAAGCCGTGTGCGTTCAGCGCAAAAAGTAGAGAAGAAAAAAAGCTCAGGCGTTGCGGTGCTGCCCGGCAAGCTTACGGATTGCGAATCCACTGATATTGCGCGCAATGAATTGTTTTTAGTCGAAGGCGATTCTGCGGGTGGCTCGGCCAAGATGGGCCGCGACAAGGAGTTTCAGGCGATCTTGCCGTTGCGTGGCAAGGTGTTGAACACCTGGGAAACCGAGCGTGAACGACTGTTTGCCAATGCCGAGGTGCATGACATTGCCGTGGCCTTGGGCATTGACCCGCACGGCCCAAGCGATGTGGTGAGCTGGGATAACCTGCGCTACGGCAAGGTCTGCATTTTGTCCGATGCCGATGTCGATGGCGCTCACATTCAAGTGCTGTTGCTCACCTTGTTCTTTAAACACTTTCCACAATTGGTTGAGCGCGGCCATGTGTTTGTGGCCAGGCCGCCGCTGTTTCGTGTCGATGTGTCGGCGGCAGGCAAGCGGCCTGCACGGAAAATTTATGCGCTTGATGAAGGCGAGCTCACCCATGTGCTCGACAAATTAAAGCAAGAAGGGCTGCGCGAATCGGCTTGGTCGATTTCACGGTTTAAAGGCCTGGGCGAAATGAGTGCAGAACAACTTTGGGAAACCACCTTGAATCCGGATACGCGCCGCTTGTCGGTGGTGGCCTTTGGCGCACTGGATGTGTTGCAAACGGCCGAGCGTTTTAATTTGTTGATGGGCCGCGGCGAGGCCGCCTCGCGCAGGGCCTGGCTCGAAGAAAAAGGCCATGAAGTGGAGGTGGATGTTTAATGCCGCGCAAAAAGAATTCTGCTGGCGCCACGCCGGATTTGTTTGCTACTCCCGTCATTGCGAGCGAAGCGAAGCAATCCAGTGGATCGCCACGCGCCGGTGGCGCTCGCGATGACGA
>CAYTWR010000013.1:0-7865 GCA_964442225.1 uncultured Burkholderiaceae bacterium | reverse complement strand
TGGATCGCCACGCGCCGGTGGCGCTCGCGATGACGAGACCTCACAACCGTCATTGCGAGCGAGCGAAGCAGGCACTCGTCACCGCGAGGCCGCCGAAGGCGGCCGTGGCGGTCCACAGCAACCAAGAGGCCTGACCTTCGACGGCGAACATCTGACACTGGCCGACTTCGCAGAGCGCGCCTATCTCGACTATGCCGTCTCTGTCGTAAAGGGCCGCGCGCTGCCCGATTTGTGCGACGGCCTAAAACCCGTACAGCGGCGCATTTTGTATTCCATGCATCGCATGTCCTTGGCCGTCACGGCCAAGCCTGTGAAATCGGCCCGCGTGGTGGGTGATGTGCTGGGCAAATACCACCCGCACGGCGATCAATCGGCCTACGACGCCTTGGTGCGACTCGCCCAGGGTTTTTCAGTGCGCTACCCCTTGATCGACGGCCAAGGAAACTTTGGCTCGCGCGATGGCGATGGCGCAGCGGCCATGCGTTACACCGAGGCCAGGCTCACCGCGTTTTCTTCGCTGCTGCTCGATGAAATCGATGAAGGCACGGTCGACTTTGGGCCGAACTACGATGGTTCGTTTACCGAGCCCTTGCGTTTGCCTGCGCGCCTGCCCGTTGCGTTGCTCAACGGTGCCTCAGGGATTGCCGTGGGCATGGCCACTGAAATTCCCTCGCACAACCTAAGCGAAGTGGCGCAGGCGGCAGTGGCCTTGATTGAAAAACCAGCGCTTTCCGATCAAGAGCTGTACAAAATCATTCCGGGCCCGGATTTTCCGGGCGGCGGGCAGATTATTTCTTCGGCGGAGGAAATTGCAGCGGCCTACACCACAGGCCGTGGCTCCTTGAAAACACGCGCCCGCTGGACGATCGAGGAAATGGCTCGCGGTCAATGGCAATTGGTGGTTTACGAATTGCCCCACGGTGTATCGGCACAAAAAGTGCTGGAAGAAATTGAAGAGATCACCAACCCAAAGATCAAGACGGGCAAAAAATCGCTCACTGCGGATCAGCAGACCTTGAAGTCGTTGGTGCTTGGGGTATTGGATACGGTGCGCGACGAATCCGGCAAGGATGCCGATGTCCGCTTGGTGTTTGAGCCCAAGTCGTCGCGCCAAGACCGCGATGAGTTTATCAAGGTGCTTTTAGCGCACACGCCGCTGGAAAGCAGTGTGGCCATGAACCTGGTTGCCGTTGACATTGAAGGCAGGCCTCGCTCGCTGTCATTGCGGGAAATGCTCTCACAATGGGTGCAGTATCGAATCGCCACGGTTCGCCGCAGAACCCAGCACCGTTTAGAGCAGACCCAGCGGCGCATTCATATTTTGGAGGGCCGCTCGATTGCTTTGTTAAACATTGACAAAGTAATCAAGGTGATTCGTGAAAGCGATGAGCCAAAGCCTGCGTTGGTTAAAAAGTTTGGCCTTACTGAAATTCAGGCGGAAGACATTCTTGAAATCCGCCTGCGCCAATTGGCTCGGCTTGAGGCCATCAAGATCGAAAAAGAGCTGGCCCAGCTGCGTGACGATGAAGGCAAGCTCACCCACCTGCTGGAAGACGACAAGGCGTTGCGCAAATCGGTATCGAAGGAAATTGAGGAAGATGCCAAGAAGTTTGGCGATAAGCGCCGCACGTTGATTAAAGCGGCCGAGCGCACCACGGTCGAGGTGCCAGTGATCGATGAGCCGGTCACGGTCATTGTGTCGGTCAACGGCTGGGTGCGTGCACGACAAGGCCATGGCCATGATGCGTCTCAGTTCACCTTCAAGCAAGGCGATTCGCTGTATGGCACATTTGAATGTCGCACGGTAGACACATTGATTGCGTTGTCTTCCACAGGTCGCAGTTATTCGGTGGCGGTGGCGAGCCTTCCTGGTGCGCGGGGCGACGGATCGCCGCTCACCAGCATGGTCGAAGTGGAGCCGGGTGCGGTGCTTTCGCAGTTCGTGGCGGGTCCCGTCAATACATCGTTGATTGTTGGCTCGCGATTGGGCCTGGGCTTTGTGACTAGCATTGAATCCATGGCCACGCGCCAGCGTGCGGGCAAGCAGTTCATGACGATTGAAAAAGGCGATGGGCCTGCCTTCATTCGTGTGCTGCCGCAAGACTGGGCGCATTTGGCAATGCTCTCGGCTAAGGGTCGATTGCTCGTGGTGGCGGCTTCGGATGTGAAAGTGTTGCCCGCGGGTGGCCGTGGCGTGCTGCTCTTGGATCCTGAGCCCAAAGGTGATGCGTTTATTGATGCTGCAGGCTTGCCTGCAAAAGCAGCGCTAATGGTGTCAGGCACCGGCCGTGCCGGTAAGGCGGTGGAGCAGTTGATTGAGGCCCGCGAGTGGAAGAGCTATGTGGGCAATCGCGCAAGGCGCGGCAAGTTGCTGGAGGTGAAGTTCAAGCCAGCCGCGCTTCGCACCCCGCTATAAAACTGCCTCTAGGCCTTTTCTCTCGATAAGGCTTAGCAATTTCAGAGAGGGCCCGCTTGGATGTTTGTCTCCAAGCTCCCATTTCTGAACCGTTGAAACACTGGTGTTTAACAAGGCGGCAAAAACAGCCTGGCTCACGTTTGATTTTTTTCTCAACAGCTTTATTTTTCTTGGGGTTAGGGGGGTAACTTTCAGTGCGCACAACGCGTCGAATTTCGCCATTTCACGTTTGCTTATTAGGCCTGCGTTCAGCAGGCCTGTTGCCGATTCCTGAACTTCCTTCAATATTCTGCTTTTCTGTTTCTGTGTCATGTTTAACCTCGACTAATTCGCCCGAATTTATTGCAACATTCAACTGATTTGCGTCTAGCTCAAGATACGTTTTGGCCAGCGCCCGAAGCGCGGTCAGTTCGTTCAGGGTAATGTTGTCTCTCTCATTTTTTTCGAATCCATAAAGGAAAACCCAGCGCTCTTTCAGATTTGTTGCAATCAGGGTTCTTGCGCCCGATCGTTTGCCTTTCCCGTTTATCGCAACACGCTTTTTCACAAGAGAGCCACCGAGCTGGGCATCAATTAACCCGAGTGATATTTCTTCAACGGCAACAATTAGTTGAGTATCGTTGATCGCAGTTTTCGATAGCCAGCGCGTGAACGAGCGGGTTTTATAGACCTGCCGTTGCGTCACAGAGAAAGTGTATCACTAAGTGATATAGATTGGAAGAGGGTTGGTGGCATGGGAAGGGCTTTGGTGTGGGCAGAACATAAGCCTATTCCTTCCTCAGGCGTTTTCCTATCGGCCCAAAAGACGAGCTTCTAGGTCGCCAAAATCCTGCGGAGCTTCAAACAAAACGGCCCGGCCTGTTTGCTCGCAATCATTAGCCCGACTTGCGCAATGCGGCTGCCATCCAGCGCAGGTGCTTGCGCAACCGGCCGGCCGCGAAAACTTGCAACGAACGATTCCTTCGGAAGAAACACGGTTGCCCAATCTCCCGCGGGCGGCAAGAACTCTGTCTGGTAGGCCACGCCATCAAACGACTGATCCGTGAAGAGATTTAGCTTGTAGCGCTTGCCGTCCCCCCACGCTTGCAGCGAAATACCCTCGAAATTCGCCCGTGCAAAGTCAGGCGTCGCCGCACGCACCGAAGCGAACCCGCCGCCAAATGCAAGGGACACCTGGCCTTCGAATACGGCAAAGCCTTGTGGGTCGAACCGAAAGGCGCTGCTCGACACGCCACCCATCACGCCGTCGTTGATGGGCCGCCATTGTCGGATACTGGCAGGGGAATCAAAGATCATGGAACGTCGTTGGCGAGGTTGCCCGCCCCCTCTTGAAAACCGCATTATCGGCCCCCATTTGTTCGGGCAGGAGGTAACCCCATGTCCAAAGAAACCCTAGCCTTTCAAACCGAGGTCAAGCAGCTGCTGCACCTCATGATTCATTCGCTGTACAGCAACCGCGACATTTTTCTGCGTGAGTTGGTTTCCAATGCTTCCGATGCCTGTGACAAGCTGCGCGTTGAAGCCCTGCAAAATTCAGAGCTGTATGAAGGCGATGGCGAGTTCAAGATTCGCATCAGCGTGGACAAAAATGCGCGCACCATCACCATTTCGGATAACGGCATTGGCATGAGCCGTGAAGAGGCCGTTGAGCATTTGGGCACGATTGCCCGCTCCGGCACCAAAGAGTTTTTTGGCAAGCTCACCGGCGATGACTCCAAAGACAGCAACCTGATTGGGCAGTTTGGGGTTGGCTTTTATTCGGCCTTCATTGTGGCGGATCAGGTCACGGTGATCACACGGCGTGCAGGCTTGCCCGCCAGCGACGCGGTGCGTTGGGAGTCTGACGGCACCGGGGAATTCAGTGTTCAGGAAGTTGAAAAAGTAGGCCGTGGCACCGATGTGATCTTGCACTTACGCGCCAAGGAAGGCGAGGGCGAAGACGAAAAAAGCCACGACGATTTGTTGGAGCACTGGACGATTAAAGACATTTTGAAGCGTTACTCGGATCACATCGGCATTCCCATTCAAATGCGCAAGCGCGAGTGGGATGACAAGAAAAACGAATACATCGAACAAGACGAGTGGGAAACCGTTAACCAGGCCTCTGCCCTGTGGACACGGCCCAAAAGCGAAGTGACCCAGGAGCAGTACAAATCGTTTTTTCAAGGCTTAAGTTTTGGCACAGGCGACCCCTTGGCCTGGACCCACAATCGAGTCGAAGGCCGCACGGAATACACACAGCTCTTGTATGTGCCTTCCAAGGCGCCCTTTGATCTGTACGACCGACAACAGCGCCACGGACTAAAGCTGTATGTCAAGCGCGTGTTCATCATGGATGATGCCGAGCAGCTGCTGCCCTCGTATTTGCGGTTTGTGCGCGGCGTGGTGGACTCTTCCGATCTGCCCTTGAATGTCTCGCGTGAAATTTTGCAAGAAAGCCGCGATATCAAGGCGATTCGCGAGGGCTGCACCAAGCGCATTTTGGGCCTGCTCGAAGACATGGCCGCCAACAAGCCCGAAGACTACGCCACCTTTTGGAAAGAGTTTGGCCAGTGCTTAAAAGAAGGCTTTGGCGAAGACTTTGCCAACAAGGAAAAGCTCTCGGGGCTTATGCGTTTTGTGTCGACCAAGTCTGAGGGTGACACCCCGAGTGTGTCGCTCAAAGACTATATAGGCCGCATGAAGGAAGGGCAAGAAAAGATCTATGTCATCACGGCGGATTCTTTGGCTGCTGCCAAGGCTAGCCCGCACTTAGAGGTGTTTAACAAAAAAGACATTGAGGTCTTGCTGCTCACCGATCGTATCGATGAGTGGATGCTGAATTTTCTGAATGAATTCGAGGGTAAACCCATTCAGTCGGTGGCCAAGGGTTCGCTTGATTTGGGCAAGCTCGAAGATAAAGACACCAAGCCTGCCAAAGAGTTGGAAAAGCAGTACAAGCCGATCATTGAAAAGGCACAAAAAGTGTTGGGCGATAAGGTTAAAGAGGTTCGCATGACGGGCCGGCTCACCGAATCGGCCTGCTGCCTGGTATCGGAAGAGCACGACATGAGCGGTCACCTGGAGCGGCTGCTCAAGCAAGCGGGCCAAAAAGCCCCCGACCGCAAGCCGATTTTGGAGCTCAACCCCGAGCACCCCTTGGTCAAGGCCTTGTCGCAGGATTCTGCAAGCTTTGACGATCTGGTGTGGGTGCTGTTTGATCAAGCCTTGTTGGCTGAAGGCGGGCAGCCCCAAGACCCTGCAGCCTTTGTAAAACGGCTTAATAGTTTCATGCTGCGAGGGCTCATGAGCGCTTAAAGTTTGATGCTACACTCCCCCTGTTCATCTATGGGGGGAGACATGCTGAACACTTGGAAAAAGTCGGCGAAAGCCGCACTTGCATTTGTTGCGGCTGCCTGCATGGCGCCGCACACACTCGCTGGCAATGCGCAAGCCGGCGCAAAAATCAATTCAAACTGCATCGGCTGTCACGGAATTCCCGGCTACAAAACGGCATTTCCGGTGGTGCACACCGTGCCCAAAATTTCTGGGCAAAACCCAGCGTACATTGAAGCAGCGTTAAAAGCGTATCGCTCTGGTGATCGCTCGCACCCCAGCATGGTGGGCATTGCCAAAACCTTGACTGATCAAAACAAAGCGGATTTGGCAGCGTACTATTCAGGCAAAGGCTCAGAAAAACACACGCCTGCAACCGTAAAGGGCGGCAATGTTGCAGCGGGCAAGCAAAAAGCCGATGCGGTGTGCGCGGCCTGTCATGGCGCCGATGGCATTAAGTCGATCGATCCGAGCTACCCGATTCTTGCGGGCCAGTACCCGGATTATTTGGCCCGTGCGTTAACGGAATATCAAAAGGGCACTCGTAAAAACGCAATCATGGCTGGCATGGCGGCGGCGCTGACCAAGCAAGAAATTGCCGATGTGGCGGCGTATTACGCGAGTCTGCCTTCGCCGCTGAATTCGAATAAGTAGTGGATCGCCACGGCGCCTTCTGCGCCTCGCGATGACGACCAGGTAGAGCGTCATCGCGAGCGCAGCGCGGCGATCTACGTCTGTGGCAATCAGCCCCCGATATAACTCATCTCAACCTTTTTAACACCCTGCTCGCGAAGCTGCGCACGCAGCTCCGAGTAGCGGTCGTGGCGCTGTTGCCAAATCGATCCAAGAACTCGCAGCAGGTCTTCATCGCTGGGTGTGTTTTCAGCGCGCAACAAGCCGCGCAAATCGGTGCCGCGGCTTGCGAACAAACAGGTATACAGCACACCTTCGGCAGAAATTCGGGCGCGTGAGCAGTCGCCGCAAAACGGCTTGCTCACTGATGAAATCACGCCGATCTCACCACGGCCATCGGCATAGCGCCAACGTTCCGACACTTCGCTGGGCGTGTCGCGGCCAATCGGAATGAGCGGAAAGCGCTTGGAGATAATTTCCACCACTTCGCGCGCCGGAACCACATGCTTCCAATCCCAGGCGTTGGATGTGCCCACATCCATAAACTCAATAAAACGCAAGGTGTGGCCACGATCGCGAAACGCTTTGGCCATGGGAACAATCTCGTGATCATTCACGCCACGCTGCACCACCATATTCACCTTGACGCGCAAGCCCGCATTGGCGGCGGCATCAATACCCCTGAGCACATCGGTCACGGGAAAGTCCACATCGTTCATCGCCTTGAAGGTTTGATCGCTCAAGGCATCCAAGCTAACTGTTATGCGCGTCAAGCCTGCCTCTTTGAGCAGCTTGGCCTTTTGAGAAAGCAGGGCGCCATTGGTGGTCATGGCAATTTCCAAAGGCTTGCCGTGAATGGTTTTGAGTGGCGCTACGCGGGCAACAAGCGTTTCGATGTTTTTACGCAGCAGCGGTTCGCCGCCGGTGATGCGCAGCTTGTCAATGCCCAGCGCAATGAACGATCTCGTGATGCGTTCAATCTCTTCAAACGACAGCAGCGCCTTGCGATCCAGGAATTGATAGTCCTTGTCAAAGACTTCCTTGGGCATGCAATACGTGCAGCGAAAATTGCACTGATCAATCACCGAGACGCGAAGATCTTTGAGCGCGCGATGCAGCTGATCGCGCACGGGGGCCGAGGGAAGCGGGCCAAGCGAATCGAGCTTGGCCGCCTCAACGGCGTGATGCGTTGTTGAATCCGGAACGATCGAAAAAATGCGCTGGCCGTAGGACATGCGCGGATTATCGACCGATTACGGATTGTTTTGTCGAGTCTCCACCATTACCAGGGGCTCTTGTGGGGCTGTGTCGACCTGACGGCGAGGCGCGCGCCCTAATTTCGGTGGCGGCTCTGCAACGGCCTCGGTTGGCGCTTTGTTCGGGTCGGTCTGCACCCACTGCAGGCCAGCGGCTTCGAGGGTCTGTTTAAGGGTTTCCTCGGAGATTTGGATGGGGGGTGGCTGGATTGCCACGCTCGCTTCGCTCGCTCGCAATGACGGGG
>CAYTWR010000012.1:0-51206 GCA_964442225.1 uncultured Burkholderiaceae bacterium | reverse complement strand
AGCTGGTTTTTACTGGTCAGTTTTGCGACAGTCATATCAAAGTAAGGAAGTAAGACATACTTACTTTAATAAAAATACAATCCACCGTCAACCTCTATCTGGGCTGATACTGCAGCGCAAAGAAAACGCCCCGTGGCACGGCGTTATACCCGTAAGCCAGCTGATACTCACGATCAAATGCATTTTCGATCCTTATTCGCCCGGTCAATTCCGGGGTGAATTTCTTCGCTGCGGTGAGGTGCACCACGCTATAAGACTGTTTCTTTGGGGTGTACGGCCATGTGTCGTAATCAAAGTCAGCGGCATTGCTACTTACAATAAGCTGCGCCCCCCAGTCGATGTTGAAAAACGATTTTGTTAAATCAACGGATCCGTAAGTTTTGGCGCGACGAGTTAACCGAGCGTTGTTATCAGACACCTTTCGTGGATCTTGAGTCACGGCACTTAGCCTGTAACCCCAACCTTCAGCGGTTCCAGCGAAACTGAGCTCAAAACCTTTATTTCTAACCTCCCCAATATTTTTGGGCGTGTAATTTCTATCGAAATCAATTGCATTCGTCGTCGATGTTTCAAACCACACAAGGCGTAGGGTCGAAAGATTCGCTTTGTAAACGAACCCCGCCTCGGATCCCTTGTGTTCCTCAGGTTTTAAGTTCGGGTTGGAATACTGCCCCCCTCCGAGCATCTCCGCAGGACCCGGCGCTCTAAAGCCAGTTGAAAGGCTACTTGTTACACGCAGAGTATCAGTCAACTGATACCCCAAACCAAGCAGCCAGGTTGTTGCGTTGTTTTTTACACGAGTGTTCGTTGACCTTGCTTCAAGATTATCGCGGCGCAAATTTGCTTGATAGTCAAGTTGGCCATAATTTCCACCGTAACCAATATAGGCACCGGCACTCTCACGATCATACTTTGTTCCGCTTGAACTGAAGTCGCTCATGATTGCGTCTAATCCAAAAACAATCTTGGCAGCTTCACGATCAACAATATTTGACCAACGCAAAGCGTTTTGATTGCCCTTGTTCAAGGTGCCTTGTACCCCATTTTTAAATTCGCGGTATTTAAAGTCAGATGAGGTGAATGCAAACTTAGAAGCCCATGACTGCGCTGGCCGGTAGTCGACCAGAAACGCATAGTCTGTGTCTCTATTTTTTCCTAAATGCACATCTGTTGGCTGATCACCAGGATCAGAACCGAAGGGGGTATTAGTTCGATCAAAATAGACATCCGAATAAATGCTCCTGGCGCTAATTCCGAAGCTAAGATCGTTGTTAATGTCATGATCAAAGCGTAAGTAAACCGACTCCCTTTGATAGGCATCCTTTTCTGGATTCACCAGCGGGTTCTGCGCATTGTTCATTGCAGAGAATCCATCGGTGTCATAACGCTGGGCGCTCATGTGAAAACGGCTCTGCCCGCCCCCTCCCGAATAACCAACGGAAACATCTGAGGTGTTTCGAGCCCCATACGAAATCGACCCGTAACCTCCTGGCTTACCGGTTCCTGACCGGGTAAAGATGTTGATTACCCCGCCTACCGCTGCCTCTCCGTAGAGGGCTCCGGCATTACCCCGAAGAATTTCGACTCGGTCAATCTGATCAACCGGCAGGTCGACAAGTCGTATAGTGCCAATATTGTCTGCTTGTAATCGAACACCATCTATAAATACTGCTAGATTCTTGCTTTGTTGACCCCGCAAGAATATTGATGCAAGGGTTCCTGGGCCACCGTTTCGAGCAATCTCAACCCCCGCTTCCCCTTGTAAAAGGTCAACTAATGTCGGTGCTTGAGAACGCTCAATCTGCTCACGGGTGATCACCGACATGGATGGCAAAACCCGAGATAAAGGCTGCTCATACCGCGCTGCCGTCACCACCACTGGATCCAAGGTTGCCAACTGATACAGAGAATTGGTTGAACCCGTCGTTTCGCTTTGCGCAAACGCCGACGACACAGCGAGTGCCACGGCACTGGCTGCGATACAGACTTTCTTGGACATGCAACACCTTTCCAACCGCCCTTACCCCGGAACGATTCAAAATGTTCACGTCAACGGCCGGTATCCAGGCTTCGGAAGCGCGCCCTGCGGCGCTGCGGTGAGTTGTCTTCCCAGGACTTTTCCCAGTGACTGGCCGGCTGGGCAAACCAACACGGCGTAACCCACTACTTCTTCCGTTACTGTTTCGGGGAAAGCGCCGGATTTTCACCAGCTTCCCGTTTAACCCGCTCTAATCGGGCACCAGTCAACGGTGTTTGAAAGATCTCAAACGAACTCAAGTGTACTTCAGCCGTGCGTGGCATTTGCGCTCTAGAATTTGACTCAGATCAACCCCGTTTTTAGTCATTCATGAAACTGAACTATCGCGCGCTCGGCCCCTTTCAAGCCTTCCCCATTGGCCTTGGCTGCATGAACCTGAGCCATGGTTATGGCCCGCCTGCAGCCGAGGTAGACGCCAAGCGTGTTCTGCTTGAAGCGATCGAGCGCGGCGTGAATTTGTTTGACTCGGCAATGCTTTACGGTGGTGGTGCTAATGAAACGCTTATTGGTCGGGTATTAAAGCCTTATCGAGAAAAAATCATTTTGTGCTCCAAGGGCGGCATGGCCATTGAAACCGATCCCAGTAAGCCCAAGCGCAGAATCGACAGTCGCCCCAAAGTGATTCGTCAAAACTGCGAGGAAAGCCTGAGGCGTCTGCAAACCGATGCAATCGATGTGTATTACTTGCACCGTTGGGATAAGCAAACACCCATTGAGGAAGTGATCGGTGCCATGGCCGACTTGGTTAAAGAAGGCAAAGTCAAAACAATTGGCTTATCGGAGGTGTCGGCCCAGACATTGGTCAAGGCTCATGCCGTGCACCCCATTACAGCGGTGCAGTCGGAATATTCCCTGTGGACTCGCAACCCTGAAATCGCGCTGTCGCAACAATGCCAAACCCTAGGCGTTGCCTTGGTCGCGTTTAGCCCGCTTGGCCGTGGGTTTTTGGGTGGGTCGTTCACCGAGCCGCGGCATGTCGATCAACTGCACAGCGACGACATGCGCAAGACCATGCCTCGCTTTTCTAAAGACTTTTTTAGCGGCAATCTTCAGCACTTTGAACGCCTTGCAAACCTGGCAAAAGAAGCCCAGTGCACGACAGCACAACTGGCATTGGCCTGGGTGCTCTCGCGTGGCGAGCATGTCATTCCTATTCCGGGCACGCGCCAGCTGGCTCATCTGGAAGAAAACCTGCGTGCTGCAGCGCTAGAACTACCCGACTCGGTGCTGGCAAGAGCAGCCGAAATCATGAACCAACACACCGTAAAAGGCGCTCGCTACGACCCAGCGGCTCAGGCGGCTGTCGACACCGAAGACTTCGAAATTAGCGCGTGACGCGTTTTACAAAGTCAATTGATTTTTCAAGCGTAGGCGCTGCAAATCGAAAGCTGGGCGATAGCGTTCCCACCAGATTGGCATGATTGATCAAGCCAAGTGGGCCATCAAACTCGTAAAGCTCAACGGGTACCCCTTTTTCACGCAGCCGCTGCGCCATAGGCCGAGAATTAACTTCGGGGTTGACCAAAGGGTCTCGGTTTGCGCTAAACAGCAAGACCGGCGGGTTATCTGCTCGCACATGTTCAATCGGCTGGGTATCTTGCGGGGTGTTGGGCCAGTTAAAAGCTTGTTGCGCCTCGGGCAGCTGAATCGGCAAAAAATTAACGGGAGACGAAAGCCCAATCACCCCACGAATGCGCTGTCGATAGCCCGAGTCGAGCCAGCGTTGATCCATGGCGATCATTAACGCGTTGTACGCGCCAGCAGAGTGTCCGGCCAGCACAATCTTGTTGGGGTCGGCCCCAAACTCTTCTGCCCGATCGACCAGCACACGCAAGGCGGCAGCGCTATCTTTCACAAACTCGGGGTAAGTCACTTCAGGAATCAGGCGGTAATCGGCAATCGCCACCACAAAACCCGCGTCGCCAAAACCACTGGCCACAAAAGTGTAATCGGTGCGCGAGCCGGTCGCCCAACTGCCCCCATAAAAAAACAAGATCATGGGCCGCGAATGCGGATTGCCTTTTGGCAAGGCATAGACATCGATTTTTTGGCGCTCGGTGTCACCGTAAGAGACCACCACCGGCTTGGCCATGGGATTAGAGGTCAGCGCGTTGAGCACATCCAGGCTAGAGCAGCCCACGAGTGAGCTCATCACGGCGCTCGCCGTCAGCCCTTTAAATAAGCGTTTCAACTGAGTTGCGCGGTGGCCGACATGGTGAGCCAGCCCTCGTGATCTTTTGCCCATAGTTGCACCATCTTGCCATCGGCGCTCGGTGCCCCACACACAGAGAATGGGTGAAGATCAAATGTGGGCCGAATGGCCCGGAATTCAAAACGCGTGACATTGGCGGTGGGCATGTGATCGCGCAATAAATCCATGAGCAAGGTTGCAATCAGAGGGCCATGCACGATCAAGCCGGGATAGCCCTCGACTTGGGTGACATAACGACGATCGTAGTGAATTCGGTGGCCATTAAAGGTGAGCGCCGAATAGCGAAATAACAGCACATCGTCGGGCACCCAACGCTTTTCCCACACCGGATCGCTTGGGGCAGCCTGCGGCTGGGGCGAAGGTGCACCCGGTGCGGGCGCATCACGGTACACAATATCGTGAAACTCTGTGAGCGCTATGTTTTCTGCCCCATTGCGTCGAATTTCGTGGCGTACCTTCACAAACACCAAAGTACCGCTTCGGCCCGACTTTTCAGTGACATCTTCAATGGTGGAGGTTCTGGCAAGCCGGTCGCCCACCACAATAGCCTCGTGAAAACTTAACTGGCTTGCCGCCCACATGCGACGCGGCAACGGCACGGGAGGCAAAAACCCGCCACGCTTGGCATGACCGTCTTCACCAATTTCAGACTGACGATAAAGCGGCAGGAAATACAGCCAATGCCAAAGATACGGAAGCGGCACCCCGTCGGATGGGCGCTGGGCTTCGCGATCTAGCGTTGCCGACAAGGCCGCCACCGGCGTGGCCGTGACCACGTCAAGCACGGTTTCTTGTTTGCCGATCCAGTCTTTGAGATTCATGTGATTGATATTGGTCGGGGCGAGATGATTCGAACATCCGACCCCTTGCACCCCATGCAAGTGCGCTACCAGGCTGCGCTACGCCCCGACCGAAGCCCTTGATTATAGCCGAGCTATTGCGCCCGAAGAATTGCCAACACCGATGCGAGCTCTTCTTTCAAGCTGCGCGCGGTATCCGACACTTCGGACACCGAGGTGTCTGACACCATTGGTGCCGTTGGTGAAAGGCTTGACGACGCTGAGGCCGACAGCGCTCGTCCGTCCATCAACTGATTGCGAGCACCACTGATCGTGAAGCCCTGTTCGTAGAGCAACTCACGAATTTTGCGAATCAGCAGGACCTCGTGATGCTGGTAATAACGGCGATTGCCTCGACGCTTCATGGGCCGAAGCTGCGTGAACTCCTGCTCCCAATAACGCAACACATGCGGCTTGACCGCACACAAATCGCTCACCTCACCAATGGTGAAATAGCGCTTCGCCGGGATCGGCGGAAGCGGAACATGTGCGGCACGAGATTCCATCACGGCGTGAGCAAGCGAGTGCGTTAGCCGCTAAAAGGCTCGTCATCCGCATAGGCATTCAAGGGCTTGCCTGCGGGATCTTGCACAAAAGATTTGAGCTTTTGGCTGGCGTGAAAGGTCACCACGCGACGCGCAGCGATTGGGATTTCTTCACCAGTTTTGGGGTTACGACCAGGCCGCTGGGGCTTGTCACGCAACTGAAAGTTGCCAAAGCCCGAGAGCTTCACCGTTCGGCCAGCGACCAGAGTCTCGCGAATTTCTTCGAAAAAAATATCAACGATTTCCTTGGCCTCGCGCTTATTCAACCCCACCACTTCGAACAGAAGGTCAGCCAGCTCGGCCTTGGTCAATGTATCTTGGGGCGAGTGCAAGCCCGCAAGCTCTAAGAGCTCGGAGCTGTCACGCTGTAGGGGGGAAAGGTCAAAGGCCATGTCTAGGCCCGAAGCCTGGCCCCGAACTCAGACTGCATGAGTTGCACAATCTCGTTCATGAGCGCATCAACCTCGGGATCTTGAAGTGTATTCTCAGGATTCTGAAGTATAAACCTGAAGGCTAAGCTTTTTTCCTTTTCGGACAGCCCCTTGCCTTTATATTCGTCAAAACACCTAAAGTTGGTGATCCAACTCCCTTGTTTTGATTGACTTTTTAAGAAGTTTATCTTGGCGATCATGGCGCCAGCCGGCACTGCCTGATCCACCACAAAGGCCAAGTCCCGGCTTACCGGGGGAAACTTGGAAGGCTCCACGGGCTTTGGCACTGGAGCTGCCAACAAAGGTTCCAGAAGCAACTCAAACACAATGGGCGAGCCCGGAAACTCCATGGCTTGGGCAATGCTGGGGTGAAGCTCACCCAAATAACCCACCACTTTGTTGCCAATTAAAACCTCGGCAGCCCTGCCGGGGTGAACCGCGCAAAGGGGCTGCTCCATGCGACGCGTGGAAAGCGACAGCGGATAGGCCAAGGCCTCTAAGTCGGCTTTGACATCGAAAAAGTCTACAGGCCTTGCTGCATGACCCCACTGGTCTTCAACCACGGGGCCAAAGGCCAGCCCGCCAATACGCACGGGCTGCTCTACCCCCTGCACCGCCCACTCACCCGGCTTGGCCTGGGGGCGATCGTGAAAGGTTCGGCCGATTTCAAAAATACGAACACGCGTCTGCTTGCGCGAAAGATTCGACGCCAGTGTCTCCAGCAATCCGGGCAGCAGGCTGGTGCGCATCACCGCCTGATGCGATGCCATGGGGTTTAACAAGGCTAAGGGCGCCTCGTTTTGAACCCGTAAGCAAGCCTCGCGACTGACAAAGCTATAGGTCACCACCTCGAAGTAATCACAAGCGATGACCCGATCGCGAACATGCATGGCCGTACGGGTCGACTCGCGGCGAGTCGACATAAGCGCCTGGGCTTTGGGTGGACGGGCCGGGATTTTTTCAAACCCGTGAACGCGAGCAATTTCTTCGATCAAGTCCTCTTCGATTTCAAGGTCGAAGCGAAAACTTGGCGGCTTGATTTCAATGACATCGCCATTGGCAGTTTGCGAAATCTTCGGCTCAAACCCCAAGCGCGTAAAAATCTGCATGCACTCTTGAGCGCTTACGCTGATTCCCAAGATTCGATTACATCGCGCCACACGCATGGCAACCGGCTCACGCTTGGGCAGCTGAGTCACTTGATCGACTAATGGGCCCGCCTGGCCGCCACAAATGCTTTGAATTAAATGGGTTAAGTAATCGACATGTTCGCCGGTGCTGGACCAATCCACACCGCGCTCAAAACGATGGCCGGCTTCTGTGGTGAAGTTGTATTTGCGTGCACGGCCACGAATCGAATCGGGCCACCAAAACGCCGCTTCGACATAGACATTGCGAGTTTCGAGCGAGACCGATGTGGATTCGCCGCCCATAATTCCCGCCAAAGACTCTGGGCCTTGATCATCGGCCACCACACCTACAGAAGGATCGAGCGCCACCGTTTGGCCATTGAGCAAGGCAAGCGATTCTCCTGCCTTGGCCCATCGCACAACCAAGCCGCCTTTGACTTTATCGAGATCGAAAATATGGTTGGGTCGCCCCAGCTCCAACATGACATAGTTGGAAATATCGACCAGCACTGAAATGGGCCGCTGGCCCGCTTGTTCCAGGCGCTCACGCATCCAATCGGGCGTTTGCGCCTTGGCATTGACCCCACGAATGACACGGCCCGAAAAACGGCCGCACAAATCAGCCGCGTCAATGCGAACTGACAACTGATCTTGAATCGAAGGCGTAATCGTTGGCCATGTGGGCAGCTGCAAGGGTGCACCCGTGAGCGCGGAGACTTCGCGCGCCACCCCCACAATCGACAAACAATCGGCACGATTGGGGGTGAGCTTTAGGGTAAAGACCTGATCATCAAGCGAGAGCGCCTCGCGCAAATTTTTGCCAAGCTGATTAGAAAGAGATTCCGGCAGGGGCAACAATCCTTCCGCATCCTCAGCAATACCCAGCTCTTTGGCAGAACACAACATGCCCTGGCTTTCGACACCACGCATTTTCGCGCGCTTGATCTTAAAGCCACCGGGCAATACCGCGCCTTCAGTCGCGCACGGAACAATCATGCCCGGCGCAACATTGGGTGCGCCACACACAATCTGTAAGGGCTCGCCACCAGCGCCAATATCGACCTTGCACACACGCAAGCGATCTGCATCGGGGTGAGGTGAAGTTTCCACCACACGGGCCACCACCACGCCGGAAAACTGGGGCGCAAGCGCTTCGGTGTCTTCAACCTCAAGGCCTGCCATGGTCAGCGCATTGGAAAGCTCTTCCGTCGACAGCGAGGGATTCACAACGGCACGAAGCCATTTCTCTGGAATTCTCATGGCCTATGCAAACTGCCTTAAAAAACGCAAATCGTTTTCGAAAAACAAGCGCAGATCCCCCACGCCATAGCGCAACATGGTCATGCGCTCTAAGCCACAGCCAAATGCAAAGCCAATGACCTGCTCGGGATCAAGGCCAAAGTTTTCCACTACCTTGGGGTGCACCTGGCCCGAGCCCGCAATTTCCAGCCAACGACCTTTCAGGGGGCCGGCGTCGAATTTCATGTCGATTTCGGCAGAGGGCTCGGTAAACGGAAAAAAGGAAGGGCGAAAACGCACTTGCAAATTCTTCGTTTCGAAAAACTGCTGCAAGAAATTGGTAAACACACCTTTTAAGTCGGCAAAAGACACATCACTGGCCAGCCACAGGCCCTCCACCTGGTGAAACATGGGCGAATGGGTGGCGTCGCTATCGACCCGATACGTGCGGCCGGGGGCGATCACCTTGATGGGCGGCTGATGGGTTTTTGCATAGCGCACCTGCATGGGGCTCGTGTGCGTGCGAAGCAAGAGTGGCAAGCCGGTTTCATCTTTCTTTTCAAGATAAAACGTGTCTTGCATGCTGCGGGCGGGATGATTCTCGGGGTTGTTTAACGCCGTGAAGTTCATCCAATCGGTTTCAATTTCGGGGCCATCGGCCACCTCAAAACCAATTGAGCCAAAAATTTCTTCAATGCGCCGCCAGGTGCGAATCACCGGGTGCATGCCACCCGGAACACGGCCACGGCCCGGCAATGACACATCGATTTGTTCAGCGGAAAGTTTTTTATCAAGCTCGGCTTGCACGATTGCCAAGCGGCGGGAAGCGAGCAGCTGCTCCACCTGAGTTTTCGCAGCATTAATGGCTGCGCCCAGTGTTTTCTTTGTTTCAGGGTCGGCCTGACCGAGCGTTTTTAACTGCTCGGTCAGAGCGCCATTTTTGCCAAGGAACTGGGCCTTTGCGTTTTCCAGGGCAGCAGAATCTGCCGCCTGGGCAAAGGCCGCCTCGGCTTCGCGTACGAGCCGATCAAGATCGGTCATGCGAACCTCTTATTTCGCCAGTGCTGCCTTGACCGTGGCCACAATGGATGCGAAGCCGGGCTTATCAGTTACAGCCATGTCGGCGAGCACCTTGCGATCCAGGTCAATGTTGGCTTTTTTCAGGCCTGCAATAAAGCGGCTGTAGTTGATATCGAGTGAACGACAGGCCGCATTGATACGCGTGATCCACAGCGCGCGGAATACACGCTTGCGATTGCGACGGTCACGATAAGCGTATTGGCCAGCACGCATAACGGCTTGCTTGGCAACACGAAAGACATTGTTTCTGCGACCACGGAAACCCTTGGCCAAGGCCAAAATTTTCTTGTGACGAGCACGAGCGGTAACTCCACGTTTTACGCGAGGCATGGTTGTTCTCCTTTACGCGTAAGGCATCATGTCGCGGACACGCTGAATGTCCGATTCATGAACCGTGAGAGTTCCACGCAGCTGACGCTTGTTCTTGGTCGTGCGCTTGGTCAGGATGTGGCGCTTGGTGGCATGCGCACGCTTGATCGACCCGCTGCCGCGGGCCTGAAAGCGCTTTGCAGCCGCTTTCTTGGTTTTCATCTTGGGCATTGAATGCTCCGTTTTAAACACTTGCTCAGGTGGAGGGCCCTTTTAGCGCTCACTTTAAAAACCTGGCGAAGCTTTTGGGTGCTGCTTGGTACTGCTTACTTCTTCTTTTTGGGCGCCATGACCATAACCATTTGGCGGCCCTCCAGCTTGGGCATTTGCTCCACCTGGGCGTGTTCTTCTAAATCGGCCTTCAGTCGTTCCAACTGACGGACCCCAAACTCTTGGTGGGCCATTTCGCGGCCCCGAAAGCGCAACGTAATCTTTACTTTGTCGCCTTCTTCTAAAAACCTCAGCAGGTTGCGAAGCTTGACCTGATAATCGTTTTCGTCAGTGCCAGGCCGGAATTTCACTTCCTTCACCTGAATCACTTTTTGCTTTAACCGTGCATCGTGGGCCCGTTTTTGCTCCTGGTACTTGAACTTGCCGTAATCCATGAGCTTGCACACCGGTGGCTCGGCCTGCGGGGCAATTTCAACCAGGTCCACCTCGGCTTCTTCGGCCATTTTCAAGGCCTCGGAGGTCTTCACAATGCCGAGTGCTTCATTATCGGCGCCAACTAGGCGAACTTGCGGTGCAGTAACTTCTCCGTTAATGCGATGCGAACGATCTGTAGCGATTATTCTTTTCCTTCTAAAAACACTAAAAAACTCGGACGCCCTATATTCGCGACCGGACTTCTTCTGAGAGCCGGTTCGCAAAGGCGTCCGCTGCCATGGCGCCCAAGTCTTTTCCACCCCGGGCGCGCACTGTTACCGTGCCAGCTGCCTTCTCTTTATCGCCGACCACCACGATATACGGCAGCTTTTGCAAGCTTAACTCTCTGATTTTAAGGGAGATTTTCTCTCCCCGCAAATCTGTGGCCACCCGAAACCCCTGGGCCTGCAGGCTTTTCGCAACAGATTGGGCATAGTCGGCCTGAGCGTCGGTGATTGAGGCAACGGCCACCTGCACGGGCGCAAGCCAGGCCGGCATAGCGCCGGCATGGTTTTCGATCAAAATCCCAATGAATCGCTCCAGCGATCCCACAATCGCCCGGTGCAGCATGACCGGGGGCTTGCGGGTGTTATCGGCATCGACATATTCGGCCCCCAGACGAACCGGCATGTTGAAATCGACCTGAATGGTGCCGCATTGCCAGATTCGGCCGAGCGAGTCCTTGAGTGAATATTCGATCTTGGGGCCGTAAAAGGCGCCCTCGCCTTTAAGCTCTTCCCACTGCACGCCCACATTGTTCAGGGCATCGGCCAAGGCCTTTTCAGCCTTATCCCAGCTTTCATCGGAGCCTACGCGGTTGGCAGGGCGAGTGGACAGCCGATAAATCACATTGTCAAAACCAAAGTCTTTGTAGACCTCAAGCAATTTGCGCGTAAACGAATCGACTTCGGATTGGATTTGCGCCTCGGTGCAAAACACATGGCCATCGTCTTGGGTAAAGCCACGCACGCGCAGCAGCCCATGCAAGCTGCCAGAAGACTCGTTGCGATGGCAAGAGCCGAATTCGCCATAACGCAACGGCAGGTCTCGATAACTTCGCAAATCAGAATTAAAGACCTGCACATGGCCAGGGCAGTTCATGGGCTTGACCGCATAGTCGCGGTTTTCAGAGGCCGTGGTGAACATGTTGTCTTTGTAGTGCTCCCAATGGCCAGAGGCTTCCCATAGCGACCGATCCAAAATCATGGGGCACTTCACTTCCTGGTAGCCGCTGTCGAGGTAGACCTTGCGCAGGTATTGCTCGACTTGTTGCCAGATCGACCAGCCCTTGGGGTGCCAAAACACCATGCCGGGTGCATTGTCTTGCATGTGAAACAGATCAAGCGCTTTGCCAAGCTTTCGGTGATCGCGCTTTTCCGCCTCTTCCAGCGCATGAAGGTGCGCATCGAGCTCTTCTTTTTTGGCAAACGCTGTGCCATAGACCCGTTGCAACATTTCGTTGCGATGATCACCGCGCCAATAGGCGCCTGCGACCTTCATAAGCTTAAAGACTTTGAGCTTGCCGGTAGAGGGCACATGGGGGCCGCGACACAAATCGACAAAGCCACCTTCGCGATACAGCGAGATCTGTTCGCCTGCCGGGATCGATTCAATGATCTCGGCTTTGTATTTTTCACCCATGCTCAAAAAGAGCTTGATCGCTTCATCGCGATCCCAAACTTCGCGCACCACAGGCTCGTCTCGCGCGGCGAGCTCACGCATGGTGGCTTCGATTTTTTCAAGATCTTCGGGTGTTAACGGCCGGTGATAAGAAAAATCGTAGTAAAAGCCGTTTTCAATCACCGGGCCGATGGTGACTTGCAGGCCCGGAAAGAGCTGCTGGGCCGCATACGCCATGAGATGCGCCGTGGAGTGGCGAATGATCTCTAGGCCTTCTTTGTCTTTTTCGGTGACTATCGCAAGTGAGACATCGTGATCAATGACGAAACTGGTGTCGACGAGTTTGTCATTGACTTTACCTGCGATCGCGGCCTTGGCCAAGCCAGCGCCAATGCTGGCGGCCACCTCGGCAACTTTGACCGGCTGCGGAAATGATTTCACCGCGCCATCAGGAAGCGTGACATTGACCATGGGTCTTTCGGGTTCCAAAGCAAGAATGGTTGCGGTTGGTAGGCGCGATTGGACTCGAACCAACGACCCCCACCATGTCAAGGTGGTGCTCTAACCAGCTGAGCTACGCGCCTGCCGAATGCTCGACACAGCCTTGAATTGTAGATCAATTCCTTGCTTGGCCCACTCTGACACCTCTTGACCTAAGGAAAATTCGGTCAGGGGGTGCCCTGAGAGCCACTCGGACTCAATGGCAAGCCGAAAGCCTCGGGTCGAGGCTGACAGTGCAAACTCAGGCAAGGGATCATCTTGCCGGCGTCGATAAAACAGGCACGCCAGGCGAAAACACATGAGTGCGGCCCACTGCACCGCCCCCGAAAAATTCGCCGCCACCTTGTTGAGTTTCCCAACTTGGCCCAGCACCAGGCTCGCGACAAACTGCTGCTCTTGCCGTGAAAAACCAGGCATATCGGAATGGGTCACGATATAGGCTGAGTGCTTGTGAAAGCTGTTGTGCGAAATCGAGTGTCCGATTTCATGCAAACAAGCGGCCCACATGAGCCGTTGCGAAATCTGCTCGCGCTCTTCCTCGGTTCCAACCTCAAGCGAAGACCACAGCTTTAAGGAAAGCTCGCCAATGCGGCGCGCCTGCGCGGTGTCGACCAGATAGCGCTTCATGGCCTGCTCAACGCTAATGCGGCGCATGTCCTCTTGCTGGCCACGACCCACCAAATCATAGAGCACGCCGAGTCGCAAGGCGCCCTCGCCGTAGTGCATGATCTTTAGATCAAGCTCTTCAAAAATTGCCGACATGATCGCTACGCCACCAGCAAACACGGGCGCACGGTCTTGACGAATACCCACCAGACCGCTGTCTTCCACACGCCCTGCGCGAATCAGGGCCGCTCTGAGTTTTTCAAGTCCCGCAGGGGTAATTCCAGACTCTGACAGGCCGTTGTTCACCAGCACTTCAGAGATCGCCTTGGCGGTGCCGCTCGAGCCTACGGCCTCTTGCCAGCCAAGCGCCAAAAAGCTTTCTCGAATCACCTGAATTTCTTCGCGCGCACTGAGCACTGCTGCCTTCATCGCCGATCGGGTGATTTCACCGCCCGGAAAAAACTCTCGGCTAAAGCGCACACAGCCGATGTAAACACTCTCGAGCAACAATGGCTGATAACGCTTGCCAATAATGAACTCGGTCGAACCGCCGCCTATATCAATCACCAGCCGTTGGCGGTCATCGCCCGAGAGGCTGTGAGAGACGCCGGCATAAATCAAGCGGGCCTCTTCCTGGCCGGCGATCACCTCAATCGGGAACCCAAGCGCGGCTTCTGCTGTCTTTAAAAACTCGCCGCCATTTTTGGCGATGCGCAGCGTGTTGGTGGCAACCGCCCTGACTCGGTCGGGTGAAAACGATCGTAGCCGCTCGCCAAAGCGCTGCAGGGCTAACAAGGCGCGGGTTTGAGATGCAGCATCTAAGCGCTTGTCAGACCCCAAGCCGCCAGCGAGCCGAACCACCTCTTTAAGGCTGTCCAAGGGGTGGATCTGAATGCCCAACGCCGATTCCGACACCCGCCCAATCAGCAGGTGAAAACTGTTGGAGCCCAGATCAACAGCGGCCACCATTTTGAGCGGATTAGACATTGGCATAACGGCTGAATTGTTACCTGAATTCGGGTTGTTAGGAATGTTTAATGCGTCATGAAATTGTCATAGTTCAACATTACGCTCGTTAGCTCAACATGATCTCCCCTAGTCCCGCCAAATCCGACCGCTTTCTTAACCGGGAGCTCAGCCTGCTGGCCTTTAACGAGCGGGTGCTCGCCATGGCCGAAGACCCCGATATTCCGGCGCTGGAACGACTGCGCTATATCTGCATTGTGTCGAGCAACCTTGATGAGCTATTCGAGATTCGGGTCTCCGGTATTAAGGCACAGCTGCGCATCAACCCCGACCAGATTCACGAAGATGGCTATTCGGCTGCCGCCACCTACAAGGCGGTTTGTGAACGCGCTAAAACGCTCATTGACCGGCAATACGAGATTCTGAACCGCAAGGTATTTCCCTTGCTGGATCAGTATGGCATTCACTTTCATTTGGCGGCAGCTTTAAACGATGCCCAGCGGGAATGGGCGCATCGCTATTTCAGCATGGAAGTCATGCCCGTGCTCACACCCATTGGCTTATCGCCTGCCCACCCGTTCCCTCGGGTGCTCAACAAAAGCCTGAACTTCATCATCGAACTGGAAGGGCAAGACTCGTTTGGGCGTGACGGCAAGGTCGCAGTGGTGCAGGCGCCACGCGCCCTGCCAAGGCTCGTGGCCATGCCCGAAAAAATCTCGGGCTATCCCCACGGCTTCATGATGTTGTCTTCATTTGTGCAAGCCTTTGTGCATGAGCTTTTTCCCGGCATGCAAGCGCTCGGGGTGCATCAGTTTCGGGTCACCCGCAACAGTGATTTGTATGTTGACGATGAAGAAGTCACCGATTTGCGGCAGGCCTTGCAAGGCGAGCTCTCGCAACGGCAGTTTGGCGATGCCGTTCGGCTAGAAGTGTCTGAAACCACGCCCGAGCATGTCATGAAACTACTGCGCAACGAGTTCGGGCTCGAAGAAAGCGACTGTTACCGCGTGCATGGCCCGGTGAATATGGTGCGGCTGATGCAGGTGCCTGATTTGATCGACAGGCCCGAGCTGAAATTTAAAAGCTTTACGCCGCGCTACCCCGCCGCCTTTGAGTCAGGCAAGTTTTTCGACGCCTTGCTCAAGCAAGATATCTTGCTGCACCACCCCTACGAATCATTTTCGGCGGTGAGCGACTTTATTCGATCAGCGGCCCACGACCCGCAGGTGGTGGCAATCAAGCAAACCATTTATCGCACAGGGCAAACCTCGGAGCTCATGGAGTCGCTTTTGGCCGCAACGCGTGCTGGCAAAGAGGTGACCGTCGTGGTCGAGCTCATGGCGCGCTTTGATGAAGAGACCAATATCAATTGGGCGTCGCGGCTTGAAGAGGCCGGAGCCCATGTCGTGTTTGGCGTCGTGGGCAACAAGACCCACGCGAAAATGTGCTTGGTGATTCGGCGCGAAAAAGAAGGCATGCGCCGCTATGTGCATTTGAGCACGGGCAACTACCACCCGCGAACGGCCCGCCTGTACACCGACTTTGGCTTATTTACGGCCAACACTGACATCTGCAACGATGTGCACGAAGTGTTTACCCAGCTCACGGGCCTTGGGCAGGCCAAGCCCTTGCGTTTGTTGTGGCAATCGCCCTTTACCTTGCACTCAAAACTCGTTGCAGCCATCGCCCGCGAAGCCCAACAGGCCAAAGCAGGAAAGCCCGCGCGCATTATTGCCAAAATGAATTCGCTGGTAGAGCGTGAAGTGATCGAAGCGCTTTACAAGGCAAGCCAAGCAGGAGTCAAGATTGACTTGATCGTGCGCGGTGTATGCGTGTTGCGGCCCAAAATTCCAGGCTTATCGCAAAACATTACCGTTCGCTCCACGATTGGGCGATTTTTAGAGCACAGCCGAATTTTTTATTTCAAAAACAATGGCCAAGAAAATGTCTATCTATCGTCGGCCGACTGGATGGATCGCAACTTCTTTCGGCGTGTTGAGCTTGCCTTTCCCATTCTGGATAAAAAACTCAAACGCCGTGTCATTCAAGAAGGCCTTATGGCCCATTTGCACGACAACGCCCTGGCATGGTCCATGAAAGCCGATGGCAGCTATGCACTTCGCAGAGTCACGGGCGCGAAACGCCGGGCTTCTCAGGAGCGATTGCTTGCACAAGCAACGGCAATAAACCCACCAGACCAATCATGATTGCGGGCCAGGCCGCCTGAGAAAGCAGCTCATCGGCCGCCAAATGGTGGGCGGACACCGCGAGTGTCTCCACATTAAATGGGCGCAACACCAGCGTTGCCGGAAGCTCTTTCACGACATCTACAAACACCAACAACGCAGCCACCCCGGTCGCGCCACGCATCAACGGAAAATGAATGCGAGAAAAAATCTCCCGCTTCGAGAGCCCCAAGCTGCTTGCAGACCAGTCAATGTTTTGCGTGATTCGGGCCATGCCACTTTCAACGGCGCTCAGGCCCACCGCAAAAAATCGAGTGAGATAGGCGCCCACTACCAAGGCACCGCTTGTCACCAGAGACACACGCCAATCCAGCAAACGATCGGCCAGTTCGGTCAACAGCCCCGACCACGCCAAGAGCCCAACCGCCACGACCAAGCCAGGCATGGCGTAGCCTGCCGCCGCCAGGCGCACCGCCCGCGCAAGCCAATGGCCTGTCTGGCGAATTGCATACGCGCCCAGCCATGCCGCAGGAATAATCACCAGCACTGCAATCAAGCCCAACGCAATGGTGTTGATCATTTGGGTGATGAGCAACGACCATCGCGGCGAGGCCTCAGCCGTGTAGGCCGCATGCAAGAGCAAGGCAATCGGAATCACAAATCCAAGCAAGCCCGGGGTTGCACAACACGCGGCCATGGCCAGGCCGCGTGGCCCACGTACTGTGATCGGTTGCGCTTTCGTACCAATGCGGCTGTTTGCCCACTGCGCTCTTCCCCGAGCCCGATGTTCCACCCATAACAAGCAAGAGATCGTGATCATCATGAACAAGGCCAGCAAGGCTGCCGAATATCGATCGCCATAGCTAAACCAAGCCTTAAACAAGCCCGTCGACAGTGTCGGCACCGAGAAAAATGCCACAGTGCCGTAATCGGCAAAGCACTCCATTACGACCAAGGCCAAGCCCGCGATCCATGCCGGCCGGGCCAAGGGCAAGGCCAGTCGAAAAAAGATTTCATAGGGCTTTAGGCCCAGCGCTCTTGCAGCATCAAAGGCAGCGCCTTGCCGCTCTTCGAATGCATTTTTCGCAAGCAAGGCGACATAAGGGCTTAACGCCACACCCAGCAAAATCCCCGCCCCCCACACGGATCGAATATCAATTCGAGGCAAGGTGAGTCCCAGCGCGGCAGCGACTTGCGCAATCTCAACATAGAGCCAGCCGGAAGGATCCAGGGCATCGGTGTAGGCATAGGCCAAGACATACGCCGGCATGGCCATGGGCAGCACTAAAGACCAACGCAAGACTTTATGGCCAACAAAACGATAGGCGGTCACGAACCATGCACCGGGCAATCCAAAGCCGAGTGCCACCGCCCCTGCGATCGCCGAGAGCAACAACGTGTTCAAAACATATTCCAACAACACCGACTCGGCCAAGACAACCAGCGTATCGGTTTGCACAAGCGCCCTTGCGCCGAACACCGCTACCGCGATCAAGGGCAGCAGAATCAGCGAGACAATGAGTCCGGTGCTAATGCCAAGGCCAAGCGATGCTTTTACCGGGGGGCGCGCCATGAGCAGTGTTTTCTTAACAAATGAGAATTATAATCATTGGCAATGTTGGCCCTTGAACTCAACACGGTAGATGTCATTTACGAGGACCCCTCGGCGCCCTCGGGAGTTGTTCGTGCCGCACAAGGCATTAGTTTTTCTTTAGAAAAAGGAAAAATTGGCTGCCTGTTGGGGCCCTCGGGTTGCGGCAAGACCAGTGTGCTGCGGGCAGTGGCCGGATTTGTGTGCATTGATAACGGCGAGCTTCGAATCGATGGCCAGCTGGTGGCCAGCAAAACCGTGTGCTCGCCTGCAGAATCACGCAATGTCGGCGTGGTGTTTCAAGATTACGCCCTATTTCCCCACCTGACCGTTGCCGAAAATGTCGCCTTTGGGCTGACCCGAGGGAAAAAACTTTCCGGGCAAAAAATTCCTGCAGCGGCGCAGGAAATGTTGGCGCTGGTGGGCCTTGCCCAACAGGCTGATCGCTATCCCCATGAGCTCTCGGGGGGGCAGCAACAGCGCGTGGCACTGGCGCGCGCACTTGCGCCTTCCCCCGCCTTGCTGTTGCTGGATGAACCCTTTTCCAATCTCGATATTTCCTTGCGTGAGCGGCTGGCGCGAGAGGTGCGGGAGATTCTTCAAAAAACCAACACCACCGCAATTTTGGTGACCCATGATCAGCAAGAGGCCTTTGCCATGGCTGATGAAGTGGGTGTTATTTTTGAAGGCCGTCTGGCCCAATGGGGCGACCCTTACACGCTGTATCACGAGCCGAATTCAGCCGAGGTGGCCCGCTTTGTGGGCGAAGGCGCGCTGATTAGCGGCTCTCAGCGCGGCCATTCAGTCACCACCCCCCTGGGTCAACTGCCGCTCAAGCCCTGCTGCTGCACCGACTGCAGCGACATGGGCGATGTTCGGGTGTTGCTGCGGCCCGACGATGTCGTGCACGATGACCACTCCACTCTCAAAGCCAAAGTTGTAAGAAAGGCCTTCCGCGGCGCCGATTTCCTCTATACGCTAGAGCTCGATAACGGGGAACACATTTTGTCCCTGGTGCCAAGTCACCACGACCACCCCCTGCACGAACCCATTGGGATTCGGCTTGAGGCTGACCATGTGGTGACCTTCAGCGCCACCGAGCCAGCCTCGGCGTTTTAAGCGGTTTACTGACCAAATCGTCAATTAACCAATATTTGTGATAAGGTTAATGCTGCACCGCGTCATAAGCGACGATAGCCATGGAAAAACAGCCCTTATCCCCACTATTTGACCCAGACAACATTGGGGTCTGGTTTGACAACACGACCCCCGAGGCCGTGCGTGAAGCGCTGAGCACCCGACTCTCGCAGTCAGGCTGTGAGGTGACCTACTGGCCCGCACGCTCACTGCCCAAAATTGATCTGGCCCTGATTGCAACGGCGCCCGAAAAGCTCTTGCAAAACCTGCAGGAGGCAAGCAGCTTAAAAGCAAAAGCGGCCGTAATTTTCAGCGGTGAGATTTCGCTTGAGCTTCAACAACAACTGCGTGAGGAAGCCCAACGCCTTCGCATCGCCTTAGTTGGCCCCGCATCCTTTGGTTTTCAACGGCCCTCGAAAAAACTCAATGCCAGTATTTGTTCTACGACCGCTGCCAGCGGCCGCGTTGCGCTGCTCTCGCAATCAGGCGCACTGGCTTCCGCAATATTGGATTGGGCTGCCGAGTACAAGCTCGGTTTTTCTGCCGTTGTCACCCTTGGCAATGAGATTGATGTTGACATTGCCAGGGCGCTTGATTTCCTGGCCTCTGATCATGAGACCCATGCGATCGTGCTCTACCTCGAGTGCGTGGCGAACCCCCGCGCATTCCTTAGCGCGCTTCGCGCAGCGGCCAGCATCAAGCCTGTCATTTTGCTCAAAGCAGGTGCAACGACCCACGACCCCACCGATCCGCTGACCCACACGACCGCGCTCGTTGGCGCTGATGATGTGTTCGATGCCGCCTTGCGCAGAAGCGGCGCGATTCGCGTGCAGTACTTTATCCAGTTGTTTGCAGCCGTGCGCATGCTGACCTCAAATAAGCCCCCGCGTGGCAAGCAGCTTGCCGTGATTAGCAATGGCCGCGGCCCTGCACTGCTGGTACAAGACCTTGCGCGGGTTTCTGATCTAGGCATTGCCAAGCTGGATGAACACAACCCTGTCATTATTCGCCTGGATGCCGATGGCGAGCTTTACAAAGAAAAAATTCAACAGCTCTCAAAATCACCGAATGTCGATGCGATTTTGGTGATTCATTCCCCACACATTGGAGTCGACACTCACAAGGTGACCGAGGCCGTGGCCCAAGCCGCCGCCAACTCCAGCACCCTGGTCTTGGGGTGCTGGCTCGGGGATCACAGCACGCGCGAGATGCGCAATTGGCTCTCGGGCCAAGGTGTGCCCACCTTCAGAACGCCTGAGGCAGCTGTCGATGCGTTTCACTCTCTGGCCGCATTTAGAGAAAACCAAGAGCTGCTTCAACAAGTGCCGCCTGCACTCAGTTCAGACATTGAGCCCGATTTGGAGGGTGCGCGCATGATTGTCGAGGGCGCACTAGCCGATCGCCGAAAGTCGTTGACCGAGATTGAATCCAAGTCCTTGCTCTCGGCCTTTGGCGTGCCAGTCTCGACCACTATTTTGGCGCGCAATGCCAACGAAGCGGCCTTGGTTGCACATCAGGTGGGCTTTCCCGTGGCGATCAAAATCAACTCGCCCGATATCGCCCACAAATCGCAAGTCGGCGGCGTTCGTCTTAACCTGAAAAACGCCCAGGAAGTTCGAGAAGCCTTCTCCGAGATGATGGATCGTGTCAAGCTGCTTGCCCCCGACGCACGACTCGAAGGCGTGGTGGTGCAGCGTTATATCGAGCGTTTGCGCAAAACCGAGGCTTACATTGGCATGACCACCGACCCCCTGTTTGGGCCAATCATTTCATTTGGCGCAGGTGGCGAGCAAGTGCGCTGGGCTAATGATCGCACCTTAGAGCTTCCCCCCCTAAATGCCTTGCTGGCGCAACGGCTCATCGAGCGCACCCAACTCGGGCAAAAACTATTGGAAGACCTGCCCGAAGGCGTTCAGTCGCCCGCGATTCAAAAACTGGAAAAAATTCTGTTGCAAGTCTCGGACATGATTTGCGAGATGCCGGCGATTCAAGAGATCGACATCAACCCCGTGATCATGTCCGATGAAGGCCCGATTGTGGTGGATGCCCGCATGGTCATTCAGAAAAGCAAAGGGGCCAGCAAACCGCGCTATGGGCATCTGGCCATCATGCCGTACCCAGGTTATCTCACCAAGGAATACCCACTGAAAAACGGCAACACTTATCTCGTGCGGCCCTTGCGCTGGAGTGATGGCGAAAACCTGAAGCGTCTGCTGTCAAGCCTTTCAGAAGAGTCGCGCTTCATGCGCTTTTTATCCAACATTAAAGAATTCACGCCCAAACAGCTGGCGCGACTCACGCAGATCGACTATCACCGGGACATTGCGTTGGCAGCGGTCGTGCAGCACGAAGACCACGAGGAGCTCATTGGCATTGCGCGCTACATGTTGCTGCCCAACTCATCGAGCGCAGAGTTTGCCTTGGTGGTGCAAGACGCCTATCAAGGCCAAGGCATTGGCTCAACGCTTATGACCTCGCTGTTTGAAGTCGCCCGAGACCAACAGCTCAAAGAGATTGAAGGCATGGTGCTGGGCAAAAACAGCAATATGCTTGAGCTCATGAGCCGGCTCGGGTTTCGCATTGAGATCGATCCGGAAGACCACGCGCTGCGGCGGGTGGTTAAAATCCTGGATCAATGAGCCTGCGCCGCAAACGTTTCGAACTCATGGTGTTTGAGCCCAACCGTCGCAGACGGTTGGTGGGCGAAGACATTGGGCGCGAAGACGCAAGCGATTTGTTTTTATGCCTGCCGGGCCTGCTGGAGACCCGCGAGAGTTTTGATCGTTTTGCTGAGCATGTCGGCGATCGTGCAAGGGTCATGACCGTCGACTGGTGTGGACGAGGTGACTCGGACCGTTTGCCCGCCGCACACGACTATCGCATGAGCGTTTATCTCAACGATCTATCACTCTTTTACTCGCATGCCTTGGGTGCGGTCGGGTCGACGGCCCGTATCCATTTGGTGGGCACCAGCATGGGCGGGCTACTCGGCGTGGTGCTCGCCAGCCATCGCCCGCAAAAACTTGGCACGCTGATATTGAACGACGTGGGGCCCATGCTGCCCTGGAGCGGCGTGTTTTCCTTAATGACCGGCATTGGCGCAGCCAAGACCAGCGACACGTTAGAGTTCGGCAGCACGACGCTTGCTGAAAAATTACGCGTTGACCCGAACCTGTTGCGCGCCGTGCGCCAGCCCGCTCACCTTGATTTGGTGCACGAAACGCGGCTCTCTGGTGTGGACTTTAGCGCCACCTTTGCTGCGGTCACCGTGCCCATGCTGCTATTGCGCGGCATGAAGTCAGAAATCATTAACGACCAGGTTGTTAAACGCATTTTTGAGTTGCACCCGTTGACGCGCATTCATGAGTGCAGCGAGTGTGGCCACCCCGTGGCGTATAGCCCTGAGGTGAGCGAGGCAATTCTGAAGTTTGTGAAGAGTTATTAAAGAAAAAGGCCCTTGATGAAGGGCCTTTTGGATTGCCACGTCGTCGCTTCGCGACTCCTCGCAATGACGTCTAACTGGTTGATTGCCACGTCGTCGCTTCGCGGCTCCTCGCAATGACGATTCGCTTATACCGTCATCGCGAGGGCCCGAAGGGCCCGTGGCGATCCACCAATTAAGCAGCTTTCAGGGCAGTCGTTGCAACCTTCATGCCAGCTTTGGTAGCCGACTGAACATTTTGCTCAACAGCAGCAGCAGCCTGCTTGGCAGCCTTGGCAGCGGTTTCATAAGCAGCGTTAGCAGCCGTCAGAGCCGATTTCACCAGAGCAACACCACCCTCGGAACCTGCGGGGGCACTCTTGGAGAACTCTTCAACTGCGCTCACCACTTTTTCATTGTTTGCAGCGATCTGCGCCTCAACCATTTTGGCAAACGCATTGCCGGTCTCGGACATGATGCCGTAGATCGAGTTTGCGTAGGACACAGCACTTTCCATGGAAGGCATGGCATAAGCCGATTGCACTTTCACGAGCTCTTGCACATCTTTTGCCGATACGAGGGCTTTGACATGCTCGGCGGTCTGGCCCATAGAAGCTTTAGCGGCCTTGAGCTGAAGGTCGATCATTTTTTCAACGCCAGACATTGCGGCGTTGGTCATTTCAACTGCTGATTCAACATTCGCTTTCGCGACATCGGCCATTTGAGTGTTGAGGTCTTTCATGTGATTTCTCCGTTAAAAGTTGTTGTTAAAGGTCGCCTTGCACTTCACTTGTTTCAGACTTGGTGCAACGCACAAGGCGTATTGAACACAAACTTTTGCGGCAGTGCAACACCTTTTTGGGAATTTAATCAGAATATGTTATTTTTTCATAATATGAAAACATAAGACGGATCAATCAGGCTGACGGCGCGCCCGAACGACCGATTGCCCAGTCGCCAGATTGATCAACAGGCTCACAAAGGAGATGGCCAGGGCACAAAGCACCCCACTCCAAAAACCGGCGATCGTAAAACCCGGAACGATCTCAGAGACGAGCAGCAACATTGCGCCGTTAATCAAGGGAATGGCCAGGCCGAGCGTGAAGATCGTTAAGGGCAAGGTCACCAAGAGCAACACGGGCTTGATGGTGAGGTTCACCAACGCGAGCACCAACGCACTGAGCAGCAAGGTTTGCACACTATCGAACTGCAAGGAATCAAACACGCCATCCACAATCCACAACGCAAGCGCGGTGCTGACCCAATACACAAGAAATCGCAGAAATCCGTTCATTTCAGAATTATCTTCGAATTTATCGGCACGGCTGCACACATTGCCGTATACTTCGTTGCATTGCGTTTTGCCCCTTTTGAAGCATTCTGCTTCTTGACTCCGGATTTCCCGGGCCGACCGCATCACCTGCGGTCTTTATTTGAAAGTTGATTTTGAAAACATTTGCTGAACTCGGCTTGGCCGATCCTTTGCTTCGTGCCGTAAGCGCACAAGGCTATTCCAACCCTACCCCCATTCAGGCACAAGTCATTCCCGAGCTGATGGCCGGGCACGATGTCATTGGCATTGCGCAAACAGGCACCGGTAAAACGGCCTCGTTTGTGTTGCCGATCCTGCATCGCCTAGCGAGCCAAAAACTCTCCCCCCAACGATTCAATGGACCAGGCCCCAAAGGCTGCACGGCCCTGATCCTGGCCCCGACGCGTGAACTGGCCAGCCAAATCTGCGACAACATCCGCGTGTATGGAAAGTTTATGCGCCCCGCTGTTGGACTCGTCGTAGGTGGCGCAAACCCCATGCCCCAAATTAAAGCCTTATCGGGCGGGCTCGACATTGTCGTGGCCACCCCTGGGCGCTTGCTTGACCATGTTCGCGCCAAAAAGGCCCGCCTTGATATGACGAGCATTGTGGTGCTCGACGAAGCCGATCAAATGCTGGATCTGGGTTTTATGCCAGCCATTCAAGAGATCATGAAGTGCATCAACAACGCTAAGCGCCAAACCATGTTGCTATCGGCCACCATGCCCAAGCCCATTCGCATGTTGGCACAAGAGTTCATGAATACGCCCAAAGAAATTGCCGTTGCTGCGGTGGCCAAGCCTGCTGAAAAAATTCGTCAGGAAGTGATCATGGTCGAGCAGCCCAAGAAAAGCGATATGTTGGTGAGCCTGTTGGCGCAGCGCGATGTCAGCCGCGCCATTGTGTTTACCCGCACCAAGCGTGGCACCGACAAGGTTGAGCGAATGCTCAACGATGCGGGCCTAAAATCGGTGGGCATTCATGGCGATAAATCGCAAGGCCAGCGCAATAAAGCCCTGCTGCAATTTAAAACGGGCGCACGCAAGGTGTTGGTCGCGACCGATGTTGCAGCGCGAGGGCTTGATGTGAGCGATGTCTCTCATGTCGTGAACTTCGACATGCCGACGATTGCTGAGTCGTATGTGCACCGCATTGGGCGCACGGGTCGCGCCGGACAAAGCGGAATTGCGATTTCGCTGTGCGACAAATCAGAGCGCAAACTGCTGCGTGACATTGAGCGCTTGACCCAAGCCCGGCTTCCGGTGCGCATGGCAAGCAATGAGGCCGCTATCCAAAAAGCGAAGTAAAACCTATAGACTTTGTAGGCGTTTATGGCAAAGTTCTGGGCTTATGGACCAGAACTTTGCGTCGCCCGCTATTCAAACCCTGCAGCAGACCTACGGATTTTCGACCGACACGCCGCTGTGGGATTCGCGAAAGCTGTTTGAGCTTTTAACAGCTGCCTACCCGGGCCTGACCGAAATTCGAAGCCCACGACAAAAAGAGATTGTGCATGTCATGCACAGCTGGGCCCTAGGCGCAGCTACGATCTCTGCAGGCTCACACTCCGAGACTTTTGCGCGCGCGGATCGCACAGGCGCCACCACGATCACGATTCAATACGCCGGCAGCACCACTTACACACAAGACGGCGTTTGCATGGTGAACCGACCGCTGCAAAACGCCATGCTGCTTGTCGACGCACCGGGCACCGCAACCACTGAAGATGTTTCCTCGCTGGTGATTGCCTTTGACCCCAAGGAAATTCTTAAAACGGCCAACACCATGTTTGCCAGCGACTCCCTCGAGATTCGGCTTCATCCGCACATGATCGAGTTCAAAACTCGAGGCTTAAGCCGCTACGCGGCCCAGCTCCCGTTTGTGCTTGCAGGGTTAAAGCCTTATCCCCGCGTGGCCGAAGACACCGTGCATCGCTTTATTACGCAGTTGATTGTGAACCCAATTGAGGTTGGCAAGCGTGCGCAGCGCAACACCTCAAAAACCAATCAGGTGAATATGGCCTGCGCGTACATGATGGAACACTTAAGCGACGAGATTACATTGACTGACCTTGAGCGCGTAAGCCTGCTGTCTTCCCGAACCCTGCAAATGGAGTTTTTAAGTCGCTTTGGGCTTACGCCCATGAACTGGCTGTTACACCGCAGGCTGGAACGCGCCTATCAACTGATACAAAAAAGCGCCGGTACAGAGACCATTGCCTCGGCGGCGCAGCAATGTGGCTTTCGCCATATGGGCCGTTTTTCGGCATCTTTTCGCAGCAAGTTTGGGATTCGGCCTTCAGAAGCGTTGCGCAAGCTTTACCGGCAGTAGGCTTTTGAGCCGGGTGGCGGAAGCGGTGAGATTCGAACTCACGGAGGACTTGCGCCCTCGCCGGTTTTCAAGACCGGTGCATTCAACCGCTCTGCCACGCTTCCACTAAGCCTGGGATTTTATCAGGGCTTGATTGTTTGGGCTTTGGCGCTTCGCAGGCCCGCAACATGGTGATCCCGCCATCGCTTGCAAGGTAATCCGACATGGGCCGGCAGTGGCCATTGAGACACAGCTCATAATCGGGCGTGTAAAACGATCGCATCAGCGAAAGACTCTCATGACGTTGGACGGCAGGCACATATTCGTACCAGCCATTTTTCAGCACCGCCCCAGGCCCTGGCTCCATGCCGGCGGCCGAGCCCTTGACCCTGGCCGCCAACGCATAAATTAGCGTCGGCGCTTGGGGGTCACCATTGCGGCCCACAGCGTAGTCTTCTTCCCAGCGCACCTTCTCGATGGAATGCACCCAAGCCAGCGTAAAGCGTTGGCTTGGAATAAACACTTCAGGCCCCAGAGCGAGGGCTAAGCAAATGCCAAGGCTTGCCGCGGTCACTGCGGGCTCGGCAAAGCTTTCTTGACCCGCCACCAGTGCCAGGCCAAAAAAATCGCCACAAGACCCAAGCCGATTTCATCGGTTAAGGGAATCGCAGCCACTAGAAAGCTTGCGGCAACGATCGCAAATAATCGCTCAAACCAGTTCAGGTGCCCAAACAAAAAGCCAATCGTGCCAGCGCCCCACATGCCAATCGCTATCAAGGCTTTCAATACCACCCACAACACGGCCGCAAAACTATCGGTTTGCAACATGAGCGCAGGGCTATAGACCGCCATATAGGGCACCACGAAACCTGCAACCGCAATGCGAACCGCGTGCATGCCAATTTTTAATCCCGATGCCTTGGCAATCGGTGCCGCCGCAAAAGCCGCCAACGCCACAGGCGGGGTCAAGTCCGCCATGATTCCGAAATAAAACACGAACATGTGCGACACAATCAGTGGCACGCCAAGCTTTAGCAATACAGGTGCCGCCAAGGAACTCGTAATGATGTAATTGGGAATCGTTGGAATACCCATTCCCAATACCAAACAAATCAGCATGGTGAGCAACAAGGCCAAAAACAGGCTCTGCTCGCCAACTGAGATCACCGCGCCGCCAAATTCTGCCGCCACCCCGGTCAGATTGATGACGCCGATAATCACGCCCACCACAGCACAGGCGATGGCCACCGGTAAGGCCTGCACGGCGCCTTCCGCTAACGCATTGATGGCGAGTGATCGCACTTCGCGGCCATTTTTGTAGGCATAACTCGCCGCAACCAATACACCGACCGTTACAAAAAATACGCCGACCCCAAATTCAAAAAAGCCTGCCGATGCAAAGCCAAGCAAGACCCAAAACAACACGCGCAGACTCTTGCCTTGAACATTGCTAATCACCGCAGAACCAAAAATCAGCACCACCGTAAGTGCAAGCCCAATCGTTCCTGAAAACAAGGGCGTGAAACCAGAAAACAAAAGATAGACCAAGCCAAGCAGTGGAATCAGCAAATACCAACGCTCTCGCACAGCCTGCCACGGATTGGGGCACTCTGACTTGGGAAGCCCCATGAGGCTCTTTCGCCCGGCCTCCAAATGCACCATCCAAAAGGCAGTGGCGAAATACAAGATCGCGGGAATGACCGCAGCCTTCACAATTTCGGTGTACGGCACATTAATGGTCTCGGCCATAATGAAAGCGACGGCACCCATAACCGGCGGCATGATTTGGCCGCCCATGCTGGCGGTGGCCTCCACACCGCCAGCAAAGGCCGAGCCGTAGCCAAAGCGTTTCATGAGTGGGATAGTGAATTGGCCTGTCGTCACCACATTGGCAACACCAGAGCCGCTAATCGTGCCCATGAGACCAGAAGACACCACCGCCACTTTTGCAGGGCCACCCCGTGTGTGACCCACCGTGCCCATGGCCATATCCGTAAACAGGCGAATCATGCCGGCTTGCTCAAGAAATGCGCCAAACAAAATGAACAAGAAAATAAAGGTCGATGAAACATAGGTGGGCACACCGTAAATACCTTCGGTGCCAAAGCCGAGCATGCCGATCACCTGATCCACGCCATAACCCCGATGGGCCAAACCGCCTGGCAAGTGCTGGCCAAAAAGGGCATATAACAAAAACACCATACAAATAATGGGCAAGCCCCAACCCATCACTCGCCGTGCCGCATCAAATACCAACGCAATCGTAACTATCGCAATCACCCAATCAAAGCCAACGAGCTCGCCAGCACGCACAGTGAGCTCGGTCTCAAAGATCCAGTGATAAAAACTAAAAACAAAGCCCGTTATGCCCAGTAGCCAGCCAAGCGCTTTGCCAATCCCTTTGTTTTGCCCAAAGGGCGGATACAACACAAAGATGAGAAACAGCACAAAGCCGACATGAAAGGCACGAATCACCTGGCTTGAAAATGGGTGAAACGAGGCCGCAATCAGCTGATAGGTTGAAAAAGCAATGGCGACCCAAAACACCAGGCCTACCAGGGGGCCACGGCCCCCATGCGCGGGTTCAGTCAATTAACTATTCCGGGCGATTTATTTCAACACACCCTTTTCGCGATAAAAACGTTCTGCGCCCGGGTGCAAGGGAATGGGCATTCCGACTGCCGCATTTTTAAGTTGCACCGCCTTTGCCGCACTGTGTGCAGCGTGAAAAGTATCTAAATTGTCATAGAGCGCTTTGGCCATGTTGTACGCCAAGTCGTTTGATACCCCGGAATGGGTCACCAAGAAGTTCGCAATGGCTGCCGTGGGAACATCTGCAGTTTGGCCATTGTAAGTATTAGCGGGAATTACCGCGGGTTGATAAGCAGCATCACCCACTTTTTTCACGACATCGGCAGGAACTGGAATCACTACGATATTGACAGTGGTGGCCAAATCACGAATTGACGCAACGCCCAAGCCTGCGGACTGAAGTGTTGCATCAAGCTGACGGTTTTTAATGAGCTCCACCGACTCGCCAAACGGTAGGTATTCCACCTTAGCCAAATCCTTGTAGCTCAGGCCGGCCGCCTTCAATATGGCGCGTGCATTTAACTCGGTTCCTGATCGCGCAGCACCCACTGAAACTCGCTTGCCCTTAAGGTCTGCCAAAGTTTTAATTCCGGAATCGGCGCTGGCAACAATTTGGATGTAATTGTTGTAAGTGGCTGACAGGCCGCGAAGCTTGTCGAGCGGCGTTTTAAAGCCAGCCTCTTCATTGCCTTTAAAGGCATCGGACAATGCATCGCCCAACGAGAAGGCCAGTTCGCCCCGACCGGCCTGCAGCAGATTCAGGTTTTCTGCAGACGCCTTGGTCACCTGCGCTGTTGAACGAACATTGGAAATGGCCTTGCCATAGATTTGTGAAAGCGACACACCCAAGGGGTAGTAGACACCCGCCTGGCCGCCCGTGAGCACATTCACGAACTGCTGCTGGGCGTGGGCAGTGCCCGAAAAAACTCCCACGACCATGGCTGCTGCAACAGCAAACATGCCTAGTGCTCGCACTCTCATGCTCTGCAAAGCTCGCATAAACCGTCTCCTTCCCGTTGTTATAAGCACTCGAGAATACGCGATCAGCTGCTCACTGAAGACTAGGGAAATAACTAGTGAGTCACCGTTGCGCTTAAACTTCTTGGGCCACAGCCTCGGCAATTGCCAGGCAGCTCGTCAGGCCCGGCGACTCGATCCCAAACAAGTGAATGAGCCCGCTAAGGCCATGGTCTTTCGGGCCCAGCAACACAAAGTCTGCCGGCGCTTCATCGGGGCCCACAAGCTTGGGTCGAATGCCGGAGTAGGCTGCCGACAACCGGTCGGCAGGCAATGCGGGCCACCAGGTGCGAATGTCTTTTTCGAATCGCGCGAGCCGCTCGGAATCGACCTGATAAGAATAGGCCTGCGCAATTCCCGCGGCGATCTGTTCTTGCGAAGGCTCGGGCAGCCATTGCACATCGGGCCCAAAATTGGCCTGCCCGCCAAGGTCAATGGTGAGGTGTGTGCCCAAGCCACCAGCAACCGGCACGGGATAAATCAAGCGACTAAAGGGGCACTTGCCGGTAAATCGCGCATAGTTGCCCTTGGCAAAGTGCATGGGTGGCAGGCAATGACCCGGCAGGCCTGCAATGTTGCGTGCTAGCGCAATGGCGTCAAGGCCTGCGGCATTGACCAGTATCTCTGCAACCAGGGTTTCGCCAAGCACTTGGCAGTGCCACAGGCCACCCACCTGCTCTGCCGATTCAAACCGGCTGGCTTGGGCCAGTACGGCACCGTGCGCCTGGGCATCACCCAATAGCGCATCCATTAGCCCATGCACATCGACAATTCCGGTAGAGGGTGAATAAATTGCCACATCGCATTGAACCGCCGGCTCAAGGGCCTGAGCCTGCGTACCCGACATAAGCGTTAAGTCTTCAACACCGTTTGCTTTTCCGGTGGCGTACAGCGCCTCTAACTTTTGTGCTTCGCTGGACTGGGCAACGATTAATTTTTCGATTCGGCGGTATGCGATAGGCCGAGCGTTCAGATACTCATAGAGCAGGTGGCGGCCACGCACGCACCACTGCGCTTTTTTCGACCCTGTAGGGTAATAAATACCAGCGTGAATAACCCCTGAGTTACGCGCGCTGGTCGAAGTACCGTGCCTGGATGCGCTTTCTAAAATAACGACTTCTTTGCCGGCAATGGCAAACTCGCGGGCAATGGCCAGGCCAATAACGCCTGCGCCGATAATGACGACATCGACTTTGTTCAGAAGAATGCCTGGATTCCCGTTTGTGCGCGTCCCAAAATCAAGGCATGAATGTCATGCGTGCCTTCATAGGTGTTCACCACCTCAAGGTTCACCATGTGCCGCATCACGCCGTATTCATCGTTAATGCCATTGCCGCCCAACATATCGCGGGCCATGCGCGAAATTTCCAAAGCCTTGCCGCAGTTATTGCGCTTGACAATCGAAGTGATCTCAACCGCGGCGGTGCCATTGTCTTTCATGCGCCCGAGTCGCAATGCCGCCAGCAGGCCCAATGAAATTTCAGTTTGCATGTCGGCCAGTTTTTTCTGAATCAGCTGATTGGCGGCCAGGGGCCTGCCAAACTGTTTGCGATCCAGCACATATTGCCGTGCGGTGTGCCAGCACGACTCAGCTGCACCCAACACTCCCCAACTAATTCCGTAGCGGGCCGAGTTCAAGCAGGTAAACGGGCCTTTTAACCCGCGAATATCGGGAAAGGCATTTTCTTCGGGAACGAACACCTGATCCATCATGATCATGCCAGTGATCGATGCACGCAGGCCGATCTTGCCGTGAATCGCGGGAGCGCTCAGCCCCTTCATGCCTTTCTCAAGAACAAAGCCGCGAATCTTGTCTTCTTCATCGCGCGCCCACACCACAAACACATCGGCAATCGGGCTATTCGAAATCCAGGTCTTGGAGCCCGAGAGCGAATAGCCGCCGGCCACTTTTTTGGCCCGGGTGGCCATGTTGGCGGGGTCGGATCCATGATCGGGCTCGGTCAATCCAAAGCAGCCAATCCACTCGCCCTTGGCTAGCTTGGGCAGATATTTCTGGCGCTGTTCCTCAGTGCCAAACTCATAGATCGGCAGCATGACCAAGGAACTCTGCACACTCATCATGGAGCGATAACCGCTGTCGATACGCTCCACTTCCCGCGCAATCAATCCGTATGAAACATAGTTCACCCCCGCCCCGCCATACTGCTCGGGGATATAGGCCCCAAGCAGGCCTACCTCGCCCATTTCACGAAAGATCTCTGGGTCGGTGGCCTCATTGCGAAATGCGTCGAGCACTCTGGGTGCTAGGCGCTCTTGGCAATAGGCACGTGCCGCATCCATGACCAAGGTCTCTTCTTCAGAGAGTTGGTCGCTTAGCAAAAAGGGGTCTTCCCAGGAAAATTTAGGGCTTGGCTTTAGCATGACTAATGCACCTTTAAAAAACTTACAGCGTGGGCACTAAAAACCCAATCTTAGCCCGAGACCCAGTGAATCGACCACTCATTGCGGCGCACCCGATCCAGCCATAGCGCACACGATAATGTCTTGCTGTCGGTAATCTCGCCTCGGTAAATCAAGTCAAAGAATTCTTTCAGCGTTGGTGTGACCAGCTCCATGCATTCACCTTGCTCACGGGCGTGTTCACCCGCAATCAGGTCCTTGGCCATATACAAATAAATGGCTTCGGTTGAGTAGCCAATCACGGGGTGCATCACGCCCAACTGTGCCCACTGCCTGGCCCGATAGCCGGTTTCTTCCAGGAGCTCGCGTTTGACCGCCTCAAACGGGTCTTCCCCCCGATTGAGCTTTCCCGCAGGAAACTCTAGGAAACTTTTATTCAGGGCGTAACGCCACTGGCGCTCAAGCACGACACGACCGTTATCCAGAAGCGGCACCACCACCGCAGCCCCGGGGTGCAAGGTGTATTCAAAGCTTTGCTCATGGCCGTCGGGGGCACGCGCCCAATCACGGTAGACATTGAGCAGTTTTCCTTGGAAAACTGATTCGCCTTTAAGCCTCACCTCTTCTAATTGAGGCGCAGGCTCGGAATCTAAACGCGGTGGCCGCGGATCAGAAGTAGCCATGACAAGGCAACGCGCGCTATGCCGCTAAGGACATGCGAATCGCATACAAGCACGCCGCCATCAGGGGGCCTGGCAAAATGCCCAGCACCAAGACCGACACGCCATTCAGTGCCAACAAGGATCGAACGGGGCGGCCGCAATCCAAGGGGGCTTCAATGGTTGCAGTGTCAAAGTACATGACCTTGACCAAGCGCAGGTAATAAAACGCACCCACCAAGGAAGCCATGACTGCATAGACCGCGAGCCAAAGATTGCCCGCCTGCACCACGCTCTCGAGCACCGAGAGCTTGGCATAAAAACCCACGGTAGGCGGAATGCCGGCAAGCGAAAAGGCCAGCACCAGAAACACCGCAGCCAACCACGGGTGGCGTTGGCTCAGACCTTTTAAGTCATCCAGCGTTTCGCACTCAAAGCCCTTGGAAGAGGCCAGAATCAATACCCCAAAGCTTCCAAGGGTGGTGATCACATAGGTCACGACATAAAACAAAGACGCCGCATAGGCATCGACCGCTCCCACACTCTCGCTGCCCACCAATCCCGAAGAGACACCCAAAAGCATGAAACCCATATGTGCAATCGTCGAGTACGCCAACATGCGCTTGACATTGGTTTGCATGAGCGCCACCAGATTGCCAACCGCCAGCGAGAGCACCGACAGAATAATCAGCATTTGCTGCCAATCGGTCGACACACCGATTAAACCGGAGACCAACAAACGAATCACGATTGCAAACGCCGCAAACTTAGGTGCCGCGCCGATCATGAGCGTCATGGCCGTCGGCGCCCCCTGATAGACATCGGGCACCCACATGTGAAACGGCACCACCCCAAGCTTAAATGCCAGACCCGCCACCAGAAACACCGTGCCAAAAACAATAATCAATCGATCGGCCTGGCCCGAGGCCAGCTTATCGGCAATCAAGGGCAGATCCAGTGTTCCCGTTGCACCATAGATCATGGACATGCCGTAGAGCAAAAAGCCTGAGGCCAAGGCACCCAAGACAAAATACTTCATGGCCGCCTCCACCGCCACTGCCGAGTCACGACGCAAGGCGACCAGTGCATACAAGGCTAAGGACAGCAGTTCAATGCCCAGATAAATCGTGAGCATGCTGTTGGCCGAGATCATGATCGACTGCCCCAGCAGCGCCATCAAGGCCAGAATATGAAATTCGCCCGCTGCTATTTGTCGATCGGCAATATAGTGCCGCGCATACGCAATGGTTACAGCGCCCGCAATTGCCGCACAGCCTTTGAGAAATGCCGACATGGAATCGGCCACCACCAGGCCGTTCATGGCGTAAATGGTTTGGGTATCCGCCGCTAAAGCGAGTTGCCACACGCCAATGGCCACCAAGCCTGCCAGCGACACCCCATGCACCAGACCGGCACCGCGTTGGCGCATGAAAATATCCAAGAGCAGCACCACGCTCATCAGGCCAAAGAGCGCGATCTCTGGGAACACGGCATGCACATTGAGAAGTTCCAGTGTCATGGGTTCAATTCCTTACAGTGGCGGGATCTTTGAAGCCGCCACATGACGCAGCAACTGATCAACGGACACCTGCATGACTTCGACAAACGGCGCAGGCCACACCCCCATGAGCAAAACAAAAAATGCCAGTGTCATGAGCATCCAGAACTCACGGCCGTTCACATCCTTGAGCGCCGCAACATGATCATTGGCCACTTTGCCAAACACCACACGCTTGATCATCCACAAGGAATACGCTGCGCCGAAAATCAAGGTGGTGGCCGCAAGCAAGGCGATCCAGAAGTTGTATTTGACGGCGCCCAGAATCACCATGAACTCACCCACAAAGCCGCTCGTGGCGGGCAAGCCGCTATTGGCCATGGCAAAGAGCACAAACAAGGCGGCAAACTTGGGCATTTTGTTAACCACGCCACCATAATCGGCGATCTGTCGTGAATGCATGCGGTCGTACAACACGCCAATACACAAAAACATGGCGCCTGAAATAAAGCCGTGGGAAATCATTTGCACGATGCCGCCCTGCACCCCCAGGCTGTTAAACATAAAAAAGCCCAAGGTGACAAAGCCCATATGGGCAATCGATGAGTACGCCACCAGCTTTTTCATATCGGCCTGCACCAGTGCCACCAGCCCGATATAAACCACGGCGACCAACGACAGAGTGATCATGAGCGCATCAAGCTCGCGCGAGGCATCGGGCGCAATGGGCAGCGAAAAACGCAAAAATCCGTAGGCGCCAAGTTTGAGCATGATCGCCGCCAGCACCACGGAACCGCCTGTCGGCGCTTCCACGTGCGCATCGGGCAGCCAGGTGTGCACGGGCCACATGGGCACCTTCACTGCAAAGGCCACCAGAAACGCCACAAAAATATACAGTTGCACACTTAAGGGCAATGGCAGCGTGTGCCAATCGAGCACATTAAAGCTTCCCGATTGCATATACAGGTAAATGATCGCCACCAAGGTCAGCAACGAGCCCAGCAAGGTATACAAGAAAAACTTAAACGCAGCATAGACCCGGTTCGGCCCGCCCCAAATGCCAATGATCAGATACATGGGGATCAGGGTGGCTTCGAAAAACACATAAAACAGCAGACCATCGAGCGCCGAGAACACGCCAATCATGAGGCCCGAGAGCACCAAAAATGAGCCCATATACTGCGCCACACGCTCTTCGATCACTTCCCAGCCGGCGATCACCACAATCACAGTCATGAAGGCCGTAAGCGGAATGAGCCACATGGAAAGGCCATCAATTCCCAAGAAGTAATCAATGTTGAAACGCTCAATCCAGGGAGTTCGTTCAACAAACTGCATGCCCACAAAACTATTGTTGAAATCAGTCATCAAGGGCACAGTCACCAGCACGCCGGCCACGGCAGCGACCAGAGAGATCCAGCGGATCATTGAGTTGGAAACCGATTTGCCCATGAGCAGCACGGCCACACCGCACAGAATCGGCAGCCAAATCGCCAACGACAAAATTGGAAAGCTGCTTGACATCATTTCAGAACCGATCCCGAATCAATCAACGGCGCAAACCACCACAGCAGCAAGGCAACGCCCAAAATCATGGCAATAGCGTAGTGATACAAATAACCCGACTGGCCTATGCGCATGATCGAGGCCACCGCGGCCACGACCCGTGCACTTCCATTGACGATCAGGCCATCGATCAGGCCTTGATCAGCCCGCTTCCATAGCTGGCCGCCTAAAAGCCTTGCACCGCCTGCAAATACGACCTCGTTAATTCTGTCCATGTAGTACTTCTCTTCCATGACCTTGTGCAGGCCTGAAAGGCTCGACTTGATCGCTTCGGGAATAGAGGGCTTGACCAGGTAAAAGAAAAATGCGGTGATCACACCGGCAAAGGCCAGCCAGAATGGCCAAGTCACAACGGAATGCAAGCCCAGGGCTACCCAGTCTTCGAAATGCGACGCAATGCTGGCCATGGCCGGATGGCCAGGGTCCACAAAAATCACATTGTTAAAGTAGCTGCCAAACAGCATGGGGCTAATGGCAATCGCACCCAGCACGACCGATGGAATTGCCAGCGCAATCAAAGGCAGTGTGACCACCCAGGGCGACTCATGCGGCTCACCCCCATGGCCATGATCGTCGTGCCCATGGCCGTGGCTGCTGCCAGCATTCCAGCGCGGTTTGCCATGAAACACCAAAAAGAACATGCGGAAAGAATAAAACGCCGTAACAAACACGCCGATCAACAACATGACATAAACCGCAGGCGCAGCGATTAAGTTAGAGGCCCTGACCGCCTCAATGATCATGTCTTTGGAATAAAAGCCTGAGAAAAACGGCGCGCCAATCAAGGCAAGCGACCCCAGCAACGATACCGCCCATGTGATGGGCATTTTCTTCCACAAGCCGCCCATGTGACGGATATCTTGCTCGTGGTGCATGCCAATAATTACCGAGCCTGCCGCCAAGAACAACAAGGCTTTGAAAAATGCATGGGTCATGAGGTGAAAAAACGCCACCGAATAGGCCGACGCCCCCAGGGCCACGGTCATATAGCCCAATTGCGAGAGCGTGGAATACGCCACCACCCGCTTAATGTCGTTTTGAATAATGCCCAGAAAGCCCATGAACAAGGCGGTGATCGCGCCAATGATCAGCACGAAGGAAAGTGCCACATCGGAGAGTTCAAACAAGGGCGACATGCGCGCGACCATGAAAATGCCCGCTGTCACCATCGTGGCCGCGTGAATCAGGGCCGAGATTGGTGTGGGGCCCTCCATGGAGTCGGGCAGCCAGACATGCAGGGGGAACTGGGCCGATTTTCCCATGGCGCCAATAAACAAACAGATGCAAGCGACCGTTAACAGCGACCACTGCATGCCGGGAATAAGCGAAATTTTTTGCGTGGCCAGCGTGCCCGATTGTGCGAACACCTGGGCGTAATCAAGCGAGCCTGCATAGGCGAGCAACAGGCCAATGCCCAAAATAAACCCAAAGTCGCCAACACGGTTAACTAAAAAGGCTTTGAGGTTTGCATAGATTGCGGTGGGCTTTTCGTACCAAAAACCGATGAGCAAATACGACACCAGGCCCACAGCTTCCCAGCCAAAAAAAAGCTGCAAGAAATTGTTGCTCATGACCAGCATGAGCATTGAGAAGGTAAACAGCGAGATATAACTGAAGAAGCGCTGATAGCCCGGGTCGTCATGCATGTAGCCAATGGTGTAGATATGCACGGCCAACGACACCGAGGTGACCACCACCATCATGGTGGCCGAAAGCGTATCGATCAAAAAGCCCACTTCAAACTTCAGGCCTTCGACAATGGCCCAGGTGTAGACCGGCCCATTAAACGTATTGCCGGCCATGACATCGAGCCACACCATGATCGATGCCACCAAGGAAGCGGCCACGCCCAAAATGGTGACCCAATGGGCGCCGGCACGGCCCACCGCTTTGCCAAACAAGCCGGCAATAATCGCTCCGAGCAAGGGCGCCGCAGGCACTAAAAGATAGAGCGTGTTCATGGTTGCTTAGCCCTTTAGCCTGTCAAGCTCTTCCACCTCAACCGTTTTGAGGTTTCGGAACAGCACCACCAAGATTGCAAGTCCGATCGCCGACTCCGCAGCGGCAACGGTCAGAATAAAAAACACGAACACTTGGCCGGCTGCATCGCCCAGGTAATGCGAAAACGCCACAAAGTTCATATTGACGGCCAAGAGCATGAGCTCAATGGCCATGAGCAGCACAATCAGGTTCTTGCGATTCATGAAAATGCCGATCACGCTAATCGCAAACAAAATGGCGCCGAGGGTCAGGAAGTGGGCGAGTGTCATGATGATTTATCCTTGGCCGGCACCTTCACCATCGTTAACCGATCTTTCGCCCTTACCCTGACTTGCTTGCCCGGATCCTGATGTTTGGTGTCTTTGCGCCGGCGCAGCGTCAACGCGATGGCCGCAATAATCGCCAGCAACAAAATCACCGCAGCGATTTCAAACGCGTAGACATAATCGGTGTAGATCAAGCGCCCCAGGGCGCGGGTATTGTCGTAATCGGCCGGAAGGGGCGAGACCGACGATTGCGGCACATTAAAGCTGCGAATCAACACCGCCGACATTTCAAAAATAATCAGGCTGCCGACGGGCAAGGCCACTTTTAGGTTCGACCAAAAGCCTTTACGCAACTTTTCTAGGTCAAAGTCGACCATCATGACCACGAACAAAAAGAGCACCATCACCGCGCCCACGTACACCAGCACGAGCACGATGGCCAAAAACTCTGCAGCCAACAAAAGCCAAATGGCTGCCGCGCTGAAAAAGCTGAGCACCAGATACAGGGCCGCATGCACGGGGTTTTTCGCCGTAATCACAAGCAATGCCGCAAACACCAAAATGGCGGCAAAGGCATAAAACAGCGTGAGGGTGACATCAATCATGCAACGGTTCTTTTCTTATCGGTATTTCGCGTCTTCGGCTCTCGCCTGGGCAATCTCGTTCTCATAGCGATCGCCCACGGCCAACAACATGTCTTTGGTGAAGTACAAATCCCCACGTTTCTCGCCATGGTATTCGTGAATATGGGTTTCCACGATCGAATCGACCGGGCAGCTCTCTTCACAAAAGCCACAAAAAATGCACTTGGTTAAATCGATGTCATAGCGTGTGGTGCGCCGAGTGCCATCGTCACGCACTGTCGACTCAATGGTAATGGCCTGCGCAGGGCAAACCGCCTCGCACAACTTACAAGCGATGCAGCGCTCTTCGCCATTCGGGTAGCGACGCAAGGCATGCAGGCCGCGAAAACGCGGTGACATTGGCGTTTTCTCTTCGGGGTATTGCACGGTAATTTTGCGCTTGAACAAATAGCGGCCGGTCAGCGCCATGCCCCGCAAAAGCTCTAGCAGCAGAAAGGACCGGAAAAAATTGGTGATCGCGCTCATGTCTTGGCCTTTCGATTACCAAATGCTCCAAGGCGTTTGCATCCAGATCGCAATCAGGATCAGCCACACCAAGGTTACGGGGATAAAGATCTTCCAGCCCAGACGCATGATCTGGTCATAGCGATAACGGGGAAAAGACGCACGCAGCCAGATATAGGTGCTCACCACCAAGAAGGTTTTGATGCCCAGCCAAATCCAGCCGGGAATGAAATCGAGCGCTGCAACAGGCGCATCCCATCCGCCCAGGAACATGATCGCTGCCAGGGCTGAGAGCAAAATCATGTTGGCGTATTCGGCCAGGAAAAACACCGCAAAGGCCATGCCGGAATATTCCACCATGTGGCCTGCGACAATTTCAGATTCGCCTTCCACCACATCGAAAGGATGTCGGTTGGTTTCAGCGACACTCGAAATAAAGTACACCACGGCCACCGGCAACAACGGCAGCCAGTTCCATGACAAAAAGTTCAAGCCCATGTCGGCAAACATGCCTTGCTGCTGGCCCAACACAATCTGGGTCATGTTCAGGCTACCGGTGACCAAGAGCACCGAGACCAAAGCAAAACCAATGGCAAGCTCATAAGACACCATTTGCGCCGACGCCCGCATGGCTGCCAAAAACGCATACTTCGAGTTCGACGCCCAGCCCGCAAGAATCACTCCGTACACTTCGAGCGAGGTGATCGCAAGCAGCAGTAACAAGCCCGCATTAATGTTCGACAGCGCCACTTCGGGCCCAAAGGGAATGACCACCCATGCCGCCATGGCTGGCATGATGGTCATGATCGGGCCCAGCACATACAAGCCACGACTGGCTTGTGACGGCATGATGATCTCTTTGGTCATCAGCTTGACCGCATCGGCAATCGGCTGCAACAAACCCAACGGCCCCACCCGATTGGGGCCCAAACGAATGTGCATCCAGCCAATAAGTTTGCGCTCCCACAAGGTGAGATAGGCCACACAGCCCAACACGGGCAGCACCACCGCCACAATTTTGATCAGCGTCCAGGCAATCGGCCAAGCATCGCCCAACAGCGCGCCGCCAAACTGATTAATGCCGAGAATCACGCTGTCCATATCAGGCGCGCTCCAATTCAATGGGCCCAATCATGGCCCCAAGATTTTTGGTTGCAGCACACGCAGCCGAGATCAGGGCAACACCCGGCGCCACGGCAGAATCTGCAATGAGTTCAAGCACCTCGGCAGCGCCACCCTCTTGCGTACATTTCATTTTTGCGCCGCTGGCTAGCCCCAATCGTTGCAGATCGCTCGGATTAAGCCTTGCCATCGGCGTTGCACTTGCCCGGGTTTGCTGTAAAGACTGCGCATGTCGCACCAGGTTATCGCTGCGATAAATGGGCACATCGGCCACGCGTAACAAACCCGATTGCGCTGACGGTGACAGATGCGCTTGGGCAAAAGCGCCACTGAACTGGCAGGGCAGCAGCGCCAAATGCTGGGCATCGCCGACATCGCCCATTAAGGCCTTGCGCACTTCTTCAGAGGACTCAAACTCAAAGCCCTCGAGGTTTAATAAATTGCCTAACACGCGCAGCACCTTCCAGGCGGGGCGTGCTTGGCCTAAGGGCTTGACCACGGCTTGAGTGGTTTGCACACGGCCTTCGCAGTTCACATAGGTGCCCGAGGTTTCAGTAAACGGCGCCACTGGCAGCACAATGTGTGCAACATCCATGACACCATCTTTAAATGCGGTGAGCGCCACCACTTTTTTGGTCTGTTTGAATATTGAATGCGCCCTGTGAGCGTTGCCGCAATCCATGGAAGGGTCGACATTGAGCAATAAGGCCGCTTGGCCTGCGCGTTCAAACATAGCGGCTGCCGACTCACCGCCCGACTGTGGCAGGGCTTTGGCCACATAACCGCCAACCGCATTGCCGCCTTCTCCTAACAACGCCAGCCGAGCGCCGAGCACCTGCGCCAGCGCCTGAGCACTGGCAATGATTGCCGAGGCTTGGGGGTGCGACATGACCGAGCTGCCCACCACAATCGCGCAATGCTTGGCAGCATCTGCCGATGAAAGCAACATCTGGGCCACTGCGGCAGCCTGCGCACTTGGGCTTACTGCACCCACGCCCGCAGGCGGCGGCATGTTTTTCTCTTTGCACACCGCCGCCGTGATCTCTGCCAGTTGCTGAGCCCATTGGGCGGGAGACACCACCAACTGCTGCATGGTCGGCATAAGCAGATCTAATGCCGTTGCATGCAAGGTGGCGACTTGTGCGCCGTGGCGGACCGCCTGGCGCAAGCGCTGCGCAATCAGCGGGTGATCGGCTCGCAAAAACGAGCCCACGACTAGTGCACGGTCTAGGTGACTGATTTCCTCAAGCGGCAAGCCAAGCTGAGGAACACCGCTTCGATTGCGATCAAAGTCTGGATCAGCGAGCCGCAAGCGAAAATCGATTGAATCGCTTTTGCAGCCACGGGTCAGCATTGCGGCCAAGCCCATTTCTTCCAGCGTGCTGTTGGGCGAGACCAGGGTTTTCAAATGGTTGGGCCCTAGGTCACTGGCCGATTTCAGGGCGGCTGCCGCCGCATTCAGAGCCTCTTCCCAGCCCACTTCATGCCAATGGCCCGCGCTGTCTTTCATCATGGGTACCGTTAGGCGGTGGCTGCTGTTCAAACCCTCGTAGCTGAAACGATCGCGATCCGAAATCCAGCATTCATTCACCGCCTCGTTTTCCATGGGAACGACACGCAACACTCGGTTGTTCTTCGACTGCACCACAATGTTGGCGCCAATGCTGTCATGCGGACTCACGGAACGCTTGCGCGAAAGCTCCCAGGTGCGGGCCGAATAACGAAAGGGCTTGCTGGTCAGTGCCCCGACCGGGCAGATATCAATCATGTTGCCCGAAAGCTCACTCTCCACGGCGCTGCCCACAAACGACATGATTTCAGAATGCTCGCCACGGCCGGCCATGCCCAGTTCCATGACACCGGCAATTTCTTGTCCAAAGCGAACACAGCGCGTGCAGTGAATGCAGCGGCTCATCTCCTCGGCAGAAATGAGCGGGCCCATGGGCTTGTGAAATACCACGCGTTTTTCTTCGCTGTAGCGCGACGCCGACGGGCCATAGCCCACCGCAAGGTCTTGCAACTGGCACTCGCCACCCTGGTCACAGATCGGGCAATCGAGCGGATGGTTAATGAGCAAAAACTCCATAACGCTTTTTTGGGCGTTTTTGGCTTTTTCGGATTGCGTAAACACCTTCATGCCCGCAGCAACCGGCGTAGCGCATGCCGGCATGGGTTTGGGTGCTTTTTCCACTTCGACTAGGCACATGCGGCAGTTGGCCGCAATGGAGAGTTTCTTGTGATAACAGAAATGCGGGACGTAAAGGCCCAACTTGTGGGCAGCATCCATGACCATGCTGCCCGCAGGCACCTCTACTTTTTGTCCGTCGATTTCTAGTTCAATCATTTTGGGTCTTTAGTGTGGATTGCCACGCCGCTTCGCGGCTCGCAATGACGAGTTTACTAACGTCATCGCGAGGAGCCCGTAAGGGCGACGTGGCGATCTATACATAATCTTCAACCAAACATTTCTTATTTATAATGTGATGCTCAAACTCGCTTCTAAAGTGCTTTAAGAACGCGCGCACTGGCATGGCCGCTGCATCCCCCAAGGCGCAAATGGTACGGCCCATGATATTGCCGGCCACTTCATCGAGCTTTTTCAGATCTTCCATGGTGCCCTGGCCAGCCTCAATACGGCTGACCATGCGCCAGAGCCAACCGGTGCCCTCACGGCAAGGCGTGCACTGCCCGCAAGACTCTTCGTAATAAAAATACGACAAGCGCAACAACGAGCGAACCATGCAGCGGGTTTCATCCATGACAATCACGGCGCCCGAGCCCAGCATGGAACCCGCCTTCGCAATCGAGTCGTAATCCATATCGCAGGCCATCATGATTTCCGCCGGCAACACGGGCATGGAGGACCCACCCGGAATGACCGCTTTCAGCTTTTTGCCGTCTCGCATGCCACCGCAAAGCTCGAGCAATTTTGCAAACGGCGTGCCCAGCGGAATTTCATAATTGCCTGGGCGTTCCACATCGCCCGAGACCGAGAAAATCTTGGTGCCACCATTGTTGGGTTTGCCCACTTCAAGGTAGGCTTGGCCACTGTTGCGCAGGATCCAAGGCACGGCTGCAAAAGTTTCGGTGTTATTGATCGTGGTGGGTTTGCCATACAGGCCAAAACTTGCCGGAAACGGCGGCTTGAAACGCGGCTGGCCTTTTTTGCCCTCGAGTGATTCCAGTAAAGCGGTTTCTTCGCCACAAATGTAGGCGCCATAGCCATGATGGGCATGTAACTGGAAATTAAAGCCCGTGCCCATGATGTTGTTGCCCAAAAAGCCCGCCGCACGCGCCTCCTCAAGCGCTTCTTCAAAACGCTCGTAAGTTTCCCAGATCTCGCCGTGGATATAGTTGTAGCCGACGGTAATGCCCATGGCATAGGCCGCAATGGCCATACCCTCGATCACAATATGCGGGTTGTAACGCAAAATGTCGCGATCTTTAAAGGTGCCTGGCTCGCCTTCATCGGAATTGCACACCAGATATTTTTGAATAGGCAGCTTGGCGGGCATAAAGCTCCACTTCAACCCTGTGGGAAAGCCCGCACCGCCCCGTCCACGCAGCCCCGACGCTTTTACCTCGGCAATCACATCTTCAGGCTGCATGGTGGTGAGCACTTTACGAAGCGCTTCATAGCCACCACGGGCTTGATAGTCTTTCAGGTGCCAGGCATCGGGCGAACCAATGCCTGCCAAAATTTGCGGCGTGATGTGCCGGCCATGAAAACATGTATCAATCAAAGGAATTTCTGGCGCGCCCATTAAGCACCCCCCTTCGACTTGAGTTCATCGATCAACGCGTCAATTTTGTCGTTTGACATCCAGCTGCACATGCGGTGATTGTTCACCAACATGACCGGTGAGTCGCCACAGGCTCCCATGCACTCGCCTTCTTTCAGGGTAAACAAGCCATCGGGGGTGGTTTCGTTAAAGCCAATGCCAAGCTTGGCTTTCAAGTACTCGGCCGCATGATTGCCACTGCGCAAGGCGCAGGGCAAATTGGTGCACACCGTTAGCTTGTAGCGGCCAAGCGGCTGCAGGTTATACATGGCGTAAAAGGTGGCCACTTCATGCACCGCGATCGGCGCCATGCCAAGGTAAGCGGCGATATCGGCCTCGACTTCGGGGGATATCCAGCCTTTTTCTCGCTGGGCAATCGCCAGCGCCGCCATGACGGCCGACTGCTTTTGGTCGGCAGGATACTTGGCGATCTCACGATCAATGCGCTGATAGGCCTCTTGCGAAAGCAACGGGGCCTTGGGCGCTTCAGTCAATGAGAGCTGCACGCTCATCGGTCGATCTCTCCAAACACAATGTCAATGGTGCCAATGATCGTGACCACATCGGCCAACATATGACCTTTGCACATTTCATCGAGCCCCGACAAATGGGCATAGCCCGGTGCGCGAATTTTTAAGCGATACGGCTTGTTCGCGCCATCGGAAACCAAATAAATTCCAAACTCGCCCTTGGGGTGCTCAACCGCAGCGTAGCACTCGCCTTCAGGCACATGAAACCCTTCAGTAAAGAGCTTAAAGTGGTGAATCAGCTCTTCCATATTGGATTTCATGTCCACACGCGGCGGCGGGGCCACCTTGTGATTGTCAGACATGACCGGGCCCGGGTTTTGTCGCAGCCACTCAATACACTGCGCAATGATGCGATTGCTTTCACGCATCTCGGCCACCCGCACCAGGTAACGATCGTAAGAGTCGCCCTCTTTGCCCACCGGAATGTCAAAGTCGAGCCGGTCGTAGACTTCATAAGGCTGGTGTTTGCGCAAATCCCAGCAAATGCCCGAGCCGCGAACCATAGGGCCCGTAAAGCCCATGGCTTTGGCACGCTCGGGCGTGACGACCCCAATGCCAACCAGCCGCTGCTTCCAGATTCGGTTATCAGTCAGCAGGGTTTCATATTCATCGACATAGCCAGGAAAGCGCTTGGTGAAATCTTCTAAAAAGTCGAGCAGGCTGCCTTGCCGGTTTTCGTTTAAACGCTTTGCATCGCGCTCAGAGCGCTTGCGATTGGCAATGTATTGCGGCATGCGCTGCGGCAGGTCACGGTAAACGCCGCCAGGGCGATAGTAAGCGGCGTGCATGCGTGCACCCGAGACGGCTTCATACGCGTCTAAGAGATCCTCGCGTTCACGGAATGCGTACAAAAAGACCGCCATGGCGCCCACATCCAGGCCATGGGCGCCGATCCACAACAAGTGGTTCAGCAAACGAGTGATTTCGTCGAACATCACCCGGATGTATTGCGCCCGGATCGGCACTTCAATGCCCATGAGCTTTTCAATGGCCATGACATAGGCATGTTCGTTAACCATCATGGACATGTAATCGAGCCGGTCCATGTAGGGCACCGACTGCAAAAATGTTTTTTGCTCGGCAAGCTTTTCGGTGCCACGGTGCAGCAGCCCAATATGCGGATCGGCACGCTGCACCACTTCGCCATCGAGCTCAAGCACCAAGCGCAACACCCCGTGGGCCGCCGGGTGCTGCGGACCAAAGTTCAGTGTGTAGTTCTTGAGTTCTGCCACTGTCGCTTGCCTCGGTTATTGGGGGATAAACCCGCCGTAATGATCTTCACGCACCACCCGCGGCGTTTGATCGCGCGGCTCAATGGTCACCGGCTGATAAATCACGCGACGCTGCTCGGGGTCGTAGCGCATTTCAACATAGCCCGTGATCGGAAAATCTTTACGGAAGGGGTGGCCCACAAAGCCATAATCGGTAAGGATTCGGCGAAGGTCATCGTGGCCATCAAACACAATTCCGTAAAGGTCAAACGCTTCGCGCTCAAACCAATTCGCGCCGCTCCATACGCTGGTAATCGAGGGCACCTCGGGCAGGTCTTCGTTGGGGCAATAAACCCGTACCCGCAAGCGATGATTGCACTCGACCGAGAGCAAATGCACCACGACCGCAAAGCGCGGGCCCTCGGTGCCGGTGTTTTTATAGTCGCTGTAATCAATGCCGCACAAATCGACCATGGTGTCGAACTTCAAGCCCTGGCCATCGCGCAGGGTTTTGCACACTTCCAGGTAATCCTGCACCTTGACCACCAGGGTCAGCTCGCCCAAGGCTTCGGTCAGGCTGACAATCCTTCCCGCGCACTGCGACTCAATTTGTGATTTCAACTGGGCCAGACTCATGGCTTAGCTCCGGGCAATCGTGCTGGTGCGACGAATCTTGTTTTGCAGCTGAATAATTCCGTAGATCAGCGCCTCGGCGGTGGGCGGGCAGCCTGGAACATAGATATCGACGGGAACAATCCGATCGCAGCCACGCACCACGGAATAGCTATAGTGGTAGTAGCCGCCGCCATTGGCGCACGAGCCCATGGAAATCACCCAGCGTGGCTCGGGCATTTGGTCATAGACCTTGCGCATGGCCGGTGCCATTTTGTTGCACAACGTGCCTGCCACAATCATGAGATCCGATTGACGGGGGCTGGGGCGAAACACCACGCCAAATCGGTCAAGGTCATAGCGCGACGCACCGGCGTGCATCATTTCCACTGCACAACAGGCCAGGCCAAATGTCATGGGCCACAGCGAGCCGGTGCGGGTCCAGTTGATGATGGTGTCTGCCGAAGCGGTGACAAACCCTTGTTTCAAAACGCCGTCAATGGCCATGTCTGCTCCTTACTCCCAATCCAGGGCGCCCTTCATCCATTCATAGATGAAACCTAGCACCAAAATTGCGAGAAATACCATCATGGACATAAAGCCAAAAAACCCTATGTCTTTGTAAGCCACTGCCCAGGGAAATAAAAATGCGATCTCCAGGTCGAACAGAATGAACAAGATGGCGACCAGGTAGTAGCGCACATCGAACTGGAGACGGGCGTCTTCGAACGCCTCGAAGCCGCACTCATACGGTGAGAGTTTTTCGGGGTCGGGACGGCTCGGGCCCAGAAGTTTTCCTGCGCCCATTGAGGCCAACCCAATTCCCGCTCCCACGAGAATGAACATCAAAACCGGTAGGTATTGCTGTATGTCCACAACTTATTCCCCGGATATTCTTTTTTTGCTGGTGCCGACGGCGAGACTCGAACTCGCACAGCTTTCGCCACTGCCCCCTCAAGACAGCGTGTCTACCAATTCCACCACGTCGGCGCGCTCCCTAACCCGCAATACTACTTGATTACTTGCCCGGCACCTCGTTTGACCCACCTTGCTTGTTAGGTACAGCACCCGAAGACGGCACGCCGACAGGCACTTCCGACGCTTTCTCCATAACGCTACCACCCGTGGGCTCACTGCGCTTAGTTGCAATGAACGACAACGACAATGTGGCCACGAAAAACAAGGTCGCCAGAATTGCCGTAGTGCGGCTCAAAAAATTTGACGAGCCCGAGGCGCCAAACACGCTACCCGAAGAACCCGAACCAAAGGCTGCGCCCATATCAGCGCCCTTGCCTTGCTGCAGCAACACCAAGACGATCACGCCAATGGCGCAGATCACCTGTACAGTCAACATGAGATTTGCAAGCCAGCCCATTGTTTTATTCCTTCATCGCACAAGCGATTTCAAAAAATTCCGGCGCACTCAACGATGCGCCCCCCACCAATGCCCCATCAATGTCGGCTTGCGCAAACAGGCTCTTGGCCGTTGCACCTTTCACACTGCCGCCATAGAGCAGCCGAATTTCTTGGGCCGCTTGAGTATCGATTTTTGCAAGCTCTGCACGAATTGCGGCGTGCATTTCTTGCGCCTGCTCGGGGCTTGCACTCAACCCCGTGCCAATGGCCCAAATGGGCTCATAGGCAAATACCGCTTTCGACAGAAAATCCTGTTGGGCGAGCACCTGCGCCACATGCCGCACTTGGGCACAAACAAATTCCAAGGCCCGGCCTTGGTTGCGAGTCTCTAAAGACTCACCTACACAGACCAAGGGCAACAAGCCGGCCCTTGCCAGCGCAAGCGCCTTTGCCGCAACCGAATCATCGGATTCGTACTGCCGGGCGCGACGCTCAGAGTGCCCGACCAAGGCAAACTGCGCCTCAAAATCTTGCAACATGGCCGCGCTGACTTCGCCCGTAAACGCGCCCTTTTCCTGATCGGAGACATCTTGAGCACCCCAGGCGATAGTGCGCCCCTTTAGGCGCACCGCCGCCTGAAACAAATAGGGCGATGGCACAGCGACCGCCAGCTCGGCAATGGGCTTGTTGCCATGGGCTTCAATCAAGCCCAGCAGATCGGACAACAGGGCCTCGTTCGAGACCATGTCGCCGTTCATTTTCCAGTTGCCAACAACCCAAAGTCCGCGCTGCATTGCACCAGATTTTATCATTCAGCCTGCGGCGCAGCACCTTCAGCAGGCGCTGCCGGCTCTTCGATGAGAGCCTTCATCGAAAGACGCAAACGACCTTTGTCATCGGCCTCGAGTACTTTCACGCGAACGGTTTGGCCTTCTTTCAAATAATCCGAGACCTGGTTCACACGCTCGTTGGCAATTTGTGAAATGTGCAGCAGGCCATCCTTTCCTGGAAGGATCGAGATAATGGCGCCAAACTCTAGCAAACGCAGCACAGTGCCTTCATAGGTCTTGCCCACCTCCACTTCGGCGGTGAGTTCCTCAATGCGCTTGATCGCCGCACGCGCCGCATCGCCCGTGGTGGCAGCCACCGTAATGGAGCCGTCTTCAGAGATATCGATCTGCGTGCCGGTTTCTTCGGTGATTGCGCGAATCGTGGCACCGCCTTTGCCGATCACGTCGCGAATACGCTCGGGGTTGATCTTCATGGTGTAGAGGCGCGGTGCAAATTCGGAAAGCTCCTCACGCGCATGATCCAAGGCCGATTTCATCTTGCCCAAGATATGCAGCCGCGCGTCTCTTGCCTGCGCAAGCGCCACCTGCATGATCTCTTTGGTAATACCCTGGATCTTGATATCCATTTGCAAGGCCGTGACACCGCTTTCAGTGCCCGCCACTTTAAAGTCCATATCACCCAGGTGATCTTCATCACCCAAAATGTCAGTGAGCACTGCAAAACGACCACCATCTTTAATTAAACCCATGGCAATCCCCGCCACATGGGCTTTCAGGGGAACGCCAGCATCCATCAGCGCCAGGCAGCCACCGCAAACAGAGGCCATGGAAGATGAGCCGTTCGATTCGGTGATTTCAGACACAACACGCATGGAATACGCAAAATCTTCTGGCTTGGGCAGAACCGCCACCAAGGCACGCTTGGCCAAGCGGCCGTGGCCAATTTCACGGCGCTTGGGCGTCCCCACACGGCCACACTCCCCCGTTGCGTAAGGAGGCATGTTGTAGTGAAGCATGAAGCGGTCGCGATATTCGCCGCCCAAGGCATCGATAATCTGTTCATCGCGCGTTGTGCCCAAGGTTGCCACCACCAAGGCCTGAGTCTCGCCACGGGTAAACAGTGCGGTGCCATGGGCACGGGGCAATACACCGGTGCGAATTTCAATGGGGCGCACCGTGCGGGTGTCGCGACCATCGATACGGGGCTCGCCACTCAGAATCTGATTGCGCACCGTCGCGTATTCCAGGTTAAACAATGTCTCGTTAACCACATTCGAATCAGGCGCAGCCTGGCCAGCAGCAGCCGCCTCTTCGGCGAGCTTGGCTTCGACCTCGGCATAAATGCCTTTCAGTTTTTGCGAACGGTCCTGCTTGATACGAATGCCATAAGCCTCGCGGATCGGGCCTTCTGCCATCGCCTTGACCTTGGCAATCAGGGCTTCATCTTTTGCTGCAGGCTGCCAATCCCACTCGGGCTTGCCCGCTTTTTCAACCAAACGATTGATCGCTTCAATGGCAATGCGGCCTTGCTCGTGGCCAAACACCACACCACCGAGCATGACATCTTCGGGCAGCTGATCGGCATCCGATTCCACCATTAACACAGCAGAGGCGGTGCCTGACACCACCAGATCCATACGGGACTCTTTGAGCTGGCTCGCCGTGGGGTTTAACACATACTGACCATTGATATAGCCCACGCGCGCAGCGCCAATCGGGCCGTTAAACGGAACACCTGCCAGCGACATGGCTGCAGAAGCACCGATCATGGCGGGAATATCGGGATCGATCTCGGGGTTTAACGACATCACCATGCAAACCACTTGCACTTCGTTGTAAAAGCCCTCGGGAAAGAGCGGACGAAGCGGACGATCGATTAAACGCGATGTCAGTGTTTCTTTTTCGGTGGGACGACCTTCACGCTTAAAAAAGCCGCCCGGGATTTTTCCCGCGGCATAGGTTTTTTCAATGTAATCCACGGTCAGGGGGAAAAAATCCTGGCCGGGCTTGGCAGATTTCGACGCCACCACGGTGGCCAACACCACGGTATCTTCGACATTGACGACCACCGCGCCGGTGGCCTGGCGGGCGATCTCGCCCGTTTCCAGCACCACTTTGTGCTGGCCGTATTGAAACTCTTCTCTTGCAATATTGAACACTGCGTTTCCTTTTCTCTTCTCAATAAACAAAATGCCCGCGCGGCGCTACCGGGCAGGCACTTTGGCTTACATCAACGGCTTCTCAACGCTTACTTACGCAGACCCAAACGCTCAATGAGCGAACGATAGCCCTGAACATTGGTGCGCTTTAAATAATCGAGCAGCTTCCTGCGGCGGCTCACCATTTTCAGGAGGCCACGGCGGGAGTGATGATCCTTGGCGTGGGTTTTGAAATGATCGGTCAGGTCGTTGATGCGCGCAGTGAGCAGGGCCACTTGCACTTCGGGACTGCCGGTATCACCCTTGGCGCGCTGGAACTGCGCCATGATTTCAGGCTTGTTAATGCTGGCAACGGGCATGGAAATCTCCTTAAAAATGCCTTGGACTTGCGGCCGGGCCTGCCAGGGCCCGCCGTGC
>CAYTWR010000011.1:16876-55185 GCA_964442225.1 uncultured Burkholderiaceae bacterium | reverse complement strand
GAGATTATCGCGTAGATTGCCACGGGCCCGAAGGGCCCTCGCAATGACGGGTTAAAGCTTGGCTAACGCCGCTTCCGCGCTACTCACTTCGAACTGGCCGGGAGCCTCTACCGCCAGATGCTTCACCACGCCGTTATCCACGATCATCACATAGCGATTCGAGCGAACGCCCATGCCGCGGCTGGTCAGGTCAAGCGTGAGATCCACAGCTTTTGCAAAATCGGCGTTGCCATCACCCATCATGCGAATCTTGCCTTTGGCGCCGCTCTCACGGCCCCAAGCACCCATTACAAAGGCATCGTTCACCGAAACACACCAGATTTCGTCAACACCCTTGGCCTTGAATTTCGCAAAGTTCTCGACATAGCCGGGCACATGCTTGGCCGAGCAAGTTGGGGTGTAAGCGCCCGGCAAGCCAAAAATCACAATCTTTTTGCCCTTGACCAAATCGGCCACCTGAAAGGCATTTGGGCCAATGCTGCAACCGCCGGTTTCTTCGTCGTAGAACTCGTACAGGGTTGCGTTCGGAAGCGTTTGTCCAACTTGAATAGGCATTTGTGAGGCTCCTTGTCTAAAAGCCGCACTATGCCAAAAAGAAAGGCCCGGGGGCATCGGGCCTTTCCATAAGTAGGGACATTCAAAGGCGCGAAGACAGGCGCTGATCAGGCCGCCTGTTTCGCCACCTTGAAAACCCTGGGGCTTAGTCTGCTTGTTTGCGCAAAAACGCAGGAATATCCAGGCGATCCACGCCGCTTTCGCTCAAAGCCTCAACCTGCGCTGCCGCCTGACTCCGTGGGTCACGCCACACAGTGGGCTGATCGTACTTGCTGTAATCAGCAGCCGTGGGGGTGATCACGCCTGGTGCAGCCATTGCAGGGCCACCCATGGGAAATCCAATGTTGTCAGTTCCGGTTCTTTGCACCGGTGTTGCATGCACAAGCGTTGGGCCTGCCGCTTTGCGATGACGGCCAAGGCCGGTGGCCACCACCGTTACCCGCACTTCATCGCCCATGGCGTCGTCGTACACCGTGCCCATGATGATGGTGGCGTCTTCGGCCGCAAACTCGCGAATGGTTTCCATCGCCACACGGGTTTCTTTGAGCTTGAGGTTTCGGCTTGCCGTGATGTTAACCAAAATGCCGCGGGCGCCTGAGAGATCCACACCTTCGAGCAATGGGCTTTGTACGGCGTTTTCTGCCGCAATACGCGCACGGTCTTCGCCCGTTGCGGTTGCGGTGCCCATCATGGCCTTGCCCTGCTCGCCCATGACAGTTTTCACATCTTCAAAGTCGACATTGACCAGCCCTTCGACATTAATAATTTCGGCAATGCCCGCCACTGCATTATTCAGCACGCTATCGGCCTCGGCGAATGCCTCGATTTGAGTGACATCTTCGCCGAGCACTTCTTCGAGCTTTTCATTGAGCACAATGATCAAGGAATCGACGCGGCCTTCAAGCTCGGCCAGGCCTTTTTCAGCGGCCATTTCGCGGCGTGCGCCTTCAAAGCTAAACGGCTTGGTCACGACAGCCACTGTTAATGCACCGAGCTCTTTGGCAATTTCTGCAACCACCGGCGCTGCGCCCGTGCCGGTGCCACCGCCCATGCCCGCAGTAATAAACACCATGTGGGCGCCACGAATTGCATCGGCAATACGTTCGCGATCAGCCTCTGCCGCGGCCTTGCCGGCCTCGGGCTTTGCGCCTGCGCCCAAGCCCGTGCCGCCAATTTGTAGGGTTGCGCCCGCTTTGGATTTGGCCAGAGCCTGGGCATCGGTGTTGATGCAAATAAATTCAACCCCTTGCACGCCACGCGACACCATATGGTTGACCGCGTTGCCGCCTGCCCCGCCTACGCCTACCACCTTGATATTGGTGCCGATCGTATCGGCCTCAAACATTTCGAAAGTCATTACTGCCTCCTGATCAGAAATTAAAAGTTACCCACAAACCACTGCTTCATCCGCGCAAAGGTGTCCTTAAACGACCCACTGCTTTGAACCTCTTTGCGGCCCCGGATCCATTGATTCCGCGCTTCTTCCAGTAAACCCATGCCTGTTGAGAATCGCGGACTACTAATCACATCTGCCAAATTGCCTCGGTACGCCGGTGTGCCCACGCGCACCTGCTTTAAAAACACGTCTTCGCCAAGTTCAACCATTCCCGGCAGCAAAGCGCTGCCGCCCGTGATCACCACGCCCGAAGACAACAGCTCTTCATAGCCCGACTCGCGAATGACTTGCTGCACCAAGGCAAAGAGCTCTTCGACGCGCGGCTCAATCACGGCTGCAAGGGCTTGTCGCGACAACTGACGTGGCGCGCGATCGCCAAGGCCCGGCACTTCAAACCAGGCTTGCGGATCGGCCAACGCCTGCTTGGCAATGCCATGACGAATCTTGATGAGCTCGGCATCTTGCGTTGGTGTGCGCAGGGCCATGGCAATGTCATTGGTAATTTGATCGCCCGCAATGGGAATCACCGCGGTGTGGCGAATTGCACCACCTGAAAAAATTGCAATATCCGTGGTGCCCCCGCCAATATCCACGAGCGCTACACCCAGCTCTTTTTCATCTCGCGTGAGCACCGCATGGCTTGAGGCCAAGGGCTGCAAAATCAGTTCATTCACTTCAAGTCCGCAACGGCGAATGCATTTGACAATGTTTTGGGCGGCGCTCACCGCGCCCGTCACAATGTGCACACGCACTTCCAAACGAACACCGCTCATGCCCAAAGGCTCGCGAATGTCATCCTGGCCATCGATCATGAACTCTTGTGGCAGCACATGCAGCACTTGCTGATCAGAAGGAACGCTCACTGCGGTGGCGGTTTCAATGACCCGGTCGACATCGGGCTGCGAGACTTCTTTGTCTTTAATGGCCACCATGCCTGTCGAGTTAAAGCTGCGAATATGGCTTCCGGCAATGCCAGTCCACACCGCGCCCACTTTGCAATCGGCCATGAGCTCGGCATCTTCAAGCGACTTTTGAATTGACTGCACGGTCGCATCGATATTGACCACCACGCCTTTTTTCAGGCCCTCGCAATTGGCCTGCCCCAAGCCAATCACTGAAAGCTCGCCGTTATCGAGCACCTCCGCGATCATGGTCACGATCTTTGAAGTGCCGATATCCAGGCCAACGACCAGGTTTTTTGACTCACGTGTCATAGGCTGTCCTTCCCCAAATTGCAGATGTCTTGTTGCGGCTGTTCCACGGGCTCGCGGTCTTTGCTCGTGCGAAATGCATAGCCTGTTGCATAGCGAAGATCCGCATATACGACCTTGGGCGCACCCTCGAGTGAGAGCCGCTGCGACAACCATGGCTGTGTCTTGACAAACATGCGCACTCGCTCTTGCGTGCTGGTCGCCAAGGCATCGCGGCCCAGATCCAATGTCATTCCGCCTGACAGCACAGCGGTCCAGGCGTATTGATCACTAAGTCGAAGCGCGGCCAAGGACATGCCTGCAGGCGCGATCCACTCCTGCAGTTCACGCGCACGGCGAAGCACCAATTGCTCGCTTCCCACCGGGCCAGACAAGGTTGCAAGCGTGCACATTTCGGTGTGATCCTCTTTTAAGCCAGGAAACACCTCGCCATAGCCGTTCATCAAAAACCCGCGGCTCCAAGCGCCCACGGCACGCTGCTCTTCAATGCGCACAAGCAGCCGGTTTGGCCATACCCGACGAACGGTTGCGGTGCGCACCCACGGAATGGCCTGCAGGCTTTGTTGAATCGGCTGCAGATCGGCAGACAGCACCGTGCCATTCAAGGTTTCCAGCACTGCCGCATGCACCTGCGACGCCGTGACATGGCGCAACTCGCCAGCAACGCTATCCACCACAACACGCTTGACTGCAAAAGCCGGCCGATGGGCCACCCAAAACAGCAGCAGCCCCAAAAGCAAGACCACCGAAGTGCCAATTAGCAGGCCCGAGACCCGGTCAATCAAGCCCGGCGAGTTCCAGAGCTGACGAAGCGGCGCCATCATGCGGCTGCACCTCCCTGGCCTGCCCGCGCCGATTTAAGAGAGGCGGTTGAAGCAATTTGCATGACCAGCTGCTCAAAACTAATTCCGGCTTTTGCGGCTGCCATGGGCACCAAGGAATGATCAGTCATGCCAGGCGATGTGTTGATTTCCAGGAGCATGGGCTCGCCTGCGCCATCCCACATCAAGTCAACCCGCGCCCAGCCACTGCAGCCCACGGCACGGTACGCCTGAGTGGAGAGCGTGCGCATGCGCGATTCAATTTCAGGCGCTATCGGTGCGGGGCACAGATAGCGCGTGGCTTGGCCAAAATATTTGTTCTGGTAATCGTATTGGCCTGCGGGCGCCACAATTTCAATGACCGGAAGCGCAGTGACTTGACCTGAAGTATCTTCAATTAGCGCGCAAGTAAATTCACGGCCTGCAACAAATTGCTCGGCTAACACCATGTCATCAAATTGGCTGGCCAAGGCGTGCGCGGCAAGGAGCTGCTCTTGCGATGTCACTTTTGTAAAGCCGAGTGAGGAGCCCTCGCTGGCAGGCTTTACTGCGATCGGCAGGCCAAGGCGATTCATCACTTCTTGCGGATCAAAGCCCGCGTGCAGCACGACAAAATCAGGCGTGGGCAAGCCATGAAACTTCCAGACTTTTTTGGTCATGGGTTTATCAAGGGCAATGCTGCTCGCCAGCACACCACTTCCGGTGTATGGGATTTTCATCAGCTCAAGGGCGCCTTGCACCGTGCCGTCTTCGCCGTAGCGGCCATGCAAGGCAATGAACACGCGATCTGGGTTTAAGGCGCGCAGCGCTTCAAGCGGCTGCTGGGCAGGGTCAAACCCAATAGCATCAACTCCCGCACGCGCAAAAGCGCCCAACACGCCCGCGCCTGATCGCAAAGAAATTTCGCGTTCAGCCGACAAGCCGCCATGCAACACCACGACCTTGCCAAGAGACTGCGCTGTCATGGCGCTCATCGCTTTCTCCCGGCGATCTGTCCGGCCACAGTGCCAATCGAGCCTGCACCCATAGAAAGCACCACATCGCGATCACGGGCAAGCTCGCAAATACGCGCAGGCATGTCAGCGATTGATTCGACATAGACCGGCTCGGTGCGGCCAGCGACACGAATAGCGCGGGCCAGCGCTTTGCTGTCTGCAGCGGCAATGGGCTGCTCGCCCGCAGGATAGACCTCGGCCAACAGCAGTTGATCGGCTTCGCCCAACACCGTGACAAAGTCTTCAAACAAATCACGCGTGCGACTGAATCGATGCGGCTGAAAGGCCAGCAAAATGCGCCGGCCGGGATACGCGCCACGGGCGGCCTGAAGGGTTGCACGAATCTCTGCGGGGTGATGGCCGTAATCGTCAATGAGCGTAAATGTTCCGCCCGTGCTGGTGGGGCACTCGCCATAGTGCTGAAAGCGGCGGCCCACCCCTTTAAAGTCGCGCAGGGCTTCGACAATTGCTTGATTCGCAACACCAAGCTCGGTGGCCACCGCAATTGCTGCCAACGCATTTTGAACATTGTGGCGGCCGGGCAGATTCAGCACCACGGACAGCGCGGGCTCTTCTTCGCGCAGCACATCAAAGGCCATGGCGCCTGCTTGATCGACAATATTGACGGCCCGCACCTGGGCCTCTGGTGCAACGCCATAGGTGACCACAGGCTTTGAAATAAAGGGAATGATTTCCCGCACATGGGGATCATCCACACACGCCACGACCGTTCCATAAAACGGCAGATGCTGCGTAAATGAAATAAAGGCCTGCTTGAGCTTGGCAAAGTCATGACCATAGGTTTCCATGTGGTCTTGGTCAATATTGGTGATGACCTCCATCATGGGCAGCAGGTTTAAAAATGAGCCGTCAGACTCATCGGCCTCAGCCACGATGTAATCGCCAAGGCCTAAGCGCGCATTGGCCCCCGCACTCGTGAGCCTGCCGCCAATCACAAATGTGGGGTCAAGGCCACCGTGTGCCAACACGCTCGCAACAAGACTGGTTGTGGTGGTTTTGCCATGCGTGCCGGCAATGGCAATGCCGCGCTTAAGCCGCATGAGTTCGCCCAACATGAGCGCACGGGGCACCACCGGAATACGGCGGCTTCTTGCCGCGATCAGCTCGGGGTTATCGGGCTTTACAGCACTGGAGACCACGACCACATTGGCCTTGCCCAAATGCTCTGCGCTGTGGCCGATGCAAATCGAGGCGCCAAGGCTTGCAAGACGCTTAGTGGCAGCGCTTTCGGCAAGATCTGTTCCTTGCACTTGATAGCCCAGATTCAAAAGCACCTCGGCAATGCCTGACATGCCCGAGCCACCAATGCCCACAAAGTGAATCGTTTCGATCTTGTGTTTCATGGCGCGGCTCTCAACTCTTGTGCGGCTTGCACCGCAATCTGGGTGGCGCCCAACATGGCAAGCGCCCGCGCCTTGGCCGCACGCTGGGCTGCGGCTGGCCGCTTGAGCGTGACAAGAAACTGTGCCATTGACGCGGTGTCAAGCTGCGATTGCGCAGTGAGCCAGGCCGCCTCTTGATCTGCCAAATAGCGTGCGTTTGCAGTTTGATGATCATCAATTGCAGAAGGCAGCGGCACAAATAGCGCGGCCACCCCTGCTGCAGCCACTTCAGTCACGGTGGAGGCGCCGGCTCTGCAAATTAATAAATCAGCCCATGCATAGGCTTGATCCATGTCGTTAATAAAGGCCGTGCACACGGCAGAAACTTTTTCAGATTGATAGGCTTGCTTGACTGAATCAAGATCGGCAACGCCAGTTTGATGACGAATCTCAAGGGCTGCGCCTTGGCGGATCGCTTGCGCAAAAGCGGCGGGCAGTTTCTGATTCAGTACGCGCGCACCCAAGCTGCCCCCCACGACCAGAATTCGCAAAGGGCCTTGACGGCTGGCGTAGCGGGATTCACTTTCTTGCAAGGCAAGAATAGACGCCCGAACAGGGTTTCCCGACACCCGTGCACTTTGCGGCGCAAAACGGGTTTTGGGAAATGTCACCAGCACGCGATTCGCAATGCGAGCCAGCCAACGGTTTGCGGTGCCCATGACGGCATTTTGTTCGTGAATGCACAAGGGAATGCGCCGCCACCGTGCAATCAGCCCCACCGGGAAAGTGACATAGCCCCCAAAGGCCATTACCACCTGAGGATTGGCGCGCGACACGATCTTGGCGGCATCGAACAGCGCCTTCATCAAACGAATAGGCAAGGACAGCAATGCGCCCATGCCTTTGCCGCGCACTCCGGCAAAGTTCAATACATGCAAGCCAATGCCGGCAGCAGGCACGACGCGCTGCTCTAATCCGCGATCAGAACCTACCCATTCGGCATGCCAGCCTTTGCCTTGCAATGCACTGGCCACAGCGAGCGCGGGAAACACATGCCCTCCGGTGCCGCCGGCTGCAATTAAAACCCGCGGAGCGCTCATGCAGTGCCTCCCCGCACAGCGGCGCGATTTTCCATGTCAATGCGAATCAGCACGCCCATGGCAATACACACCGCGAGCATGGAGCTTCCGCCATGGCTGATAAAAGGCAAGGTCAGCCCCTTGGTGGGCAACAAACCGGTATTGACCCCGGCATGGATCAAGGCCTGAATGCCCACCCATACGCCAATGCCTTGGGCCACCAAGCCCGCAAACAATCGTTCTTGTGACATAGCGGTGCGGCCAATTTCGATCGCGCGCCGCACGATAAAAGCAATTGCCAGCACCACCAAGGTAATGCCAATAAAGCCGATTTCTTCACCCATCATGGCGAAGATGAAATCAGTGTGCGGCAAGGGCAAATGGCCCATCTTGGCCACACCGGTGCCCAGCCCCGAGCCCAACAGCCCGCCATTGCCAAATGCAATCAAGGCGCCACACAACTGATAACCCGAGGTCTGCACCAAATCGGGATCGCATGGCGTGAGATAAGAAAGCAGGCGGGTTAATCGCCACGGTGTCAGCACCACCATGGCCACAAACAAGGTTGCCAAAACGGCGATCAGGGGAATAAAGACGCGCAGGCTCATGCCGCCTAAAAACAAAACCGCCGCCACGGTGAGCATGATCACCATGGTGGAGCCCAAATCAGGCTGATAGAGCAACAGCGACATGACCACCGACATTAAAAAGCCAATGGGCAACAAGCCTTTCACAAAAGTGTGCATGCGATCTTGTCTTCGCACCACATAGGCTGCCGCAAACATCAAGGCCAGAAATTTCATGAGCTCTGCAGGCTGCAAGGTAAAGATGCCCAGCGGAATGGCCCGCACCGCACCGTCTTTGATCATGGAGGCGCCAAAAAAGATTTTCAAAAGGGCCACCACCGCCAACAGGCCAATGCCGATTAAAAACAAAGGCGTTGATAAGGAGTGCAATACCGCGCTGGGCACTCGCGTCATAAACCAGGCCGCAAACACGCCGATCACTAAATGAATCGGGTGCCCGCGCATGCCGCGCAAGAACACCGATTCTGCGTTGTTGCTGGGCAGCGGCAGATTGGCCGAATACACCATGACCAGGCCCACAAGCAGCAGGCCTGCAAACACAGAGATCAAGGTGCGATCGGTGTTGGGCGCTAGCATGGCAAGCCCATCTCCTGCGCTAATGAATCGACCGCCGCACCAAAGGCCCGGCCGCGGGCAACATAGTTGTCAAACATGTCAAAGCTTGCACACGCCGGCGAGAGCATCACCACTGAATTAGGCTTGGCAAGTTCAAACGCCAGCCGCACGGCCTGCTCCATAGAGTCTGCCGCCTGCGTGGCAATGCCTGCTTGCCTGGCGACTTCGGCAATGGCAGGGCCATCTCGGCCAATCGTGATCACGGCCCGGGCGTGGCTGCGCAACGCGGTTTGCAGTGGCGAAAAATTCTGGCCCTTGCCTTCACCTCCGGCAATGAGCACCAGCGGCAGGCCCAGGCCAAAAAGGGCTGCAACGGTGGCACCGACATTGGTGCCTTTGCTGTCATCAACAAAATCAACGCCTTGCACATTGCCCACCCATTGCATGCGATGGGCACCGCCTTGGAATTCACGCAGGCCATGCAATAAAGGTGCTAACGCCGGCGTTACGGTTCTGCACAGGGCAAGGGCTGCCAGCGCATTGAGTGCGTTGTGTCGGCCGCGCATGCGAAGTGCATCGGCTGGCATCAGGCGATGCAGGCGCTCTTCATCCATGCTGTCGCGCATGCACATCCAGGTGATGCCTTCTTCGATAAGGCCGAAGTCGCCAAGGGTGGTGGGGACATCGGTTCCGAAGGTGATGGGGCGACTATTTTCGTCATTGCGAGGGCCATCGGCCCGTGGCAATCCATGACGCGGGAGAATTCTTACAACACCAGAAGTTTGTGGATCACCGCCAATCCCAAACACGCGCATCTTGGCATCAATGTACTCCTGCATATCCACATGCCAATCAAGATGGTCTTCGGTAATGTTGAGCAAGGCCGCAGCCGTGGGGTGAAAGTGCGCCGCCAAGGCGAGCTGAAAGCTGGAAAGCTCTAACACCCAAACTTTGGGAAAGCGGCTTTGGTCCTCGCACTGCATGACGGCATCTAGCAGCGAGGGGCTAATGTTGCCGGCTTCTTGCGCTTCAATGCCTGCACGACGCAGTAACGCCACCGTCATTTGTGTTGTGGTGGTTTTTCCATTGGTGCCTGTAATGGCCAGTACCTTGGGCAGCTCCAAGGGCAGCTCTAGATCAAGGCCTTGATCGATACGACTGCTGGCGTGCGCGGCATGATGAATGGCCCATTCGAACAAATCGAGCTCGGCAATCACCTTGCAACCTTGAGCGGTTGCAGCTTCTAACAAGGCGGCCGCCGGGCCACGATGTTTCGCATGCGGTGACAAACCAGGGCTGGGCACCACAAAATCCATGCCCTGGATCCAAGAAAGCTCAAGCGGGTCTGCAACACCGCAATGCACTTGTAGCCGCTCACTTGCGCCAGCAATTTCGGCGACCCGCTGTGCAAGGGTCTGTGCCATGGGTGCAGTGTCGCGCGTGTCGATCACCGTGACATGCGCGCCTTTGCGCAACAGCCAACGGGCGCAGGCCAAACCCGACTCGCCCAAGCCAATGACCAAGGCATGCACCTCGGGCCATTGAATGTCCATGGCGATCGCAGGCAGTGTGCGAACCATTTCGATGGGCTTGGATTTTGATGAACTGCTCATAGTCTGTCTTTTCTTTCTGTGCTGCTAACGAAGCTTTAATGTGGAAAGGCCAGCGAGCACCAGCATCATGGTGATGATCCAAAACCGCACCACCACCTGGGTTTCCTTCCAGCCGCCCACTTCAAAGTGGTGATGCAAAGGCGCCATTTTCAAAATGCGACGACCCTCGCCAAAACGTCTCTTGGTGTATTTGAAGTAGCCCACTTGCAACATGACCGAGAGCGTTTCAATCACAAACACGCCGCCCATAATGAACAGCACGATCTCTTGGCGCACCACCACTGCAACCGTGCCAAGCGCACCACCCAACGCAAGCGCGCCCACATCACCCATAAAGACCTGTGCGGGGTAAGCGTTAAACCATAAAAAGGCCAGGCCTGCGCCCACCAAAGCACCACAAAACACGGTAAGTTCGCCCGCGCCCGGGATATAGGGAATGAGCAGATATTTCGCAAACACGGCGTTGCCCGTGACATAGGCAAATACGCCCAACGCGCCCGCCACCAAGACCGTGGGCATGATTGCCAAGCCATCTAATCCATCGGTCAGATTCACGGCATTGCTTGAGCCCACGATCACAAAATAGGTCAGCACAATAAAGCCCAGTACGCCTAAGGGATAAGCGACTTGCTTGAAAAACGGCACGATCAAATCGGAAGTGGGCGGCAGCTGAATAGAAAAGCCATTGCTGACCCATTGCACAAAGAGCTCAACGGCCTGGGCATTGCTTTGGGCAGACACTGAAAATGCCAAATACACTGCTGCGACAATGCCAATCATTGATTGCCAGAAATACTTCCAGCGTGCTGGCAAGCCTTTGGGGTCTTGGTTTACTACTTTGCGATAGTCATCGACCCAGCCCACAGCGCCAAACCCCATGGTGACCAGAATCACTGCCCAGACAAAACGGTTGCTCAAGTCGGCCCACAATAAAGTGGTGATGCCAATGGCCAACAAAATCAGCGCGCCACCCATGGTGGGCGTGCCGCTTTTGATCAGGTGAGTCTGAGGGCCATCATCACGCACGGCTTGGCCCACTTTCATGGCCGTGAGCTTGCGAATCACTGCAGGCCCCAAGAACAATCCGATGCCCAGCGCGGTCAGTGTCGCGAACACGGCGCGCAAGGTAATGTAGTTCAACACCGAGATGGCGCGAATCGTTTGGTCCAGCCAATCAACGAGCCAAAGAATCATGCCGCTGTCTCCTGAAGGGGGGCTTTCAATTGTTCAACCACACGCTCCATCTTCATGAAGCGAGACCCCTTGGCCCACACCGAGGGCTGTTTTGCCTGCCGCTGTTGTTGGCCAAGCCAGCCCCGTAAATCCGAGACCAAACCATCGACCTGATCAAAATGTTTTCCAAGCCCCGTGTGCGAATGGGCCTGCGCCATGGCTTGGCCATGGAGCCACATGGCCGCGATGTTTTTTTGATCGGCATAGCGCAGCACCTCACAGTGAAACTGTTCGCCTTGATCGCCCACTTCCCCCATATCGCCAAGCACGAGAGCATGTGGCGACGGCAAGGTCAGCAACGCGTCGATTGCGGCACGCACGGAGTCCGGGTTGGCGTTGTAAGTGTCATCGACCAAAATGCCGCCGCCCGCAAGCCCAAGCTTTTTGCCCCGGCCTGCAACTGGCGCAAAGCCCGACAGTGCTTTGGCAATCGTTTGCAGATCAATGCCTGCAGCCCAGCAACAGGCCGCCGCTGCCAAGGCATTAAGCGCAAAGTGCTCTCCGGCACCCTGCAACTCAACGGTGATTAAATCGCCGCAAGCAAAACGCATGGCCAGCGTGTTGCCCTGGGTCCAACGGCCCAACACTTCATCGCCACGAAAGCCTGGCGCTGCACCAGCCGTTTCAAAGCCAAAACGAATGCACCGACGAGTGTCTGCAAGCTCTCTCCAGATCGGCTCGTGTGCTGGATCTTTTGGAAATACCGCCACGCCGCTTGCTGGCAACGCCGCAAAGACTTGCCCATTTTCTTGGGCAACCGCTGCCACCGTTTTCATAAATTCTTGATGCTCACGCTGCGCGTTATTGACCAACCCAATGTGGGGCAACGCAATCGCTGCCAGGCCTGCGATTTCATTGGGGTGATTCATGCCCAGCTCAAGGACTGCAGCACGATGCTGTGGCAAAAGGCCCAACACCGACAAAGGAACACCAATGTGATTATTCAAATTGCCGGGCGTTGCCCATGCGTGATCAGTGCCATACGCTTGGGCAAGCACTGCTGCAATCATTTGCTTCACTGTGGTTTTGCCATTGCTGCCCGTTACAGCAATCAGGCTTCCCTGCCATTGGCGTCGCCAGTGGCGCGCCCAGTGCTGCAAGGCCTGCAACGGGTCGGTCACCTCAATGCATCCAAGGGGTGCGCTCGCCAAGCCCACAGCGCCTTGGCGAATAATTGCAGCGACCGCGCCTTTTTCTTTTGCCGCGGCAAGAAACTTGCTGCCGTCAAAATGCGGACCCTCAAGCGCCACAAACACATTTCCCGAAACCAGCGTGCGCGTATCGGTGCACAGCGTGTCAAAAGAAAGCTCGGATGAAACATTGTGCGAGACGCACAGATTGTCCTGCGAGAGCACTTGAATCAGTTCAGCAAGCTTAGGCATGCGCCACCCCGCGAGATTCAAGGGCGGCCTGTGCGTGTTCGCAATCACTAAAGGCGATGCGTTGGCTGCCAATCCACTGGCTGGCCTCATGGCCTTTGCCGGCAATCAGCACCACATCGTTGGGCCGAGCCGTTGCAATCACCTGGGCGATCGCTTGTGCACGGTCTGCCTGCTGTTGCACGCGCGCTGCAAACGCTGTTGGCACTCCCGACAGGATGGCTTCGATAATTTTTTGTGGGTCTTCCGAGCGCGGGTTATCCGAAGTGATCACCACACGATCGGCAAGCTTGCTCGCGATTTCGCCCATGAGCGGACGCTTGGCGCTATCGCGATCTCCCCCGCAGCCAAACACGCACACCAATTGGCCGCTGCGCGCTTGGGCCAAGGGCCGCAGGGCCTGCAGTGCGCTTTGCAACGCAAGGGGCGAATGTGCGTAATCAATGCAGGCGAGTGGGCCGGGCCCACTGTCAAGCATTTGCAAGCGGCCTGGAGGCAAACGAAGCTCAGACAACCGCGCACGAATCTGTTCGGGCTCAAGCTCCATGGCCCATAAACATCCGGCCACCACCATGGCGTTTTCAATGTTGTGCATGCCGTGCAAAGGCAGCCGCACCACGCCACTGAGTAAATGCGCCTTGAAACGGCCCTCTATCGACAGTGTCATGCCCTGTTCTGTTGCTGCTGCTGAAATCGCGCACAGCCCACTGTGTGCGTTCGCAGGGGTCTCACGGCCAATCGCAATTCGATCAACGACCTGTTCAGGTGTTTGCCACATGGCCATGCCAAAGGGGTCGTCGGTATTGATTACGACACTTCCCAAGGTCGGCGCCGCAAACAACAAGGCTTTTGCCTTGGCGTAGTTTTCAAGCGTGCCATGAATATCCAAATGGTCATGGCTTAAATTGGTAAATGCCGCCAATTTGATCGCGCAACCTTGCAAGCGGCCTTGCATAAGCCCAATCGACGATGCCTCCAAGACCACCACTTTTACGGATTGCTGCTTAAGTTCGTAGAGCAAGGTTTGGAGCTCAACAGCATCGGGGGTGGTCAAGCCCTGGGTGGCCGTGTCTGACCAAGGCGGAGTGAACTCTTGTGCGCAGCCTGCTGGAAAAATACCAACGCCGAGCGTGCCGACTGCAGCGCTTGAAATGCCGACTCGGGCCAAGGCGTGTGCCAATGCAAACGATACGGTGGTTTTTCCATTTGTGCCTGTGACTGCAATCAGTTGCAAGGTCATGCTGGGCCGGCCATAAAACGCCGAAGCAATCATGCCGATGCGTCGTGTCAACTCAGGCACTTCAAGCCGGGGCAGCGCACCGGGAATTTCTCGTGGCCTGCCCGCCTCGCCCAAGCCTTCCACAATCACCGCAGCAGCACCCGCTTCCATGGCTTTGGTGGCGAGCTCTGCAGAAGAAAAATGTTTCCCAGATCGGGCGATGAAGCCATCGCCAGGCTGAATCTTGCGTGTGTCAGAGCGAAGCTTTGCGCCCTTGCCCAGCTGACGAACAAGCCATTGGGCCGCTTCATCGGCAACCGATTCCCGAAGGCTCAAGGGATGCAATAACGACTCGCGGCTCATTCGGTACCCTCGTCGATCATGGCGATTGCAGGAAGAATCCGCAGTGCCGGATCGGGCGAAAGCTGCATGCGTCGCAAGGTGTCATTGGCAATGCGCGCAAAAACAGGTGCAGCGACTTCACCACCATAATGTTTTCCTGCGCTCGGCTCATCGACCATCACCGCAATGACAAAGCGCGGACGATCTGCAGGCGCAAAACCCACAAACGATGCGACATAACGATCTTTTGCATAGCCGCCCTGCGAAGGCTTGTGGGCCGTGCCGGTTTTGCCCGCGACCTTAAAGCCTTCGACCTGCGCTTTCGGCGCGGTGCCCCCCGGGGCTGCGGCTTGTTGCAGCATGCGGCGCATCGCCCGCGCAGTTTCCACAGAAAATACTGGAACGCCTGCCATGGGCCCTGGCTGCGGCACAAATGAAAGCGGCACGATATCGCCGTCTCGTGCAAACACCGTATAGGCCCGTGCAAGCTGCAACAATGAGACTGAAACACCGTGGCCGTAAGAGATCGTGGCATGCTCAATGGGCACCCAGCGTTGTGGGTTACGAAGTCGGCCTGCGGTAGCGCCTTTTAAGCCCACTTCCGGCACTCGCCCAAACCCTGCGGCCGTGTAGAAATCATGCATCTCTTGCGATGAGACTTTCTCGGCGATTTTCACGGTACCCACATTGCTGGAACGCGCCAAAATCTCTGACACTGTCAAAAGGCCCAAAGGTTTTTTATCGCCAATCGTGCGTCGGCCAATCGTGATTTTTCCGGGATCCGTTTGGAAACGTGTTTCTGGCGTGACTTTTCCAAGCTCAAGGGCCACCGCAATTGAAAAAGCTTTCATGGTGGAGCCCGGCTCAAAGGCATCGGTCACCACACGGTTGCGCACCGTGTCGGGGTTTAGGCCACGCCGATTATTCGGATCGAAAGCGGGCTGGTTGGCCATGGCCAGCACTTCACCCGTCTGAGGGTCAATCACTACCGCAGCGGCGGCCTTGGGCCGATGTTCTTGCATGGCGGCCATTAGCGCGGAATGCACAATGGCCTGAATGCCTGCATCCAACGAGAGCTGCAAATCACGGCCGGGCAAGGCCTCCGCAATTTCGCGCTGGCTCACGGGCTGATTGCGCCGATCCACCACAACTCGCGCGCGCCCAGGCGTTGCGCGCAACTGCACATCGTGTACGAGCTCTAAGCCTTCAGCACCTTGTTCTTCCGCATTGGTAAAGCCCACCACATGGGCAAAACTTGCGCCAAAAGGGTAATAACGGCGGTAATCGGATTCGAATTCAAGGCCTTGAATTCTCAAGGCACGAATGCGGTCGGCCTGTGCAAGATCCAGGCCCCGCGCAAGCCAAAAAAAGCCTTTTGATTTTTTGACTTGCGCACGCAGCTCGGCTGGTGTTTTTCCGAGCAGGCTTGCAAGCTCGTTAATTTTTGGAGAATTTAAATCAATGCGATTAGGAACGACGCCCAAATGCTCCTCACGCACACTGGTTGCAATCACTTCGCCATGACGATCCAACACGCGCCCACGCACTGCAGGAATTTCTTTAGGCCGCTCGAATCGGCGCTCGGCCAGGCCCTGCCAATGGTCGGCATTGACCAGCTGCAATACAAAAGAGCGCACGATCACGGCAAGAAAACCCAGCATTAACAATCCCAAAACGACTTTCGAGCGCGTTTGCGTGGCACGCCATGTCAACACCGGCTCGGCAGGCCGGCTCCATGCACTGGGCTTGAGTCGTGCTGCGGCAATCGCAGAGGCCCGAGTGTTCATGGGCTGCTCCTTTGGCTTTTGCCAAAGAGTTCGGGGGAATAAAGCGTTTGGGTTGGGTTAATGGCCACCATGCCAAGGTCACGACGGGCCATGGCGTCAATGCGCGTGGGGTTACGCAAGGCCGTAAGCTCCACTTGCAGCACTTCAATATCGGAGTTGAGTTTTTCGCTTGTGCGATCAGCGCGCTCAAGCAAGGTAAACAGCCTGCGCTCATGGTAGCGGGCATTGACCAGCGACAATGCGCTCACTGCGATGAGCACTGACAGGATCCACTGCTTGCGGCTCATTGCGCAGCCTCGAAAGTGCACGACAAACGCTCGGCAATACGCAACACTGCCGATCTCGCACGGGCATTGCGGGCCACTTCCTGTTCGCTTGGCCGAATGCGCGCAATTTGACGAAAGTGTTGCACAGGCGCTGCACGGACGCTTTGGGCCCACGCACGCTGTCCGCGGCTTAGGCCTCGACGGTTGCGGCTTGCCGGTGCTGCGGGCTCGCCGCGGAAGAACTGTTTAACAACTCGGTCTTCAAGCGAATGAAAGCTGATGACCGCAATGCGCCCGCCCGGGCGAAGCAAGTGGATGGATGCTTCAAGCACCGATGCGAGCTGTTCGATTTCACCGTTGATGTGAATCCGTAAAGCCTGAAAGGTACGGGTCGCGGGGTGTTGGCCCGGCTCGCGCCGTGCGCGACAACGGCGCAAGGTTTGCTCAACAAGGTCTGCGAGCTCCCGAGTCGTGGCCAAGGGCTGCGCCAGCCCCGTGTGGGCAGCGTGGCAGCGAGCCGTAATCGCGTCTGCAATCTGAACAGCAAACCGTTCTTCGCCATAGTCTGCAATCACCTTTCCAAGCTCTTCTTTAGAAGCCTTTGAAATCCACGCTGAGACAGGCTCGCCACTGCTCGGGTCCATGCGCATGTCGAGCGGGCCATCAGCACGAAAACTAAAGCCGCGATGAGATTCGTCGAGCTGAGGGGACGACACGCCCAAATCAATCAACAACCCATCAATTTGAGTGAAGCCTTTCTCGTGCAAGCAGCTCGCAACATTGCCAAAGGGGGCGTGCACCATCTCAAACCGCGGGTCATCAATGACGCGTGCGGCAGCAACCGCATCGGGGTCTCGATCAAACGCGATCAATCGGCCTTGAGGGCCGAGCATGTCTAAAATTAACCGGCTGTGTCCGCCACGGCCGAAAGTGGCATCGACATAAACACCGTTGGGAATAATGCGCAGTCCATCAACTGCCTCTTGGAGCAGAACGGTCTGATGAGCGCTTTCATGCATGGATTGTGCTTACGCTCCGCCGCGCTTGCGTTGACGAACGGATTGCTTGTGGGCATCGAGGGTTGAAGCATCCCAAATTTCAAAATGCTGTCCAACGCCAAGCAACACGACATCGCGCTGAATGCCTGCGCCTTCGCGCAACACCGGATTAATCAGCACGCGGCCCTGGCTATCCATCTCGGGGGTGTCGCTTAATCCAAGCCAAAAACGACGACGCTCGTTGTCGGAATCAGTCTCTGAAAATGATGCGGTTTTTTGTTCCCACAGGGACTGGGCCATGAGCATGAGACAGCCGTCATCGCTTTCGACCAAGGCGAGCGCGCCTTTGGACTGCGCCACCAAGGCATCGCGATGACGCGCAGGAATCGTCATGCGCCCTTTTGCATCAAGGCTTAGAGCGGTAATGCCCGAAAACTGAGCCGGTGCCCCCAAGAAAACTTCCCCCACAAAAAACCACTTTTTTGCACGATTTCCCACTTTAGGGAAAAGAAAAGCCGCGGTCAAGCCGATTTAGGGAAAATTTCTTTCTAAAACAAAGACTTAGCCCAAGTTTCCACAAAAATTTCGAATTAAATATCTATATAAATCAAGGGGATAAAAATCACTTGTTAAGTGATTTATCAACAGGGTGTCAGGCACCGGTGCCTGACACCTAGGGTTTACTGCAGGGAAGACTTGAGCAGGTTGGCAAAAGGCAGGGGCAAAACGGGAATACCTTCTTCAGCCAGCTCGCGGGCTGTCTCTAAAGAGGTGTGGCCATGAATTGAGCGAGAAGGCGCTTCTCCCGCATGCATTGCTCGGGCCTCTTGGGCGAAGCGAGTACCAACATCTTCGCTTGAGGATAGGGCTTCGCGAACCATTTTCATGGCTGCGACCAGGGCTGCAGCCGACTCGGGAGATACCGTGACCGCGGGCACTTCGGCTTTGACCGCAGCGCTGGGCGCTGGCTGGGCAGGCGCTTGGGCGCCTGAAAGATTGAGCCGGGGTGCCGACAATGTTTTTTGAACTTCGCGGCTGCCACAGTAAGGGCATTCCAACAGGCCGCTCTCGCGCTGATCTTCGTAGGCGGCGAGATCTTTAAACCAACCCTCAAAAGGATGGCCATGTGCACACTGCAAATTAAAAACTTTCATAAGTTCAGTGTAAGTGATCAACAGTCTAAAGCAGGAAAAATCGAAGCAAGCCTATAGGCCGGATTCTGTTACGAAGCGCCAATTGCTTGACACTTTATAGCGACCATCCGTCTAGGCCTGATGTTGCCATCAGGCTCAAGCCACCTACCCGCGCGCCACGAGCGGGACACTCGTTCTGGCTCAAGGCCAGGTGCGCGCCTATTTGGTGTTGCTCCGGGTGGAGGTTGCCGCGTTTCACATCCACACGGTTGCCCGTGTTTACTCGTCTCTGTGGCCCTATTCCTCGCCTTGGGCGCCCGAAGGCGCTTGCTGCGTACGGCCGTTAGCCGTCACCCTACCCTGCGGAGTCCGGACCTTCCTCTCCCGCAATTGCTTGCGGCAGCGATCGCCCAGCTTGCTTCGATGCGCCAATCATACTGTGTTGTTCACGCGCAGTCATGCTATCTTTTATTACTAATAATTTATTCTTTTTAAGATGGTCATTGCGTCGCTGCAATCCCGCCTCGGTCGGTGGGCTTGGGGCGAAGGCCGGCAGGCACGCTCACTTGGCAATGTGCTTCCGGCGCTCGCCGTTATCGTCATGGCAATCCTCCTGGTATTGCTGGGCTTGGTTATGGCCAACGCCACTCGCGAGAGCGCACAAAACGAGCAGGGCAACACTCTTGAGGCCCAGGCGAAAACGTTTGCGGGACTATTAGACCAATCGATTAGCCGAGAACTCGCCGACTTGGAATCGCGCGCTGCCTCGCTGGCATCGCTCAAGCTGCATCAGGATCCGAACAAACTCAATGCCTGGATCAATGGCATTCGACAAAAAATTCCTGAATACACCTGGATTGGCGTTGCAGACCAACAAGGAGAAGTTCAGGCTTCAACAGAGGGCGTGCTCTCTGGACATAGCGTTGCCGAACGAGACTGGTTTCGACAAGGACTGCGATCACCAACAGCGGTTGACTTGCATGAGGCAAAACTTTTAGAGCCCTTCTTGCCCGCCCGCAGCGATGGGCCATGGCGATTCATTGATCTCGCAGCGCCCTTGCACGATGCAAAGGGCAATCCGATTGGCGTGATTGGCGGGCATTTGAGTTGGGACTGGCTCATGTCATTGAAACAAAACTTTTCGAGCCTGTTATTGCTGCCACAAGGCGCCGAAGTGTTGGTGGCAGGATCTGACGGAGAACTTCGTCTGGCAGGGCCTAATGCCAGCAATCTCGGCTTGAGCACATTAGAGAGTTTTCAAAAAGCAAAATCCGGCGAATCCGGATGGATACGCGAGCCATGGCCTGACGGCCAAGATTATTTAGTGGGCTTTGCGCCCAACCCCGGATTGGGCAAAGGCCATTATCTGGGCTGGATCACCTTGATTCGTGCGCCTGTTCAAGGGCTCGACCATGCCAGCACCCAAGCGGTTGGGGGCATTTGGATTTTAGTGGGTTCTGCAATCGCGCTATTTGCCGTGACGCTGCGCATTGTGTTGCGTACAGCCCTTGCGCCCGTCAATGCGTTGGTGGCCCAAGTGGGCGACGTGGCCCAACACGGCGGGCGAGTGGACTTAAGCTCACCTAACCCCAAAGAGTTTCGCGCACTTGGCGAGGCCACCAATCAAATGATTCGCGCGATCGAAGCAAGTCAGTCGGCCGATATTGCCAAGTCAAAATTTTTAGCAGATATGAGCCACGAAGTGCGTACTCTGTTGCATGGCATGCTCAGTCGCCTAGAGCTTATGCGCCTGAGCCAAGACGCTCACGAGAACGCCCATGATCTTGAGCAAGCCCTGGAAAACGGCAAGCAGCTCGTGGCCTTGGTCAACGACATTTTGGATCTTTCTGCAATTGAAGAAGGAAAAATTCGGCTAGAACGTTTGCCCGTTCGAATCGCAGAGCTGGCCCGCTCGAATGCGGGGCTGTATGAGGTGCTGGCCACCCGCAAGGGCCTTGAATTTGAGCTTGCCCTTGATCTTGCCGACAACACCGTGATCATGGCCGACCCCCTGCGGCTGGGACAGGTGCTGCGCAATCTCATTGCCAATGCGGTGAAATTTACCGAACAAGGCAGTGTAAAAATTACAGTCTCATGTCGAGCTGCCGATGGAGAAAACAAACTTTGCATTAGCGTGCGCGACACCGGTATTGGGCTAAGCCAAGCCCAGCAAGAGCTGATCTTTGGCCGATTTGAGCAGGCAGACCCAGGGCTTTCAATGCGCTTTGGTGGCAGCGGGCTTGGTCTTTCATTGGCGCGAGCACTCGTCGAAGCCATGCAAGGAAAAATGCAGCTGCACTCACGCATTGGACAAGGCAGCGAATTTGTGGTGCTTTTGCCGATCGAAGATGCAAGCGAACCTGCAAACGAACACGCAAACGCGAAGCGTGCGCCCGTTGACGCACCCGCTGCGCCAACATACCCGCGTAAGCTTTGTGTGCTGTGCGTGGATGACTTAAAAGAAAATCGTAATGTGTTGTGCCGCTGGCTTGCATTGCAAGGCCACGACGCCCATGAAGCATGCACTGCCCGTGAGGCACTGCAAAAAACGCAGCAGCAGGCGTTTGACCTGGTTCTGATGGATATCGACTTGCCCGATATGCAAGGCACACAGGCCATTGCAGCGATTCGCAACAGCGGCGGGCCAAGCAGCCGCGCTGCGATCTATACCGTTTCGGGCCATGCCTATGACACAGACATCACTCGCTCTTTGGCATCAGGCAGCAATGGACACATTAGCAAGCCAATTGACTATGCCTTGCTTCGTGAAAAACTAAGCCAAATCGCGACGGGCAGTGTTTAAGACAAACCTGCAAAGGTCCAGGCCAGCGTTTCTCCGGCTGCAAGCGGCACAATCTGTCCGCTGCCATAAGGAAAGTGGACTGCAATCGTTTGGGCGGACTTCACCAGCCTGACCTTGGACTGATTACGCGGCAGGCCATAAAAATCTGGGCCATAGAAACTTGCAAAGCCTTCAAGCTTATCGATCGCACCCATGGACTCAAAGGCCTGAGCATAGAGCTCAAGCGCATAAGGCGCAGAAAAACAACCTGCGCAACCACACGAGGACTCTTTGGCATCACGGGCATGCGGCGCGCTGTCGGTGCCCAGAAAAAACCGGGGGCTGCCGCTTACAGCGACTTTTAACAATGCTTGCCGATGGGTTTCGCGTTTGAGCACCGGCAGGCAGTACCAATGTGGCCGCAAACCACCCTGGAAAATTGCGTTACGGCTGTAGAGCAAATGTTGCGGCGTGATTGTTGCGGCAATTGGTCCGCTCGCCTGCGCAACATAATCGGCAGCTTCTTGTGTCGTAATGTGCTCGAACACCACCTTGAGCGCAGGAAACTCTTTGCGCAAGGGTGCAAGCACTTGCTCGATGAACAGGGCTTCTTTGTCAAAGACATCGACCTCGCTGCCCGTGACTTCGCCATGCACGCACAGAACAAGGCCTAGGCGCTGCATGGCTTCAAGTGCGGGGTAGCATTTTTTTATGTCGGTTACGCCACTGTCAGAGTTGGTGGTGGCGCCTGCGGGATAAAGCTTTACCGCTTTAACGACGCCGCCCTCGACAGCCTTGCGGATTTCATCCGGCGCGGTATTGTCGGTGAGGTACAAGGTCATGAGGGGCTCAAACGAATAGCCCTGCTCGATCAGCTGGGCCGGCAATGCTGCTTTTATGCGCGACGCATAAGTTTTTGCCTGCTCGGCGGTGGTGACCGGGGGCCGAAGATTGGGCATGACGATTGCGCGAGCAAACTGCCGTGCGGTAAAGCCCACGATTGAGGCGAGCTCTGCGCCATCGCGCAGATGCAAATGCCAGTCATCGGGCCGGGATATCGTGAGCTCGGTCATAGCGTGCACTAAAAAACGATGATGGCTCGATAATCGTTGACATTCGTGCGGGTAGCACCCGTGGTAATGACATCGTTTAAAGGCTCAAACAAACCCAGCCCATCGTTGTTGTCGAGCAAGTCTTTGAGCATGAGACCCTTCGACTTCGCGCGGGCGATCGTATCGGGCGCAAACACTGCGCCAGCATGGGGACTGACACCGTCAATGCCATCGGTGTCGGCCGCCACTGCGGCAACCCGATGTGCAACCCCCAGCTCATCCAGGGCAATGACCAGCGCCAGCAAAAACTCAACACATCTTCCGCCGCGGCCATTGCCTCGCACGGTAACCGTGCACTCGCCGCCCGAAATCAGCGCCAAGGGCAAGGCAAATTCTTTGGAGGGAAATAAGGCCAGCTCACGACACCATGATGCATAGACCTGCGCAACATCACGAGCCTCTCCGGTGACGGAATCGCCCAGCACAATGGGCCGAATGCCGGCTGCCTGAAACTCAGCGGCCGCCGCCTGCAAGCTTGCACGCGCCGTTGCAATGACCTTGACATGAGCGTGCGCCATGCGCGGGTCACCGGGCTTGGGCGTTTCAGCCACTTTGCCTTCGCGGCCTGCCTGAAGATGCGCACGAATTGAGGCCGGTGGGTCAACACGCCAACGGGCGAGCACTGCCAGCGCGTCGGCATACGTGGATGGGTCTGGCGAACATGGCCCCGAAGCGATGGCAGAAGGGTCATCGCCTACGACATCGGAGACCACCAAGGCACACACTGGCGCTTTTGAGGCCAAGGCAAGCTGGCCACCCTGAATGCGCGACAGATGCTTGCGCACAACATTCATGTCGGTGATGGGTGCACCCGATTTCAGCAGGCTTTGAGTGAGCGACTTCAGGTCTGCCATGCTCACACCGTCGACGGGCAGCGATAAAAGGCTTGAGCCACCACCCGATACCAACACGATCAGTTGATCGTTTTTGCCCAGCTTTGCAACTTCATCAAAAATTTCTTGGGCAGCTTGTTCACCGGCTTGGTCAGGCACCGGATGTCCTGCTTCAATGCAACGAATGCGATTCAAGGGCAGGCCGTGGGCGTAACGTGTTATGACCAATCCCGATAACGATGCATTGCCCGGCCAGGCCTGCTCGACTGCGGCCGCCATGCTGGCCGCTGCCTTTCCTGCCCCCACGACCAGCGTACGGCCACCCGCCGGCGGCGCGGGCAGATGAGCGGCTACGATTTTTAAAGGGTCGGCAGCGGCAACCGCAGCATCGAAGCTTTTTCGAAGCAGGCTTGAATAATTCATTAGGCTATTGTCGCCGATGCCACTGCGTTGGCAAGCGCCTTGCCCACATCGGCCGTATTGGCAGTGCCGCCAAGATCGCGGGTTTTGGGGCCTGACTCCAACACTTGTTCAATGGCGCGAAGAATCAAGTCGTGCGCCGGGGTATAGCCCAGGAAATCCAACATCATGGCAGCCGACCACACTTGGGCAATCGGGTTGGCGATGCCTTTGCCAGCGATATCTGGCGCAGACCCATGCACCGGCTCAAACAAAGAAGGAAACTTTCGATCCGGGTTTAAATTGGCCGAGGGTGCAATGCCAATGGTGCCGGTACACGCCGGCCCCAGGTCGGACAAAATGTCGCCAAACAAATTGCTGGCCACCACGACATCAAACCAGTCGGGATGCAGCACGAAATTCGCAGTGAGAATGTCAATGTGATACTTGTCGACTTTGACATCAGGGAATTGTTTGGCCATTTCAACAACACGGCCATCCCACCAGGGCATGGTGATCGCAATGCCGTTTGACTTGGTGGCGGAAGTTAAATGTTTCTTGGGCCGTTTTTGGGCAAGCTCAAACGCAAACTTCAAAATACGATCGGTGCCTACCCGGCTCATGACTGTTTCCTGAATTGCGATTTCACGCTCAGTGCCAGGAAACATAATGCCGCCCACTGAAGAATATTCGCCTTCGGTGTTTTCACGCACCACATAAAAATCAATGTCGCCCGGCTTTCTGCCTGCCAAGGGGCATTTCACGCCCGGCATAAGCCGCACCGGACGCAGGTTCACATACTGGTCAAACTCACGGCGAAATTTGAGCAACGAGCCCCATAGCGAAATATGGTCTGGCACGGTGGCCGGCCAGCCCACTGCGCCAAAAAAGATGGCGTCGTGGCTGCCGATTTTGTCTTTCCAGTCGGCGGGCATCATCTCGCCATGCTTTTGGTAGTAATCACAGGATGCAAAATCGAATTCGTCAATCTGCAGCGTGATTGAAAACTTGCGAGCCACTTCATCCAAGACCCGAAGGCCTTCTGGCATCACCTCAACGCCAATGCCATCGCCAGGGATTGCGGCAATTCGAATGGCGTTTCGGGAGGGGCTTGAATTCGCTGCAAAGGCCTGGGTCATGATGTGCTCGTTAAGAAATTAAAAGAAAGGGTGGCTCATTTTAATTCGGCATGGTGTCTGACACCTGTCTATGGTGTCTGACACCTGTCTGTGGTGTCTGACACCTGTCTGGCCTCGCGGGCCTGCAGCTCCCACAGCTCGGCGTAGCGGCCTTTCGCGGCCAGCAGGGCTGCATGACGGCCCTGTTCAATGACTTGCCCGTTTTCAAGAACAATAATTTGGTCGGCATCGACAATCGTTGAGAGGCGATGGGCAATCACCATAGTCGTGCGGCCGCGCGACACTTCCATGAGTTCGGCCTGAATCGCTTTTTCCGATTCGGAATCCAGGGCAGAGGTCGCTTCATCGAAGATCAAAATTGCAGGCTGCTTCAGCAATGCGCGAGCAATCGCAACCCGTTGCTTTTCGCCACCCGAGAGTTTTAGCCCGCGCTCGCCTACACGGGTCTGCATGCCGTCGGGCAAAGAGGCAATAAAGCGAGACAGGTGAGCCGCATCAGCCGCAGCTTTAACTTCAGCATCGCTTGCCTGTGGCCTGCCATAGCGAATGTTGTATTCCAAAGTGTCATTGAACAAGACCGTGTCTTGCGGCACGATGCCGATCGATGCCCGCAAGGAAGACTGCGTGATGCTGCGGATTTCCTGGCCATCAATTCGAATCGTGCCTTGTCCAATGTCGTAAAAGCGATAAAGCAAGCGTGACAGCGTTGACTTGCCCGCCCCAGAAGATCCCACAATGGCCGTAGTTTTTCCGGCTGGCAATACAAAAGACACATTGCGCAGAATCGGCCTTGCCGGGTCATAAGAAAATGACACATGCTCAAACCGCACTTCGCCCTGCTGCACCTGCAAGGGCTGGGCATTGGGGCTGTCATCGACTTCGCGATTTTCGGCCATAAGCCCAAACATACGCTCCATATCGGCAAGGCTTTGTTTGATCTCGCGATACAGCACGCCCAGAAAATTCAGCGGAATGTAAAGCTGAATCATGAACGCATTGACCAAGACCAGATCGCCGAGCGTCATGGTGCCGTTCACCACGCCCACGGTGGCCCGCCAGACCATGAGGGTCACGGCCACCGAAATAATCAAAGCCTGGCCCACATTGAGCACCGACAAAGAAGACTGGCTTTTGATCGCCGCCTCTTGCCAGCGCTCCATGCTTTGATCATAGCGACGGGCTTCGAAGGCTTCATTGTTGAAGTACTTGACGGTCTCGTAATTCAACAACGAGTCGACAGCGCGAATATTGGCCTTTGAATCAAGCTCGTTCATGGCCCGACGAAAGTTGGTGCGCCACTCGGTCACGGCAATGGTGTAAATGACATACAACACCAACGCAGACACCGTAATCACTGCAAACCAGATCTCGTAGTGCAGAATCAGCCAGGTCAGCACCATCAACACTTCAATCAGGGTGGGCAAAATGGAATACAGCGTGAATGACACCAGGCTTGAGACGCCCCGTGTGCCGCGCTCGATATCGCGTGTTAGCCCCCCGGTTTGCCGCTCCAGGTGAAAGCGCAGCGACAAGGCATGCAAATGCTCAAAGACTTGCAGCGCGATTCGACGCACTGCCTGCTGCGTGACTCGGGCAAAAATAACTTCACGCAGCTCGGTGAATACTGTCGAGAGCACCCGCAAGGCGCCGTAGGCCACCACTAGCCCAATCGGCGCAGCAATGGCCGCAGCCACCGGGTTTGTGCTAACGGCATCGACAATATCCTTGAGCACGATGGGCACGGCCACATTGGCCATTTTTGCCAAAACCAGGCAGGTTAACGCCAACACCACCCGCCATTTGTATTGCAGCAGATAGGGCAGCAAGGCCTTGATGGTCTGCCACTCGCCGCGCGGGGCGCCTGCCGGAACAGAATAAGTTTTGCTGGGTCGCTCGATGGCGGGAAAGTGACGCATAAGACGGCGATCTTAGCGCGAAGCTGGGGGGACTGAAGCGATCCAGCCCTCGAGCGGATCCATGTTTTCAGGAAGGCCAAAACGTGGCTGTAAAGACGCATGCGCTGCCTGCAAAGCACAAATCGCTGCATCGAGAAGATCGCCTGATCCGTCTTCCAACATGCGTGCTTGCCACTGCGAATCTGCCGAGAGCTTGACCGCCAAGCCGGCTTGGCTAACATGCAACGCGTGCAAAATTTGCTCGCGTGCGGCGCTGCGCTGCGGCGTTTGTTTTGCAGGCAGGTCGCTTTTGTAAGACTCACGGGTGACCTGCCGGGCCGTAAAGCCAGGATACGCCTCAAGCGCAACGCGACGCTTGCGTGGTGAGTCAATGCCTTTGAACATGCCCGGAATATGCACGCCCGCTGCAAGCAGTCGGGGCGTTCCGGCGTGCAACATCCAGGCAACCGGCGGGTTGGTCCAGCGCATGGCGGGACTTGAGCCTGCTGGACGATCAGCCCGCCGGTAAACATATTTGTTGCCTGCGGGCCGCGCATCACAAAACGCTTTGAATTGTTGGCGCAGCCATTCGCGTGGCTGTGCGCCGTACCAGCGAATGAATTCAGGATAGTTTGTGGGCCAGCCATAGTGTGTAATCAGGGGCCTTGGCAGGCTAAACGGCATGTCGAAAGCCGCAAGCCACGGGCCCCTGTGGGCAAGAAAATCTTCAAACATGGGCCAATCGGGCACCGCAATGACGCGCTCAAGCTGATAAACCGAACCCTGCAAAACACCCGCTGCAATTGTGATGGGTTTTCTGGCGCTTGGCGCCGAGCTGAAATCCACCCCATAAACGCGAAGCGCACCCGCCATGTCTATCGCACCCGAAATTCAGTTCGGCTAAACGCGATAAAAGCGCGCAGGGCCATTAAGGAAAAGGTCAACGCCAACCTTCTGGCCGCTGCTTTGAAAGGGCCACGACGCACCGTGGCAGGCGGTGCTCGGCGCGAGGAACGGCCCATGGCCAATTCAATTTCATGGCGCAGCCTGCGGGCAAGCGATAGATCCTGCGCCACCACATTGGCTTCAAGCGACATCATGAGAGAAAAAGGGTCGATATTGGATGAGCCTACGGTTACCGCTTGGTCAATGATCGCCACCTTGGCATGCAAAAAGCTGGGCAAGTACTGATAGACCTCAACGCCCGCCTCAACAAGCTCTTCGATCAACGCTTGTGTGGCCCAATGTGTCCACCATTGATCGCTGTTGCCCTGAATCAAGAGCCGAACACGAACACCGCGCGCAGCAGCATTCATGAGGGCCTCCCGAAAACGCAGCGTAGGGACAAAATAGGCATTGGCAATGAGCACCTCATGCCGGGATTCTTTAATGCGCCATAAATACCAACGCTCAATGCCCCGTCGGTAACGCACATTGTTACGCAACAACAACCGAATTCGGCGCGATGACTTGATGCGTGCAGGCGCGCGTCGCCTGCGCAAATGCCGCCGGCTACGCCGCCAGGCATCACGCACTTTGTAAAATTCCTCGTGGCGCTGTTGGGTCTGCAAAAACCTGCGCAAATCACCTCGAAATACCGCGCGCAGGCTCACCCGCCAATACAGCCTGCGCACGACCCTGGAAATGGCATCGACCACTCGAAGCGAGGTGACCCTCACCGCAAAATCAAACCGGGGCTCTGCCAACAGGCCGCGGGCGATATCGTATCGATCGCCGATCAGGTTAATTCCGCCAACAAAGCCAATGCGTTCATCGATCAGCGCAAGCTTGCGATGCAGTCTTCGCCAGGTTTGCGGTGCAAGCCACTTAACGCCGGGCCGATACACCTCAACATGCACCCCATGCGGCGTGAGCTGCTCTTTCACCCAGGCGATTTGGCCCTCTGAGCCAAAGCCATCGAGCATGAGATAAACCTCGACCATGCGAGACCTTGCCCGAATCAAGGCGCTCAACACTTGCTGAGTCTCGGGATCGTTATGGATGAGGTAAGACTCGATATAAATCGATAGACGGGCCGAATCGATCGCTTGAATCAGTGCTGGAAAATATTCTGAAGCGCCTTTCAGCAGACAGACAGAAGACCCTGACCCGTTCAAGGCTTAGGCCCCCATGCGTGCCGCCAGCTCCCGAATCGCCGTTGAATTGGTCCAGGAAAAGCAGGTGTCCGCGGCCTGCTGCCAAGGCAGCCAACGAAAGCGTAAATGTTCGCGCGGAGCAAGCGTGATGCTGCACTCTTTCGCAGCACAAACGCTAAAGACATGCTCGGTGTTGTGCGTCACGCCTTCGGGGTAACGATGACGCCAATGCGGATAAATTTCATACACCTGCTCAAGTTTCCAATCGACAATCGCCGCCACATTGCCTTGCTCCGCCACCAAGCCGGTTTCCTCGAACAATTCACGCCGTGCAGTGTCGATCAAAGGCTCATCGTAAGAGTCTCGACTGCCGGTGACCGACTGCCAAAACCCAGGATGATCGGCACGCTCTAACAACAACACATCGAGTTGTTGGGTGTGAATGATCACCAGAACCGACTCGGGGATTTTGTTGCCCGCCAACGAAACGCTCCTTTAGTGCCTGCCTAGCGATACGACAACAAGATGGGCAGCCATAACGCAACTGCAAGCACCCACGCATAAACGCCCAAGGCCATCTGAAACATGCGATGGGCCTGCCGATAGGCATTGCGATTTAACAATCGACGCGTCTGCCACGCGGGCAAAATCGCGCTAACGACCCAAAACGCAGGCGGCGGCAGGCCTGCAACCAAAGTGCCAATCGCCGTGGCGCCAATTAGAAAATAAGTGGCAAAAACTGCCCGATGAATCGCTTGACGCGAGGGGTTTTTGCCCAAGGACTCATTGAGCGCCGCCAGACCCAAGCTCGACAGGCACACAAAGGTTACGCCCCAAAACGGCACCGACACATAAGCAGCTGCCGTTGCCGCTACAAATGCCAGATAAGCGAGCAGCCTGCGCAAACCGTTTACCCGGCCGTTTTGGGCGCTTCGCGAAGTCGAATGTGGAGCTCTCGCAACTGTCGCTCATCGACGGGCGAAGGCGCCTGAGTCAGCAGACACTGCGCACGCTGGGTTTTCGGAAACGCAATCACATCGCGAATGCTCTCTGCCCCCGACATGAGCGTGACAATGCGATCCAGGCCAAAGGCAATGCCGCCATGGGGCGGCGCACCGTACTGCAAGGCATCCAGCAAGAAGCCGAACTTGGCGCGGGCTTCTTCTTCGCCGATCTTGAGCGCACGAAAGACTTTGCTTTGCACCTCTTCACGGTGAATACGCACTGAACCCCCGCCAAGCTCCCAGCCGTTAAGCACCATGTCATAGGCCTTGGCAATGCACTGGCCCGGATCGGTATCCATAAGATTTTCATGGCCCTCTTTGGGCGAGGTAAACGGGTGATGCACGGCGACCCAACGATCTTCTTCTTCGTCGTGCTCAAACATGGGAAAGTCAACGACCCACAGAGGCTTCCAGCCCGCCTTGAACAGGCCCGCCTGCTTTGCAAATTCACTGTGGCCGACCTTGACACGCAATGCACCAAGCGCATCGTTGACCACTTTCGCGCGGTCGGCGCCAAAGAAAATCAAATCGCCGTCTTGCGCGCCCGAGCGATCAAGAATTGCCGCAATCGCTTCGTCGTGCAGATTTTTCACAATCGGTGACTGCAGGCCATCGCGGCCCTTGGCGCGCTCGTTGACTTTGATCCAGGCCAGGCCTTTGGCACCGTAAATTTTGACAAACTCGGTGTAGCTATCGATCTCACCACGAGAGATTGATGCGCCACCCGGAATGCGCAGCCCCGCCACTCGCCCTTTGGGATTGTTGGCCGGCTCTGAGAACACCTTGAAATCCACAGTTTTCATGGCATCGGTCAGCTCACAAAACTCGAGAGCCACACGCAGATCGGGCTTATCAGAGCCATAGCGCAGCATGGCTTGCTGATAGCTCATGACCGGAAACGGCTCGTCGAGCGAAATGTCCATGGTGGCTTTAAACACCTGACGCATCATGCGCTCGAACAAATCACGAATCTGCTGCTCGTCAAGAAAAGAGGTTTCGCAATCAATTTGTGTGAACTCGGGCTGACGATCGGCACGCAGGTCTTCATCGCGAAAACATTTGGTAATTTGATAGTAGCGATCAAAGCCCGCCACCATCAGCAGCTGCTTGAAGAGCTGTGGCGACTGCGGCAAGGCGAAAAACTCGCCTGCATTCACGCGTGAAGGCACGAGATAGTCGCGCGCGCCTTCAGGCGTTGATTTTGTGAGCATGGGCGTTTCAATGTCGATAAAGCCTTGTGCATCGAGATAACGGCGTACCTCCATGGCCACGCGGTAACGCAGCATGAGATTTTTCTGCATGGCCGGCCGGCGCAGATCCAGCACACGATGGGTCAGACGAGTGGTTTCTGAAAGATTGTCGTCATCGAGTTGAAACGGCGGCGTTACCGATGGGTTAAGAATTTTGATCTCGTGGCAAAGCACTTCGATCTCGCCACTCTTGAGATTTGGGTTGATCGTGCCTTCGGGGCGCTTGCGCACCAGGCCAGTCACCTGCACGCAAAACTCATTGCGCAGCACTTCTGCCGTTTTAAACATCTCAGGGCGATCGGGATCGCAGACCACTTGGGCTAAGCCCTCACGATCACGCAGGTCGATAAAGATCACGCCGCCGTGGTCACGGCGACGATGAACCCAGCCAAAGAGGCTGACGGTTTGTCCCAGTTGATCCGCGCATACCGCGCCGGTGTAATGAGAACGCATACGAATTCCTACTTGTTGACAGAAGATTTGAGGGAGGCTTGGGGCGGCACGGTGCCCATGCTCACCACATATTTCAATGCAGCATCGACACCGATCGAAAGCTCAATGACATCGGATTTCGGCATCATCAAGAAAAAGCCTGATGTGGGGTTGGGCGTCGTGGGCACATAAACCGACACGCACTCACCGGGCAGATACTGGGCCACTTCGTTGGCAGGCTTGCCCGTAAGAAATGCAATTGTCCAGGCGCCTTGGCGCGGGTACTGCACCAACACTGCCTTGCGAAAGGCCTGCCCTCCTGGCGAGAGGATGGTGTCGCTAACCTGCTTGACTGAAGAGTAAATGGAGCGCACCAAGGGAATGCGCCGCATGGTGCCTTCCCAAAGCTCGACCAGTTTTTGCCCAACAAGATTTGCCGCGAGAAATCCCGTGACAAGAATCAGCAACACAATGACGAGCACGCCAAAACCTGGAATGTGCACTCCAAACAGTGCTTCTGAACGCAGCGCCATGGGCAAGACGCTGTCGAGCGCGTCAAAGGCCCATGTGATCACCCAGATCGTGATCGACAAGGGCGCCCACAACAGCAGGCCGGCCAGAAAGTAACGCTTAAAGTGCGTGTTCATTAGGCCGAGGGGGTTGCGCTTGAAGCGCTTGCGCTTTCAGAGCTTGAGGCTGCAGCCGGCTTTGCAGCCTCTGCAGGTTTTGAATCTGAAGTGGATTTTTTGCCAGAGTCACGAAAATCGGTGACATACCAGCCACTGCCCTTTAAGGCAAAGCCCGCAGCGGTTAACTGTTTGGCAAGCTTGGGCTGCCCACAGGAAGGGCAGTCCACCAAAGGAGGGTCTGAAACTTTCTGCAGGGCGTCTTTCTGAAACCCGCAGTGCTCACAACGATACGCGTAGATCGGCATGGATTTCTCCCAGTAAAAAAGACGCGCGCCGCATAAGCGGCGCGAAACTTATCAATTTTACCTGCGAACCCGCCTGGTGAGGCGGCAAAATCCGCTTAGAAGGGGATGTCGTCGTCGAGCTCGTCAAAGCCCGGCGCCTTGCCCGCCGGCTTGGCTGCCGCCGGACGCGAGGCCATGGCAGGCTCGCCGTCGGAGGCAGAAGCGTCATCGCGACGGCCGCCGACAAACTCAAGATCGTTGATGCGTGCCCGAAGCGAAACGCCTTGGCCAGAACCATCTTTTTTCTCGTAGGTTTCGATATGAGGCTCTGAAAGCGTCACGAACACCTGGCCGCCTTTGGACAAGTAGGGCTGAAGCTTTTCAACCCGTTCGCCCCACATGGTGGCATTGATCCACTGGGTGGGCCTGCGGCCATCGGACCCTTTACGGCCGTAATCAAACGCTAGGGAAATATCCATGACCGCTTTGCCGTCGGGCGTGTAACGGGCCACGGGCTCATTGCCAATTCTTGCAACACCAACCATCAACATTTTTTAATCTCCTTAAAAACGCCCGGAATCGGGACCTGCCAAGCATGCGGTGAATTTTTGCGCCTGAAAATCGGACAGAAGGCCTAAGCCCTTTTCCCCAACTCCTTGAGCCCAAACGAGATGATGCCCCAAACCAGAATTGTGGCGGCGCAGGCCCAATAAACGGCTTGCTCGCCAAAGGCTCGGGCCATGACACCGCCAAGAAACCCCCCAGAAAAAAGTCCCAGCGACTGGGTCGTGTTGTAAATGCCCAGGGCCATTCCCCGATGCTCCGGCGGGGCCACCCGCGAGACCCAGGAAGGCAAAAAGGCCTCGAGCAAGTTAAAGGATGTAAAAAACAAAAACAACACCGCAGCCCATACCCACAGCACATGCGGCATGATTGCAAAGCCGACAATCGCAATGCCCATGAGTGCAATTGCGCCTAAAAAAGCAGGCTTGTTTTTACCGGTGCGTTCTGCCCAAAAAATCGGCGGCACCATGGCGGCAAACGACAGCGCCACCACGGGCAAATAAATTTGCCAGTGATCCCCCAACGCTTTGCCCATGTCGATCAGGGCCAACGGCACCACCACAAAGATTGCGGTTTGGGTCATGTGAATCATGAAAATGCCCATGTTCAGCCGCATGAGCTGCCCATTAGAAAGCACGACTTCTCGCGCACGGGCAAAAGAATAATCAGCCGCTTTTTTACGGGGCGGCTCTTTCATGCGAATGACCGGCCACATGGCCGCCAGCACCAAAATACCGGTGAGCCAAAAGAGCCCTTCCATGCCCACCACAGAAGACAACGCAGGTGCCACCACTAAAGAGAGTGCAAAGGCCAGGCCAATGGTTGCGCCGATCAACGCCATGGCGCGGGTGCGAAGTTCGTCGCGGGTGGAATCGGCTAAGAATGCGGTCACCGCAGCTGAAATTGCGCCTGCTCCTTGCAAGGCTCTGCCCACCGCCAGCCAATAAATTGACGGGGCCAGTGCAGCCACAAAACTCCCCACGGCAAAAACAGCCAAGCCGACCAAAATAACCTTGCGGCGACCAACACGATCTGAGGCAATGCCAAAGGGAATTTGCAGCAACGCCTGGGTTAAGCCGTAAACGCCCACCGCAATGCCGATCCACAGGGGGTCTTCGCCGCCCTGAAGTTGCTTGGCTTCGGCCGCCAGAATGGGAAAGACCAGAAACAAGCCCAGCATGCGCAGGCCATACAGCATGGACAGGGCCAAGCAGGCGCGCCATTCTTCTTTGGTAAACCGGAGCTTTGCGGGTGCGTTCGACATGACTGCCGGTTATAGTAGTCGATTGGCCATGAAAGAGTTCATCCGGGTCCGCGGCGCCCGAACCCATAATTTAAAAAACATTGATGTCGACCTCCCCAGAGACCAGTTAGTTGTCATTACAGGTCTTTCAGGTTCCGGCAAGTCTTCGCTTGCCTTTGACACGCTGTATGCCGAAGGGCAGCGCCGCTACGTCGAATCGCTCTCGGCGTATGCGCGACAGTTTTTACAGCTCATGGAAAAGCCCGATGTCGACCTGATTGAAGGCCTGTCGCCAGCGATTTCGATTGAGCAAAAATCAAGCAGCCACAACCCGCGGTCAACGGTGGGCACGGTTACCGAGATTCACGATTACTTGCGGCTGTTGTTTGCCCGCGCAGGCGTTCCGCATTGCCCCGATCACCCGCAGCATCGGCTTGAGTCGCAAACCATTTCACAAATGGTCGATCAGATCTTGTCGTGGCCTGCCGAGAGCAAGATCACTGTCATGGCGCCTGTGCTTGGCAATCGCAAAGGCGAGCACACCGACTTGATTAATGGATTGCGTGCTCAGGGGTTTGTTCGAGTGCGCTTGCAAACAGAACACCAACCTGCACGCTTTGTGGATATTGATCAGGTGGTTGGCCTGAACAAAAGCCAGCACCACACGATTGATGTCGTGATTGACCGGGTCAAAGTGAAAGCGGAAGCGAGCCAACGGCTTGCCGAGTCGCTAGAGAGCGCCTTGCGCCTTGGCTCCGGACGGGCCTTGGTAGCCTGTGACAAGCCTGATGGCCAGTGCAGCGAACATGTTTTTTCAACTCAGTTCGCCTGCCCGGAATGCGGCTTTAGCCTGAAAGATCTTGAACCTCAGCTGTTTTCTTTTAACAGCCCCCAAGGCGCCTGCACCGAGTGCGATGGGCTGGGCGTGGTCGACTTCTTCGATGCAAAACATGTGGTGCAGTTTCCGCACTTAAGCTTGGCTTCGGGCGCGATCAAGGGCTGGGATCGGCGCAATGCGTTTTACTTTCAATTGCTGCAAAGCCTTTCAGAACACTACCAATTTGATCTAGAAGCACCGTTTGAACAGCTGCCAGAAAAAGTGCAGCAGGTGTTGTTGCACGGCTCAGGCTTGGAAGTGCTGCCCCTGCGCTACCCGGGTGATCGCGGCAAGGTCGTGATTAAAGAGCATGCGTTTGAAGGCATCTTGCCCAATATGCAGCGACGCTGGAAAGAGACTGATTCGCCCGCGGTGAAAGAAGAGCTGGGCCGCTATATCAGCAGCCAGCCCTGCCCCGCCTGTGCAGGCACACGACTTAAACGAGAGGCCCGTTTTGTGCGTGTGGGGCGCCCAGGGCATGACACGGATCTTCCAACCCTGGTGCGCATGCCCTTGCGAGAGGCCGCCTCAACGCTGCATGGTTTAGAGCTGCCCGGAATGAAGGCTGCGATTGGCGAAAAAGTGCTTTCCGAAATTACCGCCCGTCTTGGTTTTTTGATTAATGTCGGGTTGGATTACTTAACACTTGACCGAGCCGCCGCGACGTTGTCGGGCGGCGAGAGCCAACGCATTCGTTTGGCAAGCCAGATCGGGGCGGGGCTTTCCGGCGTGATGTATGTGTTAGATGAGCCCTCGATCGGTTTGCACCAACGTGATAACGACCGGCTATTAGAAACACTCAAAGAGCTGCGCGACCTGGGCAATACCGTGATTGTTGTTGAGCACGACGAAGATGCAATTCTTACTGCAGATCATGTAATTGACATGGGCATTGGGGCGGGAGAGCACGGCGGCTGTGTGGTGGCCAGCGGCAGCCCGCAAGCGCTGCTTGCGCACGAGACCTCGCTGACTGGGCAATACCTCTCGGGCAGGCGCTCGATTGCAATTCCCAAAAAACGCCACAGGCCACAGGACCGTTGGCTGCGCATTACGGGGGCGCAGGGCAATAACCTAAAGAATGTCACTGTTGAAATTCCATGTGGCTTAATGGTGTGCGTTACTGGCGTATCGGGCTCGGGCAAATCGACACTGATCAATGACACGCTTTACGCCGCTGCCGCCAAAAAAATATATGGCTCGCATACCGAGCCTGCCGCCCACGACTCAATAGAGGGGCTAGAGTTTTTCGACAAGGTGATTAATGTCGACCAAAGCCCAATCGGACGAACACCGCGCAGCAATCCTGCCACTTATACCGGCTTGTTTACGCCGATTCGTGAGCTCTTTGCACAAACCGTGACGGCACGCGAGCGCGGCTACGACACTGGCCGGTTTTCGTTTAATGTCAAAGGCGGCCGTTGCGAGGCCTGCCAGGGCGACGGGCTTGTAAAAGTGGAAATGCATTTCTTGCCCGATGTTTATGTGCCGTGCGATATCTGCCACGGCCTGCGCTATAACCGCGAGACCCTGGATGTGCGCTATCGCGGCAAAAATATTGCCGAAGTGCTCGATATGACGATTGAGCAGTCCATGGAGTTTTTCAGGGCTGTGCCCAATGTGTCACGACGACTGCAAACACTGATTGATGTGGGCTTGGGGTATGTGAAGCTCGGCCAAAGCGCTACCACGCTGTCTGGCGGCGAGGCGCAGCGTGTGAAGCTTTCCCAAGAGCTTTCAAAGCGTGACACAGGCCGCACACTGTACATACTGGATGAGCCCACCACGGGCCTGCACTTTCACGACATTGAGCTGTTGTTAAAGGTCTTGCATGCGCTTCGCGATGCCGGCAACACCCTGGTGATCATTGAACACAATCTGGATGTGATTAAGACAGCTGATTGGATTATTGACCTTGGGCCCGAAGGCGGCGATGGCGGCGGCACGATCGTGGCGTGTGGCACACCCGAAGATGTGGCGCAGTGCCAAGAGAGCTACACCGGCAGGTATCTGGGCAAAACTTTAAAAAGTAAGGCCTGAAGCGAGGATCTTCAGCGGCTTTGTCGGTGCGTCGAAGGCCGCGACAATCATTTCGCCCATGCCGGGAGAGTGATTCGCCAAGGCGCTAATGTTGACCTGATGAGTCACCCAGACTTCGAACTGGCCATAACTTCTGCGCATTGCGATTGATTGTGCTTCTCGCATGGCTTCTTCGAGCTGTGCATTGCGATTGCCATGGCCTTGGAAAAAAGAGTTTAAGGCGATCCAGGGTTCGATCGTGAGCGGCTTGCCAAAGTTTTTTTCACTGAAGGCTTCTTTCGCGGTGTTTAAACAGCGGCACCACTGGCTTGAGCGTACGCGCGCAGGTGTGAGCCCAGCGTTGCGAAACCACTGGCCAAAACGGCGCGACTGCGCACGGCCTTCTTCAGAGAGATCGCGCTGGGTTGAGCAATCACCGAGTCGCATGCCCGGTGGGTCGCCAATGCCCGGCACCGTCACGGCATGGCGAATGAGCACCATGCAATTGCCTCGTCTCAGGGCTTCGATATAGGACGCCTCCACATTTGGGGCTTGCGCCAAAGCATTACCCGCCAAAGGGCTTGCAAGCAGCGCCAAGGAGAACTGACGTCGAGCAGAGTTGATATCGCGCATTGCACAAGTCTAAACAGCGGGCTAAACCCAGTCGGTAATATCCCCTAAGGAATTCAGTCCATCTGCCACGCCTTCCTCGACCCCGGTATCGCGAAGTACCGATTGAACCCCTTCAAAAAGAAAACCGCCCGCCACGACACCAGTGGCAACGCTCGCCGCGGTGCCCAGAAATGAGTTGGCACCAAGGGCCCTTTGCACCAGCACATACAAAGCGTCGGGGTTTGAGCCAAGCGCTGAACGAATCATGGACTCGGCCAGCGGGTCTTTCTGAGCCGGCCTGGTTTGGCTGACCTCACGAAGAAAGGACTGTAATCGATCACGTTCCTGAGCGTTCATAAACCCTCCTTTGAGCAAGATTCAGTAGACTGCGTCAAGAGAAAAAAATTCAGACAAAAGGCATGTCTTGAAAAAAACCTTGTTTACCCACTCTTTACTCATGCTCGTTGCGGGCACCTTGTTAGGCTGTGTCGCCCGCACCCAGGAGTTTCACTGTGTCATGGAAGGCAACCCCGCGCAGACATTTGAAATGTCCATGACGCCAACAAGCCTGGTTTATCAATCTTCTCGCCTGAGTTTTCAGGAAGAAAAAGGCACGCAACGTTTCTATGC
>CAYTWR010000011.1:0-16776 GCA_964442225.1 uncultured Burkholderiaceae bacterium | reverse complement strand
ATCAATCTTCTCGCCTGAGTTTTCAGGAAGAAAAAGGCACGCAACGTTTCTATGCTTCGAGTGATAGCCGATTGCGGGTTCGTTTTAATGCGGCCAGCGGCGAGCTGATCGCCCAAATGGGCGAGCGTTCGCTAGGCTGGAGCTGCAAGCGTTATGAGCCTTTAAAGTAGTTCTCAACAAGAACTGGCTTTGATCTTTTAGCCTGCAATCCCTAAAAATACGGTGAGATTGCGAGACACCATGAGCATGGTTTGGTCGGAGGCTTTGCCGAATGCAGGGCTAACTTTTTCTCGGGGTATGGTCATTAACTTATCGACCATAATCTGAGAAGTTTTTTGCAGATTATTTGTTTCATCAGGATCTACCCTGACGCGCAGAAGCGGCGCATCCACCAAGGTGCTACTCACCGGAAGAAGCGTCACCGAAGAATGGTCGCTGTAAGCGTCTGACTGAATTATGAGAGCAGGTCGCGGCTTGCCATAAGCGCCAGGCAGGGCAACCCGAACGAAATCACCACGCCTCATTCTGTCCAGCCGGTGGTTTCAGCCGCAGCAAGTTGTGTGATTTGGCGCCACGAAGGGTCTGCATGGTCTGCTTGGGCCAACAGAAGGCTCTGACGGCGAGCTTCTTTCAAAAAATTAGGGTGACGGGTATCCGGAACCCATATCTGCAACGGCCTAAGGCCTGCCGCACGCAAAGCGGCACGGCTTTTCTTCACTCGAAGCGCAACAGGTGTCGTCATCAAGAACTCTGGGTTATGTAACATGTAACAGCTTAGAGAATCCGGACTAAAAGGTCAACACCGAATTTAGGCTGAAACAGCGCTTGTGAAAATCGCCTATGAAGCCTAGGCGGTTTGGCTCTCACAGCAAACCGACGAAGACTGCTCGCTAGTCCGTCTTCCAGGAGGGGATTTGCCAGTCGAATTGAATTGCAAGAATTCTGAGCAAAGACGCTGTTCCCGCCGCAAACAACAGGCAGGCCCACTGGGGTACGCCAAAAAAATCACAAGCCACTAAAACCCAGCCACCTACAAAGGCACAGATTGCATAAGGACGATGATCACTAAACACCTTGGGAATGTCGTTGCAGACAATGTCGCGCAGCACGCCGCCAAACACCGCCGTCACCATGCCCATGATTGCAGTGACCAGCGCAGGCGTGCCCATCGAGAGCGCAATTTGCGCGCCACCCGCCGCAAAGAGGCCCATGCCAATGGCATCGGGCCATTGCATGGCCCGCTCGGTAGGCTCGAAATGTTTGGCGCGCAAAAAAAAGGCCGATGCCAGAACAAGCGCCACCACGAACCAAAGCTGCCCCTGATGCTCCACCCAGAAAAACGGCCTGCGATCGAGCAAAATATCTCGCAGCGTGCCGCCGCCAAACGCCGCAAGCCCCGCAACCACGCACACCCCGACGATATCGAGCTTGCGCCGAGCCGCCTCAATGACGCCCGAGATTGCGAAAGCAGCAATCCCCATGCTTTCAATAAGATACTGTGCGGTGGTAAGCGTAATAGGGTTCATAGTCTGCTCGCTAGTGTATCGGGTCTGCGAAGCACAATAACCGGCAGGGTTTTGAGCGCCTTGTGCAAGATCTTGTAAACATCAAGATCAAAGGCAGGCTGGCCTGCTTCTACGATCTCAAAAACCTCTTGCTCATGGTGCGCCGTGCCCAGGTAACACCAGGCATCGACAATATGAAGTGCTTCTCCCTCGCGCAGCCCGACCGGGCCCGCATGAGGCCATTGCGGCACACGGTGGCGGGCCATGGCCATGAGCAATCGGGCGTGGTGAAGCGCCGGCTTTTCTTTGCCCACACAGGCGCCCTTGCACTGCTTTAATTGATAGCCAAAACACGGCGACCCTGACTTTGTTTTTTCCAGGCCGAGCAAAGCCTTGCACAGCTTTTCCTGTAGTGCGAGTTCTGAGAGCATGGTGAGCGCATCGCGCTGGCTGCGAAAAATTCCGTAAAGATCAGGCTGAGCCCCTAGGTTAAGATCGCGTGCCCAGACCAGCGCGGGCTTGGTGTCAGGCACCGATGAGATTCGCCAGGCGCAGAGCTCTTTGTTGCGCCGAAGCTTGGTGTTATGGCTTGGCAAAAGCTTTTTCACAAGCTCGGATTCTTTTAAAAGCGCAGCAACCTCGCCTTCGGTTTCGATCCAGTCGACACGGCGCACCTGCAGCGAAAGGCTTAGCTCTTTGCCTCGTGCGTGATCGGAAGCGAAGTGAGACATAACCCGCTTGCGCAAGTTATTGCTTTTGCCGACATAGAGCGGAAAGTCGTTTTCGCCATAAAAAATATAAACGCCATGCGACTCGGGAATTTGATCAGGCAAATCTGGGTCAAGCTGAGAGGGAATGGCCGGCCGTGCCGTGAGCTTGTGAATGACTGCTGTTAACTGCTCTACAGTAAACAGCTGCTGAAGCTTTTCCCAGAACTGGTAGATCACATCGGCATCGGCCAATGCGCGGTGGCGATCAGACACCTGCAGGCCGTGACGGGCAATTAAAGTGTCTAAATTATGGCGTGCCTCTGTGGGGTAGAGCTCACGAGAAAGTTTCACAGTACACAAGACCCGCGCCCTGAAATCGATGCCGATTCGTTTGAATTCGTTCTTGATAAAGCCGTAATCAAACCGCGCGTTATGGGCAATAAAAAGCTTGCCTTGAAGACGATCAAAGAGATCTTGCGCGATCTCTTCAAATGTTGGCGCCTGGGCCACCATGTCTTCGGTAATACCGGTAAGCCCTTGAATAAATTCCGGGATTCTGCACTGTGGATTGACCAACTGGCTGTAACGCGAAACGCCCGCAGGCGAAACTTCCACAATGCCCACTTCTGTAATGCGATCTTTCGTGGCGGTTGCACCTGTGGTTTCCAGGTCTAGAAACACCATGGATGGGAAGGCAGTGCTCACGCTTTAGCCCAATTGTGTTCAGAGCTCTAGGCTGCGAGCCTGCCAAGCCGCTCAAGGCCTTGCTGCAAGGTCTCTTCTTTTTTTGCAAAACAAAAACGAATCGTTTTGTTTTCGGTGGGCTCTTGATAAAAGCTTGACAGCGGAATAGCGGCCACTCCGATTTCACGGGTGAGCCACCCGCAGGCCTCGCGTTCGTTTTTATTCGCAAGCACCGGCACTTCAGAGTAATCCACCATTTGAAAGAATGTGCCCTCGCAAGGGTAGAGCTTAAACAGGGTTTTTGCCAGGCCGTGCCGAAAGAAATCGCGCTTGCCTTGATAGAACTCCGGCAGCTGCAGGTAGCGGCTGGGCTCGCTCATGTAATTCGCAAGGCCCACCTGCATGACACTGTTGGCCACAAAAACATTGAACTGGTGCACCTTGCGGTACTCGGACATGATCTTGGCGGGCGCGGCCACATAGCCCATTTTCCAGCCGGTCACGTGAAAGGTCTTGCCAAACGAAGACACCACAATTGCATGCTGCGCCAAATCTGGGTAACAGGCGGCACTTTTGTGCGGCTCGCCATCAAACACCATGTGTTCATAAACTTCATCGGAGATCAACAACAAGCCGTGCTTGAGCACCATGCGCTCTAAAGCGCGCATATCGGCATCGCGCAGAATCAGCCCGGAAGGATTGTGGGGCGAGTTCACGATCATGACAGTGGTTTTTGGCGTAACGGCTTTTTCAACGCGCTCCCAATCAATTCGGTAATCACGGCCCATGGACACGCAGACCGGCGCGCAGCCCGCCAGCGCAATACCAGGCAGGTAGCTGTCAAAAGCTGGCTCAATAATTAAGATATCGTCGCCGGGCTGGGTGAAGGCCATGAGCGCCGTAAACACGGCTTGTGTGGCGCCCGCGGTGACCATGATCTCAGTGTCGGGGTTATAGCAGGCACCGTAGAGCCGCTCAAGCTTTTGAGCCAATGCCTGGCGCAGCACCAACATGCCATTCAGCGGTGCATACTGGTTAAAGCCTGAGCGCATGGCCTTGTTCACTTCATCAAGCAGCAGAGAATCAGGCTCAAAGTCGGGAAAGCCCTGGCCAAGATTCACCGCGCCACACTCGGTAGCCAAGGCGGACATGACGGTGAAAATATTGGTGCCCACATGGGGCAGGCGGGATTGCATAAACGGCAAAGATACACGAACTTACAATCAACGCAGAAAGCGAATTATCACCATCACAGAAAGGCTTAACATGCTGCCGAACATTGAATTAACACGCTTAGACGGCAACACTGAAAACCTGCAGGACTATGCAGGCAAGGTATTGCTCGTGGTGAATGTCGCAAGCCAATGCGGCTTTACCCCACAGTATGCTGAGCTTCAGGCCTTATACGAAGAAGTGAAAGATGCAGGGTTTGAGATCTTGGCGTTTCCCTGCAACCAGTTTGGCGCCCAAGAGCCCGGAAGTGCCCAGGAAATCGAATCGTTTTGCAGTGCCCGCTATTCGGTGAGTTTTCCCATGTTTCAGAAGACCGATGTCAACGGCCCCAAAACCCACCCGCTGTATCAGCACCTGAAAGCGGCAGCGCCTGGCTTGCTGGGCACTGAGTCAATCAAGTGGAACTTCACCAAGTTCTTGATTGACCGAAACGGCAAGGTGTTGGAGCGCTACGCCCCACAACAAGGCGCCAAGGATATTCGCAAAGACTTAATGCCACTGTTGGCCGAATAAAGCAGGCCACGGAAGACAAGCACGCCTAGCCCTTAAAAAAGGCAAACAAGCCCAAGGCCAGAATCAAGATGTAGAAGGTTCCGAAAATGCGAATATTTTGTTGAATCTCGGCCTTGGAAATTTTTTTATTGCACTTTAGGTAGGCAATGTAAATTACCGGCGAAGCAATGATCACCGAGTAATACAGCACGATCTCGATGATGGGTAGTGTTTCGTTCATGGATCGCGTGGCCCTACCGGATTTGCAGCAGAGCCTTCACTTTTGCGCGAACCTCTGCAAGCACGGGGGCTGGCGCGGACCCTTTGTGGCGGGCCTTACGCACCCTCCAGTCAAGCGATTTCACTTGATCAGAAAGAATGACGCCTGTCTCTTTCCCAAGATTAATCACCACCTCAAATGGGTGACCTTTGACCCGCGTGGTTAACGGACAGCACAACATGAGATCCGTTTTGCCGTTGTAATTGGAGGGGCTCAAGACCAAGGCAGGGCGATGGCCTGCCTGCTCATGACCTGCCTGCGGATCGAATTGCAGCCAAACGATATCGCCAGCCTCTGGCACATAACGACGCGCCGACATCAAAGCACCTCTTTGCCAACCGCATGGCCGGTCGGCACCTCGCCGTGCAAATTATCGGGCGTGATTTTGGCAACCAGGTCATCTAATCGATAGTCAAGCGGCTCTGCGGGCTCAATCACGATTCGGCCCCGGGAGACCTTGAGTTGAACAGACTGCTCAAGCGAAAAATCGGCCTGCTCCATCACGGAGGCGTTTAGACGCAACGCGGGGCTGTTGCCCCACTTTCGAATCACTGCGCGAACAGGTGTTTTCATATGTAGAAACATTGTAGATACGCTTCCGTTTGGGATCAAGGGGCCCTATCGTACGCAAGGCCCGTCATGCTGCCTATCCGCCGTTTGGCTAGGTCTTTTCGCTAGCCAAACAAATCATCAAGCTTTTTCTTCGCGGAATCGGCATCGGCCCCAACCTTGCCAGTGACTAAAGGGTATTCCTCGGCGATTCGATCTTCCCAATAGGTTGTGGGATTGGGCGCATTGCACAGGCGGCGAAACACTTCTGCGGGCACATGCTTGTAAGAGCGCAGAGTGCCATCGTTGAAATGCAACTCCAGTTGCTTGGTCGATTCAGAATAGTTCGCCTGGGTAATGCGGCCGATGGTGAAGTTTTTTGTTTGCATTACCGCGGCAGCGTGCTCACCCCCATCAAGAACTCATCCACCGCACGGGCGGCCTGGCGGCCTTCGCGAATGGCCCACACCACCAACGACTGGCCGCGTCGCATATCACCGGCCGCAAACACCTTGGGCACATTGGTCGCATAAGACTTCTCGCCTTCAGTGCTGGCCTTCGCATTGCCGCGCGCATCTTTGTCAACGCCAAAGGCTTCCAACACCGAACCCACCGGCGAGACAAAGCCCATGGCCAGAAACACTAAATCGGCCGGGTAGACTTTTTCAGTGCCTGGCACCTCAACCATTTTTCCGTCTTTCCACTCGACATGAACGCTCTTGAGCGCTGTGACTTTGCCGTTTTCGCCGATGAACTCTTTGGTGGCAATGGCGAACTCGCGATCGCAGCCTTCCTCATGGCTTGAAGAGGTGCGCAGCTTGATGGGCCAGTAGGGCCACACCAAAGGCTTGTTTTCTTGCTCGGGTGGCTGGGGCATGAGCTCAAACTGAGTCACGCTTTTTGCGCCGTGACGGTTGGATGTGCCCACGCAATCTGAGCCGGTATCGCCACCACCAATCACGATCACATGCTTGCCATCGGCACGAATCTGTTTTTCAAATTTGTCGCCTGCGTTTACTTTGTTTTGCTGAGGCAAAAACTCCATTGCAAAGTGAATGCCGGAAAGTTCGCGGCCCGGCACGGGAAGATCACGCGGCTGCTCAGCGCCGCCGGTTAACACCACGGCGTTGAACTGCTCCAGCAATGCCTTGGGTGCAATGGTCTCTTTGGCCCAGTTCGTGATCTTGCTGTCTTTAGGCAACTCAGCAACTAAAACGCCGGTTTTGAAGGTTACGCCTTCAGCCCGCATTTGCTCGACACGACGATCGATGTGCTGCTTTTCCATTTTGAAATCGGGAATGCCATAGCGCAGCAGGCCGCCGATTCGATCATTTTTTTCAAACACGGTGACCTCATGCCCTGCGCGCGCCAATTGCTGCGCACACGCCAAGCCCGCAGGGCCCGACCCCACCACAGCCACTTTCTTGCCAGTCTTTGATTGTGGCGGCTGAGGCACCACCCAGCCTTCGTGCCAGCCACGATCGATGATGGCATGTTCAATGGATTTAATGCCAACCGGATCATCGTTGACATTCAATGTACACGCTGCTTCGCAGGGTGCTGGGCAAATGCGGCCCGTGAACTCTGGAAAATTATTGGTCGAGTGCAAAGTATCGAGCGCAGCTCGCCAATCTTGCCGATACACCAAGTCGTTAAAGTCAGGAATGATGTTGTTCACCGGGCAGCCACTGTTACAAAACGGTGTGCCGCAATCCATGCAGCGCGCCGCCTGGGTCTTGGCTTGCGCATCGTCAAGCCCAATGACAAATTCCTTGTAGTTTTTCACGCGCTCCTTGACTGGCAAATAGCCTTCTTCAATGCGCTGAAACTCCATAAAGCCCGTGATCTTGCCCATTACGCTTCCACCTTTTCTTGTGCTGCTTTTTTCTGCGCCATCTCGGCAAGGGCGCGTCGATATTCATTGGGGAATACCTTCACAAACTTGAATCGCATCACGCCCCACTGATCCAGAATCTCGCGGGCGCGGCGGCTGCCTGTCCACCGATGATGGTCTTCGATCAGTTTTTTCAGGCGTGCGTCGTCTTCGGCCGGCACTTTTTCCAGGCTCACCATGGCCGTGTTGCAACGCGACTCGAACTTGCCGTCCTCATCGAACACATAGGCAAGGCCGCCCGACATGCCTGCTGCAAAATTTCGGCCGGTCTTGCCCAGCACCACGACCGTGCCACCTGTCATGTACTCACAGCCATGATCGCCGGTGCCCTCCACCACGGCAGTAGCGCCCGACAAGCGCACCGCAAAACGCTCGCCTGCAACACCGCTGAAAAACGCTTCGCCCGAAGTGGCGCCATAAAGCACGGTGTTGCCCACAATGATGTTTTCAAAGGAGTGGCCACGGAAATCAATGCTTGGGCGCACCACCACACGGCCGCCCGAAAGCCCTTTGCCGGTGTAATCGTTGGCATCGCCAATCAAGTACAGCGTAATGCCCCGGCACAGAAATGCACCAAACGACTGGCCGCCGGTGCCTTCTAATTGAATGTGAATCGTGTCATCGGGCAAGCCATCGGGGTGATGCTTGGTGACTTCGCCCGACAGCATGGCGCCCACGGTGCGATTCACATTGCGTGCGGTTTCCATGATCTTCACGCGTTCGCCCCGCTCAATCGCCGGCTTGGCTTTAGAGATCAGCACATGATCCAGTGCCTTGTCCAGGCCATGATCCTGTTCCTCGGTGTGATGCGTCGCTTTGCCGAAATGGTTCTGGGGCTGATAAAAAAGCCTGGAAAAATCCAGCCCTTTTGCTTTCCAGTGGGCAATGCTTTTGCGCGTATCCAGCAAGTCAACACGCCCAATCAGTTCATCGAAACTGGCAATGCCCAGCTGAGCCATGATCTGGCGAACTTCCTCGGCAACAAAAAAGAAATAATTCACGACATGCTCGGGCTTGCCCGAAAACTTTTTGCGCAGCACTGGATCTTGTGTGGCAACACCCACCGGGCAGGTGTTTAAGTGACACTTGCGCATCATGATGCAGCCTTCCACCACCAGGGGAGCCGTTGCAAAGCCGAATTCATCGGCACCCAGCAGCGCGCCAATCACAACATCGCGGCCAGTTTTCATTTGGCCATCGGCCTGCACCCGAATGCGGCTGCGCAAGCCATTGAGCACCAGGGTTTGCTGGGTTTCGGCCAGGCCAATTTCCCAGGGCGTTCCCGCGTGTTTAATGGAAGACCACGGCGATGCGCCCGTGCCGCCATCGTGGCCAGCAATCACCACGTGATCGCTCTTGGCTTTTGCAACACCGGCGGCCACCGTGCCCACGCCCACTTCCGAGACCAGCTTGACCGAAATCGACGCATGAGGCGCAACATTTTTCAGGTCGTGAATCAACTGCGCCAAATCTTCAATGGAATAAATGTCGTGGTGAGGCGGTGGCGAAATCAAGCCAACGCCGGGAACTGAGTGGCGCAGCTTGCCAATGTATTCCGACACCTTGCCGCCGGGCAGCTGGCCACCTTCGCCAGGCTTTGCACCTTGTGCCATTTTGATTTGAATCTGATCGGCCGAGACCAGGTATTCCGCAGTGACACCAAAGCGGCCAGATGCAACCTGCTTGATGCGCGAGCGCAGCGAATCGCCCTCGGAAAGCTCGTAATCCACTTCCACCACATCGGTGCCAATGATTTCAGAGACCTTGGTGCCCGATTTCACGGCAATGCCTTTGAGCTCTTGGCGATAACGGTTTTGGTCTTCGCCGCCCTCGCCCGTATTGCTCTTGCCGCCAATGCGGTTCATGGCAATGGCCAGAGTCGAGTGCGCCTCTGTAGAGATCGAGCCTAAGGACATGGCGCCGGTTGCAAAGCGTTTCACAATTTCTTTTGCGGGCTCGACTTCATCCAAGGGAATTGCCTTGGCAGGATCAACCTTGAATTCGAACAAGCCGCGCAAGGTCATGTGGCGCTTGCTTTGATCATTAATGATCTGGGCATACTCCTTGTAGGAGTTCCAGTTATTGGCCCGCGTGGAGTGCTGCAGTTTCGCAATCGCGTCGGGGGTCCACATGTGCTGCTCACCGCGTACACGCCAGGCGTATTCGCCGCCAGTTTCCAGCATGCCGGCAAGCGTGGGGTCATTGCCAAAGGCTTGTTTATGGGTGCGAATGGCTTCTTCGGCGATTTCAAAAACCCCAATGCCTTCGACTTGGCTCGGGGTGCCGGTGAAATATTTGTCAACGGTTTCTTTGTTAATGCCGATCGCTTCAAAAATCGAGGCACCACAGTAAGACATGTAAGTGCTAATGCCCATTTTGGACATGATCTTGGAAAGCCCCTTGCCAATTGCCTTGATGTAATTTTTGATGGCTTTATCGACAGACAGATCACCGGGGAGCTCGCGATGCATAGTGGCGAGCGTTTCCATGGCCAGATACGGATGCACGGCTTCTGCGCCATAGCCTGCCAATACCGCGAAATGATGCACTTCGCGTGCCGAGCCAGTTTCCACCACAAGGCCCGCTTGGGTGCGCATGCCCTCGCGCACCAAATGCTGGTGAATTGCAGAAAGTGCAAGCAGTGCGGGCACCGCCACTTGGGTTGCGCTAATGGCACGGTCGCTCACAATCAAGATATTTTTTCCTGACTTGATTGCATCGGTGGCTTCTGCGCACAAGGAAGCCAGCTTGGCTTCTACACCTTCGCGGCCCCAGTCGAGTGGATATGTAATGTCGAGCACATAGCTTTTGAACTTGCCCTGTGTGTGTTGATCAATATGGTGCAGACGCTGCATGTCGGCAAAGTCCAAAATGGGCTGGCTGACTTCAAGACGCAGCGGGGGGTTCACCTGGTTAATGTCCAAGAGATTTGGCCGCGGCCCAATGAAAGACACGAGCGACATGACAATGGCTTCCCGAATCGGGTCAATCGGCGGGTTGGTGACCTGGGCAAACAGCTGCTTGAAATAGTTATAAAGCGGCTTGCTGCGATCAGACAGCACGGCCAAGGGCGAATCATTGCCCATGGAACCAATGCCTTCTTCACCATTAGCAGCCATCGGCGCCATAAGAAACTTAATGTCCTCTTGTGAATAGCCAAAGGCTTGCTGGCGATCCAATAAGCTAATGGAAGATGCAAGCGCGCGATTGAGAGGCGCATCGGAAGACGACCCACCCAATGACTCCAGGCGAATGCGCAGATTTTCGATCCATTGCCTATAGGGCTTGGCTTTGGCCAAAGAACTCTTAAGCTCTTCATCGTCGATCATGCGGCCCTGCTCAAGATCGATCAAAAACATCTTGCCGGGCTGCAAACGCCACTTGCGAACGATTTTGCTTTCTGGCACGGGCAAGACGCCGGTTTCTGAGGCCATGATGACCAGGTCATCCTCGGTAATGCAGTAGCGCGAGGGACGCAGGCCATTGCGATCCAAGGTGGCGCCAATTTGTCGGCCATCGGTAAACACAATCGATGCCGGGCCATCCCAGGGCTCCATCATTGCGGCGTGATATTCGTAAAACGCCTTGCGGGTTTCATCCATGGTGCTGTGCTGCTCCCATGGCTCGGGAATCATCATCATGGCGGCTTGTGCCATGGGGTAGCCTGCGGCAACAAGCAGCTCAATGCAATTATCAAAAGTTGCCGTGTCCGACTGGTTTGCAAAGCTGATGGGGTAGAGTTTTTTCAGGTCTTCGCCCAGCACTGGCGAGGACATAACGCCTTCTCGCGCGCACATCCAGTTGTAATTGCCTTTGACCGTGTTGATCTCGCCGTTGTGGGCCACCATGCGATAGGGGTGCGCGAGTGACCAGCGCGGAAATGTGTTGGTCGAAAAGCGTTGATGCACCAGCGCAAGCGCCGAGGTGCATCGTGGGTCTTTCAAATCAAGGTAATAGTCGCCCACCTGATCAGCGAGCAAGAGCCCTTTGTACACAATCGTGCGCGTCGACATGCTGGGCACGTAATACTCTTTGCTGTGCTTGAGCTTGAGTTTCATGATCGCGCTTGAAGCCTGCTTGCGAATCACATAGAGCTTGCGTTCAAGCGCATCTTGCACAATGACATCGGCACCACGGCCAATAAAGATTTGTCGCATGACCGGCTCTTGTGCGCGCACTCTGGGTGACATGGGCATGTCGCGATTGGTGGGCACATCGCGCCACCCCAAGACCACCTGGCCCTCGGCGCGCACAGCGCGTTCCACTTCTTGTTCACACGCCAGGCGCGATGCATTTTCTTTTGGCAAAAAGATATTGCCCACGCCATATTCACCCGGTGGTGGCAGCGCGACGCCTTGCTGGGCCATTTGGTCGCGAAAGTAGGCATCGGGGATTTGAATCAGAATTCCAGCGCCATCGCCCATCAAGGGATCCGCGCCGACCGCGCCGCGATGGTCTAGGTTGCGAAGAATGTTGAGCCCTTGCTGAACAATCTCATGCGAGCGCTGGCCTTTGATATGGGCCACAAAGCCCACACCACAGGAGTCGTGTTCATTTTTTGGGTCGTAAAGGCCTTGTGCTGGGATCATGGTGCGCGGCAAAAAATATGAAAAAGGGCTGCAAACTATAGCCCTCACCCCACGACATTCGCAAGAGAAAAATCGCCTGAAACCCTTGTGAAATCTAGATAATAAATAGGGTCAGATCATATTTAATTAATGCACCAACACGGTGATAGTTAAATATAGGGACGCATCATTATGGTGCGTTTTGCCGATTTGGTGGACGCCCCCTGGGCCGACGCACCCAGCGTTGACGCTCCTCGGAGGGAAGCGTCGAAAGGGTTTCCTCGGTCACCCAAGGCCGCCCGCTTGCAAGGCCCTTGCGCACCTGATCCCACACCCCATCGGTAATGGGCAGATCGATCAAGGCGGGGTAGCGCGACTCGCGATCAAAGGGCGTATTGCCCAGGGACCAATAACTGGGCAGTGCAAAAAGCCGGGGCTCGGTGGCCTGGCCCAGATGCGCATGAATGCTCGACCAGGGCCAATCAACAGGCCGCTGCACCATGGCCTCTTTTACGGGCAGCCATTCGATGGCACGCTGCAAGAGCAGGCCGTAGGCCGGCTCATCGATCCAATAGGCCCGATATCGACCCTCCCACAATGTGCCCTGGCGTGACCAGCGTGTATTGAAGCGCCGCACATAACTTCTTCCGACCTGCTGCACCACATCGGCCATGGCATCGGCTCGCTGAGGCGTCACCAGCCAGTGGGCCTCGGAGCGCAATAAACAGTAGGCGTGCACACGCAGGCCAAAGCCGATTGCGGCCTGCAAAAACGATTCGAGATAAGACTTGCGGTCTTGGTCGTCGCGAAAAATTTCAGCATGGTCATGCCCGCGCTGAACCACATGATAGGTTCGGCCAGGGCGTGCATCTCGAGCTTGTCTTGCCATGCGATCCCCACTGGGAAGTCGACAGCGAAAATCATGCGCCTGCGCGCGAATTCACGCAATCGATTTTTCGATCACTTGCGCAACAAGGCCATCCTCGACTGCTTGCATATCGGCTGCGCCAATGGTGCGCAGCACAACATAACGGATCTTTCCCGACTTCGCTTTTTTATCGTGAGACATCCACTGCAAGTAGTCTTGTGCGGGCCATTGCGGTGGCGTCACGGGAAGCTTGGCCCGCTGAATCAAACGCACGATGCGATCTTGCTGGTCCAAACTAATTCCGCCCAATCGGTGCGACAGCTCGCTTGCCATGACCATGCCACAGCCCACGGCTTCGCCATGCAGCCATTGGCCAAAGCCCAAGCCCGCCTCAATCGCATGGCCAAAGGTATGGCCAAAATTCAAAATCGCGCGCTTGCCAGCCTCGCGCTCATCTTTTGCAACCACCTGCGCCTTGAGCTCACACGAGCGATAGATGGCGTGTGTGAGCGCCTCGACATCGCGCGAAAGCAACGCATCCATATGCACTTCAAGCCAGTGGAAAAATTCTTCATCAAGAATGCAGCCGTACTTGATCACCTCGGCAATGCCTGCACTCAATTCGCGCTCGGGCAGGGTCTTGAGCATATCGAGATCGATTAATACCGCTGCCGGCTGATAAAAAGCGCCGATCATGTTTTTACCCAGCGGATGATTGATCGCGGTTTTTCCGCCGACCGAAGAATCGACTTGCGCCAATAAAGTTGTGGGAATTTGCACAAAGCGCATGCCCCGCTGATAACAGGCTGCAGCAAAACCAGCCATATCGCCGATTACCCCGCCACCGAGCGCCACCAAGGTTTCACCTCGCTCAATACGATGCGCCATCAGCACATCGAAAATCTTGTTCAGGTGCTGCCAGTCTTTGTACTGCTCGCCATCGGGCAAGGTGCATGTCACGACCGTATGGCCACACGACTCAATTACCGACGTGACTTGGTCAAGGTAGAGCGGGCCCACCGTGTCATTGGTGATAATCGCGACCCGGCCCGGGGCAAGCGCCTGCTGCCATAGGCTTTTGTCATTTGCAATGCCCGAGCCGATCCAGATCGGATAGCTGCGCTCTTCTAGAGAAACCTGCAGTGTCTTCATGGTGTCAATACTCCTGCCTGGGCCAATCCCCGTTCAATTGCCCGCATCACAACAGAGACCGAGGCTTGGCCTGTGGGAACCACAAGATCCGCAATCTCTCTGTAAAGCGGATCCCGCTTTTGATGTAATTCTGCCAAGGTCGCTTCGGGATCTTTGGATTGCGTCAGCAACGGTCTTCCCGTGTCGGCCTTAAGTCGCTGCCACAAGTGCGCCGGGTCCGCATCGAGATAAATCACGAATCCTTGTTTCAGCACGGCACGATTTTCTGCCGAAAGCACCGCCCCGCCCCCCGTGGTCACCACCTGGCCGGGGGTTTGCATGACATCGGCAATCACCCTGGATTCGCGCTTTCGAAACCCCTGCTCGCCTTCCAAGTCGAAGATCGTGGGAATTGTGGCTCCACAGCGGCGCTCAATTTCATGGTCAGTGTCGACAAAAGGCATTTCATGACGCTTGGCAAGCCGCCTGCCCATCGTCGTCTTGCCCGCCCCCATCAGGCCGACAAACACAATATTTCGCATGGTGGCAAGTCTATCAGGGGATAAACTCTCGCCCATGAAATTAATTCTTCGCGGTGTTTTGATCGGGCTTTTGGGCCTGCTCTCGATTGTCGGCATTGGCCTGCTGATCATTGCCTTGGCCACCCCACGGCTTCCCCCCATTACAGCGGTGGCGGATTATCAGCCCAAAATGCCCTTGCGCGTGCTTTCGGCAGAAGGCGTGCTGATTGGCGAATTCGGCGAGGAGCGAAGAAGCCTGGTGCGATTGGCCGAAGTGCCCAAGCATTTGATTGACGCTATTCTTGCCGCAGAAGACGACCAGTTTTATCAACACCGGGGAATTGATTTTGTAGGGATCGGCCGCGCCGCAATCGCCAATTTGTTTGCCGGCAGCAAAAGCCAAGGGGCGAGCACCATCACCATGCAGGTGGCGCGAAACTTTTACTTGTCGACAGAAAAAACATTTACGCGAAAAATTTATGAAGTGCTGCTGGCTTCTGAAATTGAGCGAAAGCTTTCCAAAGACCAGATTCTTGAGCTCTACCTGAACCAGATTTTTTTAGGCCGCAGGGCCTATGGGTTTGCAGCGGCTTCGCAGACTTATTTCGGCAAAGAGCTTTCGCAAGTCACGGTTGCTGAAGCGGCCATGCTCGCAGGCCTGCCCAAGGCGCCTTCAGCATACAACCCTGTGACCAATATGCGCAGGGCCACCATTCGCCAGCACTATGTGCTGGGCCGAATGGAAAAGCTGGGCTTGATTTCAGCAAAACAATCGGACGCTGCAAAAAAAGAGAAGATTCGTGTGATTGGCCGGGTTGATGAATTTCCGCTACGCGCGCCCTATGTTGCAGAAATGGTGCGACAGATGGTGTATGAGCAATATGGCGAAGACACTTACACCCGCGGCTACACGGTCTACACCACGGTGCTGGCCAATGAACAGCTGGCAGCGCAGCGGGCAGTGCGCAATGGCATTTTGGAGTTTGATCGGCGCCAAGGCTGGCGGGGCCCCGAGGCGTTTATTAACCTGCCTTCCAACCGTGATGAGCGTGAAGATGCCATTGACGATGCGCTCAGCGAGCGGCCCGACAGTGAAGAGCTCTTAACCGCCGTGGTGACCGATGTCAGCAACGACAAAGTGACCGTGCAACGCAGCCGTGGCGAGCGCTTTGCGGTGACCGGCGAGGGCCTGAAGTTTGCAAGCGCTGGGCTGTCTTCGTCTGCGCCTGCTGCAAAACGTCTGCGCAAGGGTGCGATCGTGCGGGTCAAGCAAATGGGCGATGGCGAATATGAAATTGTTCAAATGCCGCAAGTGGAGTCGGGCTTTGTGGCCCTGAATCCGCAAACGGGCGCCGTGCGCGCTTTGGTGGGGGGCTTCGATTTCAATCGCAACAAGTTTAACCGTGCCACCCAGGCCTATCGACAACCGGGCTCGGCATTTAAGCCGTTTATCTATGCCGCTGCACTGAATAAAAAGTTTTCTCCAGCCACCATCATTAACGATGCGCCGGTTCAGTTTGATCCCGGGCAAACCGGCGGCCAGGTCTGGGACCCAAAAAACTACGATGGCAAATACGAAGGCCCCATCACATTGCGCTCGGGGCTTGCACGCTCAAAAAACATGGTGTCGATTCGAATTTTGCACAGCATCGGCCCAAAGTATGCACAGGATTACATCACTCGATTTGGCTTTGAGCCCGAGCGCAATCCGCCTTATCTCACCATGGCACTCGGCGCAGGCTCAGTAACGCTCATGCAAATGGCCAGTGGCTATTCCGTGTTTGCCAATGGCGGCTATCGCGTCAACCCGTATCTGATCGATCGCATCGTGGACCTGAAAGGCAAAACCATTGCGCAAGCAAAACCGGTGATTGCAGGCACGCCAAGCCAACGGGTGATGGACCCACGACATGTTTACATCATGGATAGCCTGATGCGCGATGTGATCAGAACCGGCACGGGCACACGCGCCTTGTCATTAGGCCGGGGCGATATTGCAGGAAAAACCGGCACCACCAACGACTCCAATGACGCGTGGTTTGCAGGCTATGCCACCAATGTGGCGGCGGTCGCCTGGGTGGGCTATGACCAACCCCGATCGTTGGGTGATCGCGAAACCGGTGGGGGCTTGGCCCTGCCGATCTGGATCGATTACAGCCGTCAGGCCTTGCTGCGCATTCCGGTTGTGCAAAAACCCATGCCAGAAGGGGTGCTGTCGATTAATGGCGAGTATTTCACCCAAGAAAGCCGGCCTGGGGTTGGGGTTGCGAGCGTTGGGTTGCGGTAGGTGGATCGCCACGGCTGCTGCGCAGCCTCGCGATGACGGGGAGAGTTCGCAGCC
>CAYTWR010000010.1:39457-56516 GCA_964442225.1 uncultured Burkholderiaceae bacterium | reverse complement strand
TAGCGTCATCGCGAGGCTGCGAAGCAGCCGTGGCGATCCACTAAACCAGAACCCGCTCAATACCGCCGTGATTGGCCGCCTCGACATAATTCGGCAGCCAATTCTCGCCCAACACATGCTTGGCGATCTCCACCACAATGTAATCCGCTTGCACCGACACATCTTCTTGGTAGCGGCTCAAGCCCTGCAAACACGAGGGGCAAGCCGTAAGGATTTTGACCTGGGTGTCAGCGCCCGACTCTGTGCGCAGCTTCTGGGCCCCTTTTTGCATTTCCTCTTCTTTACGAAACCGCACCTGGGTCGACACATCAGGCCGTGTCACGGCCAGCGTACCCGACTCGCCGCAGCAGCGATCGTTTTTCTCGATCTTGCCGTTTAAATCGCTATTCATGAGCGAGTTCACCACCTTGAGGGGCTGGTGCTGTTTCATGGGGCTATGGCAGGGGTCGTGGTACATGTAACGCACGCCGGTCACAGCCTCAAGTTTTACGCCTTTTTCCAGCAAGAACTCGTGAATATCCAAAATGCGGCAGCCCGGAAAAATCTTTTCAAACTCGTAGCCTGCGAGCTGGTCATAGCACGTGCCGCACGAGACCACCACCGTTTTAATATCGAGATAGTTCAAGGTATTGGCCACACGATGAAACAGCACGCGATTATCGGTGATAATTTTTTCGGCCTTGTCGAACTGGCCTGCGCCACGCTGCGGGTAGCCACAGCACAAATAGCCCGGCGGCAGAACAGTTTGTACACCCACCTGCCACAGCATCGCCTGCGTGGCTAAGCCCACCTGCGAAAACAAACGCTCGGAGCCGCAGCCGGGGAAATAAAACACCGCTTCGCTATCGGTCGTGGTGGCCTTGGGGTTGCGAATGATCGGCACATAGTTCGCATCTTCAATATCCAACAATGCCCTTGCTGTTTTCTTAGGCAGGTTGCCGGGCATTTTTTTGTTAATGAAGTGAATGACCTGCTCGCGCATGGGGGCCTTGCCCAAGGTGGCCGGGGGCTTGGCGGTTTGGGCTTTGGCAAACTTTTTCAACACATCATTGGCCATGCGCTGGGCCTTATAACCCCACTCGATCATGCCCTTGCGCAGCAAATTAATGGTCTGCGGGTTGGTGGCATTTAAAAAGAGCATGGACGCCGCCGTGCCCGGGTTGAATTTCTTCTTGCCCATTTTGCGCAGCAAGTTGCGCATATTCATGGACACATCGCCAAAATCGATTTTGACGGGGCAGGGCGACTCGCATTTGTGGCAAACCGTGCAATGGTCGGCGACATCAGAGAATTCATCCCAGTGCTTGATCGACACGCCACGGCGGGTCTGCTCTTCGTACAAGAACGCTTCAATCAGCAGCGAGGTGGCAAGAATCTTATTGCGTGGTGAATACAGCAAATTAGCGCGCGGCACATGCGTGGCGCACACGGGCTTGCACTTTCCGCAGCGCAGGCAGTTCGCAAACGAATCGGCAATCGAGCCAATGTCCGATTGCTGCATGATCAGGCTCTCGGCGCCCATTAAGCCAAACGATGGCGTGTAAGCATTTTCAAGGCCGCCACCGCGCAGCAACTTGCCCGCATTGAAACGCTGGTTCGGGTCGACCTTGTTTTTGTACTGCGCAAAACTTTCAAGCTCGGCGGGCGACAAAAATTCCATTTTGGTGATGCCAATGCCGTGCTCACCGGAGATCACGCCATCGAGTGACTTGGCCACATCCATGATGCGGGCGACAGCCCGATGGGCCTCTTGCAGCATGTCGTAGTCATCGGAGTTCACCGGAATATTGGTGTGCACATTGCCATCGCCTGCGTGCATGTGCAGTGCCACGAACACGCGCGAACGCAGCACTTCCTTGTGGGTGGCTTCGAGCTTTTCCATCAGCGGCGCATAGCCTGTGCCGCCAAAAATCCCCCGCAAGGGCTCGCGAAGCTCGCGTTTCCAAGACACGCGCACATAGTGATCTTGCACAAGCTCAACCACCGAGCAGCTGGGATGTTTTGCCAAACGCTCGGCAAGCCGACTTTCAGAAAGCTCAATGCCATGCTCGTGCAGGCCTTGCTGCACCTGGGCAACGCTGTCGTAAAGATGCGCAAGCAAAAACGACCAGCGCTTGCCAATGCGCTCAAAGAGCTGATTGGCAAGCGCAATGCGACGCTCGAGATCATCTTCAAAGGTTTCCAGGCTGGCGCCATCGGCAGGACGCAAATGGGCAAGCGGCCAAGCGCCGGCAAGCAACTCACGAAATGCCGCAATGATCTTGAGCTTGTTGCCAATGGAGAGCTCAATATTGATGTGCTCAATGGCATTGGTGTACTCGCCCATGCGATCCAGCGGGATCACCACATCTTCGTTAATCTTGAACGCATTGGTGTGCTTGGCAATTGCGGCGGTGCGGGCGCGCTCCGACCAAAATGCCTTGCGAGCCTCTGGCGAAATCGCCACAAAGCCCTCACCCGCATGGCCATTGGCCAAACGAATCACTTCGGAAGACGCCTTGGCAACCGCCTCATCGTCGTCGCCCACAATGTCGCCAATCAACACCATTTTGGGCAAGGAGCCACGCTTGCTCTTGGTGCCATAGCCCACCGCACGCAAATAGCGTTCATCCAAATGTTCAAGGCCGGCCAGTAGCGCGCCGCCTGGTTTTTGATCCAGAAAGTTTTTGATCTCAACAATTGAAGGCACCGCCTCTTGGGCATTGCCAAAAAACTCAAGACAGACCGTGCGAATGTGCCGAGGCATGCGGTGTAATACCCAGCGCGCACTGGTAATTAAACCGTCGCAACCTTCTTTTTGAATGCCAGGCAGGCCGCCCAACACCTTGTCGGTCACATCTTTGCCAAGGCCAAGCTTGCGAAAACGCCAGCCTTCAAGACGCAAGGTTTCCTTGCGAATGGGCTCGCCACGCATTTCACCCGCCAAGGTGTCAGGCACCGTGCCTGACACCGTGCCTGGCACCAGTTGTTCGGGCGAGTACCAAGCGAGCTCGAACTCGGCGTAATCCACATCGTGAATCTTGCCCATGCTGTGGCCAATTCGTGTCACTTCGAGCCAATTTCCATTGGGGTCGACCATGCGCCACCAGGCAAGGTTATCAATGGCAGTGCCCCAGAGCACCGCTTTTTTGCCGCCCGCATTCATGGCGATATTGCCGCCCACACACGACGCATCCGCCGAAGTGGGGTCGACTGCAAACACCACGCCGGCCGCATCGGCCGCATCCGACACGCGGCGTGTTACCACGCCTGCGCCACTAAAAATCGTTGCAACGGGCTCGTTTAATCCGGGCAACACAAGTCGCTCAACGGGGCCAAGCTGCTCGAGTTTTTCAACATTAATTACGGCCGACTTGGGTGTCAGCGGAACTGCGCCGCCGGTGTAGCCCGTGCCGCCTCCGCGCGGAATGACCGTTAAGCCTGCCTCGATACAGCCGGAAACAAGCGCAGGAATTTCTGCCTCGGTGTCAGGCGTTAACACCACAAAGGGGTATTCCACGCGCCAGTCGGTGGCATCGGTGACATGCGATACACGGGAAAACGCATCGAACTTGATGTTGTCGGCCGCGGTGGAGCGGCCCAAAATTTTGCGCACGCGCCTGCGCAGTTTTGAAGCTTCATCGAAATCAGCATCGAATCGTGCCACTGCTTTTTTGGCGAGCTCAAGCAGGCGGGCCACTTTTTGGTCGCGGTCAGTGGATTGCCACGCCCCTTCGGGGCTCGCAATGACGGGCTGTTTATCCGTCACCGCGAGCGAAGCGTCGCGGTCCACCGGCCGGGTCGGCCCATCCTCTGTCTTGCGCCGGCGATCAATCTCCCCCAGCCGATGATGCAAGGCCTCGATCAGCTGGCGGCGGCGCTTCAGGCTATCGAGCAAATCATCCTGCAAATACGGATTGCGGCTCACCACCCAAATGTCGCCCAACACTTCATACAGCATGCGGGCCGAGCGGCCGGTTTTGCGCTCTGACCGAAGCTCAGAAATGAGCGCCCAGCCCTCTTCCCCCAGCACCCGAAGCACGATTTCTCGATCAGAAAACGAGGTGTAGTTGTAAGGGATCTCGCGAAGGCGAGCCGGATTGCGCGACGGGTCAGCGCGATCCAGCTGGGCCAAGACGATCGGGTTTAAAGGAGCGTTCATGAAGCCTTAAGAGTTTAACGAAACCGTCGATTTTCCCTGTTTTCTTTGAGAAAAGGCAGCACATCAGGCCTTGTGCCGAAAGGGCTTAGGGTGAATTGGGTTATAAATCCAGCCATGGGCGCCGACTATCTTCGAAAAATACTGACTGCTCGGGTCTACGATGTAGCCCAGGAAACCCCCCTGGAGCCTGCACGGGCCCTGAGCCAACGACTTAAAAACCGCATTCTTCTGAAACGAGAAGACATGCAGCCCGTGTTTTCGTTCAAGCTGCGTGGCGCCTACAACAAGATGGCCCACCTTGAGCCCAAACAGTTAAAAAAGGGTGTGATTGCCGCCTCGGCAGGCAATCATGCCCAGGGCGTGGCCCTCTCGGCCCGAAGGCTTGGCTGTCGGGCGGTAATTGTCATGCCGGTGACCACCCCGGCCGTCAAGATCGAGGCGGTCAAGGCATTGGGCGGTGAGGTGGTGCTGTTTGGCGACTCGTATTCCGATGCCTATCAGCACGCGCTGGATCTGCAAGAGAAACGGGGCCTTAGCTTTGTTCACCCCTTTGATGATCCCTTTGTGATTGCGGGGCAGGGCACGATTGCCATGGAGCTGCTGCGACAACACCAAGACCCGATTGATGCGGTCTTTGTGGCCATTGGCGGCGGGGGCCTGATTGCAGGAGTGGCCAGTTATTTGAAACAAGTTGCACCAGAAATTCGGGTGATTGGCGTGCAAACCAAAGACTCCAATGCCATGGAGCGTTCACTAAAAGAAGGCAAACGGGTCACGCTTGCCGAAGTGGGGCTGTTTTCCGATGGCACTGCCGTCAAACAAGTTGGCAAAGAAACCTTTCGGCTGTGCCAACAATATGTTGATGAAATTGTCTTGGTCGACACCGATGCAATCTGCGCTGCGATTAAAGATGTGTTTGAAGACACGCGCGCAATTCTAGAGCCCGCAGGCGCTTTGGCGATTGCCGGAATGAAACAATGGGTTGCGCGGGAAAAACCCCAGGGCAAAACCCTGGTGGCGGTTGCCTGCGGGGCCAACATGAACTTTGATCGCCTGCGTTTCGTGAGTGAGCGTGCCGAGATCGGTGAGCAGCGCGAAGCCGTATTTGCGGTGACCATACCCGAGGAGCGCGGAAGTTTTAAGCGCTTTTGCGGCGTGATTGGCGATCGCAATGTCACAGAATTCAACTATCGAATCGCCGATGCCAAAGCAGCCCACATCTATGTGGGCATTCAGACGCGCAATGGACAGGAAGGCGCGCAAATCGCCAAAGCCTTTGCTTCGGCTGGATTTCCCACGATCAACCTGACAGACGATGAGCTTGGAAAACTACACCTGAGACACATGGTCGGAGGACGCTCATCACTTGCGAAAAATGAACGGCTGTTTCGCTTTGAGTTTCCCGAGCGGCCTGGCGCGCTCATGCGGTTTTTGTCTTCCATGCATCCCGATTGGAACATTTCTTTATTTCATTACCGCAACCACGGCGCTGATTACGGAAGAATTCTTGTGGGCATTCAAGTGCCGCCCAAAAGTGATCGCGCCTTGCAAAAGTTTTTGAAAGGCTTGGGCTACCCACACTGGGAAGAAACGGATCACCCCGCTTACAGGCTGTTCCTTTCAATCTAAGCGTCATTGCGAGGCCTGCGCCAACCGTCACCGCGAGCAGAGCGCGGCGGTCCATCCTGCGAAGATTGCCACGCCCCTCCCGTCACCCCGACCGGCGGGGCGCCGGGAGGGGCTCGCAATGACGGTATCTGTAAAAAATTTTTACAGGTGTTCCGCTCGCACCAGAACTTTTCACTAGGCGAACTCGCCAGCCCAATTGCCCGCGTATTGTTTCAGCTTTCAACAACGAAAGAAGCGAAATGCGCGTTGCAATTATCGAAGATGACCTGAATCACTCGACACTCATGGGGCAAATGTTTTTAAACGATGGCGCCAGCCCCCAAGTGTTCACCCATGGCCACAAATTCCTGCAACAGCTTTCGCGCGCAGAGTTCGACCTTGCGGTGCTTGATTTAAGGCTTCCCGATATCTCAGGGCTGGAAGTGCTCAACGGCCTGCAACAGCGCTCGTCCATCATGGCCCGCCCACTGCCCGTGATGGTGGTGAGCGGATCTGCCGAGCCTGGGCATATGCAACAAGCCTTTGACACGGGCGCAATTGATTACATGATCAAGCCCTACCGAATTCAAGAGCTGCTGATTCGCGCCAAGGCGATTGCCCGCCGCGCTAACCCCAGGCTCTTTAGCGAGGCGCCACTGCTGGCCGCCGATATCTGCCTAAACCTGGCCACCCTGCAGGCCTTTGTGGGCCAGCGGGAAGTGCACCTGACCAGCAAAGAGTTCCGCCTTGCCTGGCTGCTCTTTCAAAAACAAGGCCAGATCGTGGCCCGGGAAGAAATCATGAAACTCGTCTGGGGCAGGGCAGTAGGGTTCTCGTCTCGCAGCCTCGACACGCATGTCGGCCGCCTGCGCCGCAAACTTGATCTGGATCAGCGGCCGGCCATTCGCCTGCGCCCGGTCTACGGAATGGGCTACCGGCTCGATGTTTTCCCTTAGAATCGGGAGGTTTCAGCAACCACCCCTAAGGCATGCAGTTAATCACGCTGGGCTTAAACCATCAGTCTGCACCGCTTTCCCTGCGGGAACGCTTGGCGTTTCCGGGCGATGCCCTGCGCGACGGCCTCAATGAGCTTCGCTCCTCCCTAAAGCAGGCCGCACCCGAGCAGGCGCTGCTTTCCACCTGCAACCGCACCGAAATGTACCTTGCGGCCGAAGACTATGCCCAAGCCAAGCACCACGCCCTGGATTGGCTGGCCTGGAAATCGGGTACACCCGAGCGTGACCTTACCCCCCATCTCTACCAGCTGCCCAATGACCAAGCGGTGCGCCACGCGTTTCGAGTGGCCTGTGGCCTTGACTCGATGGTACTGGGTGAGCCGCAAATTCTGGGCCAAATGAAACAGGCGGCCCGTGAGGCACAAGAAGCCGGCTGCCTGGGAACCCATTTGCACCACCTGTTTCAACAAGCGTTTTCGGTCGCCAAAGAGGTGCGCACCACCACCGAGATCGGGCTGCATTCTGTCTCCATGGCGGCCGCCTCGGTCAAGCTTGCCCAAAGAATTTTTGGCGATCTATCCCAAACCAATATCTTGTTTATTGGTGCTGGCGAAATGATCCAGCTCACCACCACCCACTTTGCCGCGCAGCACCCCAAGCGCATTGTGATTGCCAACCGCACCTTGAATCGTGGTGAAGCACTGGCCCATCAATTCAATGGCGAGGCAATTGCGCTGTCCGAGCTTCCCTTGCGCATGCACGAGTTCGACATTGTGGTGAGCTGCACGGCCAGCACGCTTCCCATCATTGGCCTGGGCATGATTGAGAGCGCGCTGAAAACCCGAAAGCGCCGCCCAATGTTTTTGGTCGATCTGGCAGTGCCGCGCGACATTGAGCGAGAGGTCTCCGAGCTTGACGACGCCTACTTGTACACCGTGGATGACCTGGGCGAGATGATCAAAGAAGGCGTGCAGGCCCGGCAAGATGCTGTGCTGCAAGCCGAAGCCATCATTGACCATGGCGTTCAGGCCTTCTTGCAATGGCGGGAACTACGCTCGCAAGTGCCTATTATTAAGTCGCTCACCGAACACTCTGAAGAGATTCAAGCCGCCGAAGTGGCCCTGGCAAAAAAACGGCTCGCAAAAGGCGATGACCTGGATGCAGTGCTTCGCTCATTGGCACATGGCCTTTCACACAAATATCTCCACGGGGCATACACCCAGATTCACGCGCTGAGCCAGATCAAAGATCCCGAAGAGCAAATCCGCCAAACCGAGCTGATTCGCGACATGTTTGGCCTAAGCAAACAACACCGGAACCACTAGATGAAACCCAGCCTGCTGGGCAAGCTCCAGCAGCTGGCCGACCGCCTGAAGGTGGTCGACGGTTTGCTCTCGGCGCCCGAAATTGCCAACGACATGAACGAGTTTCGCAAGCTCTCGAAAGAGCGGTCCGATCTCGCGCCAGTGGTGGATCTTTTTCAATCTTACGAAGCCCTGCAAAACGATTTGAATGCCGCCAATGATTGGCTCTCTGACCCCGAGCTCAAGGCATTTGCGCAAGACGAAATTCAGCGGCTCAAGCTCGCGCTTGAAGAAAAAACATCAGAGCTTCAAAAGCTCTTGCTGCCGAAGGACCCCAACGATGAACGCGATGTGATTCTGGAAATTCGTGCAGGCACCGGGGGCGATGAATCCGCGCTGTTTGCGGGCGATTTGTTGCGCATGTATATGCGATTCGCTGAACGCAATCGTTGGCAAACCGAGATTTTGTCCTCTAATGAATCGGATCTTGGCGGCTATAAAGAAGTTATTTTGCGCATTGCTGGCCATGGGGCGTATTCAAAACTAAAGTTTGAGTCGGGCGGACATCGCGTACAGCGTGTGCCCCAGACAGAAACACAAGGGCGCATTCACACTTCAGCCTGCACGGTGGCGGTGCTTCCAGAAGCGGATGAAGTCGAGGATGTGGTGTTTTCGCCAGACGAGCTTCGCATTGATGTATTTCGTGCCTCGGGTGCGGGCGGCCAGCATGTGAACAAAACCGAGTCTGCGGTGCGAATCGTTCACTTGCCCACGGGAATCGTGGCCGAGTGCCAAGATGATCGCAGTCAACATAAAAACCGCGATCGCGCCATGAAGGTATTGGCGGCGCGGGTGCGAGATGCCCAGATGCGTGAGCTGCAAGCCAAAGAGGCGAGCGCGCGCAAGCTCATGATTGGCTCAGGAGATCGTTCAGAGCGGATTCGCACCTATAACTTTCCGCAAGGCCGTATTACCGATCACCGCATCAACCTGACCTTGTACAAAATCGAAGCCATTATGGATGGTGATTTGGCCGAGCTGTCACAAGCCTTAATGGCGGAACATCAAGCCGAGATGTTGGCGGCATTGGGCGACTCGTGACGATCCCTCGGCACGAGCATCTCGCGCTACTTGCAGCCGCCACAGGAAAACCCAAGGAATTTTGGATTGCCCATCCCGCAACGCCACTCTCGCCAGCAGAAAACGCGCTGCTGCAACGCTGGCGTCAAGCACGCAGCAATGGCGTACCGCTGGCTTATCTATTGGGGACCCGAGAGTTCTATGGGCGTTGTTTTTGGGTTAACCCTCACACCTTGATTCCCCGCGCCGACACCGAGCTCTTGATTGATACCGCTAAAACCCAGGTGAGCCAGATGGCCCTTAAAGAGCCGGCAAGGCTTGCCGACCTGGGAACCGGCAGTGGCTGCATTGCGGCAAGCCTGGCGCTAGAAATTCCGAACGCTCGCGTCACCGCTTCCGATGTGTCGTTTGAGGCGCTGACTTGCGCCCGCAACAATGCAGCCTGGCTGGGGGTGTCAAATCAAGTGTCGTTTGTGCAGGGCTCTTGGTGGGCCGCATTGGGTAAAAACCAAGCAAAATTTCACGCGATACTTAGCAATCCACCTTACATTGCCGCTGCCGATACCCACCTGGGCCAGGGCGATCTTCGGTTTGAGCCCGCCGGCGCGCTAACGCCTCTCGCAGGCAACATGAACAGCACAGGCCTTGAAGCAATTGAAGAGATCGTCGGCCAGGCACGCCGGTATCTTGAGCCGGGTGGCTTTTTGCTGATCGAACACGGCTTTGACCAACAGGCTGCCGTATTGGCGCTGTTTCGGGCGGCGGGGCTTTCACGAGTGCAGGGCCTTCAAGATCTTGCGGGCAACCCCAGGGCTGTGCTTGGATTTCACCGTGAGTCTTAAAGCCTCTCTACAATAAGGCAGTCATAAAATTTCACCTTTGGAGTTGACGATGGAAATCAAAGAATTCATTCAGAAAACGGTGAGCGAACACCCCGTGGTGCTGTTCATGAAAGGCACCGCACAATTTCCTCAGTGCGGCTTTTCAGGGCGCGCCGTTCAGATTCTCAAATCCTGCGGCGTTAAAAATGTCGTGACGGTCAATGTGCTGGAAGATGAAGAGATTCGCCAGGGCATTAAAGATTTTTCGAACTGGCCCACCATTCCGCAGCTCTATGTCAATGGCGAGTTTATCGGCGGCGCCGATATCATGGGCGAAATGTACGACAGCGGCGAGCTAAAAAAAGTGCTGGAAGGAATTGCTCCCAAGGCCTAAGGGAGCAGTTCTTTTATTTCGACTCGTGCGTGACTGAACGGTAGTCGGGCATGCGCGACATGTAGTCGGACACCGCCTCAATATCATCCCGTGTATAAGTCGCAATCGATTTGACCATGCGCGGGTGGGAATTTCGGCGCGTTCCGTTCTGAATCCACTCCAGCTCTCTGACCAGGTAGCCATAGTGCTGGCTGGCCACGACTGGGTAAGCCCGCTCAGCATCGCCTTCGCCATGCTCGCCGTGGCAGCTCACGCAGTTGCCAGAGTCATACAAGGCTTTGCCCCGGGAAAGACGATCGCCCGGCCCCTTGCCGTTATCGCGCTTCGTTTCGAGCGTCTCAAGATAAACCGCAATATCGGCGATTTCTTGAGGCGTTAAGGCATGGTCGCTCGCAAACGGATCCATCTTGGGATTCGATCGAATGCCAGCGCGCACCTCGGTAACTTGCTTGATCACCACACTGGGATGCTGGCCGCTTAAGCGCGGATAAGTGCCATCGGCCAAGCCGCCACCATCGGCTTTGTGACACCCACGGCAGCCGCGAAAAGCCTCCTTGCCGCGCTCGATATCACCCGAAAGCCCCATGATGATCTTTTGCTCGGGAAGCATTTCCCCCCACTTGTAGCCTTTCTGGGAAAAGGTGGCTGATTGGCCCGTGCCCGATGCCAGCACCACAGTCGATAGACACAGCAGAGTAGCCGCAAGCAGCGGGTGAAAACTCATTCGATTCATTCTGCGTCCCCCTTCATGGTGACAATAAATTCTGCTACCGCTCGAATTTCTTGTTCGGTGAGACGCTGCGCGACAGCGCGCATAACACCGCGATCATCATTGTTTCGGCTGCCGGATTTGTAGCCCAACATTTGCGCAACAAGATAGGTGATTTGCTGGCCCGCTAGCCTGGGGTAACGATTGGTTCCCAGGCCGTCGTCATTGTGACATCCTGAACAAGCCGGCACAGCAGTCGCAAGAACACCCTCAAAGTAAATTTCCTTGCCTTGACCCAGCAAGGCAGGGTTGGATGGCTTGCCCGCAGGCGCGGGTTTTTGCTCGCGAAAATAAGCTGCAAGGGTCTCAAACTCAGACTCGTCAACGGTCGCCATGATCGGGCCCATCGTGGCAGAGGCACGCTTGCCGCTTTTGAAATCTTTCATTTGCTGAATGAAATATCGCGGCTGCAGGCCTGCAAGGTGAGGGTTCTCAGGCACTTGGCTCACGCCTGCCGGGCCGTGACAACTCTGGCAAAGTGCAAGCCGCTCTTCAGACGGCGCTGCCTGAGCCAACGACGCCACAGTCAAGGCTGCGAGCACGACAAGCTGTGATCGACGCATCCACCCCTCCCCAGAGATATCGCTATTTGCTGATCACGAACACTGCCCGCGCGAGTTTTTCGGGTAATGGTGCCGACTATCTGACTCGAACAGATGACCTATCGCTTACAAGGCGATTGCTCTACCAACTGAGCTAAGTCGGCATGAAACCCCAAAGGGCCTCGCGCACGCAATCACAGCACTATTTTACGCGAGTCAGCTTGGGGCGCGCAGGGGCTTTGGGCGGAGGTGGCTCTTGCGGCGGCTCGGCACTCGGTGTTTGCGCGAGCGCCAAGCCAGGCTCTGTCGCAGGCTTGGCAGCCTCAAACGCCATTCCGCTGCCAGTTTCTTTTGCATAGATCGCCGCGATATTGTCGATCGGCACATAGACCTGATGAACACGGCCCGAGAATCGTGCCTGAAAAGTGACCGCATCATTTTGAAGCTGCAGCTTATCGGTAGCCAGCATGCTGATATTGAGCACGATCTCGCCGTCGCGGACATGCTCCATGGGCACTTTCACGCCTTGAGTCACCGACACCGCCAAGTAGGGTGTGAGCCCGTTATCGGTGCACCATTCATGAATGGCGCGAACCAAATAGGGCTTTGTCGAACTTGGCTGAGTGTCTGACACCGGCAACCTGCTTAGCGGCGCATGATTTTTTCAGGCGGCATGAGCGCTTCAAAAAACGCAGGCCGCGAAAAAATTCGCTCGGCGTATTTCTGAACCGGTGCGGCAGTTTTCGGAAGCTCAATGCCGTAATGGCCCAAACGCCAGAGCAAGGGCGCAAGCGCCACATCAATCATTGAGAACTCTTCACCCAGCATAAATTTGTTTTTCGTCACCACTGGCGCGAGCTGGGCGAGACGATCACGAACGAGCACACGCGCCTTGTCGACCTTTTTGGGGTCTTGCTTTTCAAGCGCCTCAACATGCACAAAAAGCTCGCGCTCAAAGTTAAACAAGAGCAAGCGGGCACGGCCACGCTGCACCGGGTCGGCCGGCATGAGCTGTGGGTGGGGAAAGCGCTCGTCAATGTATTCATTGATGATGTTCGATTCATAGAGAATCAAGTCACGCTCTACCAAAATTGGCACTTGGCCATACGGGTTCATGATGGAAATGTCTTCAGGCTTATTGAACAAATCGACATCACGAATTTCAAAATCCATGCCTTTTTCATACAGCACAAACCGGCAACGGTGGCTGAAAGGGCAGGTCGTTCCAGAGTAGAGCAACATCATTTTTTATGGCTCCTTAATAAACGGCAAAGGGTGGAGCGATCGCCCCACCCTGTCTGTTCAATGAGTCGTTAAACCCAAAAGTGTTACTTGATGTTCTTCCAGTAGGCCTTGTTCAAACGCCAGGCAATCACAAAAAAGATTGCCAAAAAGATCATGACCACGACCCCAATCGTCTTGCGCGAAAACTGCGCGGGCTCTGCTGTGTAAGCTAGAAACGCCGCCAGATCAGCAACGAATGAATCGTATTCTTGGGGGCTTTTCGACTTTTGCACTTCCCACAACACATGGGGCATGCCAACTTCTGCAAATGTTTTGTTGTTCCAGCCGGTTTGACGGGCAGGATCTTCATAAAACGTACGCAAGAAGGTGTAGACCCACTCGGTTCCGCTGCCCGCGCCCGATGATCGCGAACGAGCAGTCACCGACAGATCAGGAGGCGCAGCGCCAAACCATTGTTTGGCATCGGCCCTGGGAATCGAGGTGCGAATGTAATCGCCCAGCTTTGCGCCCGCAGGCATGATGGCCTTGATCTGCTCTTCCGTCATGCCAATATCGGCCAAACGGTTGTAACGCATCATGGAAATTCCGTGGCAGCCAAGACAGTAAGTCATAAAGGTCTTGGCGCCATTTTGCATCGCCTCTTGGTTGCCCAGCTTGCCAGCCGGCAGTGAATCCAGCGCAAGCGCTGGGCCCGCCGCATGCACAGCAGGAGTCACCAGCAAAGACAAGGCTGCGACAGAGGCCAAAAGCAGGTGCCGAAAATACTTTGATGCAAAGTGCAGTTTCATATATGCAACCGAGAGGGTGTTGGATTGACAGTTCATGTTTCTTTTCCTTTTCGCTTCAGCGGCCAATCAATGCGGCTTGAAGGTGACCCGCTCCGGCACGGGCTTGAACTCGCCAATGCGCGACCAAATGGGCATCAAAGCAAAGAAGGCGAAGTAAAACACGGTGCCCACCAAGGAGTAAGCCTGGCCAAACGGAGACGGCGGCAAGACACCCAGGTAGCCCAAGATAAAGAAGTTCACGACAAACACGCCATAGAGCCATTTGTGCCATGTGGGCCGATAGCGAATTGAGTTCACCGGGCTTTTATCCAGCCAGGGCAAAAAGAACATGATCACCACAGCGCCGCCCATGATCACCACGCCCCAGAACTTCGCGTCAAACACACGGAAGGTGATGGCCAGCACCACAATGGCGGCAATGCCAGCCGCTTTCACCATCACGGAGCAGTGAGCCCGCAGCAACGCAATGGCGCCCAATGCCGCAGATGCCACCATGACCCACGTGAAGACATCGGTCACGGCGCGCAGCATGGAGTAATACGGCGTGAAGTACCAGACCGGCGCAATGTGCGGCGGCGTGACCAGCGGGTCTGCGGGGATGAAGTTATTGAACTCCAGGAAGTAGCCGCCAAGCTCGGGCGCAAAGAACATGATGGCGCAAAACACAATCAAGAACCCGGCAATGCCCAAAATGTCGTGAATCGAGTAGTAAGGATGGAAAGGAATGCCGTCAAGAGGAATGCCATCGGCATTTTTGTTCTTCTTGATCTCAATGCCATCGGGGTTGTTTGAGCCCACTTCATGCAACGCAATAATGTGTGCGGCCACCAAGCCCACCAGCACCAGGGGAATGGCGATCACATGGAAAGCAAAGAAGCGGTTCAGCGTTGCATCGCCCACCACAAAATCACCTCGGACCCACACAGCAAGGTCGGGGCCGATCAAGGGCACTGCGGCAAATAGGTTCACGATCACCTGCGCGCCCCAGTAAGACATTTGGCCCCAGGGAAGCAGGTAGCCAAAAAACGCCTCGGCCATCAGGCACAGGAAAATCAGGCAGCCAAAAATCCAGATCAGCTCTCGCGGCGAGCGGTAAGAGCCGTAGATCATGCCGCGCCACATATGCAAGAACACCACCACAAAAAACGCTGAAGCGCCGGTGGAGTGCATGTAACGAATGAGCCAGCCAAAGGGCACTTCGCGCATGATGTATTCGACGCTCGCAAAGGCAACCGGTACTCCCGCAGCATTTAGCGAGGCGTCAGGCTTGTAATGCATGGTCAACAAAATGCCCGTGACGATCTGCAGCACCAGCACCACCATGGAAAGCGAACCGAAGAAATACCAAACATTGAAGTTCTTCGGTGCGTAGTACTCCGATAAATGCTCTTTGTACATCTTGGTGAGCGGGAATCGATGATCGATCCAGCCCATCAGGCCCGTTGTTGTGACATTCTTTTCAGCTGCCATTCAAATCTCCGATGAATAACTCGTGATGCTCGTCGTGTTTACAGCGCTCTTATGCTTCGCCCTTTTCGTCCTTGCCGATCACAATTCGTGTGTCGGAAAGGTACATGTGGCGGGGGACTTCAAGATTGTCGGGCGCAGGCTTGTTGGCATAGACACGGCCCGCCAGGTCAAAGGTCGACCCGTGACAGGGGCAGAAAAAACCGCCTTGCCAATCGGCGCCCAAGCCCGGCTGGTTGCCCGTCTCAAGCTTGGAGACCGGCGAGCAGCCCAAGTGGGTACAAATTCCCACGGTCACGAGCACTTCGGGCTTGATTGAACGATGACGATTCTTGGCGTACTCGGGAATAGGGTATTCCTTGCGATCAGAATTGGGATCGGCAAGCTGGCCTTCAATCTTTTCAAGGGTGGCCAGCATTTCAGGGGTGCGGCGCATCACCCATACCGGCTTTCCGCGCCATTCGACCGTTTTCATGCCTCCGGGCGGAATATCCGCAATATCGACTTCGACCGGCGCGCCGGCAGAGCGGGCACGCTCAGAAGGGGCCATGGAAGTGACCATGGGAATAGCGGTCGCAACGGCTGCCGCTCCGCCAACAGCGCCGCAAGCAATCAGCCAGGTGCGGCGCTCGGATTCAAGCTCTTTGCTTGGAGTGGAAAAACTGAGTTCTTGGTTTGACTCGGACATACTCGGACCTTTTTGAAAACTCGGTTAGGGCAAACGCGTATTTTAGTCCACCCGGCTCAGCAACTTCCAGCAATAATGCTGACCATGATCAAAAGAATCTGGCTAGTCTTTGCCCAAGCCACCACGCTGGCACTGGCCGCACTGTTTGTCGTATTGACCTTTAAACCCCATTGGGTGGCAGATTTGGGCTCAAGTTCCTTGCGCTCAGGGTCAGGAGACCTGGGTCTGCGCGAAGGCCATGGGCCCATTGCCGGACACGGCTTTCGAGAGGCCGCCGCTCGTGCCATGCCCGCTGTTGTGTACATCTTTACCACCCAACGCAGCAACGGCATTCAAAACCACCCTTTCCTGAATGACCCCTTGTTCAAGCGCTTTTTCCCCGACCTTCCTGAGCAAGAGCCCAGCGCTGGCCTGGGTTCGGGCGTGATCGTGTCAGACAAGGGCTTTATTTTGACCAATCACCATGTGGTTCAGGGGGCCGAGCAAATTGAAGTCACCCTGGCCGATGGCAGGCGGGCCAAGGCAGCTCTGGTGGGCTCCGACCCTGAGACAGACTTGGCGGTCTTAAAAATTTCCCTGCCCAATCTGCCCATCATCACCTTTGGCCGCCCCGCAGATGCCCGGGTTGGCGATACCGTTTTAGCGATTGGCAACCCCTTTGGCGTTGGCCAAACCGTTACCCAAGGAATCATCAGTGCCATGGGCCGCTCACGCCTAGGCATCAACACTTACGAAAACTTTATTCAAACCGATGCCGCAATCAACCCGGGCAACTCGGGCGGCGCCTTGGTGGATACGCAAGGCCAGCTGCTGGGCATTAACACCGCGATTTACACCCGCTCGGGCGGCAACCAGGGCATTGGGTTCGCCATTCCCTCGGACACGGCTCGCCAGGTCATGGAGTCATTAATTACCAAGGGCAAAGTGAGCCGGGGCTATATCGGTGTGGAGCCACGCGATGCGCAAGACACTGCGGGCAGTTTGATCGCTGGCGTGCTGCAAGGCGGGCCGGCTGACAAGGCTGGATTAAAGCCGGGGGATGTGGTGGTGGCGGTCAATGACGCACCGGTTCGCAACATGACTGAGCTTATGCAAGTAGTGGCCGGAATCTCACCGGGCAGCAAGGCGAAGTTCACAGTGACACGAAGCGGGAAAAAAGCGGATGTGACGGTTGAGGTGGCAGAGCGGCCTAGCGCGCCGCGGCGTTAATTATCAGTGGATTGCCACGTCGCGCCGCTGGCGCTCCTCGCAATGAC
>CAYTWR010000010.1:7746-39357 GCA_964442225.1 uncultured Burkholderiaceae bacterium | reverse complement strand
GCTTCTTCGAGTTTTTCGCGCGGGGTGATCCAGCGCGACATGAAAATTCCGAACTCGTAGAGCAAAATCATGGGCACCGCCAGCATGAACTGGCTGATCACATCGGGCGGGGTCACGATGGCCGCGATGACAAATGCAATCACAATGAAATACGACCGAAAGTTTTTAAGCTTGGCGATCGTGACAATGCCAAGCCGCACCAAGACCATTTCCACTACCGGCGTTTCAAACGACAGGCCAAACACCAAAAACAGCGTGATCACAAAGCTTAGATATTTATCAATGTCGGTGGCCATTTGCACGCCTGCAGGCGTGTAGGCGGCCACGAACTTGAACACCGCAGGAAACACAAAAAAGTACGCAAAGGCCATACCCAGCAAAAACAAGATGAAGCTGCTCAACACAATGGGCATGGCCAGCTTTTTTTCATGCTCGTACAGCCCTGGCGCCACGAAAGCCCACGCCTGGTACAGGATATAAGGCAAGGCCACAACAAACGCCACCATCATGGTGACTTTCATGGGAACAAAAAACGGCGCGGTGACATCAGTGGCAATCATCGAGGTGCCCGCCGGCAAAGACTTCAGCAGTGGGTCCGCTAAAGCGCTGTAAATATCAGGCGCCCAGTACACCAAGGCAAGAAAGCAAACAATCAAGGCGGCAGCGGCTTTGAGCAGGCGATCACGCAGCTCGACCAAATGCGTGACGAAGCCCTCTTCTTTCAGGCTGCTGGTCTCGTTTTGGTTTTGCTCAATCATGTCTCGTCATGCACTCTTTTTTGCATAAACCGCTTGCGCATTCGGTTACGCAGTTTGTCTCTGACTCGCCGCTGCTCCATTAAGTCAGACCAAGAGGGCTCGGGCGAATTGATGTTCCATCCGCGACGCGTCAGGCTTGTCGTGGTGGACGCATCGTCAGATTCAAAACCATCCCACGACGCATTCACAGAATCGGATACCGAAGCGGTAACGCTGCCCACCTCTTGTTCCACATTTTGCACCGTGGACTGAATCTCTTCGCCCATGGTCTTGACCTGCTCTTGAACTTTTCGCAGCTCTTCAAGATCGACCTGGCGCTGAATATCCGACTTCACATCGTTGACATAGCGTTGCGCGCGGCCCAGCAGTGTGCCGATCGTGCGCGTCGCAACAGGCAGGCGTTGGGGCCCCACGACCACCAGGGCCACCAAGCCAATCACAATGAGTTCAGAAAAGCCGATATCAAACATAAGGGACCCGTGGGGCCGGTGGCCTTAGGGCTCGGCGCAGACTACTGAGGAGTTTTGTCTTTGGCTTGAACGTCAATGGTGGGGGCTTCAGCCTTCTTGGTGGCTGTGGCGTCGGCCTCAGAGGTGCCGCCCTCTTTCATGCCTTCTTTAAAGCCCTTCACCGCACCGCCCAAGTCAGACCCAAGGTTGCGCAGCTTTTTGGTGCCAAACACCAACAATATGATCAGTAAAACAATGAGCCAATGCCAAACGCTAAAGGAACCCATCACGGTCTCCGATTAAAGATTAAACCCAACGCCGACCCGTTCGGGGCCGCCAAGGACATGGACGTGAAGATGATACACCTCCTGCCCGCCGACTTTGCCCGTGTTAATCACCGTACGAAATCCACCGGGGGAGCCATTGTCGGCGGCAAGCTTTCCGGCAAGCACTAGCATTTTCCCCAGTAACTCGGCATGCGTCTGATCCACCTGTTGCAAAGACACGATGTGCTGCTTGGGAATGATCAATAAATGCAGCGGAGCCTTAGGGTTAATGTCATGAAACGCAAATAGCTCTTGGTCTTCGTAGACTTTTTTGGCAGGGATGGCCCCTTGGGCAATTTTGCAAAATACGCAGTTCGGGTCGTGCGACACAAAAACTCTCCCTAAATTTTTTGCTGAGCGCGCCGCGCGGCTTTTTCATCAAGGCCAGAGATCCCCTCGCGGCGGGCCAGTTCGGCGAGCACTTGCTCGGGCCGAACACCGGCCTGAACCAGCGCAACCAGGCAGTGAAACCAGAGATCTGCCATTTCACTGACAATGCGATCTGCTGCACCGTCTTTGCCAGCCATGATCACTTCGGCAGCCTCCTCGCCCACCTTCTTAAGCGCTGCATCGGGCGCAGCCGCAAGCAGCCTCGCGACATAGGAACTTGAAGGGTCCAGGCCTTTTCGAGAGGCAATCACATCGGCTAAACGCGAGAGCACCTCGGTCGCATCTTGCAAGGTGCGATCCGCAGGCAGTTGTTGAGGGCGTTGGTTGCGGTCAGGCATGGCGTGAGGGATCCGTGTTCTTAGCATACAGAGTGTCAGGGTCTTTGAGCACCGGGTCGACTGCAATCCACTGAAAATCCTGGCCCGAGGCCGAAGGCTCTAGGCGCTGATACAGGCAGGATTGGCGGCCGGTATGACAGGCGATTCCGCCGTGCTGATCCACAAGCAGCAAGATCACATCGCCATCGCAATCCAAACGAATCTCGCGCACCGATTGAGTGTTTCCGGACTCTTCGCCCTTGCGCCACAAACGGTTTCTTGAGCGCGAAAAATAAACTGCCTGCCGGGTGCTCGCAGTTGCTTCAAGCGCTGCGCGGTTCATCCACGCCACCATTAAGACACGGCCCGAATGCGCGTCTTGCGCCACCGCCGTGACTAAGCCGCGATCATCCCACTTGATTTGATCAAGCCAGGTGGGCGTCATGAGCGCACCTGCTGGGCACGGACACACACGCCACGGTCCGCCATATAGTGCTTGGCTTCGTTAATGGTGTGTTGCCCGAAATGAAAAATAGACGCTGCCAGCACTGCATCGGCAGCGCCTTGGGTCACGCCATCGACCAAGTCTTGCAAGCTCCCCACGCCGCCGCTGGCAATGACCGGAATATTCACTGCGCACGACACTGCGCGAGTGAGCGCTAAATCAAAGCCCTTGCCGGTGCCATCTCGATCCATGCTCGTGAGCAATATCTCGCCCGCGCCAAGCTCTGCGACTCTTTTTGCCCATTGCACGGCATCTAAGCCAGTGGGGTTTCGGCCCCCGTGGGTAAAGACTTCCCAGTGGTCGTCCACGCGCTTGGCATCAATGGCCACCACAATGCACTGCGAGCCAAATTTATCCGAACACTCTTTTACCAAGCCCGGGTTTTGAATCGCGGCGGTGTTAATGCTGATCTTGTCGGCACCCGCATTTAACAGGCGGCGAACATCCTCGACGGTGCGCACACCTCCGCCCACCGTCAATGGAATAAAGACCTGGTCGGCGACCGCCTCGATCATGGGCAAAATCAAATCGCGGGCATCGCTTGAGGCAGTGATGTCTAAAAACGTGACTTCGTCAGCGCCTTGCAGGTCGTATTGCCGGGCAATTTCAACGGGATCGCCAGCATCGCGCAGGTCAACAAAATTCACCCCTTTTACGACACGGCCCGCATTGACATCGAGGCAGGGAATAATGCGCTTGGCCAGCATTATTCAGAAAGCGAGTCTGCTCGCTCCTGTGCTTGTTTAAAGTCGATGTGGCCCTCGTAGAGTGAACGGCCCAAAATGGCAGCCGTAATGCCTTCGTCTTGAACCGCGCACAACGACTCGATGTCTTTCATGCCGGCAATGCCGCCACTGGCAATAATCGGTACGCTCACGCTTTGCGCCAGCTTGACCGTTGCTTCAAGGTTTACGCCCGTGAGCATTCCATCACGGCCAATATCGGTGTAAAGAATGGCCTCAACGCCATAATCTTCAAACTTCTGGGCCAAGTCGATCACTTCGTGCCCGGAGAGCTTGCTCCAGCCATCGGTGGCGACCTTGCCGTCTTTGGCATCGATTGACACCACGATATGGCCAGGAAACGCCACGCAGGCATCTTGTAGCAGGCCAGGGTTTTTTACAGCCGCAGTGCCGATCACCACGAAACTCGCGCCATCATCAAGAAACCGCTCAATGGTGTCGAGATCGCGAATGCCGCCGCCAATTTGCACCGGCATGTCATCGCCCGCAGCTTTGATAATGGCTTTGATTGCCGCTTCATTTTTTGGCCGGCCTGCAACGGCACCGTTTAAATCCACGACATGCAGACGGCGCGCGCCTTGGGATTTCCAGTGGGCCGCCATTTCGGCAGGCTTGTCAGAAAAAATTGTTGCGTCACGCAGATCGCCTTGCTTTAAGCGAACGCACTGTCCATCTTTAAGATCAATTGCAGGTATTAACAGCATGTCAACAATCGAGAGTTAAGGTGTCCATGAAACAAAGTTTGCCAAAAGACGAAGGCCTTCTGATGCGCTTTTTTCTGGATGAAATTGGGTTGCAATGATGTTATCTCTGGCAACCGCGCAGGTAAAGCGTGTTCCGTAGTGGCTTTCCCCCAGCACATGGGCAGGATCACTGGGCTCTGCGTGAAAACTGTGCACGAAATAAAACCAGCCTCCACTTTTAAGGCCTGCAGTCACCGGGTGCGGCTTGGCCCACTGCACCTGGTTCCAGCCCATGTGCGGAACTTTTAATGGCGCACCTGCCGCATCACAGGTGCCACGCTGTGCAGAAAACCGAATCACCTTCCCTGGCATTACCCCAAGCCCTGGGGTGTCGCCCTCTTCGCTGTGATCAAACAGCATTTGCTCGCCGACACAAATTCCAAAAAATGGCTTGTCGCGACAGGCTTCTAAGATGGCTTGTTTCAAGCCCGATCGCGCAAGGCTCGCCATGCAGTCATGCATGGCGCCCTGCCCGGGAAATACGACACGTTCTGCAGCGCGAACCTGCTCAGGCTGCGACACAATTTGCACATCCGTGCCGGGCGCCACGGCATGAAAAGCCCGCAGCACGCTTCTTAAATTACCCGAGCCGTAATCAACAATTGCGATCAATCAGAGAGCGCCCTTGGTAGAGGGAATGCTGTCGGCCGAAAGTCTTGAGTCTGGCTCAACGGCCATGCGCAACGCGCGCGCAAACGCCTTGAAGATCGTTTCGCACTGATGGTGGGCGTTTTCACCCTTTAGATTGTCAATGTGCAAGGTGACCAGCGCGTGATTGACAAAGCCTTGGAAAAATTCATGCACCAAATCGAGATCGAACTGGCCCACCATGCTGCGCTTCCACTGCACGCCAAATTCCAAGCCTGGGCGGCCCGATAAATCGACCACCACACGCGACAAGGCTTCATCAAGCGGCACATACGCATGGCCATAGCGACGCACTCCGCGCTTATCGCCAATCGCTTTTGCAAATGCCTGACCTAATGTAATGCCCAAATCCTCCACGGTGTGGTGGGCATCAATCTCTAAATCGCCCTTGGCCTGAATATCGAGATCGATTAGGCCATGGCGAACAATCTGGTCCAGCATGTGGTCGAGAAAAGGCAGGCCGGTCGCCAGGCTTTTCTTGCCCGTTCCATCTAGGTTAATGGCCACCCGAATCTGGGTCTCGGCGGTGTTTCTGCTGATCTCAGCGGTTCTCATGACAGCTCCTTTTCCGCAATGATACAGTCGTGCCATGAGTGAATTCTGGAGTTCTGTGGTGCAGGGTCTTTCGCCCTACACCCCCGGCGAGCAGCCCAAGATCGAGGGCTTAATCAAGCTCAACACCAACGAAAACCCCTATCCGCCCTCGGCCAAAGCCTTCGAGGCGATTGGGGCAATTGCTGCAGATGCCCTGCGGCTTTACCCCGACCCTGAATCGGTGGGCCTGCGCGAAGCCATTGGCCGGTGCTTGAAGGTGCCCGCAAGCCATGTCTTTGTGGGCAATGGCAGCGACGAGGTCTTGGCCTTTGTGTTTCAGGGCCTGCTGGCCCGTGGGGGTGCGGCGCCCACCGACACATGCCTGGTTTTTCCCGACATTACCTACAGTTTTTACCCGAGCTACTGCGCGCTCTACCAAATTCCTTTTGTCCAAGTTGCACTTGAATCCGACCTAAGCTTTTCGCTTGAAAAAATTCCTCGCTCGGCGCAATCGGTGATTTTTCCGAACCCCAATGCGCCAACGGGCCGGGCGATTGCGCGAGATGTGATTGAAGCCTTTGTGTGCGATCGTCCCAATACCTTGGTGGTGATCGATGAGGCCTATGTCGATTTTGGCGCGCAATCCTGCGTGCCACTCACAGTCAAGCACCCCAATGTGCTGGTGACCCAATCGTTTTCAAAATCGCGTGCGCTGGCGGGGCTGCGGGTTGGCTTTGCAATCGGAAACCCCGCGCTGCTCGATGCGCTGAATCGAATCAAAAACAGCTTTAATTCTTATCCGCTGGATCGGTTCGCACAAGCCGGCGCTGCCGCGGCCGTTGAAGATCATGATTGGTTTGAGCAAAACCGGGCCAAGGTCATTGCCTCACGAGAAAAAATGGCCGCCGGGCTGCAAGCGCTTGGCTTTGAGGTGGTGCCTTCCATGGCGAACTTTGTGTTTGCGAAACACCCGGCACATGAGGGGGCCGCGCTGGCTCAGCTTTTACGTGAGCGCAAAATTTTGGTGCGTCATTTTGCCAAGCCGCGGATTGATCGGTATTTGAGAATCACTGTGGGCACGGATGCTCAAGTGGATGCGCTGCTCAAGGCACTTTCTGACCTTTGAACGTGGATTGCCGCGTCGCCCTGGTGGGCTCCTCGCAATGACGAATAAAGTCGTCATCGCGAGGCTGCGAAGCAGCCGTGGCGATCTACTGGGCTTTATTTCAGTCGTAGCTCAGCCGCTTTGGCGTGTGCGGGCAAATGCTCACCATGCGCCAGTGTCGAGGCAACGCGGCCCAACGACTGCGCACCCGCCTCACTAATTTCAATCATGCTCGTGCGCTTTTGAAAATCGTAAACACCGAGTGGCGATGAAAAACGCGCCGTGCGCATGGTGGGCAGCACATGATTAGGGCCCGCACAATAATCACCCAACGATTCTGAAGCGTAACGGCCCAAAAAGATTGCGCCAGCGTGCCGGATTTTCTGCGCCCAACGCTCGGGCTCATCGGTGGAGACTTCCAAGTGTTCAGCAGCAATCGTTGAAGCGATCTCGCACGCTTCATCGAGATCTTTCACCTGAATCAACGCACCCCGATTTTCCATGGAAGTGCGAATCACGGCCTTGCGGGGCATGTCGTCGATCAGGCGATCAATTGCAGCCTGCACAGCATCAATAAATTGCGCATCGGGGGTTAACAAAATGGCCTGCGCAAGCTCGTCGTGCTCGGCCTGCGAAAACAAATCCATGGCGATCCAATCGGGATTGGTCTTGCCATCGCAGATCACCAGAATTTCAGAAGGGCCCGCAATCATGTCAATGCCGACTTGGCCAAACACCTGGCGCTTGGCTTCGGCCACATAGGCATTTCCAGGGCCCACGATTTTGTCAACGCAGGGAATGGTTTGCGTGCCGTACGCAAGCGCCGCGACAGCCTGTGCGCCGCCAATCGTGAATGCGCGATCAACGCCCGCAAGGCCAGCGGCCGCCAACACCAGAGGGTTGCGCACACCGCCCGGGGTGGGCACCACCATGACCACTTCTTGCACTCCCGCCACTTTTGCGGGAATTGCATTCATGAGCACAGAAGAGGGATAGGCTGCTTTGCCGCCCGGAACATAGAGGCCAGCTCGGTCAATCGCGCTCACGCGCTGGCCCAAACGATTTCCTGCGGCATCGACATGGGTCCAAGAGCTTTGCTTTTGCAGCAAGTGGAACTCGCGAATGCGATCGGCCGCCTGGGTCAGGGCCTGGCGCTGCTCTGCGGGCAAGCCATTGAGAGCCTCTAGCAAGGCTGATCGCGGAATTTCCAGCGCTGACACCGAGCCTGCCGACACTTGGTCAAACTTGGCGGTGTATTCCAGCACAGCCTGATCGCCCCGCGCACGAATATCTGCAACGATTTGTTTAACGGTTGCGGCAATCGCATCGTCTTGGGCAGCGTCGTAACGCAGCAAACGGCCAAGCGCCTGAGAAAAATCAGGCTGCGTGGACTTGAGTTTTGCAATCTTTACCATGGCCTAACTCTGGCTCGCGGCGCGGGCAAAAGTTTCAATGATCGGCCGCAATTCCTCTGGCCGGGTTTTCAGGGCGGCCTGATTGACAATCAAGCGCGCGGAAATGTCTGCGATTTTTTCGACTTCTTTCAGGCCATTGGCCTTCAGCGTTCCGCCCGTTGACACCAAATCAACAATCACATCGGCCAAGCCCACCAAGGGCGCAAGCTCCATCGACCCGTAAAGCTTGATCAGGTCAACATGAACGCCCTTGGCCGCAAAATGCGTGCGTGCCGTGTTGACATATTTCGTCGCCACGCGAATGCGGGCGCCCCTTCGTACCAGGCTCGCATAATCAAGCTCAACCGGAACTGCCACGCTCATGCGGCATTTGCCGATTCCCAAATCAACGGGCTGAAACAACCCTTCGTGGCCTTGCTCGGCCAGCACATCGGCACCGGCGATCCCCATATCGGCTGCGCCGAACCGCACATAAGTCGGCACATCGCTTGCGCGAACAATCAGCAAGCGTAGCTCGGGCTTATTGGTCGCAAGAATAAGCTTGCGTGAAGACTCGGGCGATTCCAAAGGATGAATACCCAAGGACTCCAGCAACGGGAGAGCTTCTTCAAAAATACGGCCCTTGGAGAGGGCAAAAGTCATCATGATTGCGGTTCCGAGATGCGCTCTACTCTGGCGCCGAGTTTTCTAAGCTTTTCTTCCATGCGGTCATAACCGCGATCCAAATGATAAATGCGATCGATCTCGGTTTCCCCACTTGCGACCAGGCCCGCAATGACCAAACCCGCCGAGGCCCGAAGATCCGTGGCCATGACCCGGGCGCCAGAAAGCTCAGCCACTCCCCTGACCACCGCCGTATGGCCATCCACTTCGATCTGAGCGCCCAGCCTGCGCAGCTCTTGGACATGCATGAAACGATTCTCGAAAATTGTTTCAGCAATGATGCTCGCACCCTCGGCAACACAGGCCACTGCCATGAGCTGGGCCTGCATGTCGGTGGCCAAGCCTGGGAAAGGGGCAGTTCGAAAATTAAATGCTCTGGGTCTGCCTTGCGAACGCACCCGAATCCCGTCATGAAGCTCGATTAACTCAACCCCCGCCTCGCGCAGCTTTTCAAGACTTGACTGCATATCGGCAGGCCGGGCGTTACGCACCAAGACATCGCCCCCTGCAGCCGCGACCGCACACAAAAATGTTCCGGCCTCAATGCGATCGGGCATGATCGAGTGCTGGGCGCCCTGCAGCCGATCGACGCCGTGCACCACAATCCGATCAGTGCCTGCACCCTCAATGCGCGCCCCCATTTTGATCAGGCACTGGGCAAGATCGACCACCTCAGGTTCGCGCGCCGCGTTATCAATGACCGTTGTGCCCTCGGCCAGGGTTGCCGCCATCATCAGGTTTTCGGTGCCGGTCACGGTCACCATGTCCGTCACAATTCGGGTGCCGCGCAGCCGCTTGGCCTGGGCCTTGATATAGCCGTGTTCAATCTGAATTTGCGCGCCCATTTGGGTCAAGCCACGAATGTGCTGATCGACGGGCCGCTGGCCAATTGCGCAACCCCCCGGAAGGCTGACCAACGCTTCGCCAAAACGCGCCAGCATTGGCCCCAATACCAAGACCGAGGCCCGCATGGTCTTTACAAGCTCATAAGGCGCCTGCAAATGCGTCATTGAATCAGAGCTTAATCGCAGCGCCTCCTGGCCATCTTGAGAGGGCATGGCCTCAATACGCGTGCCCATTTGCGCCAACAAACGCTTCATGGTGGCCACATCTCTGAGCTTGGGCACATTGTGAAGTTCAAGCGGTTGTGCGCTGAGTATCGAAGCGCAAATAATGGGCAAGGCCGAATTTTTCGCGCCCGAAACAGACACCTCACCGGAGAGCGGCACGCCTCCGAAAATTTTGAAACGATCCATGTCAGGGGCTTTGGCGTTTAGGCTTTGGTGGCCGCCCACTCGGCGGGCGTGAGCGTTTTCATCGACAGCGCGTGGATTTCTGCCTTCATGCGATCTCCAAGCGCTGCATACACCATTTGGTGGCGGGCAATGAGCCGCTTGCCTTCAAAATCGGCGCAAACGATCACCGCCTCGAAATGATGGCCATCGCCATCGACGTGCAAATGTTCACACGACAGGCCTTGGCGAATGGAGTCTTCGATTGATTGCGGTGTCACCATGGCCGCTATTGTAGCGATCCAGAAGGCTCTCCGGATTCGGCAGACTGGCCCAGCATGCGCAAAAACACAGTTTCCAGGCTGTCGTCGGGGTGTTTTAGCAAGGCTTCGGTTTTTTCGTCGGCAATCACTCGGCCCGATTTCAGCAAGACCACACGATTGCAAAGCGACTCGGCTTCTTCTAGATAGTGGGTGGTGAGCATCACCGTATGACCGTCTCGGTTTAGCCGCTGTACAAAAGCCCACAAGCTCTGGCGCAGCTCGACATCGACCCCAGCAGTGGGCTCATCAAGCACGATCACCGGGGGGCGATGCACCAGGGCCTGGGCCACGAGCACTCTGCGCTTCATGCCGCCCGATAAGGCGCGCATATTGGACTCGGCTTTATTGGCAAGGCCCAGGTGATGCAAGAGCTCATCGATCCAATCGTCGTTGCGCCGAAGCCCGAAAAAGCCCGACTGAATCTGCAGCGCCTCGCGCACGGTAAAGAACGGGTCAAACACAAGCTCTTGTGGCACCACACCCAAAGCACGCCGCGCATGCACCGGATCGGTCACCACATCGAACCCCATGACCCGGGCGCTGCCCGCACTCGGCCGGACCAGGCCAGCGAGAATTTGAATCAGGGTTGTTTTGCCTGCGCCATTGGGCCCAAGCAAGGCGAGAAACTCACCTTGAGCAATTTTCAGGCTCACTTCAGAGAGCGCCTGCACTTGCCCGCGTGCGCTGGCATAGCGCTTGGAGATGGAATCAACCTCTACAGCAAAAGTCATGCGACACCTAGTCCCAATTCAACACCGAGGCCAAGGAGCTCAGCCTTGCCAAGGAGCGCAGGTCTTGCGAGGCGCCTCGAATTCGCAAGGGTGCCCCTGAATGCGCACGCACATCGCGATCAAGCTGCAAGATCACCGCCAAAGCCGACGTGTCGACATCGGCCAAGCCCGTTAAATCTGCGACAACGGATTGTTGGCCTTGAGTGTTTTTTAAAGCGGTTTTTAATGCGGCCTGTTGACTCTCAAGCACCTGTCTGGCGTTGGCCAAAGTGAGGCGGCCGCGAAACTCAAGCAACACTTCTTGCATGGCGAGTTAGTTGCTCGCTGCGCGTTTTGCCGCAACCGAGCTCGAAAGACTCTGATTCTTTTCCTGAATCGACTTAATCAGGCCATCAATGCCACTCGTACCCACAACCTGCGCAAATTGCGTTCGATAGTGCTCAACCAACCACAAGCCCAAAACATTCAAGTCAAAAATCTTCCAGGTATCACCTGATTTTTCCATGCGGTAATCCAGCTGAATGGGCTCTTTGCCCGGCCGAAGCACTTGGGTGCGCACAATCACGGTGGTGTCTTCTGGCTTGGCGCGGGTTGGCTGCACTTGAATCGTGGTGTCGCTCACTTGTCGAACCGCATCGGCATAGGTGAGCAAGAGCAGCTGTCGAAACTCCTTCATGATTTGCTGCTGCTGCTCTGGGGTGGCCGAACGCCAGTTACGGCCCACGGCCAACGCGGTCATGCGCGCAAAATTCACATGCGGCATGACCCTTCGATCCACCAACTGATTCAGCCGGGACAGGTCGCCACTTTGCAGCGTGCGATCGGCCTTGACTTCGTCGAGCACGCCCTGCGAGACCGACCGGATCAAAGACTCTGGGGAAACCTGCGCCCAGGCCACACTGGACACAAATGTCAAGAGAACAACAAGGGATCTAAACAACGCTTGCATACTTATAAGCTCACTCATCTTCATCATAAGAAAAGGGTTCAGGCGGCGGATTGCCATCGTAAATCTGGTTTTGACGACGAGCGAGCCAGGCATCTCTGACCGACGAATAACGATCGAACGACAAAGCCTCAATCGTTCTCTCCGCTTTTAAAACATCAATCCGACGATGCATGCCTTCCACCACATAGGAGGCAACACGGCCATCGCTGGTTTTAATCACATCGCGCATGGGGTCATAAATAAGGTCCCCCACAAAACCGAATGAATCTCGAACGGTGTTGGGCCCCAAAATCGGCCACACAAAATAGGGGCCCGGCGCAATGCCCCAATAGCCCAAAGTCATGCCAAAGTCTTTAGAGGTTTTCTGAAACCCCATTTCAGAAGCCGGGTCGCCCAAGCCGCCAAACCCCAAGGTGGTGTTAAACAACACCCGCGCAGCCGAGTTGCCCGCATCGGCAGGGCGGCCTTGAAGCAAGTACTGCACCGTGGTGGCGATATCCCATAAATTGCTAAAGAAATTGCGCAGCAAAAACTGCAGCACATCAGGGGTGTAATCGCGATAGGCCTCAGACACTGGCTTAATGACCAAGCGATCGGCGTCCTCGTTGAATTCAAACATGGCGCGGTTGTAGCGCTCCCAAGGATCGCGCGGATCTTCAACATGCCCTTGCGGCAAGGTTGCACAACCTGCGTTGACCAACACAAGGGCTGCCAGAAAAAGTGTCTTTAGCCAGGCAAGCATGGGGTTCACTGGGATTTCGACCCCGAATCACTCGGCCGGTTGTAAAGAAACTGAGAGATCAGGTTTTCTAACACCACCGCCGATTGGGTCATGGTGATTTGATCAGCAGGCCGAAGCATTTCAATCTCGGCGCCGGGCTCTAAACCAATATAGTTTTCACCCAACAGGCCTGCTGTGAGAATTTTTGCAGAAGTGTCTTTGGGAAACTCATAACGAGTCTCTAAATCAAGGGTGACCAAAGCCCGATACTGATCATCATCAAACTGAATTCCCCGCACGCGGCCCACCACAACGCCTGCACTTTTGACAGCAGCGCGAGGCTTTAAGCCGCCAATATTATCGAAGTACGCCTTGACCTCATAGGTGCTGCCAGTCGTCATGGCGCCCAAGTTGCTCACCTGCAAGGCCATAAAAAACAGCGCTGCAATACCCAGCAATACAAAGGCGCCGACGGCGAGATTTAAATTTCGGCCCTGCATCACACATCTCCAAACATAAGCGCGGTCAGAATAAAGTCCAATCCCAAAACAGCCAACGACCCTACCACAACCGTCAGGGTGGTTGCCCTCGCCACACCTTCCGGCGTAGGCCGCGACTCATAGCCCATCATCAAGGCCACCTGGGTCACGACCACGCCAAACACGACGCTCTTGATCACGCCATTGATGATGTCATCCCAAAAATCAACGCCATCCGACATTTGCGACCAAAACGCGCCGGGGTCAACCCCAATAAGCACGACCCCGACAAGCCAGCCGCCAATCACGCCAACCGCAGAAAACAGGGTGGCCAACAGCGGAACCGTAATGAGGCCTCCAAAAAACCGCGGCCCAAGCACGCGGGCGATCGGATCGACTGCCATGGTCTCAAGCGCAGAAAGCTGCTCTCCCGCCTTCATCAAGCCAATCTCGGCGGTTAATGAAGTGCCCGCCCGGCCCGCAAATAACAAGGCCGAGATCACAGGCCCGAGCTCGCGAACCAAAGAAAGTGCGACTAAGAGCCCCAGTGCCTCTTCTGACCCGTAACGACGCAGGGTGTAGTAGCCCTGCAAGCCCAGCACGAGGCCCACAAAAACACCTGCAACCAAAATAATGGCCAAGGAGTGATTGCCAAGAAAATGCACCTGGGCGGCGATCAAGCGCGGGCGCTGCCAAATTGCAACCGTGCGCACCACCACTTTAAAGCCCAGACGCGCAAAAATTCCAAGGCCTTCCACAAAGGCCAGGGTTTGCGCACCAAGTACAGAAATCCAACGCGCGATCAGCATCATTGGCGGCCCCCTAATCCCAAGGCCTGCTCGATCGGATTTGCCGGGTAATGAAACCGAACGGGACCATCGACCTGTCCGTCGAGAAACTGGCGCACAAATGAATCTTGACTCGCCTTGAGCTCTTGCGGGCTTCCTTGAGCCACAAGCTGAGCGCCGGTCGGGGAGGGTGCAAACACAAAAATTTGGTCTGCAATCGCAAAGGTCTCGGCAACATCGTGCGTGACCACCACCGATGTTGCCCCGAGCGCAGCATTAAGATCGCGAATCAAATTTGCCGTGACGCCCAGGGAAATCGGATCAAGCCCGGCAAAGGGTTCGTCGTACAAAATTAGCTCGGGATCCAACGCGATCGCTCTGGCCAGGGCAACACGCCTGGCCATACCCCCTGAAATTTCGGCTGGCTTGAGCTGTGCCGCGCCACGCAGGCCCACGCACTCAAGCTTGAGCAAGACCAAGTCACGAATCATGGTCTCAGAGAGATTTGTGTGCTCGCGCAAAGGAAAGGCGACATTTTCAAAACAGCTCAGGTCCGTAAACAAGGCCCCGAACTGAAAGAGCAAGCCCATTCGACGGCGGGCTTCATAAAGGCTTTGACGGTTCGCGCAATCCAGCGGGGCGCCAAACACTTCCACCCGGCCCGACTGCGGGCTGACCAAGCCCGAGATCAGGCGCAGCAGGGTTGTTTTACCCACGCCTGAGCCCCCCATGAGGGCCACTACCTGGCCTGCAGGGATCTCGAACGACACGCGGTCAATGACCCGTCGATCCCCATAGCCAAACACCAGGTCGCGAAACGCGACGACTGGCAATTGAGGCTTTGACTCGGCAAAGGCCGACGGCCCGGGGCCGATTGAGGAAGAGATTGACACGGGTCTGGTACGAAAAAATTGGTATGAAGATTGCTTTAAGCCTTTGCTACACTGGCTTTTCCATAGGCGAGTGTACCAATGACGAACTCTAAAGCCAGCGATTCAGCACGCGTTCTTGCAAGGGTCAAGGAGGTCTTGCAAATCGAGGCAAACGCCATTTCCGGGCTATTGAGTCAGCTCGACAGCGAAATAGTTCTTGCTGTTGACAAAATTCTAAACGCCACGGGCCGGGTCGTTGTCTCCGGAATGGGCAAATCGGGCCATATTGCCCGAAAAATTGCGGCCACCCTGGCCTCCACCGGCACTCCCGCCTTATTCGTGCACCCCGCCGAAGCCCGGCATGGCGACCTGGGCATGATCCAGCCTGACGATATCGTGTTGGCATTTTCAAACTCGGGAGAAACCGAGGAACTGGCCACCATTGCCCCGTTTATCAAACGACTTGGGGCAACCCTGATCGCCGTGACCGGAAACCCAGGCTCGACTCTGGCTAAGCTTGCCGACATCCACTTAAACGCCGCTGTCCCGGCCGAGGCCTGTCCCTTGAATTTAGCCCCCACGGCCAGCACCACCGCAGCCCTGGCCTTGGGCGATGCCTTGGCCTTGGCCCTGCTCGATCTGCGAGGCTTTAGTGCTGAAGATTTTGCGCGATCGCACCCTGGCGGAAGCCTGGGACGAAAACTACTGGTCAGGGTCGAAGATGTGATGCGCCAAGGCGAGAGCCTGCCGGTGGTGAAAAGCGGCACCTTGGTGACCGAAGCGTTTAAAGAAATCAGCGCAAAGCGCATGGGCATGACGGCCATTGTCAATGCGCAAGGCCAGGCGATCGGGATCTTTACTGACGGCGATTTGCGACGTGTTTTATCGCAAGGCACCGATGTGCGCAACCTGATCATTGATCAAGTCATGACTCAAAAGCCCAGAACCATTGAACGCCTGCGGCTGGCCAGCGAAGTAGCCCACCTCATGGACACCACCCGTATTAATCACTTGCTGGTCGTGGATTCTGACCATCGCCTGATCGGAGCGGTTGGCATTCATGATCTTCTTGAAGCCAAAATTCTCTAAGGCCAATGCTCGCAAATTTCAGCGCCAACCCGCTCAACAAAAACCTTGCCCAGGCGCGGTCCAAAGCCCGTGCGCTGGAGTGGATGTTTTTTGATGTTGATGGCGTCATGACCGATGGCGGCCTGTTTTACGATGAGCACGGCGAGGCATTCAAACGATTTCATGTGCTTGATGGCCACGGCATTAAAGCCTTGCGGGAAGCAGGAATCCAGGTTGCGCTGTTAAGCGGCCGCACGCACCGCGCCAACGAACAACGCGCTAAAGAGCTGGGCATTGAGTTGGTCATTCAAGGCGAATCCGATAAAGGCCAAGCTTTCGATCGGCTTGTCGCCTCGATGGGATTAAACGCGCAGCGCTGCGGCCACATGGGTGACGACCTGCCCGATTTAGAAGTGTTTCAACGGGTTAGCTTTCGCGCAGCAGTGCCCCACGCAGTGCCCCAAGTGCTGACAGCAGCCGATTGGATCGCGAGCCGGCCCGGCGGCTACGGCGCGGTGCGCGAATGCTGCGATTTCATTGTGGAAAGCCGATCTTGAAAACCACCGACTGGATCGGCAATCTTGTATCGCTGCTTTTTTTCGCAGCGCTCGCAGCAGCCTCATGGGGCTTGAGCGAATACCTGGCCCGCGGCAGGCTCGAGCGCTCTGCGATTGCCCCGCAAGGGCCCAACGCGATTGTCGAGGGCCCGGACATTGTGCGCACAGGCCCCAATGGGTTGCCCCAGTACCGGCTGCAAGCCAAACGCATTGAGCATTTTGAAAGCCAGGATAAAAGTCTGATGCTGGCCCCAAGGCTTGTCACCCTGATGAAAGACCGCCCATCCTCCACCGCAAGCGCACAAAGCGCGGTGGCCACGGACCATCAAAACCGAATTGAGCTTTCGGGCGATGTGGTCATGACCCGGGCCGCATTTGCCGACCAGCCTGCAACGCGGCTGACCACCCCAAAAGCAACGCTGCTTGTGCAAGAGGAGCGTGCGTTTACCGATGCGCCAGTTCAGGTACAGCGTGGCGTGTCCACCTTGCAAGGCATTGGCATGGTGTTTGACCATAAAACACAACAAATCCGTGTGCTTTCAGAATCGCGCATGGTGCTTCCCAAAGAAGAGAAAAAATGAATTCGAGACTTTCAATCGCCATTGCAATTGGCTGCGTGCTAGCTGGCACAAGCCTTAGCCCTGCGGCCTGGGCCGAACGGGCTGACCGCGACAAGCCTACGGTCATCGACTCCGATACGCTCAATCACGACGAACAGCGCCAGGTCACCATCTTCACCGGCAATGTGGTGCTCACCAAGGGCACGCTCAATCTGCGTGGCGACCGAATGGAGCTTTGGCAAGACGAGGCGGGAAACTACTTTGGAATTGTGAACGGCAAGCCTGCGCGCTTTCGGCAAAAACGCGAGGGCTTAAACGAGTTTATTGAAGGCGAAAGCCTCACACTCGATTACGACGGCAAAACCGAGACGGTGGTGCTCATTGGCAATGCCATCATGCGCAGGCTCGAAGGCGATGTGTTGAAAGATCAAGTTTCGGGAGACCGGCTGACCTATAACAATGTCACCGAACGCTATCTGGTGGAGTCCGGAGCTGAGCAAGCCCGGTCACGCATGTTTCTTATGCCCAGCAACAAATGACTTCGCAGCGCATGAACACTCCCGACAGCTCGCTTGAGGTGCGCCAGCTTCGCAAGAGCTTTAAAGGCAGAGCCGTGGTTCACGATGTCTCGCTCGCCGTTCGCAGCGGCGAGGTTGTGGGGCTGCTGGGGCCCAACGGGGCCGGAAAGACCACCAGCTTTTACATGATCGTTGGGCTCATTAGCAGCGATGCTGGCGAGATTTTGATGGACGGTGAAAACATGGCCGAAAAGCCTGTGCATCAACGCGCTCGCAAAGGCCTTTCTTACCTTCCCCAGGAAGCATCGGTGTTTCGCAAGCTGTCAGTCGCCGACAACATTCGTGCAATTCTCGAGCTGCAGCGAAACGATAAGGGCGGGCCGCTCGGCGAGGCAGAAATCGAATCACGCTTAGCTGCGCTGCTTGATGAATTACAAATTAGTCACTTGCGCGACAGCATGGCCATCGCACTGTCGGGCGGAGAGCGGCGGCGTGTCGAAATTGCAAGAGCATTAGCGACATCCCCGCGATTTATTTTGCTCGATGAGCCCTTTGCAGGCGTTGACCCAATCGCAGTCATTGAGATCCAACGCATTGTCCGGTTTCTTAAAAGCAGAGGAATTGGCGTGCTGATCACCGACCACAATGTTCGCGAGACCCTGGGCATTTGTGACCGCGCTTACATCATCAGCGAAGGCTCAGTGCTTGCCAGCGGAACCCCGCAAGAGATTGTGGCCGACCCCAATGTACGCAAGGTTTACCTAGGAGAGCACTTCCGCATGTAAGCGGGGGGCACACCAGGCCGAGCTCATGAAACCCACGCTTGGACTACGCACAACACAGCATCTAGCGCTCACGCCCCAGCTTCAGCAATCGATCCGCTTGCTGCAAATGTCAACTGCAGAGCTCGAGCAAGAAATCGAGCGTTATGTCTCCGAAAATCCTCTGCTGGAAATCGCCGACCACCAAAGCGCAAGCGGCGAGGCCATGCAAGCCTCAACAACAGAGCCTGACAATGCCGAGGCCAGCAGCCAAGAGTCGTGGTCGGGCAGCGCTTCCTTAGGCGCCGATGATGAGTGGGCGTGGCAACGGGCACAGCCCATTAGCCTGCATGATTATTTATTTGAGCAAGCCTGTGCGCTGCCGCTGTCAGACCGGGACATGACCTGGCTCGAGGTGCTCATTGAATCGGTCGATGACGATGGGTATTTGCGCGACAGCCTAGAAGAGCTTGAGCAAAGCATTGCTGCTGATTTTTGCGATCGATTTGGCGAACGGCTCGATGCCGATGAGCAACTGCTCGGTCTTCGGCTTTTGCAAAGCATGGAGCCCGCCGGGGTTGGCGCCCGATCAGCCCAAGAGTGCCTGCTCCTGCAATTAGAGCGACTCGGCAAGTCAGAACACCAGGCGTTATCGACAAGCCCCATCACGCTGGCAAAAACAATCGTCTCGAACCAGGCTCTGTTTGCAGCTTTGAGCACGAAAGACTTTGCTGAGCTCAGCAAACAATTGCACTGTAGCCGCGATGAATTAAAGGCCGGCATTGATTGCATTTATGCCCTTCACCCAAAACCCGGCAGCGCCTTTAGCCAGGATGCGGCACAAACCGTCATCCCGGATGTCATTGCGTATCGATCTCATCAGCCTGGTGGGGCGCGTTGGGCCGTACGGCTCAATGAAGCCGCTATGCCACGGTTATCGATCAACCCGGCCTATGTCAGCGTGATTCGTGAAGGGCAAGCACCGAGCATGCAGGCCCAGCTGCAAGAAGCCCGCTGGGTGATTAAAAACATTCAACAGAGGTTTGACACGATCTTGCGCGTCGCCCAAGCCATTGCCCAGAGCCAACAAGAATTTTTCGATTACGGCGAACAAGCAATGCGCCCGCTGGTGCTGAGGGAAATCGCAGAGCAGTGCGGGCTGCATGAATCCACCGTATCGCGGGTAACCAACAACAAATATCTTTTAACACCGCGCGGAACCTTCGAGCTGAAATTTTTTTTCGCAAGCCATGTCTCAACAGAGTCAGGCGGCACCGCTTCATCGACAGCGATACGGGCCAAAATTCGGCAATGGATTTCCGAGGAAAACCCTCGAAAACCCTTGTCTGATCAGCAGTTGGCCGACCGATTTTGTGCGGAAGGGGTACAGATTGCGCGCCGCACGATTGCAAAGTATCGGGAAGCGCTCAGAATTGAGCCTGTCAGTCAACGCAAACAACTCTGAAAGGAGCTCGGTCATGCACCTCACTGTCAAAGGCCATCACATCGAAATCACCCCTGCTATTCGGGACTATGTCGAGCAAAAATTCGGCAAAGCCTGGCGACACTTTGACCATGTGAATGAGGTTCATGTTGTGCTGGGCGTTGAAAAACTCAATCAAACCGCAGAAGTGACCGTCCGCCTTCCCGGCAAGGATATTCACTGTGAGGCCAATCACTCTGACATGTATGCGGCGATTGACCTGCTGTCCGACAAGCTCGATCGGCAAGTGGTCCGGTACAAGGAAACCCATCGCCCCGGGGTACACCGCGGCCAGGCGGCCGACCACCGGGCAATGGGGTAATTACGCGGCGCAGCAAAAGTTCTATAATCCGCCCTCTCGATCTCACGAGGCGGGAAGATGAACCGCATAAGCAAGCTATTACCCCTGGCCAATATCGCACTTGGCCTTGAAACCACCAGCAAAAAGCGTGTCTTTGAACAGGCGGGATTGCTGTTTGAAAACAATCAGGGAATTGCGCGCGTCAAGGTGTTCGATTCCCTGTTCGCACGCGAACGCTTAGGCTCTACGGGCTTGGGCGATGGCATTGCAATTCCCCATGGCCGCATCAAAGGCATCGAAGATGCCGTGGCGGCACTGATTCGGCTCTCCCAGCCCGTGGCCTTCGATGCGCCCGATGGCAAGCCTGTTGGCCTGCTGCTCTTTTTATTGGTGCCCGAGCAGGCCACGCAGCAGCATCTTGAGATTCTTTCCGAGGTCGCCGAGATGCTCTCCGACGAAACCATGCGCGCCACCCTCCTGTCGGAAAACGACCCCCAAACGCTGCACCAGGCCCTTCAGGCCTGGCAACCTGCCCGTGCTTGATGTCCGGTCACTATTCGACGAAAACGCAGAGGCGTTAAAACTTAGTTTTTTAACCGGCCAGGCAGGCGCGAGCCGGCGCATTTCAACGCAGTCCACCGAAAGCGCCGACCTGATTGGCCACCTCAATCTGATTCACCCCAATCGAATCCAGGTGATGGGCACCGCTGAAGTGGCCTATTACAACCGGCTCGACCCACAAAGAAAAAGCTATCTCACCGCAGAGCTCATGGCCGGAAGGCCGCCTGCCATCATCATTGCCGATGACCAAATTCCCCCGGCCGAGATTTTCCTAGCCTGTGACCGAGAGCAGCTTGCACTGCTGCGCACGCCCGTCTCCGCAGGGCAAATCATTGAAATCATGCGGGCACAGTTTTCAAAAATCATGGCGCCGCAGATTCAAATGCACGGGGTCTATATGGATGTGCTGGGCATGGGCGTGCTGATTGCCGGTGAGTCGGGGCTGGGCAAAAGCGAACTCGCGCTTGAGCTGATCACCCGTGGCCACGGCTTGATTGCCGATGATGTGGTGGAGTTTGTTCGCGTTGCGCCCGATGCCATTGAAGGCCGCTGCCCGCCCCTGCTGCAAAACCTGCTGGAAGTTCGCGGCTTGGGGCTTTTGGATATTCGCACCATTTTTGGCGAGACCTCGGTGCGAAGAAAAATGCGCCTAAAGCTGATTGTGCAATTGATTCGACGCAGTGTCATGGATGAATTCGAGCGGCTGCCGCTTGAAGCGATGTCACAAGATGTGATGGGCCTGCCCATTCGCAAAGTGATTATTCCGGTCGCGGCAGGCCGCAACCTTGCCGTGCTGGTTGAAGCCGCTGTTCGCAACACCGTGTTGAGCCTGCGCGGAATTGACACCATGCAGGAATTTCTCGAACGACAGCAGGCCGCCATGCGCGAGCAAGACCCAGGCCAGACGCAATGAAAATCGTGCTGGTCACCGGAATGTCCGGCTCAGGCAAGTCGGTCGCACTCAATGTCTTGGAAGACTCGGGCTATTTGTGCATTGACAACTTGCCCGCTGTTTTTCTTGAATCCACGGTGCAGTACCTGAAAGAGCAAGGACAAAAACAGCTGGCCATTGCGGTCGATGCCCGTACCGCGGGCTCGCTGCAACACCTTGCAAAAAGCCTGGAACAGCTCCGACGCTCAGGCCACAATCTACAAGTGATTTTCTTGAATGCACGCGACGAGACATTGCTGCAACGGTATTCCGAAACCCGCCGCAGACACCCGCTGAGCCGGGAGCTCGCCACCGCGGTATCCGAAGAAAACGCGGTGCCAACGCTGCAAGACTGCATTCGCCGAGAGCGCGAGCTGCTCGCTGAAATTGAATCACTCGGCGTGCCGCTTGACACCAGCGATTTGCAGCCGCAGGTGCTGCGCCGCTGGGTCAAAGAGCTGCTCAATCTTGAATCCAGCAAAATCACGTTGCTGTTTCAATCATTTGCCTTCAAAGATGGCATTCCGCTCGACGCCGACCTGGTGTTCGATGCCCGCTGCCTGCCCAACCCTTATTACATCGCCGAGCTCAAAGCCCTCAATGGCAAAGACGAGCCCGTTGCGACATTTCTAGAGGGCCACCCAAGCGTGGCTGAAATGAAAAACGACATTGCCGCTTATCTTGAAAAATGGCTGCCGCGCCATGCCGAAGAAAACCGCAGCTACTTAACGGTTGCGATTGGCTGCACTGGTGGCCAGCATCGCTCGGTGTACTTGGTAGAACAACTGCGCAACGAATTCAAACCGAAATACGCGTGCACCGTTCGTCATCGGTCTTTGTCTCAAAAGGGCAAAGCCTAAGCAACACACTGCGCACCGGCGCAGGCAAGGCAAGCGCAAAGGCCTGGCGCCAAGAAAAAAATTGAAGGGTTGACGGCGCTCCCTCGGGTGCATGCATCTTGAGCCAATCGATCACGCCCGTTTCAATATCAAGCCGGCAGTGCGTCAAGGTGTGACGAATCGTTCGCACCTCGCGTAGCCCGCTCACAGTGTGCTTCCACCCGGGGGGCTCGTGCCGCAAATCAAGCTCCCACGGCAGCCACAGACCGGGCCAAATACCGCGATCAGGCCGCTGCTGCAGCCACACCCCGTGGCCACTTAACAGCACTGCCCAATACGCCTTGCGGGTGGGCAATGCCCGTTTGGCCTTTGGCAAAGGGTATTGATCGACTTGGCCATGCACATAAGCGGCACACAGCTGGGACACGGGGCATTGCTCGCACAAGGGCGCGCGCGCACGGCACACCAGGGCACCAAGATCCATGATCGCCTGCGTGTACGCAGGCATATCGCACACATGGCGGGGCAAACGCTGCGTTGCCTCTTGCCACAACAGACGCTCAAGCAGCGGGCTTTGCCACGGCGCCTGGGCGCGCGTCACACGGGCCAGCACCCGCTTGACATTGCCATCCAAAATTGCAGCGCGTTCCTGAAACACCACTGCCGCAATCGCTGCTGCCGTGGACCTGCCAATGCCTGGCAATCGCGCCAGCTCTTGTGCAGTGCGCGGAAAACGCCCGCCATGCATTTGCACAATCTGCTGCGCGCAAGCATGCAAATTTCTCGCGCGTCGGTAATAGCCCAGCCCCGACCACAAAGCCAAGACCTCTTGCTCGGATGCAATCGCCAAATTTTCTAATCGCGGAAATCGTTGCATGAAACGCAAAAAATACGGGATGACCGTGGCCACCTGCGTCTGTTGCAGCATGATTTCAGAGACCCAGATTTTGTATGGGTCGGGCGGCGTTTCTTGCCATGGCAGGTTGTGACGGCCATGCTGGCCGTGCCAAGCCAGCACGCGCCGTGCAAATTCAAGGCTATCGTTGGCAGGCATGGCAGTAAAAAGTGCTGCGTTGCTGTTGCACTATCTTTCGAATTCGAGCACCGCAGTGCGGGCAGGGCTCACCCTCGCGGCCATACACTTGGTGCGATTGCCGATAATTTCCCGAGGCGCCGTCGGGCTGATAAAAATCCCGCAGTGTGCTTCCACCCGATTTGATTGCCTGGCTCAATATTCGGCGCACCGAGACAAGCAGGTTTTCATAACGCTGCACAGCAATCGAGCCTGCTTTGCGGGCCGGATGAATGCCTGCATCAAACAAGGCCTCGCAAGCATAAATATTCCCAACCCCCACCACCACTTTTCCGTTCATGAGCCACTGTTTAATGCACTGGCGTGAGCCGCGCGCGCTGCGATGCATGAACTGTACAGTCAGCCTTTCGTCAAAAGGCTCAAAGCCAAGTCCCGCCCGGCTAAGCCCCTGGCCCGCCTGCTCCCACGAAGCAAACCCTTTTGCCGGCACCCACTGCAAAGACCCAAAGCGCCGGGGGTCATGCAAAACCACTTCTCGCATGCGCCCTTTGGGCAAAGCAAAACAAAGCCGAACGTGATCGTGCAACTGTGCCAACGCCCCCGGATCGCAGCAGCGCAGACTGCCGGACATTCCCAGGTGAATCACGAGCCAGCCCGTCTTGAACTCCAGCATTAAAAACTTTGCCCGACGCCGCACCGCCAGCAACGCCTCGCCCTGTAAGTCTTCCAGGGCCCGTTTGGGATACGGGTGACGCAAGGCCTTGCCGCTATGCCAGCTGCTCGCCAGGCAGGCGCATTCGAGCTGGGCGCGCAGCTGCTGGGCGGTCACCTCGACTTCGGGAAGCTCGGGCATGAGACGAAATGAATCGAAATGGTTTAGTGTAGGCGTATGAAAGCACATTCACTTCGTGGCATGGCCAAGGCCCTCGCCGGCCTGTTGGCAGCCTTCGCCCTAAGCCAAAGCCACGCGCAAACCGCACTTGAGCTTGGGCGTGAACGCGCAGCCTTGGTTTTCCAAATTCTGGCAAGTGAAATGGCCCTTGCCCAGGGCGAGGTGGGCATTGCCGCTGTGACCTACCTAAGCGTTGCGCGACAAACACAAGACCCGGCTGCCGCACGACGCGCAACTGAACTTGCCATTGAGGCGCGCATGCCGCAACGGGCCCAAGAAGCCGCGCAAATTTGGCTTATCAATGCGCCCAAGGATCGGGAAGCGCAAACGACTCTGGACCTGCTTCAGGCCATGATGGGTGAAACCGAAAAACTGGTGCGTTCTTTGCAGACACGGCGTGAAAGTGCGCTTGCTGAAAACCAAGTCGAAATGTTTTACGACTATGTCGCGGGCCTTGCCGGCCGAATGGGCGAGCCCGCGCAAGCGCTGCGGCTATTCGCAACAGTTTCTCAACCCGATGCTAACTTGCCCAGTGTCATGTACACCCAGGCCATGCTGCACGAACGTGCTGGACAGCATGCCGAAATGGAGCGCTTGTTGCGCGAACTGATCGCGCGCAACCCCAACCATGCGCATGCCCACAACGCCTTGGGCTATCACTTTGCCGACCGCAATATTCAATTGACGGAAGCGTTAGCGCTTATTGAAAAGGCGATTGCACTTGCACCCAATGATGCCCACATTATTGACAGCCTTGGCTGGGTCTATTTCCGCATGGGCAAGCTTGACCTGGCCGAAAAGTATTTGCGCAAAGCGCACGCCAAACAGCCCGACACCGAGATCTCAACCCACTTAGGCGAAGTGCTCTGGGTGAAGGGCAATACCGTTGAAGCCGAGGCTTACTTACGCGCAGCCTTTGCTGCTGATCCACGCAACGAAATGCTGCTTGACACCATCAAACGCCTGGGCATTTCCCCGCCACAGGTTCACCCACGCTAACAACAGCCAACATGGGTTGCCTTTTGCGTCGCCGGCTGCTTGCTCTTGGCGCTTTGGCCTTTATTGCATCGGGCTGCGCAAGCCTTCAACAGCCGCCACGACAGCTCGAATTACAACGACCCAATGAAACCCTTGCACGCAGCGCAGCGGGACGGTTTGTTTTGCAATCCCAAAATCCGCTTGCCGAACCGGTGCAAGGCTCGCAAGGAAGATTTGAATGGCTGGAATACCAATCCGGATCAAGCCTTCGCAGGGTATTGATTGTTGTCGGCCCCTTTGGCCAATCGCTCGGCGGAATTGAAGAGACCATCGCACCCGGCCAACCCGGCTCTCGACTGTATCTTTTTGACGATCAAGGCCGACTCACAACGCCCGAGCGGGGCAACGATTTGCCGGCCCTGCAATCACTCATGCGATTTATTGAGAGCCGGGTGGGGGCCTATGGCCCTGTCCATGAAACCGAGATCGTCATGGAGAGCACCCCATTTCGGCTTCGGATAGCCTTCGACGCACAATAAGGGACATGGCCACTTCCCTGCGCATCGCTGCTCCAGCCAAAGTCAATTTGTTTTTGCATGTAATTGGCCGGCGAGCCGATGGCTATCACCTGTTGCAAAGTATTTTCGAGCTGATCGACTGGTGCGATGAAATTTACTTAAGCAAAAGCGCCTCGCCCGACATCGTGAGAACTGGCGACTTGCTGGGCGCCGTGGAGCAAGATCTCGCAGTTCGCGCCGCCAAGTCCTTGCAACAAACCCCGCAGTGGCGGGCTCAAGGCAGCCCGGGGGCGGTGATCGCTGTGCGCAAGCAAATCCCCGCAGGAGCAGGGCTTGGCGGGGGCAGCTCCGATGCGGCCAGCACGCTGTTGGGCCTGAATCAGCTTTGGAATTTAGGCTTGGACAAGCCCCGCCTAGCGGCAATTGGCCTGACGCTTGGCGCCGATGTGCCCTTTTTTATTCACGGCACACCCGCCTTTGTCGAAGGTATTGGAGAAAAAATCACCCCTTTCTCAAGCCGTGAACGCTGGCTCGTGGTTGCAGTGCCGCCAAGCCCCGTGGCAACCGCCCAAGTCTTCGCCGCCCCTGAATTGACACGGGATTCCAAACCCTTGAAAATCGAGGGTTTCGCGGATGCAGCCTTGTCGCCAGTGTGGGTTTTCGGGCATAACGACTTAGAGCCCATCACACGGGCAAAATTTCCCGAGGTTGATACCCTTCTTCGGCAAATGACACTGCTTGCAGAAAGCGAAAAAATTGCGCCAGCGGCGGTTCGAATGTCAGGCTCAGGCGGTGCGGTGTTTTGCAGTGCACCCAGTGCGGAAACGGCCAAACGCCTGCTTCAAGGCATGCAAGAGTTGCAAAAAAGCGGGGCCATGAAAGACCACGCCCAGCTGAGACTCTGCAAAACCTTGATGGCCCACCCAGCGCAATGGTGAGTTGATGTAAAGCCCGTTGGGGAGTCGCCAAGTTGGTTAAGGCACCGGATTTTGATTCCGGCATTCGAGGGTTCGAATCCTTCCTCCCCAGCCATTTTTTCTGAGTCCCAAGCGAAATAAACACCATGGTCGACCGCATACTGAACAAAGAAGGCGGTGCCCCCGAGGGCCTCATGATCTTCACCGGCAATGCCAACCCCAAGCTTGCGGGAGATGTGGCGCGCCATTTAAACACCCGTGTCGGCCGCGCCAATGTGGCGCAATTCAGCGACGGGGAATCGACTGTCGAAATTCTTGAGCATGTCCGTGGCAAGCACTGCGTCGTGTTGCAGTCCACCTGCGCCCCCGCCAATGATCACCTCATGGAGGTCATGCTCATGTGCGACGCCTTGCGTCGTGCCTCTGCCGAAAGAATTACCGCGGCAATTCCCTACTTTGGTTATGCACGGCAAGACCGCCGAGTGCGCTCTTCCCGCGTGCCGATCAGCGCCAAGGTCGTAGCCAACATGCTGCAAAGCGTTGGCGTTGACCGAGTGCTCACCATGGATTTGCACTCGGATCAAATCCAGGGGTTTTTCGACATTCCGGTCGACAATATTTACGCCGCGCCGATCATTCTTGCCGATGTCTGGCAGCAAACCTACCCGAATCTGATTGTGGTCTCGCCCGATGTGGGCGGTGTGGTGCGCGCCCGCGCGTTTGCCAAACAAATGGACTGCGATCTGGCCATTATCGACAAGCGCCGCCCCAAAGCCAATGTCTCCGAAGTCATGAACATTATTGGTGAGGTCGAAGGCCGCACCTGCATGATCATGGATGACATGGTCGACACCGCAGGAACACTCACCAAAGCAGCACAAGCCCTGAAAGATCATGGTGCAAGCCGCGTTGTCGCCTATTGCACCCATGCCGTGTTGTCAGGCGGAGCGGTAGATCGAATTGCCCAGTCGTCGTTGGATGAACTGGTCGTGACCGACTCAATTCCTTTGTCGCCCCAGGCGCAGGCTACGGGCCGAATCCGCGTGCTGTCGTGTGCAGGCCTGCTTGCCGAAACGATTCTAAGAATTGTGAAGTCGGACTCTGTAAGTTCGTTGTTTGTGGAGTAAACGAGAATTTTTTGTCCCTTTTGTCACGAGGCATCGCTGGTCGCGGCAGGCCAAACGAGCAAAAGGTTTTTAACCCACGCCTTCGCGCGTGATTTTTAGGAGCAGTAAACATGAAAGTTGTCGCCACTTCCCGCACGGTGCAAGGATCGGGTGCGAGCCGCCGCCTTCGCCGTAGCGGCAAGGTTCCCGGAATTGTCTATGGGAGCCAAAAAACCCCCGTCAACATTGAGATTGATCACAACCCAATTTTGCTCGCGCTCAAGGTTGAGTCTTTCCACTCTTCAATTCTGGACCTGGAAATCGACGGCAAGGCAGAGCAGGTGTTGTTGCGCGATTATCAAATGCACCCGTTTAAGCCCTTGGTGCTGCATGTCGATTTTCAGCGGGTCGATGCCAAACAAAAGCTTCAAACCAAGGTGCCGTTGCACTTCAAGAACCAAGACATCTCCCCTGCCGTCAAATTGATGGGTGCCATGGTCAGCCATGTCATGAACGATGTGTTGGTCTCTTGCTTGCCCAAGGATCTGCCCGAGTTCATTGAAGTGGATCTGGCCAACTTGGCCGTGGGCCAGTCGGTGCATGTGCGCGACATCTCTTTCCCGGCCGGCGTCACACCCGTGCTGCACGAAGGTGAAAATCCCACGATCGTCACCACCTCAAGCCCGGGCGGTGCCGGCGCCGATGAGGCTGCAGAGGGCGCTCCCGCTGCAGCGCCGGCTGCAGGTGAAGCCAAGCCTGCTGCTTGAAACTGATTGTCGGTCTCGGTAATCCAGGAGCCCAATACGCGGCCCATCGCCACAATGTGGGCTTCTGGATTGTTGATCAGTTAAACCCGGGCCTGTGGGCTCGGGAATCAAAATTTAAAGCGGACATTGCCAAGTGCCGCATTGCCGGCGAAGACCGCTGGCTCTTAAAACCCGCCACCTTTATGAATGCCTCGGGTGAAGCCGTGGGCCCCTTTGCGCGGTTTCATCGTTTAAGCCCTGAGGATATTTTGGTGGTGCACGATGAGCTCGATCTGCCGCCAGGCGGTGTGCGCCTCAAACAAGGTGGTGGCCATGGCGGGCACAACGGTGTGCGCGATATTGAATTGCATTTGGGCTCGCCTAATTTCTGGCGGCTCAGAATTGGCATTGGCCACCCCAGAACGCTGGGCCTTGCACAAGATGTTGCGGCCTTTGTGCTGAATGCACCGAGAGTCGAAGAAAAAATCTCGATCGATCGCGCGGTTGATGATGTGCTGAAAGAGCTGCCCGGTATTTTGAGTGGCGAAATCACTACGGCTCAGCGCAGGCTGCATTCTTTATAACCGTCATTGCGAGCCGCGCAGCGGCGTGGCAATCCACCCCGCCACGACCAGCCCAATCCAGCCCAGAATAAACGCAAATCCGCCAAATGGTGTGACACTCCCCCACACCGGGTTATCGGTCAACACCCGCACATACAAACTGCCTGAAAACAGCACAATGCCTGCCACAAACAACAGGCCTGTAATCACGCTCCATACCCGAAAAAATTTAAATGTCGACAGCATGGCAAGGCCCAGCAAGGCCACTGCGTGCACCAACTGATAACGCGCCGCTTTATCAAACATCTCCACCAAGCGCGGCTCGACCAAAGCGGGCAAGCCATGCGAGGCATAGGCGCCCGCGGCTACTGCGATCACGCCAAACACTCCGGCCAGAATCAGAAAGGCTCTTGCCCAAAAAAGCGAGACCATAATGCTTTAAGGCTCCGTTTAGACATTAAAACGGAAATGCATAACATCCCCGTCTTTGACAATGTAGTCCTTGCCCTCTAGCCGCATCTTGCCGGCTTCTTTGGCGCCTTGTTCGCCTTTGCAGGCAATGAAGTCGCCAAACGAAATCACTTCGGCGCGAATAAACCCACGCTCAAAATCAGTGTGAATCACGCCCGCGGCCTGCGGTGCCGTGGCGCCAATTTTGACCGTCCAGGCCCGCACTTCCTTAACGCCAGCGGTGAAATAGGTTTGCAGCCCCAGCAAGGAAAACCCCGCACGAATCAGGCGGTTCAGGCCAGGCTCTTGCATGCCCATGTCACTTAAAAACACGGCCTTGTCTTCATCGGGCATATCGGCGATTTCGGCTTCAATCGCCGCGCAAATTGCTACGACCGGCGCTTTTTGCGCGGCCGCGTAAGCCTTTAATTTTTCAAGGTGTGGGTTGTTGTCAAAGCCGCTTTCCGACACATTGGCCACAAACATGGCAGGCTTTGCCGTAATAAAACAAAACGGGTGAATCAGCGCTTGCTCTTCTTCATACAAATCAAGGCCACGAATCGGCTTGGCCTGGTTCAGTTGTGTCTGGCATTTTTCTAACACTGCCAATAAACGCTGCGCCTCTTTGTCACCGCCGGATTTTGCAAGCTTGGCGGTCTTCGCGATCTGTTTTTCCACATTGGCAAGATCCGCCAATGCCAGCTCGGTTTCAATGGTTTCAATGTCGGCCAGCGGGTCCACGCGGCCGTTCACATGCACCACATTGTCGTCTTCAAAACAGCGCACTACATTCACAATCGCATCGGTCTCGCGAATGTTGGCCAAAAACTGATTGCCCAGGCCCTCGCCTTTGCTGGCACCCGCAACCAGCCCTGCAATGTCCACGAACTCAACCGTGGCGGGCAAAATGCGCTCAGGCCTCACAATCTCTGCAAGCTGTGCAAGCCTGGGATCGGGCACCTCGACAATGCCCACATTGGGCTCAATGGTGCAAAAAGGATAATTTTCTGCCGCAATGCCTGCTTTGGTCAGTGCATTGAACAGAGTGGATTTGCCGACATTAGGCAGGCCGACGATGCCGCATTGGAGAGCCATAGCCCTCTATTCTAATGTGCCGAGCGCTTCGACCTTGGCCTTGAGTTGATCCTTGGTTTCGACCCACTTCGGATTCACTTCAATGCAGGCTACCGGGCAAACCACTTGGCACTGGGGCTCGTCAAAGTGGCCCACACATTCGGTGCAGCGGGCCGGATCAATCTCGTAGAAATCCTCGCCCATATAAATTGCCGTATTGGGGCACACAGGCTCGCAAACATCGCAATTAATGCACTGATCGGTAATCTGAAGGGCCATAGGCCATTATTTTGCGCCAACGCCGCCCAAGCGTTCGTTAAGCCACTTCTCTACAGAAGGAAATACAAACTTGCTGACATCGCCACCAAGCTGAGCAATCTCACGCACAATGCTGCCCGAGATAAATTGGTATTGATCAGAAGGTGTGAGAAAGATGGTCTCCACATCGGGCAGCAGATACCGGTTCATGCCCGCCATTTGAAACTCATATTCAAAGTCGGAAACCGCCCGCAGGCCCCGGACAATCACCTTGGCCTCGTGCTCACGCACAAAGTCTTTCAGCAAGCCAGTAAATCCACAAACCTGCACATTGGGGTAATGGCCCAGCACTTCCTGGGCAATCTCTACACGTTCTTGCATGCTAAAGAAGGGACGCTTAGAGCGACTATCGGCCACCCCCACCACGACATGGTCGAACAACTTGCTTGCGCGCCGAACCAGGTCCTCGTGGCCCCGGGTCAAGGGATCAAATGTCCCCGGATAGACGGCTCGTAACATTGGCATCTCCCTGCGCACCCTCGCGCTTTTGAAGGAGATGATAATGAACCGCGCCAGCCTTGTCTTGGCGCAAGACCGTCAGGCCCCACAGGGCCGCCTGGCCGGGGTCTACGGGCTTGTCTGATTCAAGATACACATAGCCTTGTGGGGCCAGTAGGGGCAGCACCTGTGGCATGAGGGCCTGGATTAGGCCCTTTCCGAAGGGTGGGTCGAGAAAGATTAAATCGAAGGGCGTGGATTGCCACGGCGCCTGCGGCGCCTCGCAATGACGTTGTGCTGCCTGCGGC
>CAYTWR010000010.1:3423-7646 GCA_964442225.1 uncultured Burkholderiaceae bacterium | reverse complement strand
CCTCGCAATGACGACTATTAAACGTCACTGCAGGCCCCGGGGTCTCATTCGTCATTGCGAGGGCCGAAGGCCCGTGGCAATCCACCGCACGCGAAACATAATCCTGCGCCTTGCCCTTCACCACAACAAGCCGCTCCTTCGCATTGAGCTTTTCAATCAATTGCACAATCGCAGCCGCCGCCTTTGCACCGGGCTCTACAAACACCACCTGCTGTGCGCCACGCGAGCCCGCCTCAAAACCGAGTGCGCCTGAGCCCGCAAACAAATCCAGACAGCGCCAGCCCTGCAGGTTTTGACCCAGCCAGTTAAACACGGTCTCGCGCACGCGATCAGGCGTGGGCCGCAAACCCTGAGCATCAGAAACAGGAATTGGCGTGCGCTTCCATGCGCCGCCAATAATTCGAACCTGGCCCATAACACCTTAAGGCGTAAAGCCCTCGGGGCCTGCCACCACCACAACCGACAATTGATGGGCCTGCACCACACGATTCATGGCCCGTTTTACATCGGCCACCGTCACCGCTTCAATCTTGGATGTCCAGGTCTGTAGGTAATCAAGCGGCATGTCGTAATAGTTGATCTGGGCAAGATTATCCAGGAGCTTGCGATTGGTATCCACGCGCAGCGCAAATCCGCCCACAAGATTTTGTTTTGCCGCTTTTAGTTCTTTTTCAGTGGGGCCGTCTTTTAAGAAACGTGCCAAGGTTTCTTCCACCACCTTCAAGGCTTGTGGTGCCTGTGCGTTTTGGGTTTGCAGCCCAATCATGAAAGGGCCCGGCTGTGCCAAAGGCTGAAACGCGCTGAACACACTATAAGAAAGCCCGCGTTTTTCGCGAATTTCTTCGGTCAATCGCGACACAAAACCACCGCCGCCAAAAATATAGTTGCCCACCGTCAAGGCAAAAAAATCGGGGTCAGCGCGTGCAATGCCCGGCATGCCCAGCCAGACATGGCTCTGTGTTGCAGGGTGCGCAATGGCCTGACGCACCGGTGCGACCCGCACAAGCTCGGCTGGTTTTTGCACAGAAGGCTGACTAGGCTGTGCATTTTGTTTAGGGAAAAACTCCAGCAGTGCGTCAGCAAGCGCTTTGGCCTGAGGCGCGGTAAGGTTACCCACAATCGTGACGCGCATGCGATTGGGTTGCCAATACTTTTGATGAAATGCTTCCAGGTCTTTCGCAGTGATTGCTGCGACTGACTCTGGCGTTGCCGTTTGTCCGTAGGGGTGATTGCCGTAGACCGATTTCCACAATGCTTTTGTTGCAATGGATTGCGGCTGAGTCAGTGACTCTTTAATCGAGGCAATGGAACGATTTTTTTCGCGCTCTAGAATTTGTGCATCAAAACTGGGGTGGGCCATTAACCTTGCCATAAGCCGCACTGCCGGCACACGTACATCTGCATCTGACAGGGTACGAAGGCTCAGGCTTGCACGGTCTAATCCTGCACTGCCACCGCGTTGAACCGCAAGCTCTGCAAAGGCCTCGCTAATTGCGCCTTCATTCATGGCGGGCTGGCCTGCAGCGGCCTTCCAGCCACGGGCCAGCATGGCCTGGGTCATCGAGGCCAGGCCCGTTTGATTCGCCGGATCCCAACGGCTTCCGGCATCGACATCAATCGACACATCGACCATTGGAATTTCCGTGGCCTGCAAAAACAACACCCGTGTGCCTTGCGAAGTGACCCAATCCACAATGCCCAAATCTTTGGCAAACCCTGGGCCCGCGCCAAACGCGAACAGCGCAACAAGCGCAAGAAAAAATTTCTTCATTAATGTCTCATTCCTGAAAGGCCAGGGCCGCGCGGCCGTTTTGCAGCCTGATCCAAGGGTAAGGGCTCAAACTCCAGGGCGGTAAGCTGATGATCCACAAAAAACTGCTTGGCCACGCGCTGAATGTCTTCACTGCGAATGTCATCAAGCACTTTCAGCCAGTTCTCAGAGTCTTCTAAAGGCCGGCCGCTTAGCAACAATCGAGCCGCTTCCATGGCAAGCGAAAAAGAAGAATCCTGCTGAAACACTTCGCTGGATTTTGCTTGGCGTTTCACCCGGGCCAGCTCCTTTTCCTCAACGCCTTCTTTGGCAATACGCGCAATTTCCTCTTTAGCTTTTGCTTCCAACGAAGACAAAGCAACGCCCGGCGCAGCCGTGATGTCAATGTAAAAAAGTCCGGGGCCTCGGCTGACCCCAGAAGCGCCCGTCTCGACAGAAATCGCGACCTGCTCTTCACGCACCAATCGTTTCGATAGTCGCCCCGTGCCCGGGTCATCCAACAAAGTGGCGAGCACGCCCAAGGCCACCAGATCACGCGCGGGTTGGTGCGAGACCGATAACGGCCCAAGATCTTGATTTAAGGCGGGCGATTTGTACGCCATCATGACAAAAGCATTTTGCGCAGGTGCACGCAAACCTACACGACGCATGCCGTTTTGTACGGGCTCTGATTGCGGCTTGCGATCCGCCAAGGCGCGCGGCTTCATAGGACCATAAAACTCTTTTGCCCAGGCCAACACCTGTTTTGCATTGACATCACCCGCGACAATCAACACCAGATTATTCGGTGCGTACCAATCGCGGTACCACTGCTCGACATCCCTGATGGTGAGGTTTTCAAGATCGCTCATCCAGCCAATAATTGGGTTACGAACCGGGTTGGCCTGAAACGCTTGCGCTACAAGAGTTTCGTAAGCGAGGCTTGCGGGATTGTCATCGGTGCGCAGGCGACGCTCCTCCATGACCACCTGAATTTCTTTTTTGAACTCATCTTCCTTGAGTACCAAATTGCGCTGACGATCTGCCTCAAGCCGCATCACTTCGCGCAACGAGTCTTTGTGCACTTGTTGAAAGTAGCCGGTGTAATCTTTTGAGGTGAACGCGTTTTCACGGCCGCCAAGGGCCGCAACGCGCCGGCTGAACTCCCCGGGCGCCAAAGTCTTCGTGCCCTTAAACATCATGTGCTCCAGCACATGGGCCAAACCCGTGCGGCCATTGGTTTCATCGATCGAGCCCGCCTTGACCCAGACCATGTGCAGGGCGGTGGGGGCACGCGGGTTTTCATAGACCAACACACGCAGCCCATTGGGCAGGGTTTGGTCGAGCGTGGGCTTTGCGGCGTTGGCATGCGCAACTTGCGCAACAAGCGCAAGGCCCAGCGCCAGGGTGGCCATGGCCATTGCTTTTGCTGTTGCCAAGAGCACTCGAAACTGCAGCGTTTCTTTCAATCTGGCCTCACTTCGTTTAAAACCGACTTAGAATCATAGAGCGCTTATTCACGAACCTGATAGCAGACCACAATTTAAATGATTGGTTTCCTAGGGTTAGGCCGAACCCTTGATCGGCTCAAGATTAGCCGACTTAAAGAAGGCCTGGCCAAGACCACCGCCCAGCTGGGCAGCCTTTTTTCAAGCCGCAAGCTTGATGACGCCTGGTTCGACGATGTGGAAACTGCGCTACTCACCGCCGATTGTGGCACCGCGGCGACTGAGTCGCTGCTTGCGGCGATTCGAAGCGAAATCAAAGCCAGAAAACTGAACAACGACAGTTCGCCTGAAGAATTACAGCAGGCCGTGGCCGATTGCATTGAGCAGGCCTTGGCGCCACTGCTGGTGTCTGACACCGGCAAGGTGTCTGGCACCCAGGTGGTGATGGTTGCAGGTGTCAATGGCGCAGGCAAAACCACATCCATTGGCAAGCTCGCTCACGCCTGGAAATCAGAAGGCCGAAAGATTTTGCTGGGCGCAGGCGACACTTTTCGCGCAGCTGCCCGTGAACAATTGATTGTCTGGGGCCAGCGCAATCATGTGGATGTCATTTCGCAGGCGCAGGGCGACCCGGCGGCGGTTGCCTTTGATTCGGTGAGTGCCGGTGTTTCGCGTGGCGTGGATATTGTGCTGGTCGACACCGCGGGACGCCTGCCCACGCAGCTTCACTTGATGGAAGAGCTCAAAAAAGTGAAGCGCGTCATGGGCAAAGCACTTGAAAGCGCGCCGCACGAAATCTGGCTGGTGATTGATGGCGGCACGGGGCAAAACGCCCTGGCGCAAGTGAAGGCCTTTGATGAGGCACTGGGCCTAACCGGATTGATTGTGACCAAGCTCGATGGCACTGCCAAAGGCGGCGTGCTGTTGGCAATAGCGAAAACGCGGCCGGTTCCCGTTCGCTACATTGGGGTGGGGGAAGGCATTGAAGATCTTCAGCCCTTTGATGCCAAGGCGTTCGCAAACGC
>CAYTWR010000010.1:0-3323 GCA_964442225.1 uncultured Burkholderiaceae bacterium | reverse complement strand
GCCGGCACGCAGTCGACGAAATACTCCATTCGTCCATCCACCTCTTGCTGTACCAGGCCATGCACATCGGCCTCAAAGCCCGGGAACCGCTCATTAAAGTCGCGCGCAAATCTTAGGTACTGAACAATGGTTTTATTAAATCGCTCGCCCGGAATAAGCAAAGGGATGCCGGGTGGATAAGGTGTGAGCAAGCTCGTTGTGATTCGGCCCTCTAACTGATCAATGGGCACCCGCTCAGTCTTGCGATGGGCCAAATAACCAAACGCATCGGCAGGCTTTAATGCGGGCTCCATATTCGAGAGATACATCTCAGTGGTAAGCCGCGCAATATCATTGGCCTTATACATGTCGTGCAGCTGCTGGCAAAGATCGGCCAGGCCCACACGCTCATAACGCGGGTGCTTGGCGCAGAACTCAGGCAGCACGCGCCACATGGGCTGGTTTTTGTCGTAATCATCTTTAAACTGCTGCAAGGCTGTCAGCAGTGTGTTCCAACGGCCCTTGGTAATGCCGATCGTGAACATGATGAAAAACGAATAAAGCCCGGTTTTTTCCACGATCACGCCGTGCTCGGCGAGATACTTGGTCACAATCGATGCAGGAATTCCGCGCGCATCGAACTCGCCCTTGATATTCAAGCCCGGGGTAATCACCGTGGACTTGATCGGGTCAAGCATGTTGAAACCCGACACCAGGCCATCAAAGCCGTGCCAGTCATCTTGCGGGTCCAAGTCCCACTCACTGCGTGTCGCCATGCCGTGGCTATCGGCGGTGACATCTTCCGGGCCCCAGACCTTGAACCACCAGTCCAGGCCAAACTCTTCATCGACCTTGCGCATGGCACGGCGAAAATCCAGCGCCTCCACAATCGACTCTTCTACCAACGCCGTGCCCCCGGGTGGCTCCATCATGGCCGCTGCGACATCCAACGACGCAATAATGGCGTACTGCGGGCTTGTCGAGGTGTGCATCAAGTACGCTTCATTAAACAAATCGCGATCCAAGGTGCGAGTCTGCGACTCTTGCACCAGAATTTGCGAGGCCTGTGATAAGCCCGCCAATAACTTGTGTGTTGATTGCGTGGAAAACACCAGCGGGTCTTTGGGCCGTGGCCGGTCTTTGCCGATCGCATGCATGTTCTTGTAGAAATCATGGAATGTCGCGTGCGGAATCCACGCTTCATCGAAATGCAGCGTGTCAATGTAACTGCCGATCGTGTCTTTGATCATCTCCACGTTGTAAAGAACACCGTCGTAGGTACTTTGGGTAATCGTGAGAATGCGTGGGGTGGCCGCGCCATTGCCCGCACCCAGGGCTTCGCGTGCAAAGGGATTTGCTTCGATTTTTTTTCGAATGTTTTCGGGCTTGAATTCTTCCAAGGGGATGGGGCCAATAATTCCCAAATGGTTGCGCGTGGGCATTAAAAACACGGGAATGGCGCCCGTCATGGTGATCGCATGCAACACACTCTTATGGCAATTGCGATCCACCACTACGATATCGCCAGGTGCAACCGAGGCATGCCAAACGATTTTGTTCGATGTGGAAGTGCCATTGGTCACAAAGAAGCAATGGTCTGCGCTAAAAATGCGTGCCGCATTTCGCTCAGAGGCCGCAACGGGCCCCGTGTGATCCAGAAGCTGGCCAAGTTCATCCACTGCGTTACACACATCGGCACGCAGCATGTTCTCGCCAAAGAACTGGTGAAACATCTGGCCCACGGGCGACTTTAAAAACGCAACACCCCCCGAGTGGCCCGGGCAATGCCAGGAATAAGAGCCATCTTGCGCATATTCCAACAGGGCCCGAAAAAACGGCGGCGCCAATGAATCCATATAGGATTTCACTTCACGCAGAATGTGGCGGGCCACAAACTCTGGCGTGTCTTCAAACATATGAATAAAGCCGTGCAACTCGCGCAAAATATCATTCGGAATGTGTCGCGAGGTGCGCGTTTCGCCATAGATATAGATGGGAATCTCGGCATTGCGAAAACGAATCTCGCCCACAAAGGCCCGCAGGTTTTTCAGCGCCGCATCGGTCTCTTCTTTTGAGCCCGAGCCAAACTCTTCATCATCAATTGACAAAATAAACGCTGAGGCGCGGCTTTGCTGCTGCGCGAACTGGGAAAGATCGCCGTAGCTGGTCACGCCCAGCACCTCGACGCCTTCTTTTTCCAGGGCATCGGCCAGGGCACGAATGCCCAGGCCCGAGGCATTCTCGGAGCGGAAATCTTCGTCAATGATCACAACCGGAAAACGAAACTTCATGGCACAGCCCTTCCCAAAAACAGAAGGGCGATAGTAGGGCAAAACCCTTGTTCTAGGTCCGGATTTGAGGCGCTGGCGCCAGGATCGTGGCGGGGATACAACCGCCGCGTTTAGCACTCCGGAACCCTGAGTGCTAAAATCGGTCCACTCGTGAAAAGGAGGGCTCAAGATGACCGCTACAGCACTGTCGACTGACCATGCCCTGGCCACGCTTAATTTAAGCCCGGGTGGCAATCTGGATGCCTATGTGCGGGCAGTCCAGCAGTTTCCTTTGCTGACACCCGAGCGCGAAGAAGAACTCGCGATCCGTTTCCGAACCCTTAATGATCTTGATGCAGCGAGAGAGTTAGTGCTCTCTCACTTACGCTTGGTGGTTTCCGTTTCCCGCCAGTACAAGGGCTACGGCCTGCCCCAGGCCGACCTGATTCAAGAGGGCAATATTGGGCTGATGAAGGCGGTGAAGCGCTTTGACCCCACCCGCGGGGTGCGCCTGGTCTCGTTTGCCATGCTTTGGATCAAGGCCGAAATCCACGAGTTCATTTTGCGCAACTGGCAGCTGGTCAAGGTGGCCACCACCAAAGCCCAGCGCAAGCTGTTTTTTAACCTGCGCTCAATGAAAGCTGCGCTTGGCGTGCAAGAAGGCGTAAACGACGATCAGGCCCAGGCCATTGCCAAGCAGCTTAATGTTGAGCCCCATGAAGTGATGGAAATGGATCAGCGCCTATCAGGCGGTGACATTGCCATTGAAGGCCAGATGGAAGACGGCGAAGAGTCGTTCGCACCGATTGCCTACCTTGCCGCGCCCGATGCAGACCCTGCAACGCTGGTGGAAGAAAAACAGGTTCAATCGATTCAATCGGAAGGGCTGCTGCGCGCCTTGAACTCTTTAGATGAACGTAGCCGTGAGATCGTGATTGCCCGCTGGCTGCGGGATGAAGAGGAAGGCGGCAGCACCACCCTGCAGGAACTTGCGGACCGTTACGGAATTTCTGCAGAACGCGTGCGGCAGATCGAGACTGCCGCCATGAAGAAATTACGGGCGCATTTGTCTTA
>CAYTWR010000009.1:37859-58916 GCA_964442225.1 uncultured Burkholderiaceae bacterium | reverse complement strand
GAAATGCCTGCCGTTGCTAGACATTGCCAGCCAGTGCCCGTCACTCCCACTCAATGGTGGCTGGCGGCTTGCCCGAAATGTCATACACGACACGGTTAATGCCGCGCACTTCATTAATGATCCGGTTCGACACATGCGAAAGCAACGGGTGCGGCAAGTGTGCCCAGTGGGCGGTCATAAAATCACTGGTCACCACGGCGCGCAGGGCCACCACCCACTCATAGGTTCTGCCATCGCCCATTACGCCAACACTTTTTACCGGCAGGAACACTGCAAAGGCTTGGCTGGTTAGGTCGTACCAGCTCTTGCCCACATCGGCCGACTCGCACAGGCCAGCGGCAACATCTTGCGCCGTGGTCTTGGTGTCACGCAGTGTGCGAATAAAAATGTCATCGGCGCGTTGCAAGAGCGGCACATATTCAGGGTGAATCTCGCCCAAGATACGCACGCCAAGGCCCGGCCCTGGAAAGGGGTGCCGGTACACCATCTCGGGCGGCAGGCCCAATGCAACACCCAGTTTGCGCACTTCATCTTTAAAAAGCTCACGCAGGGGCTCTAACAATTTCAAATGCAGGCTCTCTGGCAGGCCACCCACATTGTGGTGCGATTTGATGGTGGTGGCCTTCTTGGTTTTCGCGCCTGCAGACTCAATGACATCGGGGTAGATCGTGCCCTGGGCCAGCCACTTGGCGTTGGCAAGCTTTGCTGACTCTTGCTGAAACACATGCACAAATTCCCGGCCAATGATCTTTCGTTTTTGCTCCGGATCTGACACACCCTTGAGCTCGCTCATAAACCGCTCTTTGGCGTTCACATGAATCACTTTCACGCCCATGTGCTTGGCAAAGGTCTCCATGACCTGCTCGGCTTCTTGCCAGCGCAACAGACCATGATCTACAAACACACAGGTCAGCTGATTTCCAATCGCCTTATGAATCAGGGCCGCAGCCACTGAAGAATCTACGCCGCCGGATAAGCCCAGAATCACCTGATCACTGCCCACTTGCGCGCGTATCGAGGCCACCGCCTCTTGCACATAGTCGGGCATGTTCCAATCGGGCTTGGCCTTACAGATTTCCAAAACAAAACGATTGAGGATCTGACTGCCCTTTTTGGTGTGGGTCACCTCGGGGTGAAACTGCACACCGTAAAAGCCCTTGTCTTCGTTGGCCATGCCCGCAATGGGGCATGAATCCGTTGACGCCATGAGCTTAAAGCCCGCGGGCATATCCACCACCTTATCGCCATGGCTCATCCAGACATCGAGCAAACCATAACCTTCTGGCGTACGCTCGTCTTCAATGTCTTTCAGTAAATCAGTGTGGCCACGGGCACGCACCTGGGCATAGCCAAATTCACGCACCTTGCCATTTTCTACTTTGCCACCTAATTGTTCGGCCATGGTCTGCATGCCATAGCAAATGCCCAGCACCGGCACACCACGCGTAAATACAGCATCCGGCGCGCGCAGGGTTTCATCGTCGGTAACGGACATGGGGCCGCCGGAAAGAATAATGCCCTTGAGTGAATCAGCCGCGCCATCAACACCGTAGGACCTTACAAAGTCATCGGAGACATCGCAGGGGTGAATCTCGCAAAACACTCCAGCTTCGCGCACACGACGAGCAATCAGCTGCGTGACTTGCGAGCCGAAGTCAAGAATCAGAATTTTGGAATGCATTAGTCGACGTGGTAGTTCGGCGCTTCTTTGGTGATCTGTACATCGTGCACGTGAGATTCACGAATGCCCGCGCTGGTAATTTCTACAAACTGGGATTTCTCGTGAAACTCACCGATCGATGCACAGCCGCAGTAGCCCATGCTGGAGCGCACGCCACCGGCCAACTGAAACAGAATCTGCTTCACGCTGCCTTTGTAAGGCACACGGCCCTCAATGCCTTCGGGCACGAATTTGTCGGGGTTGGGATTATCGCCCTCTTGGAAATAGCGATCTGCCGAGCCCGCCTGCATGGCACCCACCGAGCCCATGCCGCGGTAACTCTTATAGGAGCGGCCCTGAAACAAAATAATTTCACCGGGCGCTTCATCGGTGCCCGCAAACATACCGCCCATCATCACGGCGTGCGCACCGGCTGCCAAGGCTTTGGCCACATCGCCTGAATAACGAATGCCGCCATCGGCAATCAAGGGAACGCCCGTTTTTTTCAACGCCGCTGCCACATTGGCAATGGCCGTAATTTGCGGAACGCCCACACCTGCAACAACGCGTGTGGTGCAAATCGAACCCGGCCCAATGCCCACCTTCACGCCATCTGCGCCATGCTTCACCAGCGCTTTCGCGGCTTCACCCGTTGCAATATTTCCGCCAATCACCTGCACTTGCGGATAATTTTTCTTGACCCACTTCACACGGTCTAAAACACCCTTGGAGTGGCCATGCGCCGTATCCACCACGATCACATCGACCCCGGCCTTGACGAGCAGCTCCACACGCTCTTCGGTGCCCGCACCCACGCCCACCGCAGCGCCCACACGAAGCTTGCCTTGCGAGTCACGACACGCCAGAGGGTGTTCAATGCCTTTAAAAATATCTTTCACCGTAATCAAGCCACGCAGCTCAAAGGCTTTATTCACGACCAGCACGCGCTCAATGCGGTGCTTGTGCATGAGCTTTTTGGCTTCATCAACGCTGGCGCCTTCTTTTACTGTGACCAAGCGCTCTTTCGGGGTCATGATGTTCGACACCGGCTGATCCAGCTTGGTCTCAAAGCGACGGTCGCGGTTAGTGACAATGCCCACGACCTTGCCGTTTTTTACCACCGGCACGCCGGAGATTTTTTTCTCCGCGCTTAAACGCATCAGATCACGAACCGACATTTCGGGCGGCACCGTGATGGGGTCTTTCACCACCCCGGCTTCAAATCGTTTGACCTTGAACACCTCTTGCGCCTGCTGCTCTGGGGTCAGGTTTTTGTGAATAATGCCAACGCCACCCTCTTCGGCCAGCGCAATCGCTAAGCGGGCCTCGGTCACTGTATCCATGGCGGCCGAGACTACGGGCAGGTTTAAGTCGATATCACGCGTGAGTTTGGTCGAGAGCGATGTGTCTCGGGGAAGTACTTGCGAATAGTCCGGCACCAGCAGGACATCGTCAAACGTCAGGGCTTTTTGCAGCAGGCGCATAGGCGCTCCAGAAATCCAAAGCGGGATTATACCGGGCGGCTCTTACGATTTGCCCTTGAGTTTAGCCCTCAAGCGCCTGGCCTCCTTGGGGTCGGCCCGCAGGGGCCGCAAGATCTCAACCCGGTCACCGTCTTCGAGCTGGCTTTGCGGGCCGCGTGCCTGCCCGAACACCGCAAAGCCCGCCGCCTGATCCCAAGCCCGCAACAGCTCGCCATGGCCTTCCAGACAAGGCCTGAGATCTTTAAGCCGGCTGCCCGCGGCAAGCGAAAACTTCTGACGAAGCACCCGGTCTGGAAAGGCCGCACAGGCTTCAACGGTGATGCAAGCGCCCTGGGTCACGCCGCTTAATCGGAATAGATCGCCTCGGCCCGAGTGACAAAGGCTTCGACGAAGGTCGAGGTAATGTGCACAAACACAGGACCCACCACCTTTTCAAGCAGGCCACTTTTGAAGTGATATTCCAGTGTGAATTCGACCTTGCACGCATCGGCCGCCAATGGTGAAAACAGCCACAACCCCTCTAGCGACTTAAAGGGACCATCGAGCAGGCGCATTTCAATGCGCTCTCCGGGAATATTCACATTCTGAGTGCTAAACGATTGCTTAATGCCTTTAAAGTCGATCAAGAGCTCGGCCGACAGCGTGTTGCCGTTTTGCTCTAGAATGCGCCCTCCCGCGCACCAGGGCAAAAAAGCAGGGTAGTCTTCGCACTTATTCACCAGATCAAACATCTGATGTGTCGAGTAAGGCACTAAAACAGTTTTAGAAACTTCGGGCATCTCAGTATTTTATGTCGATCATCCAGAACAAGAAGGCATTTCACGATTACTTCATAGAGGAACGCTATGAGGCCGGGATTGTGCTGGAAGGCTGGGAGGTTAAAGCAATCCGGGCCGGGCGCGCCAATCTGAAAGAGGCCTATGTGATTATTCGACAGGGCGAATTGTTCCTGCTGGGTTGCCATATTTCAGCCCTGCCCCAGGCCTCGACCCATGTCACCCCCGACCCCGTGCGCACCCGCAAGCTATTGCTCAAGGCCGAAGAGATTCGCAAACTGATCGGCAAGGTTGAGCGGGCGGGCTACACCTTGGTGCCGGTGGATATGCACTATGTGCGCGGGCGAATCAAGCTTGAGGTGGGCCTGGCCAAGGGCAAAAAGCAGCACGACAAGCGGGCAACTGAGCGCGAAAAAGAGTGGGCCCGCGAGAAGCAGCGGATTTTAAAACAAACGAGATAGCTCGAGGCCTTCCTTCGGAGTTCGCCATTCGAAGGTGACCGGCCTACCGTCGGGGGCCGCTCGTCTCGCGAAGAGGGCGAACCCCGAAGGTAGGCCCCGAGCCGCGGTGGATTGCCACGTCGCCTTCGGCTCCTCGCAATGACGGGCTAGTGCTTGCGCCCCTCAATGACGTTACTTCGCCAAAGCATTCCAAGTATCAACAACGGTATCCGGGTTCAGCGACATCGACTGAATGCCAATATCTTTGAGCCACAGCGCCAAATCGGGGTGATCCGAGGGCCCCTGGCCACAAATCCCCACATACTTGCCCGCGCGGTTGCACGCATCGACGGCCATTTTCAGCATGACCTTAACCGCCGCATCGCGCTCATCAAAGGCATCGGCCACCAAGCCTGAATCGCGGTCCAGGCCCAAGGTGAGCTGAGTCAAATCGTTCGACCCAATCGAGAATCCATCGAAATGCTTTAAGAACTCATCAGCCAAAATGGCGTTCGAAGGCAGCTCACACATCATGATCAAGCGCATGCCGCCCTTGCCCTGGGCATCAGCGCCGCTGCCGCGTTTCAAGCCGTATTTGGCGAGCAAAGCCTCGACCCCTTCGGCCTCTTTGACCGTGCGCACAAAGGGCACCATGAGCTCGACATTGGTCAACCCCATGTCCTCGCGCACCCGGTGCATGGCCAGACATTCCATTTCAAAACAGTCTTCGAAATTTTTTGCCAGATAACGCGAAGCACCACGAAAACCGAGCATGGGGTTTTCTTCTTCGGGCTCGTAACGCGAGCCACCGATGAGCTTGCGGTATTCGTTCGATTTAAAGTCCGACAGCCGAACAATCACCGGCTTGGGCCAAAACGCTGCCGCAATGGTGGCCACGCCTTCGGCCAATTTATCAATGAAGAAATCACGCGGCGTTGCATGGCCACGCGAGACTTTTTCAACGGCGTTTTTCAGATCGGCATCGACATTGGGGTAATCCAAAATCGCCTTGGGGTGCACGCCAATGTTGTTATTGATAATGAATTCCAAACGGGCCAAGCCAACGCCTTCGTTTGGAATTGACTGAAACTCAAAGGCCAGCTGTGGGTTGCCCACATTCATCATGATCTTGACCGGGATCTTGGGCATTTCGCCCACATGCACAGTGGAGACCTCGGTTTCCAGAAGCCCCTCGTAAATCTTGCCGGTGTCGCCTTCAGCACACGATACCGTGACGGTTTGGCCGTCTTTGACATGATCGGTCGCATCGCCACAGCCCACGACAGCCGGAATGCCCAGCTCGCGCGCGATGATCGCCGCGTGGCAGGTTCTGCCCCCACGATTGGTCACAATGGCCGAGGCCCGCTTCATCACTGGCTCCCAGTTCGGATCGGTCATATCGGTCACCAACACATCACCGGGCTGCACACGCTCCATCTCACGGGCGTCTTCAATGACGCGCACCGTGCCTGAGCCGATTTTTTGGCCAATCGCACGGCCATGGGCCAGCACATTGCCGCTGGCTTTAAGCTTGAAGCGCTGTTGTGCATCGCCAGCTTTTTGCTGCGACTTCACGGTCTCGGGGCGGGCTTGCAAGATGTAGAGCTTGCCGTCTTGGCCATCTAAACCCCATTCAATATCCATGGGCCGGCCGTAGTGCTTTTCAATGATCATGGCGTACTTGGCAAGCTCAATCGTTTGCTCGTGATTAAGCGAATACCGGTGGCGATCGGCATCGGCCACCTCTTGGGTTTTTACCGCCTTTCCGGTGGCGGCTTTTTCAGCGTCACTAGCAAAAGTCATTTTGATCAGCTTGCTGCCTAACTGCCTGCGAATCACCGCAAATTTGCCTGCCGTCAGCATGGGCTTGTGCACATAGAATTCATCAGGGTTCACCGCGCCTTGCACCACGGTTTCACCCAAGCCATATGAGCTCGTGATGAACACCACATCTTGAAAGCCCGACTCGGTGTCCATGGTAAACATCACACCTGCGGCGCCCAGATCAGAGCGCACCATGCGCTGAATGCCGGCCGAGAGTGCGACATCGGCATGGGCAAAGCCCTTGTGCACGCGATAGCTGATCGCGCGATCGTTATACAGCGACGCAAAGACATGCTTGATCTTGTCCAGCACATCGTCAATGCCCACGACATTCAAAAAGGTTTCCTGCTGGCCTGCAAACGAGGCATCCGGCAGGTCTTCGGCGGTGGCGGAAGAGCGCACCGCCACGGAAATTCCCGGGCTGGCCTTGATCATCTCGGCGTAATGGGACCGAATCTCTTTTTCGAGATCTGGTGGCAGCGGCGTTTCCACTACCCAACGGCGAATTTCTTCGCCACACTGGGCCAAGGCCCGCACATCATCGACATTTAAGGCGTCCAGCCGGGCGTTGATGCGCTCTCGCAAGCCGCCGTAGTCCAAGAAGGCTCGAAAGGCTGCCGCCGTGGTGGCAAAGCCGTCTGGCACGCGGACACCAGCGGCCGCCAGCTGGGAAATCATTTCACCGAGAGAGGAGTTTTTGCCCCCGACTGAATCCACATCGGTCATTCGAAGCTCCTGGAAAGGAACCACCCAACGCATTGCAGTACTGGTTGCGGACTCTGCCAATTTGTTCATTCATGCCACCTTGAAGATAATGAAACACCGTTACTTGTTCGGGATTTTACCTAGTCTTTATGGCTCCCCCTGAAAGCATCCTAAAACCCTCGCCGGGCAGCGCTGCAATCCCCTCGGCCGGGCGCACCGTTTTCTTTGTTTCCGACGGCACGGGTATTACCGCCGAGACCTTTGGGTCATCGATTCTGGCCCAGTTCGATGGGCTGCGGTTCCGCCTGCGCCGCATTCCTTTTGTCGACACCCTGGAAAAAGCCGATAAGGCCGCCAATGTCATTGAGACCCAGGCCCAGGAAGACGGCAGGCTGCCGATTGTGTTTTCGACCCTGGTCAATGACCAGATTCTGGAGCGGATCAAGAAAATCAAGGCACTGCACCTGGACATGTTCAAGACTTTTGTTGAGCCGCTTGAAATTGAGCTGGGGATGAAATCGAGCCACACTATTGGCCGCTTTCACCATGCCACCGATAGCGATGCCTACAAAAACCGAATCGAGGCGATCAATTTTTCGCTGGCCCACGACGATGGCCAGTCCATTAAGAACCTGCGGGAGTCGGATGTGATCTTGATCGGGGTGTCTCGCAGCGGCAAAACACCCACGAGCCTTTACCTGGCCATGCAACATGGCCTAAAGGTGGCCAACTGCCCGCTGATTCCCGAAGACTTTGAGCGCAACAGCTTGCCTTCAACCATTTTGCCGTTCAAAGACAAATTGTTTGGGCTTACCATCGACCCCGATCGTTTGTCTCAAATCCGCAATGAAAGGCGCCCGGGCTCGAAATATGCCTCACTGGAAAACTGCCGCATGGAAGTGCGCTGCGCCGAGGACATGATGAAGCGAGAGCAAATCACCTGGCTTTCCACCACCACCAAATCGATTGAAGAAATCGCCACCACCATTCTGACCAAGCTCAATATCGGCCGCTAAGCCGCCGCCTGCGCATCTCAAACATGCACACGCTGGCTGCAGCGGCGACATTGAGCGATTCAATCGCGCTTGATTGCGGGATGGCCACGCCGACAGAGGCCTGCATAAGGGGTTGCGAAACCCCCTCGCCTTCTTGGCCAAACACCCAAGCACAAGGTTTTGAAAGATCAAGCGCTTCTGAATAGAGCGATTGTGATTGTGGGCGATTCGCGGTCGCTAAAAGACTTACGCCCAGCTTGTTTGCATGGCCAATGACCTGGGCCTCTTTGAGCCCAACCACGATCTCGATTGCAAAATGGGCCCCCATGGCCGATCGCAGCACCTTGGGTGACCATGGATCGACCGTGCCGCTAATGCACCAGGCCTGCTGAATTTCTGCTGCCACTGCCGATCGCAACATGCTGCCCAGATTGCCCGGATCTTGCACACGATCCAACACCACCACATCGCAAGCCTTAGTCGCCAGCAGGCGCTGCGGCTCTTGAATCATCAGCCCCCAGCCCGGGCTCGATTCGAGCTGGCTAATTTCGCAAAACAAACTGGCTTGCACGGCCCAGGTCTCCACGGCCTGCGCACCATGCAATGTATGGAGCGCATCAACGTTAAGGGTGTCAGACACCACCAACACCATCGCCTTTTGCCCCGTGTTAAAAAACGCCTCACACAGCCGCTCGCCTTCGATCCAGGACGCCTGATGTTTGCGCCGATCACGCGCGCTGCCCACCAGGTCTTTGAGCTTGCGAAAACCGGGGTTGGCGTGGGAGGTGATGGATTTCATGACGCTGCAATGAGTTGCGCAATGGGAGAAAAACTTTTGCGATGCACGGGGGCAACACCATGCTCGCGAATCGCTCGCAAATGAAATGCGGTGCCGTAGCCAGCGTGCCGATCAAAACCATAGTGCGGATACGCCTGGTGAAGTTTTAGCATTTCCTGATCCCGGGCCGTCTTTGCAAGAATCGAAGCGGCCGAGATCTCGGCGATCTTTTCATCGCCCTTCACAACGGTTTGAGTGGCGTACGGCCAGCGCCAGGGGCCCTCAAAGCGCCCGGGCGACAAATTGCCATCGACTTGCACCAGGATCGACTCAGGGCGATTTAATTGCTCGAGGCATTGCGCAACAGCGCGTGACATGGCCAAAAAAGTGGCTTTTAAAATATTCAGTTCGTCAATTTCTTCAACACTGGCCCAGCCAATGCCCCAGCCCGCGGCCTCGCGTTGAATTTGCTCAGCCAACACCTGGCGTTTTTTTGCAGAGAGTTTTTTCGAGTCATTGAGTCCATCAATCGCACGGCAGCCCAAACACACTGCAGCCGCACACACCGGACCGGCCAAGGGGCCACGGCCTGCTTCATCGACTCCAACAATCTGGCTTGCCACGTGGCTAGCGCCTAACGAACAATGCCGCGGCTTGCCGCTTTCAGAAAATCGCACAGCACCAGCACGGCCTTGTGTTCAGACTCGTCGCTGGCACCGGTAGCATTTGGGTCTTGCAGTTGTTCGATCGTTGCCTCAAGACTGGCACCCGATTTGTACAGCAGCCGATAGGCCCGCTTGATACAAGCGATCTGGCTTTCGGTGAACCCCCGACGCTTTAGGCCTTCCGAGTTAACGCCGTGGGCAGCCGCCGGGTTGCCGCTGGACATGACATACGGGGGAAGGTCTTGTGTCAGCGTGGTGCCAGCCCCCGTCATGGCGTGCGCGCCAATTTTTACAAACTGATGCACCCCGGTAATGCCGCCTAAAATGGCCCAATCACCTACGTGCACATGGCCGCCGATCTGTGTGGCGTTGGCCATGATGGTGTGTGAGCCAATGACACAGTCATGGGCAATGTGTACATAGGCCATGATCCAGTTGTCATCGCCAATGCGCGTCACGCCAAGGTCTTGAACAGTGCCGCTATTGACTGTGCAGCATTCGCGAAAGGTGTTGCCCGAGCCGATCTCGACCCGCGTGGGCTCGCCTTGATATTTTTTGTCTTGCGGCGGGCCGCCGATCACGCAGTGCGAATGCACCGTATTATTTTGGCCCAGCACCGTGTGCCCGATCACCTGGGCAAAGGGGTGAATCACACTGCCGGCGCCAATGCGAACATGAGGGCCAATGACGGCATAGGCACCGATCTCGACATTGGAATCGAGCTGAGCCTTGGAATCAACAATGGCCGACGAATGAATGCCGGGCATTTAGTTGCTCTTTTTGGGAAGGTCTCTGAGCGCACACATTAGTTCGGCCTCGGCAGCCACCTGGCCATCGACTGTGGCAGTGCCTTTGTACTTGCACATCAACCGCGACTGGCGCTCAATGGTCACATTAAGCAACAAGATATCGCCCGGAACGACCGGGCGCTTGAACCGGCAGTTATCAATGCCCACAAAAAAATACACCGAGTCATCGTTGGACTTATCGCCCATGGTCTTAAACGACAAAATGCCTGCCGCTTGGGCGAGCGCCTCGACAATTAGCACGCCGGGCATCACGGGAAAGTGCGGGAAATGACCGGTAAAGAATTGCTCGTTCACCGTGACATTTTTCTGCGCCACAATGCGCTCACCCGGAACAAGCTCATTGACTTTGTCAACGAGCAAGAAGGGATAACGGTGGGGAAGCGTGTCTAATATTTCGCGAATTTCCATTGGCTTACTTTCCTAGTTTTTGAACGGCCCTGCGCAGTTCGGGCAAGCGCCGCACAATCGCAGCGCTTTTTTCCCAATCGGCCTGCGCTTGCAGCGGATACACCCCGACATATTTTCCGGCTTCGTGAATGCTGGAAGTGACCAGACTCATGGGCCCAATCACCACGCCCTGGGCAATCGACAAATGGCCCAGCACGCCTGCAGCGCCGCCGATTTGGCAATACGCGCCAATCACTGCACTGCCGGCAATGCCCACGCAGGCCGCAATGGCGGTGTGATCACCGATCTTGACATTGTGGGCCACTTGAATCTGGTTATCGAGCTTAACGCCATTGCCAATTTCGGTGTCTTCCAGAGTGCCGCGATCAATGGTGGTGTTGGCGCCAATCTCGACATCGTCGCCAATTCTGACGCCGCCCACCTGAGGGATTTTTAGCCAACTGCGATCGGCCTGAGGCGCAAACCCAAAACCATCGGCACCAATCACGGCGCCGCTGTGAATCAAGGCCCGATCGCCAACAACACAGCCTTCGTAAACCACCACTCGCGGGTGCAGCACGCAATGCGCACCCAGCTGGACTTGCGCGCCCACAACACTGCCAGCGCCAATATCGGTGTCATCGCCAATGACCGCTTTGGGGCCCACCACCGCCGCCGGGCCAATGCGCACCCGCTGACCGATGCGCGCCGTTGAATCGACCACCGCGCTGGGATCGATCACGGTCTGGGTCACTTCTTGACGCCGAATTTTTTCCAGCAAAAAAGTCGAGGCCTTGGCGAAATACCAATACGGATCGGGCGTTTCAATCACGGTGCAGCTTAAGCCCGCCTCGCGTGCAACCGAGGCCTGCACCACGACCAGTAAAGACGCCTTGGTGTGGGCAAGCTGTGAGTGGTATTTCGGGTTGGATAAAAAGCTGGCCTCGCCCAAATGGGCGCGGCCTAAGCTCGCAAAACGATAGATGCGGGTGGCGGGATCACCGTCGATCTGGCCGCCAAGGCTTTGAACTAAATCCGCGGCGGTGACAAAGTGATGGTGGCCGTTGTTCAAGACTCGCGCGTTCAGCGGGAGGACTGAGCGTTCAGCGACCGCAGAACCTTATCGGTGATGTCAATGCGAGGCGAGGCAAACACCGCCTCTTGAAAAATGATGTCGTATTTCTCGCTTTCAGCAATCTGGCGAATCGCCCGGTTGGCACGCTCAATCACCGCGGCGAGCTCTTCGTTGCGACGCTGATTCAAGTCTTCGCGAAATTCACGCTGACGGCGCTGAAGGTCACGCTCAAGCTCGCCGGCTTCCCGCTGGCGCTTGAGCCGATCGGATTCGCTCATGACCGCGGCATCGCGCTCAAGCTTGTCAGTCAGCTCTTTTAATTTGCTTGCGCTGTCTTGAATGGCTTTTTCACGCTTGGCAAATTCCTGCTCCAGCTTTTGCTGAGAGGCTTTGGCCGGCGCAGACTCACGAAGAATTCGCTCGGTGTTCACAAAACCGATTTTCACCGAGCCAGATTCCGGCGCGGCAAGCGACGAACCCATACCAACGGCAACCAGGGCCAGGGCAGATCCAAACAACGCAATAAAACGGGGCATAACGCTCAAGACAACCACTCCCTTAACGAAACTGCCCCATTTTCGCATGAAATGAAGCGCTTAAAAGCCCGTGCCAATCTGGAACTGGAAGCGCTGGGTCTTGTCGCCCTCTTCCTTCTTGATGGCGTTGCCAATGCTTAGTTTCAACGGCCCCACGGGAGAAAGCCAGGACAGGCCAACACCGACCGAAGCGCGCAGGTCGCCCAGATCGATATTCTGGCTCTCTTCCCACACCGAGCCCGCATCGAAATAGGTAAACAAGCGAATCGTGCGATCCTGGGCCATACCGGGTAGCGGGAAGAGCAACTCGCTGTTGAAAACGAGCTTACGGTTTCCGCCAAGGGCTGCATCGTCGCCCGGGTCACGGCCGCCAATTCCGCCACCTTCAAACCCACGCACCGACCCAATGCCGCCAACATAGTAATTTTTCAGGATTGGGAAGGGCTTTCCGCCCAGGCCTTCACCCCAGCCCAGATCGCCATTAAGCGCAAGCGTGACACTGCGCGTGAGCGGGTAGTACCACTGGTGACCGTAATTCAGACGCACATATTCCATTTCGCCAGCGGGCGTGGCGTAATCCACATTCACATATTGCTGGCGGCCACGCGTGGGCGCAATGGCGCTATCGCGAGAGTCGCGCGACCAACCCAAGGTGATGAGATAAGCGTCGAGGCTGGACTTGCCACCAAAATTGGCCACTTCTTTTTTAATTCGGCTGGGCCAGAGATTCTGATCACCGCCGTATTTGCTTTGCTCATAAGCGCCACCCAAGAAAATCCGGTCTTCTTCGGTGTACGGAATGCCAAAGCGCATGCCAAGGCCCTGGGTTTGCACCGAATAAGTGTTGGCTGCGTTGATCTCATCGGGCTGAAACTTGCGGGTGTAAACATCGATGGAACGGCTTACGCCATCATCGGTCCAGTAGGGATCGATGTGTGAAATCGCAAAGGTCTGACGCAGTTTGCTGGAGTTCACTTCCAAGGCCAGGTTGGTTCCCGTGCCCAAAAAGTTTTGCTGCGTGATTGAGCCCGACAAAATCAATTTGTCGGTGCTTGAAAAGCCAATACCCAAGGTCAAGGCGCCAAGGGGGCGCTCTTCTACTCTGACATTCACATCTACCTGGTCGGCGGTGCCAGGCACCGGCTCGGTGTCAATGCCCACATTGGTGAAGTAGCCTAAACGGTCAATGCGGTTGCGCGAAAGCCGAATACGCTCGGAGTCGTACCACGAGGCTTCAAATTGGCGCATTTCACGGCGAATCACTTCATCGCGGGTCTTGGAGTTGCCACTAATGTTGATGTTGCGCACATACACCCGACGGCCAGGGTCGACCTGCATGACAAAGCTCACCTCGCCCTTTTCCCGATTGATCTCGGGAAGCGGCGTGACCGCAGAAAACGCATAGCCCAGCTCGCCTAAGCGATCGTTGATGCGCTTGCTCACCTCCTGCAGTTTTTCGTTTGAAAAAACATCGCCCTGCTTGATGTTGACCAGCTTTTCAAACTCGTCATTGCGGCCCAGCATGTCGCCCACCAGGCGAACATCTTTCACCGTGAAGCGTTCGCCTTCATTGATCACCACGGTGATAAACACATCTTTGCGGTCGGCAGAGACCGAGACCTGCGTGGAGTCAATTGCAAACTCAAGATAGCCGCGGTTCAGATAAAACGACCGCAATGTTTCCAGGTCGGCCGTAAGCTTTTGGCGCGAGTACTGGTCGGCCTTGGTGTACCAACTCATCCAGGTGGGCGTTGACAGCGCAAATTCATCGAGCAATCGCGACTCTTTAAAGGCCTTGGCGCCAACGATTCGAATGGTGCGAATACGGGCGTCTTCGCCCTCGTCAATCGCAATCTGAATGGCCACACGGTTGCGCTCAAGCGGCGTGACGGTTGAAACGACCTTGACATTGTATTTGCCACGGCCAAGGTACTGGCGCTTGAGTTCTTGCTCGGCACGATCTAGTAAAGAACGGTCAAAAATGCGCGACTCGGCAAGCCCGGTATCGCGCAAGGCTTTCAGCAAGGCCTCTTTATCGAACTCTTTGGCGCCGCTCACCTCCACCACGCCAATGGCTGGGCGCTCTTCCACCAGAATCACCAGCACATCGCCATCGAGCTCAACGCGCACATCGCGGAAAAACCCGGTGGCAAACAACAAGCGCACCGCCTCGGCAATGCCTTGCTCGCTCACCCGATCGCCGATTTGCAAAGGCAGGTAAGAAAACACCGTTCCCGGCTCGATGCGCTGCAAGCCTTCGACCCGAATGTCTCGAATGGGAACACCCAACACCGCGCCGGCCTCAGGGGCTGCAGGTGTTGACGCCGACTGGGCAAAGCTTGGAGCGGCAGGGCTTAAACAGGCAAGCCCGACACAGATCGCAAGAACGGAGGGAGAAAAACGCACGCCAAAGGCACAATGAATTTGAGACACTGCTTCCTACCAGCCCGCTAGCCGGGCAAAATCATTAAACAGGGCCAGTCCGGTGAGCATGATGATGAGCACAAGCCCCATCCTTCGCCCAGCCTCCTGGACTTCTGCCGGCAAGGGGCTCCCCCGCACCAGCTCCCAGAGATAATACAGGAGGTGCCCGCCATCGAGCATGGGAATGGGCAGAAGGTTAAGCACCGCGATACTGATGCTAATCAGTGCCAAAAATCCGAGAAATGACTGCAGTCCGCTGCTGGCCGATTGGCCTGCTGCATCGGCAATGGTCACCGGCCCGCTGATCTGGCGCCATGACACTTCGCCCATTAGCATGCGGCCCAGGGCCTGCACCGTGAGCACGCTCATCTCCCAGGTACGCGTGAGCCCACGCCATGCAGCCGTTAAGGCATCGTCAGACACCATGACCGTGGCCACATCGGCCCCCACCACCGCACCGATTCGATACACCCCATCAGCCCCTGCACGCGGCGAGACCACCACACGCTCAGGCGTGCCGCTTTGATCGGCCACGACCAACTCCAAAGGCTTGCCAGCGGATTGCTGCACCTTTGCAATCACCACATCGGGCTGCAACACCTCAATGCCATCGACTTTTAAAATGCGATCGCCTTCGCGAAGGCCTGCCTGTTGGGCCACGCTGTCGGGCGCAAACCGCAGCACCCGAACCGCCTCGCTCATGGGGGCAAGGCCCAAGGCCGTCACCGCCGCTGAAGGATCCGAAGCTTTTGCAGCGGCCAGGGCCTGTTCGCTCTTGGCAAAGGACAAGCCAAAGCTCAAGGTTTGGCCTTGGCGATCCACTTCAAGCTGAACTTCATTTTTTCCCTCGCCCACTAAGGCCTGCGCAATACGCCAGCGCACATCGGTAAAGCTGCGAACTGATCGGCCATCAATGGCAAGCACACGGTCACCGGGCGCAATGCCAATGGCTGCGGCAGGCGATTCGGCACGGGGCGCAGCCAATACTGCCTGCGGCTCTTCTCGGCCCATATGAAACAACACCGCATAGGCCAGGGTGGCAAAAATCAGATTGGCCAGGGGCCCAGCAAACACCACCCAGGCGCGTGATCGCAAAGACTTGGAATCGAACGACTGATCGTCCATGCGAACATAACCACCTAAAGGAATGGCGGCAATGACCCATTCCTCGCCCGTTCGTTTAGATGTCCACTTCAAGAGCTCTTTGCCAAAGCCCACCGAAAACCGCAGCACTCGAATGCCGCATTGACGAGCAGCCAGGTAGTGGCCCATCTCGTGCACAAACACCAAAATCGCAATCGCGATAATGAAAACCAACAAGGTGCTCATCGCGCGAGCCGCCCCACTATTTGTGCCGCGCAAGCACGGGCTTGGTGATCAATGCCCAATAACTCTTCGAGCGACTGCGGCACGCGTGAAGACCCCGCAGCCATGTGCGACAGTGTTTCTTCAACAACTTGGAAAATATGGCCAAAGGCAAGGCGCGCCTCTAAAAAAGCAGCCACCGCCACCTCGTTGGCTGCATTGAGCACCGCCGACGCCGCACCGCCCGATTTCAAGGCCTGCCTGGCCAGCGACAAAGAGGGAAAACGGCGATCATCGGGCGGCTCAAAATCTAACTGACGGCTCTTGGACCAATCAAGTTTTTGAACCGCCGAGTCAATGCGATCAGGCCAGCTCATGGCGCAGGCAATGGGCGTGCGCATATCGGGCGAGCCCAGTTGGGCCAAGGTGGACCCGTCTTCAAACTCCACCATCGAATGCACCACGCTTTGCGGGTGCACCACCACATCGATTTGAGATTCAGGAATTGAAAAAAGCCAATGCGCCTCGATCAGCTCAAGACCTTTGTTCATCATGGTTGCAGAATCCACCGAAATTTTTCTTCCCATGGACCAGTTCGGGTGGGCAATGGCCTGCTCGACCGTGGCCCGATCAATGGCTTGTTTTTCCCATGTTCGAAACGGGCCGCCCGAAGCCGTGAGCAACAATCGCGTCACACCCTTGGGCGGCTCAAAGCAGCGATAGTTCTCGCCCAGGCACTGAAAAATTGCGTTGTGCTCGCTATCAACAGGCAGCACCACCGCCTTGCCCGTTTGCGCGGCCTTGACCATAAGCGCACCGGCCATCACCAAGGCCTCTTTGTTGGCCAGCAAAATTTTCTTTCCCGCAGCCGCTGCCGAGAGTGCCGCCCCAAGGCCCGCAGCGCCCACAATGCCAGCCACCACCGCATCGACTTCGGGGCTTGCCGCAACCTCGGCCAAGGCGGCCTCGCCATCGTGCACTTCCATGCCCTTGGCCCATGTAGCACTGGCCAGCAAGGCTCTTAACTGCTGCGCGCTCTTGCGATCCACCATGACCACACGGCTTGGCCGAAATCGTTCACACAAGGGCAGAATTTTTTCTACATTCGAATGGGCCGTGAGCACCGCCGCGCGATACCGATCAGGGTGACGCGCGATCAAATCGAGCGTGCTCTCGCCAATCGAGCCTGTGGCTCCTAAAACCGCAAACGACTCCACCGCTATCTCCCCAGCTGGCCAGACTGCATTAACGCAACAAGGAACATTGTCACCGGAAACACGGCCAGCAGCGCATCAATGCGGTCAAAGACCCCACCATGCCCAGGAAGCAGGTTGCCTGAATCTTTTACGCCCGCAATGCGCTTAAGCAGCGACTCATAGAGATCGCCGGCGACACTCACCAAGGTAAGCAAAATCGTGAAGGCAATCATGAGCGGATAGCCCAGCGAGGAGGCCATCCACGAAAAAACAGTGCCGGCCGGATTGGCTTGCGAGACCCAATTCATAGAGGCCAAAACAATGGCCATCGCGGTGTTGGCCAGCAGCGCTCCCACCACACCTTCCCAAGTCTTTCCGGGGCTGATTTGCGGCGCCAGTTTTCGTTTGCCAAGAGCACGGCCCGAAAAATACGCCGCCGTATCGGCCACCCACACCAGCAATAAAACCGATAACAAAAAGCCTTTTCCCAAGCCATCGGCATGCAGCAATGCAAAGCCGGTAACCAAACACAGAAAGATCGCCAGCACCTGGCCTGCGAGACGCTTTCCACCAAGGGCCCGTCGCGTGCTTAAAGCAAACGGAACGCCGACCACCCAGAACATGGCCGCCACCGCATAGAGCCACACCATGGCGCTGCCCAGACCTATGCTGAGCTGGGCAATTGCTGGCACTGAATAAAACGCGGAGACCGACAAGCCAAACAAGGCCGCAGCAATGAGCCCGCTTTTTTGTGAGGAAAGATCCAAAAGCTTAAGCCACTCAAAGCAAGCCGCGCTGACTATGGCAAGCAGCAAGACATCGAAGGCAAACGGCGGGGCAACGAACGCTGCGCCAATCAAAATGATCAGCGCAACGGCTGCCGTCAGGACACGGGTGCCGAGCATTGGGCGAGCTGGGCAGAAGTTCGGCCAAAACGCCGCTCGCGTTGGCGATAGGAGTCGATCGCTTGCAGCAGCGCCGCTTCATCGAAATCTGGCCAATACGCCTGCGTAAAATAAAACTCGGTGTAAGCACACTGCCAAATCAGGAAGTTGCTAATGCGCTCTTCGCCGCCGGTACGAATAAACAAATCGGGTTCAGGCGCATACGCCATCGACAGATAGGGGGCAAGCATTTCTTCGGAAATGACCGCACCCGGCTGTGCAAGCTCGGGATGCTGATCGAGCATTTGACGAGTGGCCTGCAAAATATCCCAGCGGCCACCATAGTTGGCGGCCACCGTCAGGTGAAAAAGATCGTTGGCCGCAGTGGCGGCTTCCGCGCGATCAATGGCTTGCCGAAGCGGCACACTAAACGCCGAGCGATCACCAATAATGCGCAGCCGCACGCCATTGGCCTTGAGCTGACGCACTTCTTTTTCTAAGGCCTTGAAAAAGAGCTTCATCAGAAACGAGACTTCTTCTTCAGGCCGGCGCCAGTTTTCGGAGCTAAACGCAAATACCGTGAGATAACGCACCCCTTGGCGCATGCAGGCTTCGACAGCCGTGCGCAAGGCCGCCACCCCGCGCTCATGGCCCACCATTCGCGGCATTTTGCGGGCATTGGCCCAACGGCCATTGCCATCCATGATCACCGCGATGTGCTGGGGCACATCGCTGACCTTGGGGATAACAAGCGTTGAGCTTTGGTGGGGTGTTTCAGTCATGTTAGACCGTCATGATCTCGGATTCTTTTTGTATCAATAGTTTATCAATTTCAGAAATAAACTTGTCGGTGAGCTTTTGGCTGTCATCCTGGCCGCGACGCTCATCATCTTCCGAGATCGCCTTGTCTTTGACCAGCTTTTTTAGCGATTCATTGGCTTCGCGCCGAATATTGCGAATGGCTACTTTGGCATCTTCGCCTTCATGCTTGACCACCTTGGTGAGCTCTCGGCGGCGCTCTTCGGTCAATGCGGGCATGGGCACACGGATCAAATCACCCGAGGTGGCGGGGTTGAGCCCCAAATCTGATTCGCGAATGGCCTTTTCGACCACGGCCACCATTTTCTTTTCCCAAGGCTGCACACCAATGGTGCGACTGTCGATCAAGGTGACATTGGCCACCTGATTAAGCGGCGTTAGGTTGCCGTAATAGTCGACCTGGATATGGTCCATCAGCCCAATGTGGGCGCGACCGGTGCGCACCTTGGTCAAACTGTTTTTAAAGTTTTCAATCGTGCGCAGCATTTTTTGTTCGGCCTGGCTGCGAATTTCTTGCACTGTGCTCATGTCAAGCTCTTAAAGATTAAATCGATTAAACGTGAACCAGGGTGCCTTCCGGCTCGCCTTTGACCACGCGGGCCAATGCACCCTTTTTGAAAATGCTAAACACGCGTATGGGCAGCTTTTGGTCACGGCAAAGGGCAAATGCCGTGGCGTCCATGACCTTCAGGTTTTTCGAGATCGCCTCATCAAAACTGAGTTGGTCATAGCGCTTGGCTGCGGGCTCTTTCGCGGGATCGGCGTTGTACACACCATCGACCTTGGTGGCTTTGAGCACCACCTGGGCCCCGATCTCGGCGCCACGCAAGGCGGCGGCGGTGTCGGTCGTGAAAAACGGATTGCCCGTGCCCGCCGCAAAGATCACGATCTTGCCTTCTTCGAGATAACGAATCGCTTTGGGCCGAATATACGGCTCAACGACCTGGTCAATGCGCAAGGCCGACTGTACGCGCGCCGTCAAACCTGCCCTGCGCATGGCATCTTGCAAGGCCAAGGCATTCATGACTGTCGCAATCATGCCCATGTAATCGGCGGTGGCGCGATCCATGCCCGAGGCACCCAAGGCAACACCACGAAAGATATTGCCCCCGCCAATGACTACTGCGGTTTCTACGCCCATGGCGGTGACTTCTGCGATTTCTTTCACGATGCCATCGATCGTTTCGCGATTAATGCCATAGGGGTCGCTGCCCATGAGAGCCTCGCCCGAAAGCTTGAGCAGAATTCGTTGAATGGTCACGCAGCCCTCGCAGCCGCCTGCTGTGCGGCAACTTCTGCAGCAAAGTCGGTGACTTTTTTCTCGATGCCCTCGCCCACAATGTAAATAACAAACGAAGCGATCGATGCCCCTTTCGATTTCAGCAGCTGCTCAATGGTCTGCTTGCCATCTTCGGCTTTCACAAACACTTGGCCAAGCAACGTGACTTCTTTCAGAAACTTTTGCACGGTGCCTTCGACCATTTTGGCAACGATATCGGCAGGCTTGCCCGACTCGGCTGCTTTTTCAGTGGCGATACGACGCTCGGTTTCTATCAAGGCAGCATCAACGCCGGAGGCATCAAGCGCTTTGGGCTTGGACGCAGCAATGTGCATGGCCAGATCGCGGCCCAATTGATCGTCGCCGCCCACCAAGTCGACGAGCACACCGATCTTGGCACCGCCGTGAATGTAGGAATACAGCTTGCCCTTGGCTTGAACAAGCGAAAAGCGACGCACCGACAGGTTCTCGCCAATCTTGCCCACCAAGGCGGTGCGTACGGACTCGACCGTGCCGCCGCCCATGGGCTTGTTGGCCAGTTCCTCTACCGAGGCAATGCCACCAGCGCAGACCATTTTGGCGATGTCGTTGCTAAAGGCCAGAAAGTCATCGTTTTTCGCAACGAAATCGGTTTCGCAGTTCACTTCCACCATGGCCGCCTTGTTGCCCGCAACATGCAGGGCCACAATGCCCTCGGCGGTAATGCGGGCAGCAGCCTTGCTGGCCTTGCTGCCCAGCTTGACACGCAGCACTTCTTCGGCCTTGGCCATATCGCCATTGGCTTCAGCAAGCGCTTTCTTGCATTCCATCATGGGAGCATCGGTTTTTTCACGAAGCTCTTTCACCATTGCTGCGGTAATTTCCGCCATTGTGTTTCTCCTGTTTCTGTTAATTGCTCAACCGTAGATCGCCACGTCGCCGCAAAGCGGCTCCTCGCGATGACGGTATAAAAAAGGCCGATAACTGCCTCGGCCTAGAACCTCATTATTGCGAGCCCTCTACTCGTCATTGCGAGC
>CAYTWR010000009.1:0-37759 GCA_964442225.1 uncultured Burkholderiaceae bacterium | reverse complement strand
AACTGCCTCGGCCTAGAACCTCATTATTGCGAGCCCTCTACTCGTCATTGCGAGCCCGAAGGGCGTGGCAATCAGGCCCCTTCCTCAACCTCTACAAACTCTTCATCGCCTTCGCTGCGAATCGCGGCGACGACATCGGCCACCGCATTGGCGCGGCCATCCAAAATGGCGTCGGCCACTGCACGGGCATAAAGCTTGACGGCACGGCTCGCGTCGTCGTTGCCGGGGATGACATAGTCCACGCCCTCGGGCGAGTGATTGGTATCGACCACAGCGACCACGGGAATGCCCAGCTTGTTGGCCTCTTGCACGGCGATCTTGTGATATCCGACATCGACTACAAACAATGCATCGGGCAGGCCCGCCATGTCCTTGATGCCGCCGAGGGTCTTGTTGAGTTTTTCAAGCTCACGGCCAAACGACAGGGCTTCTTTTTTGCTCATGCGCTCAAGGCCGCCTTCAGCCACCACGGTTTCCATATCTTTTAAACGCTTGATGGAAGTCTTGACCGTTTTGAAATTGGTGAGCATGCCGCCCAGCCAACGCTGGTCAACATAGGGCTGGCCTGCGCGGCCGGCTTCTTCGGCAATGATTTCGCGCGACTGGCGCTTGGTGCCCACAAAGAGAACCGTGCCACGACGCTGAGACAGCTGCTTGATGAACTTGAGCGCATCGCCCAGATGGGAGACCGTGTGCTCAAGGTTAATGATGTGGATTTTGTTGCGATGGCCGAAAATATACGGGGCCATTTTGGGGTTCCAGAAGCGGGTTTGGTGGCCAAAGTGCACGCCGGCTTCCAGCATTTCACGCATTGATACAGACATGTTTTCTCCTTGCAAGGGTTGGACTCGGCACTCGAAAGGTCTGCAGGCAACAGCCCCACAGGCACCCTTGCTTCGAATGCTTCGGGTTAAAATCCCAAAAACCTTTTATTAATCAAAGATTTCTGGCAACTCGGTATTCTAGCGTCTTATGTCGATCATCATCAAATCCGAGCAAGATATCGCCGCCATGCGGGTCGCGGGCAGGCTCGCCTCCGAGGTGCTGGATTACATCACCCCCTTTGTCAAAGCCGGGGTCACAACCGGCGAGCTCGACAGGCTCTGCCACGATTACATGGTCAAGGTTCAGGGCACGATCCCCGCCCCCCTGAACTATTGCCCCCCGGGCTATAAGCCCTACCCCAAGTCGATTTGCACCTCGATCAATCACCAGGTCTGCCACGGCGTTCCTGGCGATCGGGTGCTTAAAAACGGGGACATTGTGAACCTCGACATTACCGTCATTAAAGACGGCTATCACGGCGACACCAGCCGCATGTTTGTGGTTGGCGAGCCCTCGATTGCCGCCAGGCGCCTGTGCGAGCTGACCCGCGAGGCCATGTGGGCCGGCATTTCCCAGGTCGCTCCCGGAAAGCGGCTCGGCGATATTGGCTCGGCCATCCAGAAGTTCGCCGAATCTCATGGCTACTCCGTCGTTCGGGAATTCTGCGGCCACGGCATTGGCAAAGGCTTTCACGAAGAGCCGCAAGTGCTGCACTACGGGCGGCCCGGCACCGGCGTAGAGCTCAAAGCCGGCATGACCTTCACGATTGAGCCCATGATCAATGCAGGCCGGCCCGAAATTCGCGAGCTGGCCGATGGCTGGACCATCGTCACCAAAGACCACAGCTTGTCGGCCCAGTGGGAACACACTGTGCTGGTCACGCAAACAGGCTATGAAGTGTTGACTGTCTCGGAAGGAAGCCCGGACCGTGAGCGCTGCGCCCAGCATTGAGGCCATTCGGCAAGAGCTCAAGCAGGCCCGCAAGGCCCACTTCGATCGTTGGACTCCAAAGGCAAACCCGGAAGCCTTGCTTCGCGAGCATGCCCACATTGTTGATCGTGCACTCGCCCAGCTATGGTCAATCCATCACTTGCCTGGTGCTGCCTTGGTGGCCGTGGGCGGCTATGGCCGTGGCGAACTAGCGCCCTATTCCGACATTGACCTGCTGGTGCTCATGCCCGAAGGCTATCGGGATGCCGACATTGCCCAGCCTGCCGAAGCGCTGGTCACCGCCTTGTGGGACATTGGGCTGGAAGTCGGGCACAGCATTCGATCGGTATCGGAGTGCATGGAGCTGTCGCGCCACGATGTGAGCATTGCCACGGCCTTGCTTGAGGCGCGCACTATCGCCGGACCCACGCAGCTGGTGAACTCGTTAAAAAAAGCCTGGGCCCGGGAAATTCAGGTGGCCGATTTTGCGCAAAGCAAATTGCTGGAAATGCAGCAGCGGCATGCACGGCACCAAGACACACCCTATAGCCTCGAGCCCAATTGCAAAGAAAGCCCTGGGGGCTTACGCGATTTGCAGGTGCTGCGCTGGGTCACCACGGCCTATGGCCTAAGCCCGCGCTGGCAAGACCTGGCCCGGCTAAACCTGATCACGCAGGCCGAAGCCCGCGAGCTCACACGCGCTCAGAAAAAACTGCTGCAAATTCGCGGCCACTTACACCTTGCAGCCGCACGACGCGAAGACCGGCTGGTGTTTGATTTACAAAATGCGGTGGCCAAGCGCCTGGACATTGCGCCAAAAGAGAACCGCCGCGCCAGCGAAGTGCTCATGCAAAGCTATTACCGATCGGCGAAAGCCGTGCTGCAGATTAGCTCAATGCTGCTGGCCAACCTTGAGCCCAAGCTCTTTCCCTCGGCTTCGCTGCCTGCCAACGCACAGCCCCGAATCATCAATGACGAATTTCAAGAGGTCTACGGCCTGCTCGATGTGCGCGATCCGAATCTGTTTGAAAAAAGCCCCGCGAGTATTTTGCGGGCGTTTTTAACGCTTCAGCAGCACTCGGAGCTGCGCGGCATGTCGCCCCAAACCATTCGGGCGATCTGGAATCACCGCGATCGCATTGATGCGAAATTCAGGAGCGATCTGAATCACCGCGCACTGTTTCTGAAAATGTTTAAACAGCCGCAAGGCATTGTGCATGGCCTGCGGCTCATGAATGACCTGGGTGTCATGGGCCGCATGCTGCCCGTGTTTCGGCGCATTGTGGGCCAGATGCAGCACGATTTGTTTCATGTCTACACGGTGGATCAGCATATTTTGCAAGTCATTCGTAACCTGCGCCGCCTCACCATGGATGAGCACGCCCATGAGTTTCCTGCCTGCAGCCAGCTGATGGCCGAATTCAAATGGCCGTGGGTGCTGTATATCGCCGCACTATTTCATGACATCGCCAAAGGCCGCGGGGGCGATCACTCTGAGCTGGGCAAGCGTGAAGTGCGCCGATTTGCGAAAGACTATGGGCTTGATGACGACACGCGCACGCTGCTGTCATTTCTGGTGGAGCACCACTTGACCATGTCATCGGTGGCGCAAAAACAAGACCTTGCCGACCCCGACACCATTCGCCAGTTCGCACAGCTCGTGCGCACCCCACATCGGCTCACGGCTTTGTACTTGCTCACGGTTGCCGATATTCGTGGCACCAGCCCCAAAGTCTGGAATGCCTGGAAGGCGCGGCTGTTAGATGAGCTGTATCACAAGACCATGACGCTGCTCTCCGTTCAAGGCCTGAAAAAGAAAACGCCGCTTGAATTTCCACAAGACACCTTTCATGTCAAAACCCAAGAGGCCGGGCGGCTTTTGCGCTTGCGCGGGTTGGACCCCAAGCCTGCGCAGGAATTCTGGAAGACTTTAGAGCTGCAATATTTCCTTCGCCATGAGCCCAGCGAAATGGAATGGCATGCGCGTATGTTGGCCTCGCGCGATGCGACGCAACTGCCTGCGGTGATCGCCCGGCTTTCTCCCGATGAGGCAGGCTTGCAAGTCGTGGTTTATCAGCCCGATAAGCCCGATTTGTTTGCGCGCATTTGCGCTTACTTTGATGCCCAAAACTTAAGCGTGCTTGATGCGAAAGTGCACACCACCTCGACCGGTTACGCCATGGATACTTTTTTGGTGGATCATCGTTTGTTCCACGACTACCAGCGTGAGATGGCTAATCTGGTTGAAGCCGGCCTTGCCAAGGCCCTGCAATCGCAAGCAGTGCTTCCTGAGCCAGTGCGTGGAAGGGTCTCACGACAGTCGAAATATTTTCCAATTCCGCCCACGGTAGATTTGCGCCCCGACTCGCGCGGGCAGTTTCATGTCTTAACCGTGACCGCCGCCGATCGCTCGGGTTTGCTGTATTCGATTGCCAAAACCTTGGTCGCGCACGAGGTGAGCCTGCAAACCGCCCGGGTGATGACGCTGGGTGAGCGTGCCGAGGACACCTTTTTGATTGAAGGTGGCGGGCTCGACGAGCACCGCAAGCTGATTCAGTTAGAAAAAGACTTGTTAAAGGTGCTGGCGGCTTAGGGGTGGATCGCCACGGCGATAAAGCGTCATTGCGAGTCGCCGCCTAGCGGCGACGTGGCAATCCACTTAGAAAACTCCTCTCCAACCTCGGGATGCCGTTTTGCCAATGTCACCGAGGCCTGCAAATACCCCAGCTTCGAGCCACAATCAAAACGCCGGCCTTCAAACCGATAAGCCAGAACCGGCTCTTCGGCAAGCAGCTTGGCAATCGCATCGGTCAACTGAATCTCGCCGCCAGCCCCCGGCGGCTGGGCGCGAATCAGATCGAAAATTCTAGGCGTCAACAAATAACGGCCCACCACCGCCGACGTCGAGGGTGCCACTTCGGGCTTAGGCTTTTCAACAATCGCAGTGATTCGCTCGGTGCGCTCACCCCAAGGCGATGCACTGACAATGCCGTACTTGTTCGTGTCTTCACGCGGTACCTCTTCGACTGCAATCACACTGGCATGGTGTTTTTCAAACAGATCGGTCATTTGACGCATCACGGCTTTGCCACGGGTTCCGGCATCCATCAAATCATCGGCGAGCAAAATCGCAAAGGGCTCATCGCCCACCACCGGCTCGGCACACAGCACCGCATGGCCCAAGCCCAAGGCTTCGGGCTGGCGAATGTAAATGCAGTTAATGCTCGCCGGCGCAACGCTGCGGACCACCGCCAAGAGCTCGTGTTTGTTCTTCGCTTCGAGCTCACTTTCCAATTCATAGGCTTTATCGAAGTGATCTTCAATGGCCCGCTTGCTTCGACCCGTGATAAAAATCATGTCGGTAATGCCTGCGGCTGCGGCCTCTTCCACGGCGTATTGAATCAGCGGTTTATCGACGACCGGCAGCATTTCTTTGGGGCTTGCCTTGGTCGCGGGAAGAAAACGCGTGCCCAAGCCAGCGACAGGAAAGACGGCTTTGCGGACTTTTCCAGAAAACTTACTCATAGCGTCACTTTACTCGAAACGGCGCTGTGAGCGCCAAGAACTCCTCTTCGGTCATGACCTGAATACCCAGCTGTTGCGCTTTTTCAAGTTTGCTGCCCGCTGCTTCGCCCGCCAACACGATCGACGTTTTTGTTGAAACGGAGCCACTGGTTTTTCCACCCAATGCCTCAATCAGCGCCGACGCCGCATCGCGCGACATGGAAGACAGCGTACCGGTGAGCACCACCGTCATGCCCGAAAACGGCAAGGTGTCAGGCACCGTGCCCGAACCCGGAGCAACCGCAGGCCGATCATCAAGCCGATCAATTTGAATCGCGCCAAGCAGGCCATCGACAATTGCCTGCTGGTCTGAGTGATCAAAAAATGTGCGAATCGACGCAGCCACCACCGGACCGACATCGGGCGCTTGCATTAACACTTCAAGCGATGCTGCCCGCAACGCGTCAACAGAACCGAAATGCAATGCCAAATCTCGGGCGGTTCGTTCACCCACATGCCGTATGCCCAAGGCATAAATAAAGCGCGACAAACTCGCGGAGCGCGAGCGCTCGATCTGATTCAGCAAATTGTGCGCTGACTTTTTGCCCATGCGCTCGAGCGCCGCCAGCTGATCCACGCCCAGGGAATACAAATCAGCGGGTGTGCGCACCAAGCCTTGATCCACCAATTGATCCACAATTTTTTCGCCCAGGCCCTCAATATCCATGGCCTTGCGCTGGGCGAAATGCAAAAACGCCTGCTTGCGTTGGGCGCTGCACGACAGCCCCGCAGGACAGCGGCTCACCGCCTCGCCCTCTTCTTTGACTGCCGGCGAGCCACACACGGGGCAGGTCCGCGGCATGACAAAGGCCTTTGCAGTGCTGGGCCGCAGCGACACCACGGGCCCCAACACTTCAGGGATCACATCGCCGGCACGCCGAATCCACACCGTATCGCCAATCATTAAGTCTTTGCGACGAATTTCATCTTCATTGTGCAAGGTGGCATTGGTCACTGTGACCCCGCCCACAAACACTGGCTCAAGCTTGGCCACGGGGGTTAAGGCCCCGGTGCGGCCAACCTGGACTTGAATCTCCAAAAGCTTGGTGCTGGCCTCTTCGGCAGGAAATTTATGGGCAAGGGCAAACCGCGGGGCCCGTGACACAAAGCCTGCTTTTTGTTGCAAACGCAGCGACTCTAGCTTGTAGACCACACCATCAATTTCAAAGGGAAGTGTTGCCCGCTGCTGCAGCACACGCTCATAAAACTGCAGCATGCCCTGACGACTCAAACCACCTTCTCGTAAATCGCTCAAGGGCAAGCCCCAGGCGCTCAGTTGATTGAGCCAATCGCTATGGGTTTTTAGGCGGTTCGTATCGCCATTGATGTCGATCACCTCGCCCGTGCCATAGGCAAAAAAAGTGAGCGGCCGTTTCGCAGTCACTGCGCAATCCAATTGCCGAAGACTGCCTGCTGCCGCATTGCGTGGGTTCACGAACACTTTCTCGCCCGCTTGCGCTTGGGTTTCGTTGAGCGAAGCAAAATCTTTTTTCGTCATCAGCACTTCGCCACGCACTTCCAGCACTTGGGGAACACCCGCGCCGGACAGCTGCCTCGGAATAGATCGGATCACGCGAGCATTGACCGTAATGTCCTCACCCACCGAGCCGTCGCCACGGGTAGCCGCCTGCACCAAGCGACCTGATTCATAACGCAGGCTTACGGCAATACCATCGAATTTAAGCTCCGCGCTAAAACGCAATTCGCTTGAATCGGCATCAAGGCCAAGCAGCTGAGATAAACGGGACACAAATTGCTCGACATCGGCTTGCTCAAACGCATTGTTGAGCGAGAGCATGGGCACGCGGTGCTGCACCTCTGCGAATTCGCGCTTGGCAGAAAACCCGACCTGATCGACTGGCGAGGGCCCGGGCACCAGGCCAGGGTTAGCCGATTCAAGCGCCTCAAGCTCGCGCACCAAGGCATCGTATTGCGCATCGGAAATCACCGGCGCATCGAGCTGATGATAGGCGCGCTGATGGCTTAGCACCTCGGCGCGCAACTTAAGAATTCGCTCGATGGTTTCCGAAGGGTTCGGCACTGTTTACAGAAACAGACGCAAGGCCATGGCTGAGCCAGGCTCAATTCCAGATTGCCGCAGCTGTTGGGCCTTTGCAGCCACCTGATCTGCAATCAATTCAAAATCTTTCGGGCTTAGGCTTCGGCCAGAGTCATCGGATAGTCGGGCCGAGAGGGCCAATGCCATTGACTGGCCAACGCGCACCATTTCCTCAAACGCCAAGCGCGGCTCGGTGGTGCGCGGCACATCGAGCAATAACACCAAGGTGTCACCGGTATCGCCGGGAAACACTGAAAAACGCTGTTGCGTGAGCCCGCCCATGGCAAAGCGCGACTCGCCGCGTTGCTCTAAGCCCGCAAGACGAGCTGCGTGGGCGATGGCATCGACCGAAAGCACCTGCTCGGCACGAATGGCCAGTGACAACTGGGCATCGACCGACGCACACAGCTGATCAAGGGCACGCGCACGCGAGAGCACCTCGGACATCTCTGGCAAAACAAGCTGCGCACCCAAGCTTGTGGCCAATCGCGTGGCAAGCGCTTGCCACTCGGTGTATTCCATGGCGTGCAGCGGCCCGCTGCGGGTTGCGAGCAACACACCGATTTGCAGTGCAGAAATTCGCTCGGCAGTTGGTTGTGGCTGGGGCTCTTCGCCGGGCGATGCGATCCAACCAAACAGCAAGGGCTTGGACCCAACCCGGCGAACCCCGCGCAGCTCGGCTTCAATGCGGCTGGTAACGATAGGTTCTTGCCAGGTCAAGCGTGCGATCGACTCGGAAAACTCGCTAGGAATTTCACCTTCCTGGGTGCGCTCGGAAGCAACCCGCAACACGGGCTCCTCAACCAGCGTTGGCGCCGTGTTTTCTACCGCTTTGTTTGCACCGCGTTGATCCCGAAAGTTCGCAAACAGCACCCACACCAAAACAATCGCTGCGCCGGCAACAATCGCAACCTGCAACTCGGTCACGCCGCCTCCTGTGTCAGAGCGCTCGCAACATCAAGATCCACCGCCACAATGCGCGAGACGCCCTGCTCTTGCATGGTCACGCCCATGAGGTGCTGGGCCATCTCCATCGCGATTTTGTTGTGCGTAATGAACACAAACTGGGTCGACGATGACATGTGACGCACCAGGTTGCAAAAACGCTCGGTGTTGGGGTCATCCAGCGGCGCATCCACCTCATCGAGCAGACAAAATGGTGCCGGGTTGAGCTGAAACAGCGCAAACACCAGCGCAGTGGCCGTCAGCGCCTTTTCACCGCCCGAGAGCAAATGAATCGATGTATTGCGCTTGCCGGGCGGCTGGGCCATGACCTGCACACCGCAATCCAAAATCTCTTCGCCGGTCATCACCAGCTTGGCCTCGCCGCCACCAAAGAGCCGCGGGAAGAGCTCGCCAAAATTTTTGTTCACGGTGTCGAACGTCTCTTGCAACAGCGAGCGCGTTTCTCGGTCGATCTTGCGGATGGCATCTTCCAGGGTCTCAACGGCCGAGAGCAAATCGGCAGCCTGCGAATCCAGGAACTGCTTGCGCTCGCGGGACTGCTCAAGCTCGGAAAGCGCTGCAAGGTTCACTGGGCCCATGGCCTCGATTTCCTTGTTGAGCTTTTGCACTTCGGAGTGCAAGGCACCCGGGCGTGGCCACTTGCGATCGGGAAAGGCCGTGGCGAGCTCTTCAGAGATCGCGCCGGGCTCAATGCCTTTATCTTGCAGTTGCTCATCAATTTGCTCAATGCCCACACGCGCGCCAGCGCAATCGGCATCGGCCTGGGCAACCGCAGCGCGCAAGGGCTCCAGGCTTCGCTGCAGCTCCATGCGTTTTTCTTCTTGGGCACGCACTGACTGGCCCAGCTGATCGGCCCGCTCACGAATTTTGGCAACCGCGGCCTCGCGCTCTAAACGCTCGGCCAACAAAGGCTGCACATCGCTGGAATCAAGCGCGTGCTGAATATCATCGAGCTCACGCTGTGCCGCCTCAAGCCGCTCACGCGCCTCGTTGCAACGACGCACCGACTCGGCCATGCGCTCGTCAATACCCCGCACACGCTCTTGGCCCAAACGCTGGTTCATCAAGGTGTCTTGAAGCTCGCGCTCCATTTGCGACATTTGAGAGCGGGCCAGTTGCACTTCCAGGGCATGGCTTTCTTGCAGCTCTTTTTGCCGCTCGGCTTCTTGCGCCTGGCCCGTGAGCCGCAGTTGGGCCTCTTCCAGGCTGCGCTCATTGCCTTCATGCTGCGCTTTTAATTCCGAGGCCTCAATGCGAAGTGCAGACAATGCCGCCTCTAACGAGGAATCGCGGCTTTCAATGCGCTGAATTTTTTCATCCAAGCGAAGCTCGGCCAGCTCAAGCTCGTGAGCCCGCGATTGTGTGGACTGTGCGCGATCACGCAAGGCCGCCAATGCCTGCTTGGACTCTTGCACTGCCTGCTCGTTTCGCGACAGTGCAAGACCCGTCTCTTCCACAATCAGGTGTTGCGCACGCAAGGCAACCTCGAGCGATTCAATTTTTGCCTTACGGGCCAAAACACCGGCTTGTTGATCTTCGGCTGCATAAAAACGCACTAGCCCAGCGCTGGCCAAATGGCCCTCGCGCGTAATCCAGCTGCCGCCTTGCGACTGCGCCATGGCAATGGCTTCATTGAGGCTTGCCGCACAACGGAATTCTGAGAGCCACGCGCGGGCGACATCGGCCGCCTGGCCCTGGCCCTCGACTTGCTGGGCCAGGCTGTTTGAATCAATTGCACTTGTCGCAGCGGCCTGTGCCGAAAACACGGTGAGCCTTGCCGGTGGCAAATCGTTGGCCAACTCAGCGGCTCGATCCATGGAGGCGACTTCTACAGCGCTCAATCGATCAGCAAGCGCCGCCTCGACTGCGGTTTGCCAACCATCACGAATTTTGACGCGCTGCCAAAGCTGTGCATCTGCGCCAATGCCTTGGCGTGATAGCCAAGGCCGTAATCCATCTCTGGCTTCGACCTGAGCCTGCAGACTTTTCAGTGCATCGGACTGTGCCTGAAGACTGGCCAAGGCCTCGCGTGCCTGGCGGGCCTCTTCAGCGGCACGGTCACGATCAGTGCTGGCTTTTTCGATCGCCTGCTCGGCTGCACGAAGCTGGCCTGCGGCCTGTTCACTAGCCTCCAAGGCTTCTTTTCGTTGTGATGCAATCAGCGACTTGGCACTGGGGTCAACACGCTCAAGTGACATGCGCTCACGCTCTTGCTCTTCAATGCGCTGCTCCACTTTGCGAATGCGCGCCGCAAGGTCTGATTGACGCTCGGTCAATGCACGCAATTCAGCCTGAGCGGCCGCAACATCGGCCTGAGCCGCCGACAAGGATTCATTGCGAGACGCCAAGGTTTGCTCAAGCGGTGCCATGGTCTGGGCAATACGCTCAAGATCCTGGCGCTTTTCCGCCAAGGCTGCTTCAATGACCGCCAACGCTTCGTGCTCGGCGATCTTTTTTGATTCGCCCTCCTGCTGGGCCAAAGTCTCAAGCTCAATCGCGGCACCCGCCTGTTCTTTCGAAGCAATCGCACGGTCACGATTGTCACGAAGCCGGCGTTGCTCGCTTTCAATTTCTGCAATTTTTGAATTGGTCTCATACAGTGCCTGCTGGGCATCGTGCACCGCGTCTGACGCCTCGTGATAACCCGTGCGAGTCTGCTCAAGCTCAAGCTCAAGCGCGCGCAACGCCGCAGTTTGAGATTCAATTTGAAGCTCGGCTTCTCGTCGCTGGCCGCTGAGCTTTTCTAAGGTGGTGACAAACTCTTCACGGCGCACAAACCACAGCCAGCGCTGCCGCTCATCGCGACGCGCGGCGAGCTCTGAATACGACTTCGCAAGCTCTGCCTGCTGCTCAAGCCGACCAATCTGGCCTTCGAGCTCAAGCCGAATATCTTCAATGCGCGCCAGGTTTTCACGAGCATCTGACAATCGACCCTCGGTTTCCTTGCGACGCTCGCGATACTTTGAAACACCAGCCGCCTCTTCCAAAAACACGCGCAGCTCTTCAGGACGCGACTCAATGACACGAGAAATCATGCCCTGGCCAATAATGGCGTAGGCCCTTGGCCCCAAGCCCGTGCCCATGAACAGGTCATAGACATCTTTTCGGCGCACGGCCTGGTTGTTGATCCAATACGTTGATTGGCCATCGCGCGTGAGGATTCGCTTGACTGCGATTTCGGCGTATTGGCCCCACGGCCCGGCAATGCGTCCTTCGGTGTTTTCAAACACCAGCTCAACGCTTGCTCGGCCCGAGGGTTTGCGCGTGCCTGAGCCGCTAAAAATCACATCTTGCATGGACTCGCCACGCAGCTCCGAGGCTCGGGATTCACCCAGCACCCATCGCACCGCATCAATCACATTGGACTTGCCGCAGCCATTGGGGCCCACAATCCCCACCAAGGCACCCGGAAAATGCAGGGTCGTGGGGTCTACGAAGGATTTAAAGCCAGAAAGTTTTAGGTATGAGAGTCGCACCGCGAACCGCTTCAAAAAGAAAGTATTGAACACGGCCACCCCGCAGGGCAGCTTGATGACACGGGCTATAATAGCACCCGGTTCGGTCTAGCCTTCCGGGCCCATTTAGAAGCGTTTTCTGGCTATTTTCGCCGAACATGCTGCCTTTTCCCTCTATCTTCTGTTAGTAAAGAGCCGCCGAGCCATGCCTTCGAAGCCCAGCAAAAAACTCGAGACTTTCCCCAATCCGGAACCCGCTCGCGACTATGTCGTGCACATCGAAATTCCCGAGTTCACCTGCCTGTGTCCGCTCACTGGCCAGCCCGACTTTGCACATCTCACGGTGGATTACATTCCCGAAAAGAAAAACCTCGAACTCAAGGCGTTAAAGCTGTACATGTGGTCTTACCGAAACGAGGGCGCGTTTCACGAGGCGGTGACCAACACAATCTTGAATGACATGGTTGCTGCGACCCGGCCACGCTTTATGCGACTGACGGCCCGCTGGTATGTGCGCGGCGGAATTTTCACCACGGTCGTTGCCGAGCACCGCGCGAAATCCTGGAAGCCCGCGCCAAAGGTCGACCTGCCCAGCTTTGAGCACGAAAAACCAACAACCCGCTAGGTGTCAGGCACCTCGCCGGCACCGTGCCTGACACTATCCCTGAAAGGAAATCTGTATGTCCCTCATCACTGCACAACACCAGCCGCTCATCAAGCTGCTCGAAGCGGCCTGGGAAGAGCGCACCCAGTTTTCTCCCGCTTCGGCACCACAAGATGTGCGCAGTGCCGTTGAGACCGTCATCGAGGCGCTTGATAAAGGCCAGCTTCGTGTCGCAGAAAAAATCAATGGCGACTGGGTCACTCACCAGTGGATCAAAAAAGCGGTGTTGCTGAGCTTTCGTCTGCGCGATAACACCCCCGTGCAATCCGGCGCGTTGCGCTACTTTGATAAGGTCGACACCAAGTTCGCAAGCTACTCTGAAGAAGACTTTAAAGCCGGTGGGTTTCGAGTCGTACCGCCTGCGACTGCACGACGCGGCGCCTTCATTGGAAAAAATGTGGTGCTCATGCCTTCCTATGTGAACATCGGGGCCTATGTTGATGAAGGCAGTATGGTCGACACTTGGGCCACAGTCGGCTCTTGTGCGCAGATCGGAAAAAATGTGCATCTATCGGGCGGTGTTGGCATTGGCGGCGTGTTGGAGCCCTTGCAGGCCAACCCCACCATCATTGGTGATAACTGCTTTATTGGCGCGCGCTCTGAAGTGGTAGAAGGCGTGATCGTTGAGGACAACGCCGTGCTGTCAATGGGTGTGTTCATTGGCCAATCGACCAAGATCTTTGATCGTCAAACCGGCGAAATCATGTACGGCCGTGTGCCCGCCGGCGCCGTGGTGGTGCCGGGAAGCTTACCCTCTGCCGATGGCCGCTACAGCTTGAACTGCGCTGTAATTGTCAAGCGGGTCGATGCCCAAACCCGTGCCAAGACCGGTATTAACGAACTGCTGCGTGATTAATGCCCACTACTGCTGAAAAAATTCGTCTCTACGGCATTCCGAACTGCGATCAGGTTCGAGCCGCACGCGCTTGGCTCAAAGCGCATGGCCGCGACGCCGAGCTGATCGATTTGCGTGCGCAACGCCTTGATCCTGCCCTGCTCGATCGCTGGCTTGCCCGCATTCCCTGGGATTCGCTGGTTAACCGGCGCGGCATGACCTGGCGCAGCCTCGACCCCCTTGTGCGCGCCAAGATTGTGGATCAGCATTCGGCCATTGAGCTCATGCTGGCCCACCCCTTGGTGATCAAGCGGCCGGTATTAGAGTTTGGAGAAAAAATGTCAGTGGGGTTTTCTGCGCCACTGTATGAAAGCCTGTTTAACTAAACGAGCCACCATGTCGAACGCTGCCACTCAATCTCCAACGCTTGAACTTGCACAAGCCTTGATTCAGCGTGAATCGGTCACGCCACAAGATTGCGGCTGCTGCGAGTTGATCGCCAAGCATCTCGAACCCTTGGGCTTTAAGCTGGAGTTTTTAAAGTTTGGCGATGTCACCAACCTGTGGGCCGTGCGCGAAGGCGGCAAGCCTGGCCCCACTCTCGTGCTGGCGGGACACACCGATGTGGTGCCCCCCGGGCCATTGTCCAAATGGACTCATGCACCGTTTTCGGGGGTTGTTGATCAAGACATGCTGTTTGGCCGCGGTGCTTCCGACATGAAATCCTCGATTGCAGCCTTTGTCGTTGCCGTGCAGCGATTTGTTGCGGAGCACCCGGTGTTTGAAGGACGGCTTGCGTTTTTGCTGACCTCGGACGAGGAAGGCCCCGCCATTGATGGCACCGTGCAGGTGGTGCGGGAACTGGCCCACCGCGGCGAGCTGCTCGATTACTGCATCATTGGCGAGCCCACAAGCACTCGCAAATTGGGTGACATGATTAAAAACGGAAGGCGCGGCACGCTCTCAGGCACGCTCACCATTCGAGGCAAACAAGGCCATATCGCCTACCCCCACCAAGCGGTAAACCCGATTCACCGCTTTGCACCCGCACTGGCGGAGCTCGCCCAGATTCGTTGGGATGATGGCAATGTGTATTTCCCGCCCACAACTTGGCAAGTCTCAAACTTAAATGCAGGCACTGGCGCCACCAATGTGATTCCGGGTGAGCTGCGCGCCTTGTTTAATTTTCGATTCGCAAGCGTAAGCTCACCCGACGATTTGAAATCCCGGCTTGAAGCCGTGCTCGCCAAGCACGCGCTCGACTACTCCATTGAATGGACATTGGGCGGTGAGCCTTATCTCACCCAGCCTGGCACCTTGTGTGATGCAGTGTCGCAGGCAATTGAGTCAGTCACGGGGGTAAAGACCGAGCTCTCGACCACCGGCGGCACCTCTGATGGCCGTTTTATCGCCAAGCATTGTCGTGAGGTCATTGAGTTCGGCCCAGTCAACGACACCATTCACCAAATCGATGAACGCATTCCGGTGGCCGACCTAGAGCCGCTGGCCAGAATCTACCAACACGCGATTGCTGGCTTGCTAAAAGCGGCCTGACGTGAAAGACGCTGGCGTGACGCTGGGCGAAATCATTAACGCGGGCGCCGAAAGTTTTAAGACTGCCAAGCTGGCCCTAGGGCAAGGCACCCTTGAGTTTCGAGACGAAGCGCGCTGGCTTGCCCTCGAGGCGCTTGGCCTCGCGGTGGATAGCCCCGATTCGATCGAAGACCAATCATTGAGTGCGACAGAGATCGCCGCTATTGAAACACTGTTTGCCCGAAGAATTTCTGAGCGCTTGCCGGCCGCCTACATCACCGGCACCGCCTGGCTCAAAGGCTATCGCTTTTATGTCGATTCTCGGGTGATCATTCCGCGCTCGTTTATTGCCGAGCTGCTGCTCGGCCAGCTCTCGCCCTTTGTCCCGAATGCAAACCATGTGACGTCAGTGCTGGATCTGTGTACGGGCTCAGGCTGCCTGGCCATTATTGCGGCCGATCAGTTTCCGAACGCGCAGGTGGTGGCGGCTGATTTAAGCGATGCAGCGCTTGCCGTGGCCCAAAAAAATATCAGCCTCTACGGCCTTGAAGATCGTGTGGTGCTCGTGCACAGCGATCTTTACCAAGGGCTTGACGCCAATACCCAATTCGATGTGATCATCTGCAACCCGCCGTATGTTCCCCGCGCCAAAGCAGCACACATGCCCAAGGAGTTTCAGCATGAACCCGCGATGGCCCTGTATGCCGACGAGGACGGCATGGGGTTGGTTGCACAGATCGTGGCAGGTGCTGCCCAGCGTCTCAAACCCAAGGGTGTATTAGTCATGGAAATTGGCCACGAGTTTGAAGCCTGCAATGCCATGTTTGTCCAACGCTTTGCGGGGGTGTTTCCCACCTGGATCGAATCGCCCGAACAGATTGATAATGTGTTCATTGTGAGCCGCGAAGAGCTGCTTGCCGCCAAAAGGAGCCCACACCCATGATCACCTTGTACACCTGGCCCACACCTAACGGCAAAAAAGTTCAAATCATGCTTGAAGAGCTTGGTCTTGATTACACCGCAGTGCCAATCAATATCGGTGCAGGCGATCAGTTCAAGCCTGATTTTTTAAAAATCAGCCCCAACAACAAAATCCCCGCGATTGTGGATGATCAGGGCCCCGATGGAAAGCCGATTGCGCTGTTCGAATCCGGCGCTATTTTGATTTACCTGGCCGGAAAAACTGGAAAGCTCTTGGGCAAGACGGATCGCGAAAAATACGGCGTACTGCAGTGGCTCATGTTTCAAATGGGCGGTGTTGGCCCCATGCTGGGGCAAGCCCACCACTTTCGCGTGTTTGCGCCGCAAAAGGTGCCCTATGGCATTGAGCGTTATTCGGCTGAAGCAAAACGGCTTTATGGTGTCATGGATCGACAGCTTGCCAAGACCCCTTTTTTAGCCGGCAAGCACTACTCGATTGCAGACATTGCCACCTGGCCCTGGGTCGACTCCTACCCCAAGCAAGGCATTGATCTTGCAGAATTTGCGCATGTGAAGCGCTGGTACGACACGATTGGCGCCAGGCCAGCTGTTCACAGAGCCATTGGCGTGTTTGCCGATCTGCGCAAGTGAGCCCAGAAGCCTTTTACACACTGCCATCGCATTTCGATTGCGTGATCGATGTTCGCTCGCCTGCCGAGTGGGCGGCGGATCATTTGCCCGACGCAATCAATTTGCCGGTGCTCAACGATTCCGAGCGTGCACAAGTGGGCACGCTGTACGCACAATCTCCTTTTGAAGCAAAAAAATTAGGGGCTGCCTTGGTGGCCCGCAATATCGCCCGGCATCTCGAAACCACCCTAAACGACAAGCCCAGGCATTGGCGCCCGCTGATCTATTGCTGGCGCGGAGGAAACCGCAGCAATTCCATGGCCATTGTGTTGCAAAAAATTGGCTGGCGCGCCGAGGTGCTTGAAGGCGGCTATGCCGCTTTTCGGCGTTTTGTCATTCAAGATCTCGCGCGATTGGTGCATGGCCTGCACTATCAGGTAATTTGCGGCGTTACCGGCTCTGGCAAAAGCCTGTATCTGCGCAAGCTTGCCTTACAAGGAGACCAAGTCCTAGACCTCGAAGCCTTGGCCCATCACCGTGGCTCGTTATTGGGCTCGGAGCCTGAAGGCGAGCAGCCCTCGCAAAAAGCCTTTGAGACCCGGATCTGGCACGCACTTCGGGCCATGAGCCCACAACGCCCAGTTTTTTTAGAGTCGGAAAGTCGAAAAATTGGCAGTGTTCAGGTGCCGCAGGCCTTGATGGATCGCATGCGGGCAAGCCCCTGCATCGAGATTTCGCCCTCAATTGAACAACGGGTTGACTTTCTGTGCCGGGAATACGCGCACTTTTTCAGCCAGACCGATCTTCTTAAAGAAAAACTTGAAAAACTCGTGCCACTCGTTGGGCACGAGCGACTTGCGCGCTGGAATGCATTAATTGACCAACACGCCTGGCCTGAGCTTGTCAGGCTGCTGTTGGTGGAGCACTACGACCCGACCTACACACGCTCAATGAAAAAAAATTACGCGCTCTATGCACAGGCCAGGGTGCTTGCTGAACACCCTGCATTTAGTGCGACCACCGAGCTATCGGCACTGGCTTAGCGCTCGGCAGATTTGGCGACTTTATCGGCATAGACCTTAACGCCGATTTTTTCGCGCTGCAAGGCAATCCAACGATCAAGCGTGTCTTGCACACTGACTTGCTCAAGCCGTGAAAATTCGCGGCCCAAGACTTCGCGCACTGCCGCAGTATCGGCATTGGGCACCGTGGAAGTCTCAATTACGGCAAGCCAAGCGCTTCCATCGCGCGAGGCAATCGACAAGGGTTTTGGCAACTGAGCAATATCGGCAGAAAACACTGCGCTGACCAGCTCTGGCGAAAGTTCCGTTGCGAGTTTTTGTGCGTCGGCGCGCGACATTAACCGGGGAGCGCTTAAGCCTTCCGCTTTTGCACCTGCGCCTTGGGCGGCAGTCTCAGCGGCAGCCAAGGCTTTTTCTGAGGCTTTTTGGGCGCGCAACTGACTGGTGATTTGAGCCTTGACCGTGTCAAAGGCAATCGGTGCGGCAGGCCGATGGCGAATTACCCGCGCACTGGCCAAGACACCAGGTGCGATTTCCACCGATTCGGTATTGCGGCGATTCGCAATCGCATCGACGGAAAAAATCGATTCCAGCAACTTGGGATGGCGCACAACTGCGGCCAATGCCGCGGGGCTCGCCTGTGTTGGGCCTTCGCGACGCAGACCATTGATGGTGTGAATGGGCAAGCCCAAGGCCTTGGCGGCAGGCTCTAGCGTGTCTGATTGTTCATACACCAGGTTTGCAAACTGCTCCACCTGATCGGCGGTGCCAGGCTTTGAAAACGCAACGACCTGAATATCAACTTCTTCAGGAACCTGAAAACGCGCCGGATTAGCCTGATAAAACTGTTGGGCTTCCTCTTCGCTGACCTGCACCGTCGAGACATAGTCGGCTAGCGCAAAACGCTTTAAGCGCACCACTCGAGACTCTTGCGATAACTGGGCGAGCCGACGCGCCACCGATCGGGGCGCCAGTGCGCTGGCGGCTAACCGTGACGGAATGACTTCCATGGCAAGTTCAGCCCGCACCTGTGACTCAAAGCCTTCGGGGGTTAGACCCTGGGCACGCAAGGCCTGCTGGTAGGCCTCCATGTTGAACTTGCCCTCTCGCTGCACCGCCGGAATTGAGGCAATCGTTTTTTGAATTTGCTGATCAGAGATATAAATTCTTAAGTCGCGCGCCGAGATCATGAGCAATTGCTCGGTCACCAGATCGTTTAGCGTAGACACCCGCGATGCATTGGTGTCGATCAACGACGGGTCAATGCGCCCGCCGAACTGCTCTTGCACCTGGCGCACGGCCTGCTGATGGGCCCGCTCCCACTGTGAAAACTGAATGCTTTGGCGGCCTACCTTGGCCACGGTGTTGGCCCCGCCTCCGGGCGCGATCAAATCCCATGCGCCCACCACCACGAACGATGGAATGATCAGCAGGATCAGAATAGTCAGAAAGACTTTCTGGTGTCGGCGAACGGATTCGAACATAGGAAAGGCGCTTTCTGAAAGCGAAAAGGTTGGCGGAGTGGACGGGACTCGAACCCGCGACCCCCGGCGTGACAGGCCGGTATTCTAACCAACTGAACTACCACTCCTAACAAACGAATGCAGCATTATGGTGGGTGCTGAGAGGGTCGAACTCCCGACCTACGCCTTGTAAGGGCGCCGCTCTACCAACTGAGCTAAGCACCCAAATGCTTCACTTTGCGCCTCGCAATAAACCCGGCGCGACAACCGAAGAAGTATAAAAAAAAAGGCCGGCTCAAGCAAGCCGGCCTTTTTCGCGTTGAAAACGCCTTACTTGTTGACCGCGTCTTTCAGGGCCTTGCCCGCGCGAAAACGGGGAACCTTTGCCGCCTTGATCTTGATTGCAGCGCCCGTCTGGGGGTTGCGGCCTGTGCGCGCTGCGCGCTTGCCCACCGCAAATGTGCCAAAACCTACCAAGGTCACAGAGCCGCCTTTTTTCAATGTGGTTTTGATGCCGCCAATCACGGCGTCGAGTGCGCGGCCAGCGGCCGCTTTCGAGACATCGGCCTGCTTGGCGATGTGCTCAATCATTTCTGTCTTGTTCACGCGCTGTCCTCTCTTGGGGATTGTTCTAATTATGTCTACACACTAAAGTAAACGCGTGGATTTAACTCTGAAATCCACGCGTGTGTCAAGCCATAAAAAAACAAGAACGCGATTGTCTAAGACTTAATGCGGCAGTGTGTCCGAAGCCTTTGTGATCGGCCGAGATTCTGTAGCCCCCGGCTCAACCGATACTGCAGGCACCTTCGATTCTTCTTCGTCGGGCAATGGTGTGGGTGACTTGGACAACGCGTGCTCCAACACCTGATCAATCCATTTCACAGGAATGATCTCCAAGGCATTTTTCACATTGACCGGAATCTCAGTAAGATCGCGCACATTTTGATCGGGGATCAGCACTTTTTTAATGCCACCCCGATGTGCTGCCAACAGCTTTTCTTTCAAGCCACCGATCTGCAGCACCTCGCCACGCAGGGTGATCTCGCCCGTCATGGCGACATCGGCCCGAACCGGAATGCCCGTCATGGCTGAGACCATTGCCGTGGTCATGGCAATGCCAGCGCTCGGCCCATCCTTGGGTGTTGCACCCTCGGGCGCGTGAATGTGCAGGTCTTTCTTTTCGAACAGGTCATCACGAATGCCGAGTCGGCGAGCACGGCTGCGCACCACGGATCGGGCCGCTTCAACCGACTCTTTCATGACCTCACCCAAGGAGCCCGTGCGAATGATCTGGCCCTTGCCGGGCATGACTGTCGCTTCAATGGTGAGCAGCTCACCCCCCACCTCGGTCCATGCCAAACCGGTCACCTCGCCCACCTGGTCTTCTTTTTCGGCAACGCCATAGGTGTACTTGCGAACGCCTAAAAATTCTTCAATGTTTTCGCCGTTGACAGTGACCGGAGGCTCAGCTTTTTTGGTGAGCACCATGCGCGTGACCTTGCGGCAGATCTTGGAAATCTCGCGCTCAAGACCCCGCACGCCCGCCTCGCGGGTGTAGGTGCGAATGATCTCCCGAATTGCCGATTCCTCGACCTCGATCTCGCCTTTTTTCAAGCCTGTTTGCTTGATCTGCTTGGGCAAGAGATAGCGCGTGGCGATATTGATCTTCTCTTCCTCGGTGTAGCCCGAAAGACGAATCACTTCCATGCGATCGAGCAACGCTGGCGGAATATTCAACGAGTTTGCAGTGGCCACGAACATCACATCGGACAAGTCATATTCGACTTCGACATAGTGATCCACAAATGCGTGGTTTTGCTCGGGATCGAGCACCTCTAACAAGGCGCTTGCCGGATCCCCACGAAAATCCATACCCATTTTGTCCACTTCATCGAACAAAAAAAGCGGGTTGCGGACACCGGTTTTGGTCAGGTTCGACAGCACCTTTCCGGGCATGGATCCGATATAGGTTTTGCGATGGCCGCGAATCTCGGCTTCGTCACGAACGCCGCCAAGCGCCATGCGCACAAACTTGCGATTGGTCGCGCGGGCAATTGATTGGCCCAGCGAGGTTTTTCCAACCCCGGGTGGCCCCACCAAACACAGAATGGGCGCCTTGACCTTATCGACGCGCTGTTGCACAGCGAGATATTCGAGGATGCGCTCTTTCACCTTCTCCAGGCCATAGTGCTCGGCTTCCAGCACCTCTTCGGCATGGGCCAGATCGTTGTTGATCTTGCTTTTTTTCTTCCAGGGCAGGTTCACCAAGGCATCGATGTAGTTGCGCACCACCGTGGCCTCGGCCGACATGGGCGACATCATGCGCAGCTTTTTAATCTCGGCGTTGGCTTTATCCAGCGCCTCTTTGGGCATGCGGGCCGCCTTGATTTTCTTGTCGAGCTCATCAAGTTCGCTATCTTCGCCCTCGCCAAGCTCTTTTTGAATGGCCTTGACCTGCTCATTCAAGTAATACTCACGCTGGCTTTTCTCCATCTGGCGCTTCACACGGCCACGAATCCGCTTTTCGACTTGCAAGATGTCAAGCTCGGTCTCAATTAAGGCCAATAGTTTTTCCATACGCTCGATGACGGGCGCCACTTCCAGCACCGCCTGCTTTTGCTCAAGCTTCATGGGCAGGTGGGCGGCAATCGCATCGGCCAAGCGCCCAGCATCTTCAATGCTGGTCAGGCTATTAAGAATCTCGGCAGGAATTTTCTTGTTCAGTTTCACAAACTGATCAAACTGGCTCAGGATGGTTCTGCGCAAGGCCTCGACCTCAGGGCCCTGGGGCGACTCCAGCACGAGCGGTGTGCAACGCGAGCTCAGAAAGCTGCCCTCGTCTTCGACTTCAATCACTCTGGCCCGCTGCGAGCCCTCGACGAGCACTTTGACCGTGCCATCGGGCAGTTTCAGCATTTGCAAAATGCTGGCCACACAGCCAATTTCGTAGATATCAGCAGCAGTGGGGTCGTCTTGCGCGGCGCTTTTCTGAGCCGCCAGAAAAATATGCTTGCCCGATTCCATGGCGATTTCCATGGCCTTGATCGACTTGGGCCGGCCCACGAACAAGGGAATCACCATATGCGGAAACACCACCACATCGCGCAAGGGCAGCATGGGCAGTGACACGGGTTCTTCAGGCAACAGGTCAATCTTGGACATTCAAACACTCCAAATCAGGGTCTTGTCTGCAAGATGGGGGGTTTCCCAGAGAAAAACAAGGGGGTAATGACACAATCCCCCTAATTTGTGGACTTGATTTAAGCCCCGCTCGCAAGCTTTTGCGACTCGCCGTAGATCAGCAAGGGTTGGCCATCGCCGGTAATGGCCGATTCATCGATCACCACCTTGGTGACATTGGCCTGGCCAGGAAGGTTGTACATGGTCTCGAGCAAGGCATTTTCAAGAATCGAGCGCAAGCCCCGGGCCCCGGTCTTGCGCTTGATGGCCTTTTTGGCAATCGCCAAGAGCGCTGCCGGACGAATTTCAAGCTCAACGCCCTCCATGGCAAACAAGGCCTGATATTGCTTGACCAAGGCGTTTTTGGGTTCCACCAAGATCTCGATCAGCGCGTCTTCTTTGAGCTCGTCTAAAGTGGCCACCACGGGGAGCCGGCCCACAAGCTCGGGGATCAGCCCGAACTTGATCAGATCTTCGGGCTCGACCTCACGGAACAGCTCGCCCACGTCACGCTCACTGGGTGAGCGCACCTCCGCGCCAAAGCCAATCGAGGTTTTCTCGGTGCGGCCGCGAATCACTTTGTCCAAGCCATCAAAGGCGCCGCCACAGATAAACAAAATATTGGTCGTATCGATCTGCACAAAATCTTGATTGGGGTGCTTGCGGCCCCCTTGCGGAGGAACCGAGGCCACCGTGCCTTCAATGAGCTTGAGCAAGGCCTGCTGAACACCTTCTCCGGAGACATCGCGGGTAATCGATGGGTTATCGGACTTGCGTGTGATCTTGTCGATCTCATCGATATACACAATGCCGTTTTGGGCTTTTTCGATTTCGTAATTGCAGTTTTGCAAAAGCTTTTGAATGATGTTTTCCACATCTTCGCCGACATAACCCGCTTCAGTGAGCGTGGTGGCATCGGCAATGACAAAGGGCACATTGAGCAACCGCGCCAAGGTCTGGGCCAACAAGGTTTTGCCCGAACCGGTAGGCCCGATCAGCAAGATATTGCTTTTGGAAAGCTCAATGTCGGCCTTGGTCTCGCCCCGGTGGCGAAGCCGTTTGTAGTGGTTGTACACCGCAACCGACAAAATGCGTTTGGCGGCGGTTTGGCCAATCACATATTGATCGAGCTTGGCAGAAATTTCTTGGGGGGTCGGCAAGCCCTCTTTGGCGGATTCGCCTTCGGTATCGCTGGCTTGCTCGTCACGAATAATGTCATTGCACAGGTCAATGCATTCGTCGCAAATAAAAACCGAGGGCCCAGCAATCAGCTTTTTCACCTCATGCTGGCTCTTTCCACAGAAAGAGCAATACAACAGTTTTTCGCTAGACCCTTTTTTTTCAGCCATCCGTGCTCTCGCGATGCGTCAGTACCTTGTCAACGATACCGTACTGTAGCGCATCTTGCGCAGACATAAAGTTGTCCCTATCGGTGTCACGGGCAATGGTCTCTAACGACTGGCCTGTTCGCTCAGCCAAAATGCTGTTGAGCTTGTCACGCAAGGACAGAATTTCGCGTGCATGAATTTCAATATCCGAGGCCTGTCCCTGCACCCCACCCAAGGGCTGGTGAATCATGACTCGGCTATTGGGCAGGCTAAAGCGCTTGCCTTTTGCACCTGCAGCGAGCAAAAACGCCCCCATGCTGGCCGCCATGCCCACGCACAGCGTGCTGACATCGGGCTTGATGAATTGCATGGTGTCGAAAATGGCCAAGCCCGCCGACACGGAGCCACCGGGGGAATTGATGTACAGGGAGATGTCCTTGTCCGGGTTTTCAGACTCCAGAAACAAGAGCTGCGCAATCACTAAATTGGCAGTCTGGTCGTTGACGGGGCCCACCATGAACACCACGCGCTCGCGCAGCAGGCGCGAGTAAATATCGTAGGCCCGCTCGCCGCGGCCCGACTGTTCAATGACCATGGGCACCAAGCCCAAGCCTTGCGGCTCCATATGCGGCATGTTTCTTGCTCCTTGTTTATGCCTCGGCAGTTTGCTCAAGCAAGGCTTGAACCGTAATCGAATTTTCAACGACCTTGGCTTTGGATAGCGCCCAAGTCACCACATTGTCTTCGATTGCAACAGCCTCGGCCTGAGCCCGCTGCTCGGGCTGGCCCATAAACCAGTTTACAAACTGCTCTGGGCTTTCATAAGCCGACGCCATGTCTTGCACCAGGGCACGAATCTGCTCTTCGGTGGGGCGCAGGTTTTGCGATGTAACCACTTCGCCCACCAACAAGCCAAGACGCACACGTTCAGCGGCTTTGTCTTTGAAAAGATCGGGGGGAATCGGTGCATCTTTTACATTCATGCCACGGGCTGCCAGATCGCGGCGGGTGTTTTCTGCCATGCGCTGCGACTCTGAAGCGACCAAGGCTTTGGGAATTTCAAAAGTTCCGAACTTGGCCAAGGCATCCATTACGGAGGCCTTGGTGCGTGACTTGCAGCGGTTAGCGACTTCGCGAGCAAGATTCTTTTTTACATCGGCACGCAGCTGAGCCATATCGCCCGATTCAATGCCCATTGATTTTGCAAACGCTTCATTGAGCTCAGGCACTTTGGGCTCGGCCACATCGCGAATTTTGATCGTGAACGTGGCGAGCTTTCCTGCCACATCTTTGCCGTGATAGTCATCGGGAAACTTGAGCGGAAAGCTTTTTGTTTCGCCCACTTTCATGCCCACGGAAGCTTCGTCGAACTCTTTGAGCATGGAGCCATCGCCCAGCACAAAGCTGTAATTTTCAGAAGTGCCGCCCGTAAACGGCACGCCATCGATCTCGCCTTTGAAGTCCAGGGTGACACGGTCGCCCTTTTGCGAGGCGCGATCCACCGAGTGAAACTCGGTGCGCTGTTTTTGCAAAGTCTCCAGGGTTTTGTCGAGATCGGCTTCGGTGATCTCGCACACGGTCTTGGTAATTTCCACGGTGGAAAGATCCGGGCATTGCACTTCAGGGTACACCTCGACAATGGCGGTAAATTTCATTTCAGAAGGCTGGCCTTCCCCTTCTGTCTTGACCGGCTCGATTTCGGGCTGGCCTGCCACCTTGAGCTTTTGCTCGGTCACGGCCTGGCTGTAAACCCGGCTCACCACATCGCCAATCGCTTCAGACCTGGCCTGAAATCCGTAGCTTTGAGCCACCACTTTCATGGGCACTTTGCCGGGGCGAAAGCCAGCCATCTTCACCGTCTTGCTGATTCTGACCAGGCGCTTTTGAGCCGCTTGCTCAACTTCGGCCATGGTGACGGTGAGCTCAATGCGCCGCTCAAGGGGGTTGGGGGATGCTGTGGAGGTCGTTGAAGTCATCTTCTTAAGGTCATTAAAAGTGCGCCCCGAAGCCGGGTGCGCGGGTTACAGTGTTCTCATGCCGGATGGTGCGAAGGGGGGGACTCGAACCCCCACACCTTGCGGCGTCAGGACCTAAACCTGGTGCGTCTACCAATTTCGCCACCTTCGCCCGGTGCTATTCGCATGTCGTGCCCGACGCTAGCCCAACATTGTACTTAGAATCGGCCCATGGAATCTCAGGGCCTGGGCAAGGCGTTTCATGGCGGGGGGCATTACGAAAACTTTCCGGTCGGATCGTGGCTGGTACCCAAGCCCATGCGCTCGGGCGTGCTGGCCTTGTACCGCTTTGCCCGCACGGGTGATGACCTGGCCGATGAGGGGGGGCTCTCGATTGACGAGCGGCTTGCGGGGCTGGCGGCACTGGAGGATGGGTTGGTGAACCGTCATTGCGAGGAGCCCGAAGGGCGACATGGCAATCTCACGATGACGAGAGAGATCGGCACTGCCCTTCGTGAGGCGCTTGATGCATATGACATTCCCATCGCCCCCGCACTCGCGCTGCTGTCGGCATTTCGACAAGATGTGCACAACCCGATTCTGCAAACCGAAGACGAAGTGCTGCACTACTGCAGCCGATCGGCAAACCCGATCGGGCAATTGGTGCTTGCCTTTGCAGGGCTTGTGGATTTGAACGCAGGTGAAAACGAGCTCATTGAAAAATCGAATGCGATCTGCACCGGGCTGCAGCTTGCCAATTTTGCGCAGGATATGGGGCAGGATTTTTCGCGCGGCCGCATTTATGTGCCGCAGAGTTGGGATGGATCGCCACGCCCCTTCGGGGCTCGCGATGACGAGCGTCACATTGCGCCTCGCGATGACAACACACACCCGTCATTGCGAGGGCCCGAAGGGCCCGTGGCAATCCAATTGGTCACCAAAATGGCGCGCTGGGCACAAGATTTTCTCGCCCGAGGCGAAGGCCTGCCCGCCCGAATACGGCGCCATCCCAGCCATGCAAGCTTTCGGCTGGCACTTGAAATCGCGCTCACCCTTGAAGGCGGCAAAGCCATTTGCAAAAAAGTGCTGGCCAACCCGGGCGCTGTCTGGCAGCGCTCGCCCACCATCACCAAAAAAGAGCTGCCAGTGATACTGTTGCGCTCGCTATTTTCCATTTAACCCACCCCCTTCATGACACCCGATCACTATTGCGAATCCAAAGTGGCGAGCAGCGGCTCCAATCTTGTGGCCGCATTCAAGATTCTGCCTGCCAACCGTAGATCCGCCATTACTGCCTTGTACGCGTTTTGCCGCGAAGTCGACGATGTGGTGGATGAATGCAGCGACCCACAGCTTGCCGCCATTAAGCTGTCGTGGTGGAAGACCGAGCTTGATCGGTTGTTTGAAGACAGCCCTGAACACCCCGTGACCAAAGCCTTGCTGCCGCGAATCAAGGAACACGAACTGCCCCGCCTGCACTTTGATGAAATTGTTGCAGGCGTTGAAATGGATCTTCACCAAAACCGGTATGCCGATTGGGAGAGCCTGAATCAGTACTGTGATCGTGTTGCAGGCGCTGTGGGCCTGCTTTCGGCAAGAATTTTTGGCACGGTCTCACAGGAAACGCTGCGCTATGCAATTTTGTTGGGCCGCGCACTGCAATACACCAACATTATTCGTGATGTGGGCGACGATGCCCGTCGCGGCAGAATTTATTTACCCGTGCAGGCCATGCAAGAACATCGCCTTGACCCTGCCAGTGTGCTGCGGCTTGAGCCAAGCGACTCGCTCACAGCACTGTTAAAAGACATGACGGCGCGCACGCACGCGCTCTACAACGAAGCACTGGCCACATTGCCCAAACGCGAGCACGCCGCGCAACGGCCCGGCCTGATCATGGCTGCGGTGTATCGAGAGCTCTTGCGGCTGGTTGAATCCGAATCGTTTGCGGTGTTGAATCAACGCATCTCGGTTGCGCCAGCCAGAAAGCTCTGGCTGGCCTGGCGCACCTCGATTGGGCTAATGCCCGCTTGATCGTGGGCCAACGCATTGCCATTGTGGGCGGTGGCTGGGCCGGGCTGGCGTGCGCCGCTGAACTCGTCAAGGTGCCAGGCGCGGTGCCTGACACCATTTGTATTTTCGAGGCAGCGCCACAGTTTGGCGGCCGGGCCCGCGGTTTACAGTGGCTGGGCCATGACATTGACAATGGCCAGCACTTAACGATTGGCGCCTACACCGAGACCTTTGCGCTTTTGCATCGTGTCAATGCACCCCAATGGCATGAAGAGCCATTGCGATGGGCTGGCGTTGATCGCAACGCTGTCGTGGCACACGACTGGCAAGTGCCCAATGCCGCCTGGCCGCTTCGTGTGATCAAAGGCTTGCTGCCGGGCATGGGCCCCAAGGGCTGGCCGTTTGCGTGGCGCCGTTCAATGGGCCGCTGTTTATTAGCGCTTCAAAAAACCCAATTTATGCCTGAGCGCATTACCGCCTTGCAATGGCTTTCACAGCAAGACACACCGCAAGGCTTAATGGATCATTTCTGGAAACCATTGATTGAAGGGGCGCTCAATACGCCCATTGAACAAGCCTGCATGCAAACGGTCGCCCGTGTAATGAACGATTCGCTGGCGGGCCCGCATAAGGCCACCGCCGTGCTTCAACCGCCAAACAACCTGAGTCGTGAAGGTGTTGACCCGATTTGCGCTTGGCTCAAGACTCACAAAGTGTCTTTACATGCAGGCCATCGGGCAGTGGCGCTTGCGCCCAACCCCATGAACAACACGGTTGACCTTAGGCTTAGCGCGGGTGGCCAAGACTTTATCGAGCCATTTAACAAGATCGTCATGGCCCTGCCCCATGAACCAAGCCTGACGCTGTGGGAAGCATCGGGCCTTGCGCACACAACGGCCATTACTCGGCTGCGACAATTGCGCTCCAACGCGATCACCACCGTGTGGATTGCGCTCTCAGATCAGGCGCAACGCAGCCTTGCCCACTTGCCCAATTGGTTTGTGCTGAACCCCATTACGGGCATTGCCCCTATCGGTCAGGTCGCGGTAAAACGCGGCAAGGTGTTGGCGATCGTGATCAGCGCACAACCCTCGAGCAACTACCGAGTTTCGCGAGAGCAGCACGAGGCGCAATTAACTGTGCAACTCAAAGCGCAGCTGGGCATTGATATTGCGCCGCTTGCACAAAAATGGATCACCGAAAAATCGGCCACTTGGGCCTGCACGCCCGAAACGCCCATGGCCAGCGCTCAAGAGGCGCGCGGTGAAACCGGCCTGCCCCATATTTTTCGCTGCAGTGACGACCTTGAGCCCGGCTATCCGGCCACGATTGAAAGCGCCGTGCGTTCCGGGATCAGGACCGCACGCACTTTAAGAAATCTGCAAGGCCTCTTCCAGCCTTGAGACTGCAATCACTTCCAAGCCTTCTATTTTTTTCTTTGGGGCATTGGCTGCAGGCACCACCGCCTTGGAAAAGCCCAACTTCGCGGCTTCTTTTAATCGCTCTTGGCCACGGGGTGCCGGACGAATTTCCCCCGCTAGCCCGACCTCACCAAACGTGACCAAACCTTTGGGCAGTGCTCGCCCCCGCAATGAAGACACGATTGCCAGCAGCACCGCGAGATCGGCAGCCGGCTCTGCAATGCGCACGCCGCCTACAGCGTTGACGAACACATCTTGGTCAAAACAGGCAATGCCGGCATGTCGATGCAGCACTGCCAAGAGCATGGCCAAACGTTGCTGCTCAAGACCAACGCTTAAACGCCGTGGGTTGGGCACATGGGCCGTATCGACCAGGGCTTGAATCTCGACCAATAAAGGCCGCGTGCCCTCTTGCGTGACCAACACACAGGAGCCCGGCACCATGGATTGGCCCTGCATGCCCAAATGCCCAGGCGATAAGAACAAGGCCGAAGGATTGTTCACCGCTTTTAAGCCATGCTCGGTCATGGCAAACACGCCAATCTCGTTGACCGTGCCGAAACGATTTTTGATGGCACGAATGACACGATACGAGGCGTGCGAGTCGCCTTCGAAATACAGCACCGTATCGACAATATGCTCAAGCACTCGCGGGCCCGCCAGCGTGCCTTCTTTGGTGACATGGCCCACCAGAATCACTGTGCTGCCCGTTTCTTTAGCCCAACGGGTCAGGCGTGAGGAACACTCGCGCACCTGTGACACCGAACCCGGTGCAGCCGTGAGTGCATCGCTAAACAATGTTTGAATCGAGTCGATCACCACCAGGCCTGGGCGTTGGCTCATAAGCTGACCCAGAATAATTTCAAGCTGAATTTCCGCCAACACCTGCAAGCCCGAGGCCTCCAGCCCCAGCCGTTGCGCACGCAAGGCCACCTGCTCGACCGACTCTTCGCCGCTGACATACAAGGCGCTCGACACCTTGCTGAGATGCGCCAAGGCCTGCAGCAGCAAAGTGGACTTTCCAATGCCCGGGTCGCCGCCAATTAACACCACACCACCCGGCACAAAGCCGCCGCCCAATACGCGATCAAACTCATCGCTTCCAGTAGGAATGCGAGAAAGCTCCTTGGCCTGCACTTCAGACAGCAACACCGCCCGCGAACTCGGGGCAATCGCTACGGGTGTCTGGCCACGACGCGACACGGCGCTACTGGCGATTTCTTCGAGTGAATTCCAAGAGCCGCAGCCATCGCACTGACCCTGCCACTTGGGAAAGGCCGCGCCACATTCACGGCAGACAAACTGGGATTTTTCTTTAGCCATGGTTCACGATCCGTTGCACCCGGGCTGTGACCTTGGTCATTAGCTCATAGCCAATCGTGCCGCTGCGGTTGGCAAGATCATCAATGGCCACATGCTCTCCCCACAGCTCTGCCTCACTGCCCACCAGCACCCGATCATGGTCGGTGACATCGACCGTGATCATGTCCATGGAGACACGGCCTGCGAGCGGGAGCATTTTTCCTTCGAGCCATACTGGCGCGCCATCCGGCGCACTGCGCGGATAGCCATCGGCGTAGCCACAGGCAATCACTGCAATGCGCGAATCGCGTTGCGCAACAAAGCGTGCGCCATACCCCACGGCACCCCCCGCCCTGACTTGCTGAATGGCAATGACTCTCGCGCGCAGCGTTTGCACGGGTTTAAGTCCAAAGGCTTGGGCACTGCGGCCCGCCTGATCGTGCGCAAACGGCGTGGCGCCATACAAAGCGATTCCTGGGCGCACCCAATCGGCATGAGATTGCGGCACGGTCAGGCTTGCCGCCGAGTTCGCAAGCGACACAGGGCCAATTGATCGGCCACACAGCGACCTGAGCGCTTGCACCTTGCGCATGAATGTTGTGTGCTGGGTCTGCCATCCATCGTTCGTGTCGGCGTTTGCAAAATGGGTCATCACACCACAAGGGGCATTCATTTTTTGGCTAATGCGGTTAATGATTTCTGCGAGCTTTTCAACAGGCACCTCCTCGCCAAACCCCAAACGGTTCATGCCCGTGTTAAGTTTGATCCAGACTTGCCCAGCAACAGCTCGCGCTGTCAACCATTCATGGGCTTGCGCTTCATGACTGATCACAGTTGACAAATGGTGCTCGGCCATAACGGACAAATCACCTGGGCCAAAACTGCCTTCAATCATCAGAATTGGCTTACCCCACCCAGCGCGCCGGGCACACACGGCCTCTTCAAGGTCGAGTACCGCCAATCCATCAGCCTGTGCAAAGCCTTGAACGGCCTGCTCAATGCCTTGGCCATAGGCATTAGCCTTGGCCACTGCCCAGATTTTGCTCGCGCCCACACGACTGCGCAGCACTGCGAGGTTATGTCGCAAGGCGCTGACATGAATGTGCAAGACAATTGGGCGCGGCATTACAGACGCTCTCGCTTTAAAGCCGCTAACGCCCGCCACAACGATTGTTTGTGCGACGCGCTGCCCGCAATTGATTCAAGGCCTGCAAGGCCTTGTACCTGGCAGGCTTGTTGAATCTCGGGCGAAAGGGCAAGCAAGCCTTGTTCAAGCGCTTCACCCAAAACCAAAAGCCTGGCGGGCTTTTCTTGCATGACAATACGAAGTGCCTGCTCGGGCTGCACCGCGCTAAGCATTTCAGTCTGAAGGCCCATGTTTTCTGCAAAGCCCAGGGCATGCACGGCTTTATTAATGTTGGCCCACAACTGTTTGCTCGTTGGAGTTGATGCAACGCCAATGACCAGCAGTGTGCAATGCTCTCCCCAGCGCTGTTGCGCAACCGGCTGCAAATGCGGCCGCAGCTGCCAGGCCGGCAAAAGCTCTAATAGGGCCAAAGCCTCACGCGATAGCAATGCGCTCATGCCGCTAGCCTTTCAATATCGCGGCGCATCACCACCGCATCTTCTCGATGCTGCGGGCCTGCCGGGTAATAGCCCTTTCGCAACCCAATTTGTTCAAAGCCAAATTTTTTATACATGGAAATTGCACGCGGGTTGCTAGGCCGCACTTCGAGCAAGAGCTGCGCAAGCTGATGCGCACGAACCTGATCCAACAAGTGCCGCATCATCCATGAGCCCAGCCCATTACCCTGCCGAGCGGGCGACAATGTGATGTTGAGTAAATGCGCTTCATCGACCACTTTCATCCACACCATATAGCCAATCACGGTTGAGTGCTCTTTTAATAGCCAGGCCTCGTAACCGGCATTGATTGAATCGTGAAAATTGCCGGCTGTCCATGGAAAAGGATAGGCTTGGTTTTCAATCTGCATGACTCGGTCGATATCATCCGAGCTCATTTTCTGCCATGAAAGATCTGGAAACTGTTGGCGCTCGGCAATGGTTTGGGCCACTTTTTCTCGAACATACAGCGGCGCAAGTGCGCTCGGCGCAATCCACTTCAGGCCCGACATGACACGCGGATCGCTTGCCAGCCGCACCATCCACGCGGCTAAGGGCAAAGGCTCCAGCCCAAGAGATTGCGCATCAGGGTCATCCAACCGAATGGCTGTACCTCTATCGTCATTGCGAGCCTGCGACGCAGGCGCGGCAATCTGTGCGTACCCCGTATCGTCATTGCGAGGGGCCGAAGGCCCCGTGGCAATCCAACGGTCTTGCTCTACTACGGCAGGCTCTAAAGCCCAACGCAACGCAATCGCCTCCCCTTCAGGCGCCACTGAGACCGCTGCCGCAAAACGCTCGCCCAAGCGGGCATCAAATGAAATGTGTAGCTCTTTTTTTTGTCCCTTGCCCCACTTGAGCCACCATGCATAGGCCCAGGCCTCAAAGCTGCTGACCGGCAGCACTGGTTTGCCTGCGCCCATGGCAATGCCCTGGGCAAGACTGCAGGCAATTCGCAACCCGGTAAATGAGCCTGGCCCAACGCCGGCAAGAATGCCCTCAAGATCACGCCACTGCAGCCCTGCGTTTTCAAGTAAGCGCATCGCCATGGGAAGCAGCTGGCTTGAGTGCGACTGCCCGCTCTCGGCAGACTCAACCGAAAGCCTGCCCTGCGTATCGATCAGCGCAGCCGATGCCATTGCACCGCCCGACTCGAGAGCAAGCACGGCAAAAGCGCTCATTAGGTTTTTTTCGAGAGCATGGCAACCGCCTGTGCAGCAATGCCTTCACCTCGACCCACAAAACCAAGATGCTCGGTGGTCTTGCCTTTGATATTGACCTGTGCCACGCCAACCTGAGCGCAACGCGCAATCACTGCGGCCATGGCGGGTGCGTGCGGCAAAATTTTGGGTGCTTGGGCAATCACCGTGCAATCGATATTGCAAACTGACCAGCCTGCTTCGCGCACTCGCTGCACTGCGACTTCTAAAAGCTTGGTGCTATCAGCGCCCTTATAAGCAGGGTCGGTATCGGGAAAATGCCTTCCAATATCGCCCAGGCCGGCGGCGCCCAAGACCGCATCGGTAATGGCGTGCAACAACACATCGGCATCGGAATGGCCAGCAAGGCCTTTGTCATACGGAATGGTGACCCCCCCAATAATTAAGGGGCGGCCTTCGACCAAGGCATGCACATCAAAGCCTTGGCCAATTGAAAAAGGAATCGTGTCGTGCGCCATCAGCGCCTCCATCAAAACAAAATCATCGGGCTCGGTGAGCTTGAAATTACGACGCGTGCCCGCCACCAAACCCACCCGGCCGCCGGCGGCTTCAATCGCACTTGCCTCATCGGTTGCATGCGGGCAATGTTCATAGGCCTGCGTTAAGCGATCAATCGGAAAGAGCTGCGGTGTTTGTGCAGCCCACAGCTGGCTTCGATCCAGCGTTTGAACCGCCACGGCATTTTTTGCCTGCTTGATCGTATCGGCCAAGGGCAGGGCCAAAATATAGCCTGCCACTTCGGCCGACTGCTGCTGCGCGCATTGCCAAAGCCTTGCCAGACTTGCATGATCCACTGCTGGCCTTGCGGCATCGTGCACCATCACCCAGGGATGCGCCGATTCAAACGCCGACTGCAGCAAACGACAGCCTGCCAACACAGAATCACGCCGAGTGGCTCCACCAATTTTCACGGCCACCACATTGGGCAAATCCGCGAGCTCTTGCTCAAGCCCCTGCAAAGACCACAGCGTATCTTGCGGATCGAGCACCACCACGACCACTTCAACCGGATCAAAACTTGCCAATGCCCGAATGCTTCGGGCCAGCACGGAAACGCCGGCAATCTGGTGATACTGCTTTGGAATGGCCAGCCCACTGCGCTCGCCTTTGCCTGCGGCAGGAATCACCGCCACCAGCCGGCCTTTGGACTGACACAGCGCTTGGATTCGTTGACGCGCGCCCTCGGGCGGCAGCAGCAATGGGCTTTTTGTTCTCATAAAACCTACAATTTACCGTTTTCACACTTTTGATTCATGGCCGACCTGTTTTCCCTTCACGATCGCATTGCGCCCAAGCCCGGCCAAACCTTGTCCTTGCCCCGGCCTGCGGGCAGTGCCGACGCATGGCTGATCGGCCAGTGGGCAACCCGCCTACGCCAAGTCCAAGCGGATCGCCCGACCCCCGGAGCAACGCTGGCCGTTATTTGCGAATCGGCCCAAGAAGCCCAGCGTTTGTCTGTAGAAATTCCGGCCTTTTTCCCAGAGCTGCGCCTGCGCCTTTTGCCCGATTGGGAGACCCTGCCGTATGAGGCCTTTTCCCCACACCAGGACTTGGTCTCGGATCGGTTGCTGGCCCTTTATGAAGCTTCGACCGGCGTGCTCGATGTGTTGCTCACTTCCGCGACCACGAGCCTTCAACGATTCAGCCCGCCTTCATTTCTGGCAGCGCACACTTTCTTTTTTAAAAAAGGTCAACACATTTCGGCCGATGCCTTGCGACACCAGTTACAAGTCGCAGGCTACAGCCCCGTGACCCAGGTTGTCTCGCCCGGTGAATACGCTTGGCGTGGCGGACTAATTGACTTATACCCCACGGGAAGTGCGCTGCCCTATCGGATTGAGCTGATTGACGATGAAGTCGACACGCTGCGCGTGTTTGACCCCGATAGCCAACGCACCATTCACCCCGTACAAGAAATTCGGCTCTTGCCAGGCCGCGAGTTTCCCAGCAATGACGCGTCGGCCCAGGAGTTTCGCGCGCGCTGGCGCGAAGTGTTCGAAGGCGATCCCTCACGATGCACCTTGTATCGCGATGCGGGCAAAGGACTATTTGGCGCAGGCATTGAATATTACTTGCCCTTGCTGTTTCAGCAGACCGCCACACTGTTTGACTACCTTGGCAAAGAGGCAGCGATCGTCACCCATGGCCATATTGAAAATGCCTTTGAAGAGTTTCACCGCGATTTGGAATCGCGCTATCGATTTCTAAAGGCAGATAGTGAACGACCCGTGTTGCCGCCAAACAGTTTGTATTTAAGCAGCCAGGAATTTTTTCTTGCCGCCAAGCCCTTGGCACGGCTTGCACTGAGCAAAGACGGCACACAAAGCCCAATTGTGGCCATGCCCGATATCTCGGTGGATCGGCGAGCCAAAGACCCGCTCGCCAAACTGCGGGCCGTGCTTCGCGCGAATGCCCAGAGCGCTTGCCCCCTCATGGTCATGACAGCCGAAAGCCAGGGACGCAGAGAGACACTGTCGCAATATCTGAAAGAGCATGGCATTGACCATGACATGGTGGAGTCATTACACGCTGCCATTACGAGTAACAAGGCAGCCGGTTCATTGCCGCTGCGCTTAGCGGTTGCACCCGTTTACGCGGGGTTTTTAGCGCCATGGGCGGGCATGGCCATTGCCACCGAAGGCGAGCTCTTTGCCCAAGTGGCCCGCCGGCAACGGCACGGCAAAAAAGAAGCCCAGACCAATATTGATTCGATTATTCGTGATCTTTCAGAATTAAAAATAGGCGACCCAGTGGTGCATGTTCAACACGGCATTGGCCGTTACCTGGGTCTGGTACACCTGGATTTGGGCGAAGGCGACACCGAGTTTTTGCAGCTTGAATATGCCGATAACGCCAAGCTTTACATTCCCGTGGCACAGCTGCATGTGATTGGCCGCTACAGTGGCGCTAACCCCGAAAACGCGCCCTTGCATGCCTTGGGCTCAAGCCAGTGGGAAAAAGCAAAGCGCAAAGCCGCCGCACAGGCGCGTGACACGGCAGCCGAGCTCTTAAATATCTACGCTCGGCGTGCTGCGCGACAAGGCCATGCCTTTAAGTTCGATGCCAACGATTACGAACGGTTTGCCGACGGTTTTGAGTTTGAAGAAACGCCGGATCAGCTCGCAGCGATTCATAATGTGATGCAAGACATGGTCTCGGGCAAGCCCATGGATCGCTTGGTGTGCGGCGATGTCGGCTTTGGAAAAACAGAAGTTGCGCTGCGTGCCGCCTTCATGGCGGTGATGGATGGCAAGCAAGTGGCGGTGCTCACCCCCACCACGCTTTTGGCGGAACAGCATTTTCAAACCTTTAAAGACCGATTTGCCGATTGGCCGGTCGGCATTGCCGAACTGTCGCGGTTTCGTACCGCCAAAGAGACTGCCGCAGCAATTGAAGGCTTGGCTGCAGGAAAGATTGATATTGCCATTGGCACTCACAAGCTGCTTTCGGGAAGCGTGAAGTTTGATCGCCTAGGCCTGGTGATTATTGATGAAGAACACCGCTTTGGCGTGCGACAAAAAGAGGCCTTAAAAGCCCTGCGTTCAGAGGTCGATGTACTAACACTCACGGCCACACCCATTCCCCGAACCCTGGCCATGAGCATGGAAGGCATTCGTGATTTTTCGGTGATTGCAACAGCGCCGCAAAAACGACTCGCCATTAAAACCTTTGTGCGCACTGAAAGTGACAGCGTGGTGCGCGAGGCCTTGCTTCGAGAGCTCAAGCGCGGTGGGCAATGCTATGTCTTGCACAACCAGGTCGAAACAATTAATAACCGCAAAGACGCCCTGCAAAAACTGGTGCCCGAAGCGCGAATTGAAATTGCCCACGGCCAAATGCATGAGCGCGACCTTGAACGGATCATGCGGGAGTTTCATCAGCAGCGCATTAACGTGTTGTTGTGCACCACCATTATTGAAACCGGCATTGATGTGCCCACGGCAAACACCATTGTCATTTACCGAGCTGACCGGTTTGGTTTGGCGCAGCTGCACCAGCTGCGTGGGCGCGTGGGGCGCTCCCACCACCAAGCGTACGCCTATCTGCTGACCCCAGGTGAAGGCGCCATGACCAAAGACGCCAACAAGCGATTAGAGGCGATTCAAGCCATGGAAGAGCTGGGCAGCGGATTTTTTCTGGCCATGCATGATCTGGAGATTCGTGGCGCAGGCGAGGTGCTGGGCGAAAACCAGTCGGGCGATATCACCGAGGTCGGCTTTCAAATGTATTCCGACATGCTTACTGCTGCCGTGAATTCCTTGAAAGCAGGCCGCGAGCCGGATCTTGAAGCGCCATTATCAGCCGTAGTGGAAATTAATTTGCATACGCCCGCCCTGTTGCCCAACGACTATTGCGGCGATATTCATGAGCGGCTCACACTGTATAAACGCCTTGCCAATGCACAAAGTCCCGAAGCGCTCGAGGTGCTGCAAGAAGAGCTGATTGATCGCTTTGGCAAGGCGCCGGCACAGACCCTGGCATTGCTCGAAACCCATCGGCTACGAATTTTTGCCAAACCCATCGGTGTGCAAAAAATCGATGCCACCCCGGACAGCGTGACGATTACTTTTGGCAAGGAGGCTCAGGTGGATCCCGCCAAGGTGATTCGCCTCGTGCAGTCGGACAAACGCTACCGATTGGTGGGCAATGAGAAGTTGAAAATTGAGGCGGCGGTGGAGGATATTGCGGCACGCTCGCGCCTGATTCGGGAGACGCTTGCGCAGATTGCCACGGGCCCTATCGGGCCCTCGCAATGACGGATAAATCCGCTTCGCGGCTCCTCGCAATGACGTTTGTCATCGCGAGGGCGACCCTTGCTTTGTCATCGCGAGGGCGACCCTTACTTT
>CAYTWR010000008.1:0-63767 GCA_964442225.1 uncultured Burkholderiaceae bacterium | reverse complement strand
TTTAAAACACCAACACGCGTGTGTCTTCACGCTGAAGCTGGCCCATCACTGCAGTGGCACCGGTTTGGCCAGCAATTTCCGCAATCATCGGCTCGCCCCGGTGGTGCTCGGCAAGCGCCATACCGCACAGATAGATTTTTACGCCCATCTCATGGGCGCGCTGAATATGCGAAAGAATTGAAAACTCGCCCTTGGAATCGGAAAACGCATTTGCGGCCACGCCTTCAAAGGCCCATTTCACTGCACTGGAAGTGAGATGAATTTCCACTTCCATATCAAGGGCGCGCGCGCAGCTTGCATAGATCAACGGAGCCGCGGCTTTGTCCGGTGCAGAAGGGTCAGCCTGCCACATCACAATGACAACTCGAGAAACTGCGCTCATACACCACGCAAAGGATCGTAGATCAGCTCGCTTGGATCCTGCTTGGGCAGCAAATGGTCGAACTGCTTTTTACCGGGGCCATTGAGCCACTCGACATACTGTGACTTGCGTAAAAAAGATTCAGCGGGGTCGAATTCACCCGTAGGCCGCAGCACAAACAGCCAGCCTGCGCCATACGGCGAGTCTTTGATCAGGTTAATGTCTTTTACGACTGATCCGTTAGACGATTGAATTGCGCACGAAAACGGCGCGGCAATTCCAAAAGCGGTCTTCCAGGTTTCCATGACGCCCAGCGACTCGCCGCGATCCAAGACGCTGCCATCGGGTTTGGGATAAAACACCATAAATTTCCCGAACGTGGTCACAAAAGCATTGGCCCCCACCACCCAGGTGTTGGCTTGCTGCTTCAGCCATGTGTCGTTATGGGGGCAATACCAGTAATCCTCTGGCAAGCCATCGATGAACTCTTCCATATTCATCGGCTACCTCCATGAAAACTGGCGGAAGGGTATGGGAGTCGAACCCACCAGGGATTGCTGGCAACCCCTACCAGATTTGAAGTCTGACCGGACCACCGGGCCGCGACACCCTTCCAAAAAAACGGTTTACTCAACGCTTTCACGCCAAGGATTCTTTCGACGAATCAGGTGATCGTCACGCAGACGGCGTGTAAAGCCCACCCGATCAAAAAATTCGAGAATCTGTATTGCCACCTTACGACCGCCCCCTATCGAATCTCTGAACGCTGCTGCACGCACCACACCATCGGCCTGTGCGATCTGTGTCGCTTTATCGGCCATGGCTGCCACTTGCTCTGTCACAAAGAAGTGATCGGGCGCCACCAGGGTAACCTCACCCACACGGGCAACCCGCTTTAGATTCGCACGAATTTCGTTTTCTGGGATGTTCGTGAGCTTGGCAATATCCCTAACCCGAGGCGGATTAAAGGGGCTATCAAGCAACAACGGCGCAATGGTTTTCCATAGGTTGCGCTCGGCGGGGCTCAGCTCGGCCTTATGGCCGGGCCGCCTCAAGAACACGCCTTGACGCTCCAGCAAGCCTTCTTTCACCAAAGCGTCCACCAGCTCATCAAAGCCTTGCGCCTCTAGTTGAGGACAAGCCGCCCTGCGACAACGGTTAATTTCAATGCCCGGCATTTCCGGCTCACGCACATGAGTCTGCGTGACCGTTTCAATCACAGCATTGCGAAACCCTGACCAAAGCACGGGAGAAAACAAGGTTCCGCCTGCGGCCGGAAAATCCGCGCTTAGGGCCTGCGCTTGCTCTGCAAGCAAATTCCACCCATTGCACAGCCGCGAAATGGGCATGGGCGCAAACTGCAGCAAACTATGCAAAGAATTTGCATCGCGCTGATTCACTGCGCGCAGCGCTTGCAAACGCGCCGGTGATCGTTTGGCTCGGTTAGGCGGAAAAATATCAAGCACTACGCCGCCCCCCAGGGTGGTCTGGGCCTGGCTGTCTCGCACCACCAAAGGGTCTCCTGTGCAAGCCGCGATGCTGCGCGAACAAATCACCGAGACCAAGCCCTCTTGTCCCGGCAACAAACGATCCGACTCCAGCGGGTAGAGCCTGGCCATGAGATCCTCGGTGCCATGGTGCAAGTGCACTTCAAGACCTTGCGTAATCGCGCGATCATGAAACTCAGAAGCCAGAATCAAGGCATCGAAACGCGCACTTGTGTTCTGAAGGTCTTCACCATTGAGCCAACTGCCCCGAGGCACCTCCTCGAGCGACAAGCCTGCGAGATTAATCGCAAGCCGCTGCCCAGCCCGGCCGATCTCAGCGTTGCGGTCTTGGGCATGAATCGAGCGCACCCGGCTTTTGCGTCCCGATGGAAAAGCAATCAACTCATCACCCAGCGTGACCCTGCCCGAGTGGGCCGTGCCGGTCACCACCGTGCCAATGCCGGGCAAGGTAAACACGCGATCGACCGCTAATCGAAAATGTCCTGTCGACTCTCGCGCGTGCTGAACCCGCGATTTCTCAAACAAATGCGCACGCAAAAGTTCTATGCCCTCGCCCGTTTTAGATGACACAGGAAACACTGGCCAACGGGCTGCCGGGCTAAAAGCCACGGCCTGCGCAATATCTTGCATGAGCGGCGCCGAGAACTCGGGCTCCACCGTGTCAATTTTTGTCACCACGATTGCGCCTTCGGTAATGCCCAAAAGACGCAAAATATCGAGGTGCTCTCGCGTTTGCGGCATGGGGCCATCATCGGCTGCAATGACCAATAAGGCGTAGTCAATGCCGGTTGCGCCGCTAACCATGGCGTGTACAAACTTTTCATGGCCCGGCACATCCACAAAGCCAAGAACCGACTCGGTGCCAGGCACCGCAAGGTAGGCGTAGCCAAGCTCAATCGAAATGCCACGCCGTTTCTCTTCGGGCAACCGATCGGTGTTCTTGCCCGTTAAACAGGCAATGAGCGAGGTCTTGCCATGATCGATATGGCCTGCGGTGCCAATAATCATTACGAGAGCTTTAGCAAAAACTGCTCATCTTCAGGCAACAAACAGCGCGCATCGAAGATCAAGGCATCGTCTTTAATGCGGCCGATCACCGGCACCGATAATTCGCGAAACCTGGCTAAGGTTTGATCTAAGAGCTTTCCAGATCGTTTTGCGCCCGCAACCAAGGCAAGCCGCACGGCGGCAGACGGCAGGCGCTCCTCGGGCAAGGCCCCGCTGCCGATTTGGCTTGCACACTCCACGATTTCGGCCTGAAATTGATCGCCAGCAATTTTCGCAAGTGCAGGCGCAATGCGTTCGCAGGCCTGCAAAATGTCAGCGCGTGGGCGCGACAGCATCCACAACACCGGCAGTCGCTGGTCAAGCCCCTGCTCAGAGTCATAAATGCGCAAGGTCGCCTCCAAGGCCGAGAGCACGATCTTGGAGACACGAAGTGCCCGTTTAAGTGGGTGCTTTTTAATGCGTGCAATGGCCTCTTTGCTGCCCACAATAATTCCGGCCTGAGGGCCGCCCAAGAGCTTATCTCCCGAAAACATCACGACATCCGCACCCCTTGAAAGCGCGTCGGATGGCAAGGGCTCGCGCGGCAAGCCCCAACGGCTCATGTCCACTAAGGCCCCCGAGCCTAAATCAACCATGTACAGCAGGCCTTTTTCATGGGCAAGGTCGGCAAGCTCCTGATCGCCCACTTCAGCAGTAAACCCAGTGACTGCATAATTGGAACGATGAGCCTTCACAATCAAGGCTGATTTTTCGGTGATGGCCTCACGATAGTCGCGCAAGTGCGTGCGGTTAGTCGTGCCCACCTCGACCAAGCGACAGTTCGCGGCCCGCATGATATCGGGCATGCGAAAGGCGCCGCCGATTTCAATTTGCTCACCACGAGAGATCAGCACTTCTTTGCGCGCCCCGAGGGCCACGAGCGATAGCAGCACCGCGGCCGCACAATTATTCACAATCGTTGCGGCTTGTGCACCGGTCAGGCGGCAGATCAACGCTTCGACAACGCTATCGCGATCGCCACGCTGGCCCGATGCAATATCAAACTCCAAAGCGTTGTAGCAACGCATGGCCTGCGCAACAGCCGCAATGGCCTCGTCGGCCAGCACAGCCCGGCCAAGATTGGTGTGAATCACCGTTCCGGTGAGATTGATCACCCGGCGCATGCGAGGCGCCGCGTCTTGTTGCGCATCGGCAATCACCTGCGCAATCAGCGCCTCTTCAGACTCGGGCAATAAAGCCTTTGCGCGATAGCTGGCCAAAACCTTGACCACGGCCCGCTTGACTAAAGCGCGGCCCAGGGAGTTGGCAAGCCCCACAAGATCGGCCTGGCCCATGAGCCGATCCACCGACGGAAGGTGAAGAGTTTTGTTGGATTCTTGGGATTCACCCGGACCGGGCAGAATCGTTTTACTCATGGCTACTCGTGCCCCGGATAAAACAGGAAATTCGGGCCCGTTCGCGCGTAGCCTTTTTCGTGCACCAGCATGTCAAGGGCCAGCGTATTGAGGTCATCGGCAATCACATCAATCGTCGGCTCTTTTTCTTGCACGAAAATTTTCAGATAGGTCTTGCATTCATCGCAGGTTTCAGCACGAACCGCTGCATCGGAAGCGGAGCGTCCTTCTTCATCGATGATCAAATACCCCACGCCTTTTTCTGACTCACACGACGTGCACTTCACCCGGCTCATATTCCATTCAGTCTGGCACAGGGCACAGGCCAGGTAGCGATAATTCTGACGCTCGGGATCTAGGCGGATCACGCTGCCCGTGGGCCGCAGGCCGCAACAGGGGCAGACCGTGGCAATGTCACAGGCGCTCACATCGGCCACTTCCAACGAGGCAGCCATGCGCGCAAAAAAGACCTGCAAGGCTGCGCCCACAAAAGGGTACCAAGCGCCATCTTCGGGCAAAGGGTCGCCCGCGATCAAACGATCGGCGCAAGATTCGACTAATTCTGCATGGTTATCGAGTGCGCTTTGAAGCGATGCCAGGCTCGATTTCAATTCAGTGGTCAGCACGGCTTCTTGCTGTGACACATGGGCCAACAGATCACGCAGATCGGCGTGCCAGGCACTGCCTCGGGGAAAGACATGGGCCGATAACGGCGGCATGCCGTAGTTGCGGCTGCTTTCCAATGCTTTTGCATCGATCACTTGGGGCGCGCGGGCTATGTAGGCCTTGGCCTGGCCACGGCAGACATGGGCCATTAAACGCATATAGCCGCCAAGCATTTCAGAACTGCCAAGCGCGTCGAAACGCGCGGCACGATCGCTAAACAAGGAACGACCGGGAAGCACCACCGGGGGCGCCTCCACCAGCTTATCCATCGAACCGTCAGTAATGATGGTCGTGGGCATGAACACTCCTTTTTCAAATAAAAACCGGCCCCGGGTGAGGGGGCCGGCAGTCTCCTACTGCTCTTCCTTAAGGGATTACGCTTTTTATTTTTCCTGCGAGCGGTACCAAAGCGGATGGTGATGCTTCGCCCAGGCTTTGGAGACCGTTCCCTTGGTCATGGCGCTGATCGTTCCCTTTACCCAGATTGCAGCATAAATGTGCACGATGATCGTGACAATCAGCACAACCCCGGATACGGCATGCAACAACGCCATCGCACGCAAGACCTCGATCGAGAACAGGTGCGAGAAAAACTGGCGCCAGATCACAAGGCCGCTTCCCAACAAAGCGACCATGGCAATCAAGGTGACCCAGAACATCAGCTTTTGAGCGGCGTTGTACTTGCCGATCTCGGGCATGTCGTGATCCTTGTTGTTGAGCACATCGCCGAAACGGCGCATCCAGGCCCAGTCGTAAGATTTCATGATGTTGTCGCCCCACTTCTGAATTGCGAAGATGAAAAACGACAAGAACATGAGCACGCCCAGGATCGGATGCAGGAAGCGGGAAAGCTCCCCGCCACCCAGCACACTAGACAACGGCCAAAAGAAGGGATGGAAAAACGCCAGACCCGAAGCTGCCAAGAGCACAAACAAAATGGCAGTAAACCAATGGTTCCAGCGCTCATTGGTTTTATAGCGCTGAATTTCCGCTGACTGTTGGCTCATGGCTAAACCTCCTTCTCTTCTTCAACGACCTTCGGCCCCTTGATGAAGTAGTGCGCGATGCCAAACAACACGGCAGCGCCCATACCCCAGGCCAACACGGTCTTGGTCATGCCCTTCCACACGCCAACGGTCTTGCTAATGGTCGGATCGGCAGGCAGGTCGTTGTAGGCTTCAGGCTTATCGCCGTGACGCAGCACATACATCACGTGCGTTCCTCCAACGCCTTGCGGGTTGTACAGCGCCGCATGCTGATAGCCACGCTCTTTCAGGTCCTTCACACGCTGGTCGGCCCACTGAACAAGGTCTTTTTTCTTGCCGAAGCGAATCGCCTGCGTGGGGCACGCCTTGGCACAGGCCGCACCCTCGCCCACTGCAACGCGATCCGAGCACAAAGAGCACTTGTAGGCCTTGTGATCTTCCTTGCTGATGCGTGGAATGTTAAAGGGGCAACCCGCAACGCAGTAGCCGCAGCCAATGCAGTTGTCTTTCACGAAATCCACAATGCCGTTTTCGTATTTAACAATTGCACCTGGCGCCGGGCAAGCCTTCAGGCAGCCTGGGTCTTCGCAGTGCATACAGCCATCTTTGCGAATCAGCCAGTCTATGCCGCCATCGGCACGCTCGACTTCGTTAAAGCGCATCACGGTCCAGGACTTGGTGGTGAGATCAGAAGGGTTGTCGTAAACGCCGACATTGTTTCCAATCTCGTCACGGTTGTCGTTCCATTGCATACAGGCGACTTGGCAAGCCTTGCAGCCTATGCACTTGGATTCATCGATCAGCTTGGCCACCGCAATATCCGGGTTCGATGCAACGGGCATCGGCGCCGTGGTGGCGGAGCGATTAACGATGTTCATGGTTTGAGTCGTCATCTCATCGCCTCCTTAAGCTTTTTCAATGTTGACCAAAAACGCCTTGTACTCTGGCGTATTGGAGTTGGCATCGGCCACATAGGGCGTGAGCTCATTGGCCAAAAAGCCGTTCTTGGCCACGCCCACAAACCCGAAGTGAATCGGAATACCAACAGTCTCCACCGTTTGACCCGCCACTTTGAGCGACGGCATGCGCTTGGTCACCACTGCGGTGGCTTTGATCTCACCGTGGTTGCTCCAAACGCGTACCTTTTGACCGTTGCCAATGCCCTTGCTCTTGGCCAGGCCCTCGCTAATTTCAACGAAGGGGCTAGGCTGAACAATGGCGTTGGACTCCACATTCTTGGTCCAGAAGTGGAAATGCTCGGTCAGGCGGTAAGTGGTTGCCGCGTAGGGGAACTTATCCGGTGTGCCAAAGGTGCCCTCAACACTTTTGAAGATGCGTGCAGCGGGGTTGCTCTTGGCCTTCGGATTGTCGTTCATCGGGTTTTTGGCAAGCGGCGACTCAAAGGGCTCGTAATGCTCTGGGAATGGCCCTTCTGCCATGGGCGCATACAAATTGCCCACGCCTGTGGCCGTCATGATGAAGGGGTTGGCATCGCGATTGGTCGGCGGCATATCGGGAATATCCACACCGCTCCACTTCGCGCCATCCCATTCGATGCCCGGACGCTTCGGATCCCATGCCTTGCCCGTGTTGGGATCTACCCCCGCACGGTTATACAGCACGCGACGATTCGCTGGCCATGCGAAGCCCCAGTTCAGGTAGCTGCCCATGCCGCCCGGGTCATCCTTGCCACGACGCGCGGTCAAGTTGCCCTTTTCAGACCAGCAGCCGCTGTAGATCCAGTTTCCACATGAAGTGGAACCGTCATCTTTCAGCATGCCAAAGCCTGCAACCTGGCCACCGGCAGGAACCGCAACCTGCTTGGTTGCGGGATCCAAAATCTCAGCCACTGTGCGGCCAGAGATCTCTTTGAGCACTTCCTCGGGGTTCGGGTTTTTCGGGTTGGTGTACTTCCAGGCCAGCTTCATAAAAGGCTCAGGATTTTTCCCGCCTTCTTTGGCATACAGCGCGCGCAAGCGCGTGTAGAGCTCGCCAAAGATCTGACGGTCAGTGCGCGCCTCTCCCGGTGGCTCAGCGGCTGCATAGTGCCACTGAATCACACGACCCGAGTTGGTAAAGGTGCCCTCGTCTTCTGCAAAGCAAGACGATGGCAGGCGAATCACCTCGGTCTTCACACTGGCCGTATCCGCCTTGTGATATTCGCCGAACCCTTTCCAAAATTCTGCAGACTCGGTTTTCAAAGGATCAATCACCACTAGGTAATCAAGCTTTGCCAAAGCAGCATCGAGCTTTTTCTTGTTGGGCAATGCAGCGATCGGATTAAAGCCTTGGCAAATCAGGCCCTTGACTTCGCCCGCCGCCATGCGCTCAAAGGTGTGCATGATGTCGTACGACTGATCCCGTTTCGGGAAATAGTCGTAGGCAAAATTGTTTTCCTTCGTGGCGGCATCGCCCCACCACGCCTTCATCAGGCTGACCTGGAATTTCGGAAAGTTTTTCCAGAAATTCACAGCGCCTGGGCGCAGCTCCTTGGGCACACGGGCCGTGACAAATTTCTCGTGCGTGTCATCGGCATCGGTAGGCGCAGAGAGATAACCCGGCATGTTGGCCGCAAATGTGCACATATCGGTAATGCCTTGCACATTGGCGTGGCCACGCAGCGCATTCACACCTCCGCCCGCGCGGCCCATGTTTCCGAGCAGCAACTGGATCATGGCCATGGTACGAATGTTTTCCGAGCCCACCGTGTGCTGTGTCCAGCCCAAGGCATACAGAATGGTCATGACGCGATCGGGTGTGCAGGTGTCACCGATCATCTCAGCCACCTTCAGGAACTTCTCTTTTGGCGTGCCGCACACCTCTTCGACTTTCTCCGGCGTATATCGGCTGAAGTGGGACCTCATCAGCTGATAGACACAACGGGGGTCTTTGAGCGTTTCATCAACTTTGACAAAACCATCGGCGCCCATTTCATAGGCCCATGCCTTGCGGTCATAAGCACGCTTGCCCTCGTCATAACCTGAGAACAAGCCGTTTTTGAAGTCGTAATCCTTGCCGACGATGAAAGACGCATTAGTGTACTTGTTGACATACTCCTTATGGATCTTTCCGTTTTTGAGCAGGTAATTGATCACCCCGCCCAAAAATGCAATATCGGTTCCCACGCGAATTGGCGCGTAGTAATCGGCAATCGCAGCAGAACGAGTAAAGCGGGGGTCGACAACCACAAGGCGAGCCTTGCGGTGTTCCATCGCCTCGGTAACCCACTTAAAGCCACAGGGGTGTGCCTCGGCGGCATTTCCGCCCATTACTAAAATCAAGTCGGCATTGCGAATGTCCACCCAGTGGTTGGTCATCGCACCACGCCCAAACGTCGGAGCCAGACTGGCTACCGTCGGGGCATGTCAGATACGTGCTTGGGTATCTAACGCGACCATTCCCAGGCCGCGTGCCATCTTGATTGCTAAGTATCCGGATTCATTGCTAACGGCACTGGACACCAGCATTCCGGTGGTGTTCCAACGGTTGACCGTCACGCCGTCTTTGTTTTTCTCAATGAAGTTCGCATCGCGATCTTTTTTCATGAGCTTGGCCACGCGATCCAGGGCTTCATCCCAGGAAATGCGCTTCCACTCCGAAGAACCTGCCTCGCGAATTTCTGGGTGCAGCAATCGATTCGGCGAGTGCACCATGTCGAGAAGGCCAGCACCCTTGGGGCACAGCGTTCCTTTGTTCACGGGATTGTCAGGGTCGCCCTCAATGTGAATGATTTTGCGCTTGCCCTGCTCTTCTTTCGAATACATCACCACGCCACAGCTCACAGAGCAATAGGGGCAGGTGCCTCGGGTTTCGGTGGTGCGGGCCAGTTTAAAGGCCCGAACTTCCGCGCGTGCAAGACCGGGTGATAAACCCAATCCAACAGCGGAGGAAGTCGCGACACCGGCCGAACAGATCTTGAAGAACTGGCGACGGTTCATCGGTGCGTTCATTTGTGTCCCTCCAGAACGAACATTGATCAAGAAACAATCCTCGCTCCCACACACTGGTGAAAGCAAAGTGCCTCGATTCTGATCCTGATCAAGGAATGTTCAAGATGCGACGCAACATTTGCCCTTGTGAACAATTGGTCTTGTCCAAGCTTTGCACATGACAAACTGATTTGACTTGAGCGGGGGCTTTGCGCACCCTCTACGATCTAAGCATTTCCTACTTTTTTAAAACAAGCCCACCACGTGAACGACATCTTTGAGCCGCAAGCCATTGCAAATGCGCGAAACGCCATTACACAAGCAGTTTCAGCCATTCAAGAGACCGAAATTCGCAGGGTCTGTCAGGCTGGCGGCTATCGCCTAGCCAAGGATTTGATCAGCCCGATTAACCTGCCCGAAGCGCCGCTTTCGGCCATGGACGGCTATTCGTTTCACTCCGCTTGCCTAGACAAAGTTGCGCCAATCTCCCACATAACACTTGGGGTTACCGGGAAATCCCTAGCGGGCCACGGACTTGAGGGAAGCGCAAGCCCAGACACCGCCGTGCGAATTTTTACGGGCGCGCGGGTGCCCGCAGCCCACGACACGGTGGTTGCGCAAGAACTGGTGAGGCCTGCCGCCACGAACCCCCTGGCAATTGAGTTTGATGGTCGGGCCATTCAACCGGGGGCTAATGTTCGACAGGCTGGAGAAGACCTTCGCAAGGGCTTGTCCATTCTGAAACAAGGCACGGGCATTGGCGCCAGAGAAATTGCCTTGCTCAGTTCAATTGGCATTGACACCGTGGAAGTGTTCCGACAAACCCGTGTCGCCGTGCTGTCGTCGGGCGATGAATTGTGTGAAACAGGCCAAGTGCGCACTGAAGGAAAAATCTTTGACGCCAATCGGCCCATGCTGCTGGAATTGATTCGCAGCCGCTCGGTGCAAGCGATCGATTGCGGGATTGTGAAAGATGACCCTGACACATTGCGTGCTGCAATCATTGCGGCGGCAAACAAGGCCGATGTGGTGATCACCTCGGGCGGGGTAAGCGTGGGCGAAGCCGATCACACCAAGGCGGTAATGCAATCACTTGGCGAGATTTCATTTTGGAAATTGGCCATCAAGCCAGGCCGCCCGCTTGCCGCGGGATGGGTCGCGGATTCACAAGGGCGGCGTGTGCCCTTTTTTGGATTGCCGGGAAACCCTGTCGCGGCGTTTGTCACCTTCAAGGCCATTGTCGAGCCATGCATTGAGCGCATTTCAGGGGGCAACCCAAGCCCGACTCCGTCCATTCGCGCAAGGCTTGCCAGCGATACAAAAAAAGCGCCAGGGCGAACCGAATTTCTTCGCTGCGCCTTAAAGCGTGATGCCAACGGCGAGTGGCTTGCCGAAATTGCAGCCTCACAAGGCGCAGCAAGCATTAAGTCGCTTGTCGACGCCGATGGCTTGGTAGTGTTGCCCCACGAGGCGGGCCCGCTGGTTGCGGGCACGCCTGTGGATGTGATTGTGCTGCGTTAAAAAAACTGGCGTTTTAGGCCACAACAAAATCGGAGAACATTCGGGTGATCCAACGCATGTCTTCTTCCCACAAATGGCTGCGTCGATCGTTATCATCGATTTGCGTTTGAATGATATGGCCTTCGGGGCCAAACTTATAATCAAACTGCACTGAGATGGCCTGCTTGGGATCGTTGTTGACCAGCATGTAGCACAGGTTATCGAGCATGATGTGCTTGGGCTCTTTGCCAGCTGCCTGGTTGGCAATATGTTGTGCCACCGATTTGCCCATCCAGTTGGCCACATGGCCGCTCTTGGGGTAGTGGCCAAACTGAGGAGAAATCGCGCCTACAGAGTCGCCAATCACAAACACTTGTGGGTCGCCCTTGGCGTTATAGATCAATGGATCAACAGCCGCCCACCCCGTGGGCTTGCCCTCAGGCGTTTTGCCAATGAGATCAGCCTTCCAGACCAAGTCAGAGGCCTGATGCGGGGGCATAAAAATCGCTTCATCAAAATCAAAATCGCCTGCTTCGGTAGAGATGCGTTTTTTATAGGGATCCACCGACTTAACCCGGGCATTCGGCACATGGGTCACGATATCGGGATAGAGCTCTTCAAATGCGGCGCGGTAGCCCGCCGTAATTGGCGCGATCCTTGGCTTGGGATCAAGAATGACAATCCTGGCCGCAATTTTCTTGGTCTTAAACCACCAGGCCATTAAGCAGGCCCGCTCATACGGTGATGGCGGACAGCGATGCGGCGGTGGCGGCAAGGTCATGACAATGGTGCCGCCTTTAAAGTTTTGAATCTTGTTTTTGAGCACTGCGTGTTCGGCGGTCGGAATGTACGCCGAGGGAAACGCCTTTTGCGTGTACTCAACGGTTTTCCAGTCATTGCCAAACCAGGCCTCGTAGTTGTTGCGAATTCCACCTGCCAAAATCAGCCAGTCATAAGACACAAACCCTTGCGAGGTATAGACACGCTTGGACGCACGATCAATGTCTCCGATCTCGGTTTGAATAAAGTGATAGCCGTATTTTTTGGCCGCTGGCAAATACGAGTGGGCGAGAAAATCGGTGTTCACGACATCAATCAGCCACTTGTTGCTCATGGGGCAAGACCAGAAAAACGGATTGCGATCCAGCACAATCACCTCAAGATCCGGCACGAGCTGGCGAACATATCTGGCGGCGGTTAATCCACCCCACCCGCCGCCGGCAATCACGACTCTGCGCTTGCCTGATCTTGGCAAGGCTTCTTGTGCAGGCTTCAAAATTAACGACTGTGCGCCCGCAGGGGCTGCAGCCACGGCGCTCAGGGCCAGGCCAGACGCAACGAAATGACGACGCGACGAGCGAGTATTCATAGCAATTTCTTTCAGGAAAACTGGCCCGCACGGGGCACGGAAGACAAGCAGCGCGAAGACTGCTAGAACAAAAAACTTAACACAAATCAACCACTCGGAAAGTGCCCATTAACCCTGAGTGGTGGTGCTCCGACACGTGGCAGTGAATCATCCAATCGCCATGGCTCTCGGCAACAAAGGCAATCTCTTGCTTTTTGAATGGCCACACGAGGGTTGAGTCTTTGAAGGGGCCCCAGCTGCCATCGGGCAGACGCTCGCGCAGCACCACACCATGAAAATGCATGGGATGAAACCACGCGGTGCGATTGTCGATTACGCAACGCACCGTGCAGCCTTTTTCAAACACATACAACGGCTCGGGCGCTTTGGCATGGGAATCGGTGTGTGAGCCATGGTCATTGCCCTTGCCATTGACCAGCCAAATATGTTCGCGCGTTGCTTTGTTCGACAGCGCGCCACCTTCTACGATCAGCTCTACCTTTTTGGCGTCCTCAAGCCTTGGCTCGACCAAAGTGTTGCTGGGCAGGGCATTAAACGCGGGACGAAGCGGCTGCGCTGAGCGCGTGCTGTAGCGAATAAGCCCCAGAACATTGCGCATGGCGGGAAAAAACTCGTCTTCAATCTGAAACACCTGGCCAGGTGCGCCGGTGCAATCCAAGATCAGGTCCAAGCGATTGCCTGGCGAAAACAGGATCGACTCCGTCATAGCAAACGGCGTGCAAGGGTGGCCATCAATGGCGGCAACAATGGGCGCATGCCCATGCACCTTGAGTCGATAAATACGCGCACTAGAGCTGTTGAGCAAACGAAGCCGAACGCGCTGGCCTGCCCGCACGCTAAGCGTCGCGGGCGAGCGCTGGCCGTTGACCAAAATGACATTGCCTAAACGGCCCGCATGTGCTGCATCGTGCAAGCTCTTGAAGTCAGGCGCAATCGCTCCTGATCGGTCAATCTTGATGTCAGAAATCGCCCATGTCAGGTCTTGATCCACATCGACACGCTCGCGCTCTTGCACAATAATCGCGCCAAACAAACCGCGGCCCACTTGCTCGTAGGTGGCCACATGCGGGTGATACCAATAGGTGCCCGCATCGGGAAGCGCAAATTCATAGGTAAAGTCTTTCCCAGGCTCGACCGCCGCCTGGGTCACGCCCGGAACGCCATCCATTGCATTAGGCAAACGAATACCATGCCAATGAATGGTCGAAGGCTGATCAAGCCGATTACGCAATCGAATCCTGACCCTATCGCCCTGCGTGGCAGAGATCACTGGGCCCGGCAGCTGGTCGTTATACGCCCAGACATCGGTGTGCGGGTAATCCCAGCCCAGAAGCTGCAAGCGTGTTGGCTTTGCCGTTACCACAAACTCCTTGGCCCGAGCAGGCGCGCTGGCAAGCACCCCAGCAGCGCCAATTGCACCCAATGAAGTGGCGGGCAGCAAAAGACCTGCTTTGATCAGCTGGCGACGATTCATGTTAGGGTTTGGTTCCACGGTGCAAATCTATAAGGAGATGCGCAGATCATGCAAGTCTTGGCCAAGACTTCCCTGGCAGTAATAGTGGCTTTTAGCCCCTTGATGGCTCAAGCCCACGGCTGTCCTGGCGAAATGTACAAAATCGACAAGGCGTTGGGGGCAAAACCAAATCTTGATGCAGCAGCGCTAAAAAAAGTGCGCGAGCTTCGGGCCGAAGGCGAGCGTCTGCACAAAGAAAATAAGCATGGCGAATCCATGCTGGCGCTGGGCTCGGCAAAGCGTCTGCTCAAGATCGAATAATCACGCCACACGAATGCGCTATCAGCACCACATTTTTATTTGCACCAATGAGCGTGAGCAGGGCGATTGCTGTGCGGCGCGCGGCTCGCTTGAACTGCTGAAAACCATTAAACATACTCTGCGAGAGCGCGGCATGGATCACGACGGCGGCATTATGGCCAACAAATCCGGCTGCTTTGGTTTGTGCACCCAAGGCCCCAATGTGGTGGTATACCCGCAAGGCAACTGGCACACGATTGCGAACCAAAACCAGGCCGTTGCCCTGATCGATAGCCTTCAGGCTTCATTAAAAACCTAGCGAGCGTCGAAAATGACAATCCCCGCCTCCCAAATCTCTGGACTAATTCTTTGTGGGGGCGAAGGTCGCCGCATGGGCGGTGTGGACAAAGGCCTGGTGAGCTTTCACGGCAAGCCACTCGTGGATATTGCCATTGCAAGGCTATCACCCCAGGTTGGCCAACTCATGATTAGTGCCAACCGCAACATTCAACAGTACGAACAACGCAACTGTGCTGTGCTGAAAGATCCGGACTTTCAAGACGATGGCCCAAATTATGAGGGGCCGTTGGCTGGAATTCTTGCAGGCCTAAGGCGCTGCACAACCGAATGGCTCGCGATTGTGCCGTGCGACTGCCCGCAATTCCCGCTGGATTTTGTTTCCAGGCTTTCACTAACCAGCGAGGCGCACGACACGAGCAGCTATGTGCAGGGGCATCCGACATTTGCCCTGTTGCGCAAATCAGAGCTGCCAAAGCTTGAGCATTACCTTCAACATGGCAAACGCAAGCTTGGCGATTGGCTCGAAGAAATCAAGGCATCACCTGTTCCATTCGAGTTGGAAGACGCCTTTCGCAACTTGAACAGCCCGGAAGACCTTTCCTGATCTGCGCTTAAAATTCGGGCATGTCTCTGCCCTCGTTTGCGTTGCGTCTTTTCGTGGCGACACGCCCGCCGTTTCTAACGATCTCCGTGGTGGGCTGCCTGATTGGCTTTGCCGCCGCCCAGTTTGCTGGAGACAGCGTGCCGTGGGCCGCAGGCCTTCTGGCTCTGGTGATTGCCGTGAGCGCACAAGCGAGCGCCAATGTCATTAATGATTTCTGCGATTCGCGCAACGGTAGCGACAATTGCAATGTCGAGAGAATTTCCCCGTTTACGGGGGGCAGTCGAGTGATCCAGGATCAATGGCTTTCGGAGTCGCAAGTCAAAATCTACGGCTATGCGATCTTGGCTTTGTGCGCCGCTTGTGGCCTGTGGCTCATGGCCACGCTCAATGCCTGGGAACTCATGTGGATTGGGGCGCTCGGCCTGGCCTTGGCGTGGGGCTACTCGGCAGCGCCCTTTAAGCTCATGAGCCGCGGCGTGTGGGGCGAGGCCGCAATTGTGGCGTCTTGGGCGCTGATTGTGATCGGCTGCTCAATGCTAAGCACACAAACGCTTTCTTGGGCCGCTATTGTTCTGGGGCTCGCGTTCGGCGCCATGGTGGCCAACATTTTGTACATGAATCAAATCCCCGACATTTCGGCCGATCGCGCAGCGAAAAAACTGACCCTTGCGGTGATTACACCAACAGAGCAACTCTGGGTTTGGTATGCAGTGTTTATGTTGCTGGGCTACGCGCTCGTCGTGCTTGGCGTTTGGCTGCGCCTGCTGCCGCTGTATTGCCTTGCCTGTTGGTTTGCCCTGCCGCTTTTCTTGAGCGCCCAACGCGCTATTCAACGATCACCATCTGATCGTGATGCAATGACCCGCGGCATTCGCACTAATATTCTGGCTGCTCATGTGTTTGGGCTGCTTCTGGCCCTTGGCCTCTTTATTTCAAGCCTAGGTATTTAGGCCCTGACTCGTCAGGTATTCGTCGTAGCTGCCTTTAAAGTCGGTGATGCGGCCATCGCCGTGAACCTCGATCACACGATTGGCCACGGCATTCACAAACTCTCGGTCGTGCGACACCACAAACACCGTGCCTTGAAATTTCTCAAGCGCAAGCTGCAAGGATTCGATGGATTCCATATCGAGGTGATTGGTGGGCTCATCGAGCATGAGCACGTTGTGGCGGCCCAGCATTAAACGACCAAAGGTCATGCGGTGCTTTTCACCACCCGAGAGCACCTTGACCATCTTGCCCACATCATCACCCGAAAACAGCAGACGCCCCAGAATCGATCGCACCGCCTGATCATCGTCACCTTCTTGTGTGTAGCGGCCGATCCAATCGGTGAGCGTGACATCCTGCTCAAAATCGGGGTAGACATCTTGCGGCATGTAGCCAATGTCGGCGTTTTCCGCCCACTTATTTTCACCGCTATCCGGATCCATACCGCTGACTGCAGCGCCCGCAATGCTCTTTAACAGGGTGGATTTGCCCGCGCCGTTGGGCCCCACGATTGCAATCTTCTCGCCGGCTTCCACCATGAGTGAAAATTTGTTAATCACCGGCTTGGCAAGACCCTCGAACGATTTGGAAATGCTTTGCACATGCACGGCCTGGCGAAAAAGCTGTTTCTTTTGCTCGAAACGAATGTACGGGTTTTGGCGTGAAGAAGGCCTTACCTCCACTGCCTCGCCCTGCAGCTTTTCAATGAGTTTTCTGCGCGATGTGGCTTGCTTGGCTTTTGATTTGTTGGCCGCGAATCGGCGTACGAATTCTTGCAACTCCGAGACACGTTCTTTACTCTTGGCATTGGCCGCCATGAGCCGTGCGCGCGCCTCGGAAGAAGCCAGCATGAAATCATCGTAATTGCCAGGATAGATGCGTAGCTCGCCGTAATCCAGATCGGCCATGTGGGTGCAGACCGAATTCAAAAAATGCCGGTCGTGCGAAATAATGATCATGGTGCTGTTGCGCTCGTTCAAAATATCTTCGAGCCACTGAATCGAGTGAATATCCAGATTGTTGGTGGGCTCATCGAGCAGCAACACATCAGGGTTAGAAAACAGGGCCTGTGCCAGCAACACCCGCAGCTTCCAGCCCGGAGCCACTTCCCGCATGGGGCCGTTGTGCTGCTCAATGGGAATGCCCACACCTAACAGCAATTCGCCTGCCCGCGCCTCGGCAGTGTAGCCATCGTATTCGGCGAACTTGGCTTCCAGGTCGGCCGCCTTCATGTAATCGTCTTCCGTGGCCTCGGGGTTGGCATAGATCGCGTCGCGCTCGGTCATGGCGGCCCACATTTCTTCATGGCCCATCATCACCACATCCAGCACGCGTACATCTTCGTAGGCAAACTGATCCTGGCGCAATTTGCCAAGCCGCACATGCGGGTCTTTCATGACATTGCCATTGGAAGGCTCAAGATCACCTCCCAAGATTTTCATGAACGTGGACTTGCCACAGCCGTTGGCACCGATCAGGCCATAACGATTGCCGTTATCGAACTTGACCGAGACATTTTCAAAAAGCGGCTTGGCGCCGAACTGCATGGTGATATTGGCGGTAGAGAGCATTGCTTAGGCAGACTTGGCCCATGAGCGGGCGTTGCGAAACATTTGGATCCAGGGCGAGTATTCGCCAAGGGCGGAGAATTGTTCAGGCTTCCAAGAAAGCTGAACATTGCGAAACACCCGCTCGGGGTGCGGCATCATCAGGGTGACGCGGCCATCGGTGTTTGTAAAACCAGTCAGGCCTTGCGGTGAGCCATTGGGGTTGGCGGGATAGGTTTCGGTGGGCTTGCCCGCGGCATCGACATAGCGAATGACTGGATTGCCACGCCCGCCTTCGGCGGGCTCGCAATGACGGTTAAGGTTGGCGGCGCCCTCGCGGTGACGATTTAATTCGGCCCGCCCCTCGCCGTGCGAAACCACCACCGGCAACACCGCACCCGCCATGTCCTTAAAAAATACCGAGGGCGACTCTAAAATCTCTACCATCGAAAGTCGTGCTTCAAACTGCTCTGACTGATTGCGCACAAAATCAGGCCAGTCGTCGGCGCCCGGCACAATCTCGCGCAGGCCACTCATCATTTGGCAGCCATTACACACCCCCAGGGCAAATCGGGTTTCATCGGCAAAAAAGCGCGAAAACTGTTCGCGCAGATCATCGTTAAACAAAATGGTTTTGGCCCATCCCTGCCCTGCGCCCAGCACATCGCCATATGAAAAACCACCACAGGCCGCAAGGCCTGCAAACTGATCAAGGCGTACGCGGCCTGAAAGCAGATCGCTCATATGCACATCCCAGGCCTCAAAGCCCGCGGCATCAAACGCCGCGGCCATTTCCACTTGGCCGTTAACCCCCTGCTCGCGTAACACGGCGACTTTGGGCTTGCCCCCCACCACGGCTGGCGCCGCTTTTACCGCGTTAACCAGGGCGGCGGGCAAGTTCACGAAAGGCTTTTCGGCACTGCGAAGCGACTGTGCTTCTTGCGCGACACACTCGGGGTTGTCACGGCGCTTGGCGATCTCAACACTCACCTGGCTCCAGATCTGTTGCAATTTGGCGCGCGATTGCTGATACACGCATTTGGCGTCGCGATAAATCTCGATTTGGTCTCGCGGATTGGGCCCGCCAATTTCATAAGAAAACTTTGACAGTCCGTGGTCACGCAAAACCTGCAACACTTCGCTACGCCGCTCTTTTTCAACTTGAATGACTGCGCCAAGCTCTTCGCTAAACAAGGCTCTTAACGTGAGCTCGTTGCGTTGGACCGACACCTGCTCGGGCCGAATCTTAAAGTCGCCCCAATCAGCGGCAAACGGATCAATCGTGAGCAAATCAAGATTCACGGTCAGGCCGCAACGGGCCGCAAAGGCCATTTCGCACAAACATGCCAACAGGCCCCCATCGGATCGGTCGTGATAGGCCAGCACCAGATCACGCGAATGCAGGGCGCGCATAGCGCCCGCAAATGAACGCAGCAATTCGGGGTCGTTCACATCGGGGGCTTCATTGCCGAACTGATCAATCACCTGAGCCAACACCGAACCTGCCAAGCGGTTTTTGCCCTGGCCCAAGTCAACCAGAATCAACACGGTGTCCGCCACGGTGTCTGACACCTGTGGGGTCCATGTCTTGCGAACATCTTGCACAGGCGCCACGGCGGTGAGATTTAACGACACAGGCGACACAACGGAGTGCTGCCCTGTTTCATCTTGCCAAAGGGTACGCATGGATAACGAATCTTTACCCACCGGAATGGATAAGGACAAGGTCGGGCAAATTTCTTTTGCCAAGGCTTTGACCGCATCGAATAGCGCAGCGTCTTGTCCCGATTCGCCACAGGCCGCCATCCAGTTTGCGGAGAGCTTGACCGTGTCGAGATCGCCAATATCAGCGGCGCATAAATTTGTAATGGCTTCGCCCACTGCCATGCGTGAGGCCGCAGCAGAATTGATCACAGCAATAGGGGTACGCTCACCCATGGCCATGGCCTGGCCACCCACACCCTGGTAATCCCACAAGGTCACCCCCACATCGGCCACCGGTGTTTGCCATGGGCCCACCATTTGATCGCGCGCAGTTAAGCCGCCTACTGTGCGATCACCAATGGTGATTAAAAAGTTTTTGCTGGCCACCGTGGGGTGTGAAATTACTTTTTCGGCAACCGATTCGAGATCGAGCCCCGAGAGATCCATTTCGCGTGTTGGCACGGTTTCTCGTGTCGCAATGCGGTGCATTTTGGGCGGCTTGCCGAGCAGCACGGATAAAGGCAGGTCGACCGGATTTGCGTGCGTGGATTGCTCTTCAACCAACAAACGGTCTTCATCGGTTGCAACACCCACCACCGCAAAGGGGCAACGCTCACGATCGCAAATCGCTTCAAATTGCGCTAGGGATTGCGGCGCAATCGCCAACACATACCGCTCTTGCGACTCATTGCACCAAATCTCTGCGGGCGACATGCCCGATTCATCCAGCGGGACTTTGCGCAGATCAAACTGCCCACCTTTTTCGGCGCCATGCACCAGCTCAGGAAACGCATTCGACAAGCCGCCTGCACCCACATCGTGGATCGACAGAATTGGATTGGTTTCGCCCATGGCCACGCACGCATCGATCACTTCTTGTGCGCGACGCTGCATTTCAGGGTTGCCCCGCTGCACCGAATCGAAATCCAAGGCTTCTTGGTTAGCGCCGGTTTGAATGGACGACGCCGCACCGCCCCCCATGCCAATGCGCATGCCCGGCCCGCCCAACTGCACCAGCAAGGCCCCCACCGGTATGTCTTTCTTCTGGCTCTGCGAACTGGAAATAACCCCAACGCCACCTGCCAACATGATGGGCTTGTGATAGCCCCAGCGCCTTGCGCCCACAGTCATTTCAAAGCTTCGGAAATAACCCAGAATGTTCGGGCGGCCAAACTCATTGTTAAACGCAGCGCCGCCCAAAGGCCCGTCAATCATGATCTGCAAGGCCGACGCGATGCGCGAAGGCGAATGCGGCGCCTCAGTAAAGTCCAGCGCGGAAACAGCAAAGCCAGTTAAGCCCGCCCGAGGCTCTGCGCCGCGGCCGGTTGCACCTTCATCGCGAATTTCTCCTCCGGCACCGGTGGCCGCACCCGGAAAGGGCGAAATCGCTGTGGGGTGATTATGGGTCTCGGCTTTTAATACGGTGTGCACCGTTTCACTGGTGCTGGTATAGGCCGACGGCTTGCCCGCCAATGGCCTGAAACGGCTGGCTGTCGCGCAATGCAGAATGGCAGCATTGTCGGCATAGGCCATGACCGTGTGCTGAGGCGTCACGGCATGGGTATGCCGGATCATTTTGAACAGTGATTCAGCCTGTGCCTGCCCATCGACCGTAAAGTCAGCGTTAAAAATTTTGTGACGGCAGTGTTCTGAGTTGGCCTGGGCGAACATTAAAAGTTCGACATCGGTCGGGTCACGCTTTAACTCGCCATAGGCCTTGGCCAGATAGTCAAGTTCATCGCTCGAGAGCGCCAGCCCAAGGTCAACATTCGCTTTGCCCAAAGCAGCAATTGCGCTGTCGAGCGAAGGGCCTAAAACAATGTGTGAAAGCGGCGCAGAGTGTTTTGAGTCCAGCACATGGTCTGGCAGCTCGCCAACAAAACAGGACTCGGTCATGCGATCGTGCAAAGCCGCGGCAATTGCTGCATGCTGGCCCTGCGAAACACCGGCGCGATCAATCTCCACCACCATCGCCCGTTCGACTCGATCAATTTGCGACAAGCCGCACGAAAGCAGAATTTCACTGGCCTTGGTTGACCAGGGCGAGCGGGTGCCAATGCGCGGCACCACCCAAAAACGAATCCGGCTGCTTGACGCTGCCGCATGCTGGCCATGGGCTGAGAGAATTGCGGCAAGCCGCTGGTCTTGCTGGGGCTGATAACCGCTATCGAGCGCTTTCGGGCTTACGGCAAGCAAGTAGGCCCAGTGCGCGGTCAAGCCCAACGCTTTGGGAGCAACTTTTTGAACCTGGGAAACAAGCCGGGCAAGCCGGAACTCTGACAGGGCCGAAGCGCCTGCCAACACGCGCAAAGAGGACATGCCGCCAATTATACGGTGCGACCACCCGCGAGCCGCACGATCGCATCGCATCGATCGGCGAGCTCTTGGGCATGCGTGACCAGCACAATGGTGGTGCCCTGACGCGCTCGCAAATCGAACAATAAATTGGTGATCATTTCCCCATTGGCTGCATCTAGGCTGCCCGTAGGCTCATCGGCAAAAATCAACTTGGGATTGGTGACAAAGGCGCGTGCCAAGGCCACGCGTTGCTGCTCGCCGCCCGACAGGGTTTTGGGAAAGTGGGTCTTGCGTGCCGACATGCCCACCAGATCGAGCATTTCCGACGCCCGGCTGCGCGCATTGGCTGCGCCACACAACTCCAAGGGCAACATGACATTTTCCAGCGCCGTTAAGTGCGACAACAGCTGAAACGACTGAAACACAAATCCCAACACGCCATTGCGCCGCGCAGCCCGCATGTCCTCAGGCAGCTGGTCCACCCGCTCGCCAAACCAATGCACTTCGCCGCGGGTCGGCGTGTCTAAGCCGGCCAAAATGCCAAGCAAGGTCGACTTGCCGCTGCCCGAGGCGCCCAAAATCGCGAGCGAGCCGCCCTGGGGCACTGAAAGCGAAACATCCTGCAAAATATCCAGGGAACCTGTGCTGTCAGAAACCGTCTTGGTAATTCCCTTGGCTTGAATCGCAATCAACACTGCACTCCTTTTAAAAAAATTATGGCCTCTCACCTGAACCGAAGAACTTTTCTGGCCGCGTCGCTGCTTGCAGCGGCAGCCTTGCTTGGCGCGCTGCCCACGGCTTGGGCCAGTCCGCCAGCAATTTTGGTGTTTGGTGACAGCCTTTCTGCCGAGTATGGCCTAAAGCGAGGATCGGGGTGGGTGAGCCTGTTGCAAGACCGGCTTAAAGAAAAAGGGTTCCCCCACCGCATTGTGAATGCCAGCATTTCAGGCGAGACCACGGCGGGCGGCGCAGCCCGCCTATCGGCTGTGCTCAAGAAACACCGGCCGCAAATTCTGATTCTTGAGCTTGGCGCCAACGATGGCCTGCGCGGCCTGCCCATTGCCCAGACCAAGGCCAATTTGCGCAGCATGGCCGCCATGGCAGAAAAAGCTGGCGCGAAGACCTTGATTGTGGGGATTCGCGTGCCGCCCAATTACGGGCCCGACTACGCGCGTCAGTTCGACCAGTTGTTTGAAGCCCTGGCCAAAGAGCTCAATGCGCCCGTGGTGCCGTTTTTGCTTGAAGGCATTGCCGAAAACCCCAGAATGTTTCAGGCCGATGGGATCCACCCGAATGAACAGGCGCAGCCTACAATGCTGAATCATGTTTGGACTGCACTTGTCTCTAGCAGGCTTATTCAGTCTGGCGCTCTTGGCAGCACCACTGCCCGCCAATAGCCTTGAATTTTCAGATATTGCCCAAGAAGGGCAATTGCGTTTTCTAGCCGCCCACCCCGAGCCCAATACCTATCGATACGAGTCGCGTGTTCGCGTTAGCGAAGACAGCTTGACGAGCGGCGTGGTGTCGATTGTGACTTGCCACCATCAGCTCGACCCGATTCGAAAAGTCGTGATCCTCTTTAACCCGAAGCGGCTGCAAAGCATTGAAATTCGCGAAGCCAGCGGCATTGGTGCCATTGAAGTAGAAGGCCACCGCGTGATCATGAGCGATGTAAAACGCGGGGCCATGGTGTGTATTGACCTGCAATCAAAGGCGCTGGATCGAATTGATGAGTCTACTTATCGGCTGCAGGCCGGCCCCTTGATGCGGCGCTATCTCGATGGCTATCTGCCCATGCAGGCCACCTTGCAGTTTGAGTGGCCGGGGCACCGTGTGTCGTTGAAAGAAACAAACCCAGTACCGCAGCCTGGCGTAAAGCTGATGCAGGACTCTGATCGGGCGGAGCTGGATATTATTTTTGCGGGGCGGTTGCTTGCGAATATTGATCTGCAAGTGAAGTAGCCGTGGCAATCTATTTCGTAAATTTGTAATACGTGTCGTTTAAGTACCGCCCCACATGCTGGATCTCTTCCTCGAACCAGCCGCTGTTGGTGCGGTTATTGCAAAACTCGATCATGCCGCGCAGCTGGGCCACATTGGTCGACTTGCGAAACATGTCATCGGAATAAAGCTGGGTTCCGTTTTTATCGGGAAACATGCTGTTGTGGCACGCCACACAACGCGGATCATGCAACGCCTTGCCCTTGGCCGCATTGCCCTTGGAAAAAGGGTTGGCCAGGGCGACGCTGCTCGCCCCAAGCAGACACAACACCAACAGTGACTTGCGCATGAACGAGCGTTGCGAAATTGCCATAGACCTGCCTCCTTGCAATGTTCAATAACGGCAGGTTACGACAAAATTCTTACAGTGCAATTCCGGGATTGCCCTTGACCCCAATGAGCCGGGGCGTGTTGAGCTTGACCGGCGCAATACGCTTTTTGGCCTTGAGATAAGTTTCGACCACTTCCCAGATCGGCTCGCCCTTGGTGCCCTCGGCCACCGGCGCCCAGCCCGCCACCTTGTAATTCTTTTTTGGGTCAATCGGCGTGCCGTTTAAACGCATGTCAGAGATTCGATTACCGGCTTTGCCATTGGGCTCACAGGCATAGGTGAGCCCGCCCACACGCACCATGTCTCCGCCCTGCTGATAGTACGGGTCGGGGTTAAACAGGTTATCGCACACATCTTCCAGCACGGTCTTAATGAACTCGCCGCTCATGTCGGTCACCGTGGTGTACGGGTAGGTAATCGCCGTTTGATCCATAACATGCTCGCGCGTGATGGTCTGGCCCGCCAAAATGCTGGTGCCCCAACGAAAGCCCGGCGAAAACGAGATCTCTGCGCTTTTCACTTCAATGAGCGCATCGCAAATTAGCTGATCGAATGTGCCATTGAAATTGCCACGGCGATACAGCAGCCCCTCGGTCACCGCAAGCGGCTCTTCAAGCTTGGCCTTATACGGCGCACGTACTTTATCGATAAAGGCCTGCATTTCCTTGTCAGCAGGGAGCATATTGGCAAACACGGGCAACAAGGAATATTTAAACCCCGCCACCTTGCCGCCTTTCACCTCGAAATCCATCACCCCCAGGAACTTGGAATTAGACCCTGCATTGGTCACCAAGGTCTTGCCGCCAGCGTTATTCACCACCACCGGCTGAGGAACGCCATCATGGGTGTGGCCACCAAAAATCGCGTCAATGCCCCGCACGCGCGAGGCCATTTTCAAATCCACATCCATGCCGTTGTGCGAGATCACCACGACAACCTGAGCGCCCTTGGCGCGGACTTCGTCGACCATTTTTTGCATGTGGTCGTCTTGAATGCCAAAGGTCCAATCCGGCACCATGTAGCGCGGGTTCGCAATCGGGGTATAGGGAAAGGCCTGGCCAATCACCGCCACCGGAATTCCGTTTTGTTCGCGAATGACATAGGGCTTAAAGACTTGATCGCCAAAGTCGGTCGTTTTCACGTTTTGCGCAAGAAACTCGATCTTGCCCGCAAAATCTTTTTTGATGATCTCTTCCACCCGCTGAGCACCGAGCGTGAATTCCCAGTGCGGGCTCATCATGTCAACCCCCAAAAGCTTGCAGGCATCGACCATGTCTTGGCCGTTGGTCCACAACGCAGTGGCCGAACCCTGCCAGGTGTCGCCACCATCAAGCAAGAACGCGCCCGGGCGATCGGCACGCATTTTTTTGACCAATGTGGCCAAGTGCGCAAAGCCGCCCACCTTGCCATAGGCCTTGGCCGCCTTTTCAAAATCAAGGTAGGTGTAGGCGTGCGATAAAGCGGTGTTGGTGCCAATGCCATAGGCTTTTAAAAGATTTTCGCCCACCAAATGCGGCACCTTGCCCGACATGCCAGCGATGCCCAGGTTGACATTGGGCTCACGAAAATAAATGGGAATGAGCTGGGCGTGGCAATCGGTGAAATGCAAAATGCTCACATTGCCAAACTTTGGGATGTCATAAAGCTTTTCTCCCTTGCCCGCAGCGCTGGCAGCGCTTGCCCAAGAGCCAAACATTCCTGCGGCCGACCCGGCAGCCATGACATTCAAAAATTCGCGACGATTCAGTTGCATGTTCAGATACCTATTGACACATGAATTGATAAAAATAAAGGCCCGGCAAACCGCCGGGCCTTCGACTCACTTACTTGTTGACCGGTGAATTTGGGTCTAACAACAGCGCCATGAGATCCTTCATCTGATTTTCGGTCAGGATACCCATGTGGCCAAAGCGCGGCATGTTGGTGCATGCGTTGTAGGCCTTGGCGTTGTAGAGCTTGCCCCAGGTGTACTTCACCACCGCATCGGAATCGCCACGAAGCTTGCCGTAGTTGTACAAACTTGGGCCAAGCGTGCCGTGAGAAATTTCTTCCTTGCTGATCTGGTGGCAGTTGTAGCAATTGCCGCCATTGGGCGAGCCTTCTTTGTCGGTGTAGGTGCTGCCTCGGCCATCTTGGGCCAGACGCTCACCGGCCTTCCAATCGCCCATAAACTTGCCGTCGGCCGGATACTTGATGGTCTTCATGTTTTCCGACTCGACGCGCTTACGCACCTCGGGCGGCAAATCCATGCGCGCCAGTTCCGCCTTGGAGCACTCCAGGTTGACCGAGTCTTGCAAGATGCGATCTTTTTTTGCAATGCCTTTGGCGCTAAACGAAGTGTTAAGGGCATTGAGCGCTTGCTTGTCGAGCTCGGAGCCAGAAGGAAGGCTTGCGCAGCCAGCTAACACCAAGGCCAGGCCCGATGCAATCCATAGTGATTTTTTCATAATGAGTTCTCCTGGCACTTAGCGCTTGATCGTGGGTGCAAGCGACTGAACCCCTTTGCCGGTTACACCCATGTAACTGGAAAGCGCAATCGTCACATCAGAGCCAAATTCGACATAAGGGAAGCGCTGTTGACGGAAGCAGTCTTCGAGGCGCTTTTGCATGGGCCACAGCTGCGAGTTCGACACCCGATAGGCAGGCCACGATGTAAACGCACGGCCAGCGGGCACATTCTTGGTCAGGTCAGGCAGCACCTGCAGGCGAATGCGCTTGTTTTCTTCGGAATGGCAAGTCGCGCAAGAAAAATCGTATGGGCCTGCGCGGTGAAAGAAAATCCGCTTGCCCAGTTCATACATGCGTTTTTCTTCGACATGGCCCTGAGGCACACTCACGGGCATGCCACGCGACTGCTGCGCCACATACACGACCAAGGCAATGATGTCTTTGTGATCATCGCGGTTATAGCTGCTGGCTTTTGCCTGAATGCCCTGGTGCTGCTCCATGCAGGTGACCAAGCGTGTTTCAAGGTCTTGCACCTTGTTGACATCGGAAAAATAACGGGGCAGCTGAACATAGGCCCCCTTCACCACACCGGGGCCCAGTCCCAGGTCGCATTTTTCAAGCGATGCATTCTTGGGGCCGCGCGCTTTTTTCCAAAGCTCTGCGCCTTTGGCTTCCCAAAGCTCGGCCGGGTTGTCATCGGCGAGCAACTCGCGGTAACGATCGATGGCCTTTTCGGCATCGTTTTGTGCAGCCACCGGCATCGCAAACGAGGCGCCAAGTGCTGCTGCGAGCGCAATGCGCCCGAGGCGTTGAACAATCATGCTTGTCTCCTTGTTGGATTGCGTCAGCCCCACAAAGGGGCTGCGCAATAACTTTTTTTAGGCAACCGTTGCTTCGTCGGTACGCTTGGCGCCTTTGTTGTCAACCCAGGTCACGGTGATCTTGTCGCCCGCCTTGCCCTTGGCCTTAAATTGCAGGAAAGGATTTTTAGAGATGGCGGGGCCCCACTGGGCGGTCATCACCGTCTTGCCGTTGAGCTGGCAAGTCACTTCTTGAATAAACCACGCCGGCACGAGATTGCCGGAAGAGTCTTTACGCTGGCCGGTTTCCATTTCATGGGCCATCAAGACTCGAACATCAACGGCACCGCCTTCAGCGCGGGCACGAATTCGCATTGGATCTGCCATTTAATTCTCCTGTAAATATTACAAATGCCGGATTGCCACGCCTGCTTCGCAGGCTCGCAATGACGAACTAAAAACCATCATTCCTGCTTTGCAGGCTCGCAATGACGAACTAAAAACCGTCATCACGAGGAGGCCCAACGGGCCGACGTGGTGATCAGCCGCCGCAGCCACCCAGGGTGACCTTGATCTCTTTCTTGGCCATGAAGAACTTGCCGTCGGCCTTGACGATCGCAATCACATCCGAGCTTTGGCCCATCTTGACGCGCATCGACACATCGGCGATCGCATCGGGCGTGAACTCATAAAAGCCCGCCATCATGGTGGGGTTCTTTTCCACCAACAATGCCGTCATTTGAGTGTTGGGGATCTTCGAGGCAATGCCTACCGGAACCACCGCGCCGTTTTCTGCAATATCGGGCGACGTGATCACAATGTCGGCGCTGTTGGGCGCACTGGCAATGCCCATGGCCTTGAGGGTGTCAGGCACATTTTTGGTGTCAAACCAATCTTTTTTCCAGGCGGCTGCCATGGCGGGGTTGGCTTGAAAAAACCCCATGGATGCCAAAGCGGAAAACAGTGCTGCGCCACCACCCGCTTTGATCACAGAACGACGTGAAATGCTCATATCGACTTTCTCCTCTTTCAAAAATCAATGCCGAGTGGTTACTTGGCACCGCCAAGAACCCACTGCACAACGGCAGTGAGTTCATTGTCTTTCACATTGGGGTTTGCAGGCATTGGGATTGGCCCCCATACCCCGGCCCCACCTTTTCTGACTTTCTCTGCCAGCATGGCTGGTGCTTTGGCATCGCCTGCATACTTCTTGGCAATGTCATTCCACGCCGGACCCACCATTTTCGCGGCGGGCGCATGGCAGGCCGTGCAGTTGTAACGCTTGGCAATGTCGGCACCGCTTAGGCCGGCATCGGCTGCCTTGGCAGGGCTTGCAGCTGCAACCACCGTCGGTGCTGCGGCCGGTGCGGCCGAACCCGGGCCCGGCACTGCGGGCTTGGAGGTGTCAACACCGCGCGAAGGTCCAATCGGGCGGTACTGCTCCGCCAAGTTGCCATGGGCATCGCGTGCCGACTCGGGCAGTGTCGAGGCCACTTTTTCAAGTTCCATGGGGCAGTTTTTCATGCACAAGGTGCCGGTGACATCGGGCTTGGCTTTGACATCCCAGAGTGCGTGATTGGTTGTCATGCCATTGCGATTGGGCATACGCTTTTGCACATCGGCAATATTTTTGTCGGACAAGACAAAATCATCGGGTACGACTTCAGCCAAGCTCAAGATATACGCCACAACACCATACACTTCATCGGTGGTCAGAGACTTGGGATGTGTCCATGGCATGGCACGGTTGATGTAATCCCACAGCGTCGAGACCGTGGCCACTTTCATCATGGTGGTGCGCTGGGGAAAATCAAGGCGCGTGAGATTTGCAACCCGGCCCGTTTCAATGTCCTTTTTCGTGGTACCACCAACAATCGGCGTAAACACTTCGGTGCTCTCACCAAACACACCGTGACACGAAGCGCACTTGGCCTCCCAAACATTCAAGCCCTTGTCCACAGAGCCCGAACCCGGGGGGAGCCCTTTGAAATCGGGACGCACATCAATATCCCAGGCTTTAATTTCTGCTGGAGTCGCAGCGCGGCCAATTCCTGCAAAAGAGGGCTTGGCCGATTGCGCCCAGGCCGATGTGGCCACCAATGCAGCCGATACGACAGCGAGCTGCAACGATTTAGTAAACCTGGACATTGCTCACCTCCCCGGTCTCAGCGACTTTCCACGATTGGATCGCGTTTTGGTGATAAATCGAGCGCGTACCACGCACGGCTCGCAGCTGATTGATCTTGGGTTGCACATAACCCGTGTCGTCTTGCACACGGGACTGCAACACGGCCGGGCTTCCATCCCAGACCCAATCGATATTGAAACGCGTAAACGCCTTGGGCAAGATCGGCCCTTCGAGCCGCGCTGTGCGCCAGTTACGGCCCCCATCGACCGAGACATCCACACGCTTGACCTTGCCGCGGCCCGACCAGGCGAGACCACTGATGTTGTAAAAACCTTTATCGAGCAAAGTCTGCCCTCCAGAGGGCGTGGTGATCACCGACTTGGCTTCTTGAATTCCCGAGTACTGACGGTGCAGACCATCGGGCATGAGATCAATGTAGTGAATGGCCTCGTCTTTTGCGGCCCACTTCATGTCGCCGACTTCAATGCGACGCAACCACTTCACCCAGGAAACCCCCTGGATGCCAGGCACCACCAAACGCAAGGGGTAGCCGTTTTCAGGCCGCAACATCTCGCCATTCATGCCATAGGCCACGATCACATCATCGAGCGCACGATCCAGGGGAATGGTTCGGGTCATGGAGGAGCCATCGGCGCCCTCGCCCAGAATATATTTCGCCTTTTTAAGGTCAATGCCGCAGTCTTCTAGCAGCACGGACAAGGGCACGCCGGTGAATTCGCTGCACGAAACCATGCCGTGTGAATACTGCACCGTGGGCACTGCCACATTACCCCACTCCATGGCGGTGTTGGCGCCACACTCAATGAAATGAATACGCGACACCGACGGCAGGCGCATGATGTCGTCCATGGTGTAGACCTTGGGGTTTTTCACCAGGCCCATCACCATGAGTCGATGCTTGCTGGGGTCGATATCCCACCAGCCCTGGTGGTGCCGCTCAAAGTGCAGACCACTGGGCGTAATGATTCCGAAGGTGCCTTGCAAAGGCGTAAACGCCACCGACGCAGCCGAGACCCGCGTTAATCCCGGAGACTCCCGACGCTGCAAGCCCGCTTCAAATTTTGAAGGCACGCCATAGGGGTTGGCCGCAACCGGCAGGCCCAAACCTTTGGTGTGCTCTGGCAAATTCAAAATATTGGGATCGCCCTCGCCCACGGCTGCCTGCACCGAATGTGCGCCAGCCGCAAGGCCCAACGCAGCCATGGAGGCAGCCGCCGAGCCCACGGAGGCAGTGAGAAACTTTCGCCGCATGAGTTCGGGCGACTTTGCATCTTCCTTTGCAAGGAAGTTTTCCGGTGCCTTGATAATGCGGCCGGATTTCTTTACTTCACTAGCCATTCAACCCTCCCCAGCGTTGAATTAAAAAACCTGTTTTGCGCTAAGCGCTTTTATTTTCTGGCAACTTCAATCATTAGGCGCTGCTCATTCTCACACACACCAATCGACATAATTCAGTGATCGTGGCGTCACTCACTCTGTAAAACACCGAGGTGCCTGACCGTCTGCGAGAAAGCACACCCGAGCGGTGCAATAAGGCCAAATGCCGCGACACATTGGGCTGCGGCAGGCCCGTACAGTCCACCACCTCCTGAACAGAACGCTCCTCGTAACAAATCGCCTGCAAGATACGCAGACGCGAGGGCTCGGAGAGCAATGTGAAATACTCTGCGGCCTTTTCAAACACCTGAGACATTTCGCCTGCCTTTTCGCCCTTGGCGATGGCAGGGTTGGCGCCCTGCTCGAACAGGGATGAAGTGGTAAATGTTTGGGCTGCGTTCATACTGATTGCGTACAATATTCTTCTAACGGCATATAGTCAACTATTTCATCTGACGCAACGCAGCAACCCAATCCGACGCTCATCAACCCATGACTCCTCCAGTGGCTTTCGCCCCCCCTTCCGAACTGCTCGCCTTATTACGAAAGGCCCGCAGTGGTCAGATTTTGGTAGCAGGCCTTTACAGCTCAGACCGCTGCCCCTGGTGCGTAGCGGTTAAAAAGGAGCAGCTGCTTCCGCGCATGCGTGCGGCAATGGCCCCGACCTTACGAATTGTGGAGTTCAACGCAGACTCAAACGCCGTCTTTACCCTTCCTGATCGCAGCAAAAAAACGGCCCGCCAGTGGGCGGCCCAGTTCGGGTTTCGAGTCATGCCCACACTGGCCTTGCTCAACGAAACCGCATCACCGATTGGCGAGCCCCTAATCGGTTACGCTTCACCTGATTTCTATGCGGCTTACCTGGAGGACCGGATCAAGGCCGCCCAAACTTATTGGCAGACTCTTCGCTCATGACCCAAGACCTTCGCGCCGACCACCCGCAACGCTATGCCTTGCATCACGAAATTCATGCACGGCCGCCCTTGGCGCTTTGGCCCAATGAGCGCGTGATTAGTCAAGCGTTTTTATTAGATGCCACAAGCCGCCGACAGCAAATCGATTGGATCAATCGTGCAAGCGGCCATTTTCCGATTCGTCAAGGATCGGCAAACGACGCGTCGATTCGTGTGCTTGAAATATCGCCTGAGCCCGCCCGAACCCTGCTGAAATGGGAAATGCATGGCGAGTTCGTGAGTGTCACGGTGTTTGCGCAGCAGGCCAGTGCGCAACAATTTGATACGCGCGCCGAGGCCCTTGGAAAAGTGTCCGCGGCGCTTGAACATTTCCAGGTGCCAGGCCTTGTCGCGCTGCCGGGACAGCGACTGGCGGCCATTGACATTGTGTTGGAGCAAGCCCCCCTGTACGCCGATGCGTTTGAGGTAGCCAAGCGCTTTCGCAATAACACGGTTGTGGGCAGCCAGATCACCTCCAACCAAAATGTTCAGCTATGGACTGACCTACAACTCGATGAAGCGGGCTTTATTCAAATCGTACTTCGCAGCGAAAAAGGCGGCAGTCGCCAGTTGGGCCGTGCTGTTCAACGGCTCATCGAAATTGAAACCTATCGAATGATGGCGCTGTTGGCGCTGCCCAGCGCCAAAGGCCTGGCAGAGCCGTTGCGCACTGCAGAGCTTGAACTGGCCAAAGTCTCAGAAAAGATTGCAAAGGCCCAAAAAGAAACGGCGATCGACTTAAGTGTTGATGCCCAGCTGCTTGGCGATGTGTCAGCGCTTGCTGCCCGGGTGGAAGGATGGATGTCGGCCAATGGCCTGCGCTTTACCGCGGCCGAAGCCTACTACGAGCTGGTCAAGCGCGCCTTAAACGAAATGCATGAAACCACAATTCCCGGCGTGCAAATGCTCAATACCTTTATGGATCGCCGGTTTGAGCCCGCCATGCGCACCTGCCGCTGGACCGTGCGCAGGCTACGCGATTTATCGGACCGTATTTCGCGCACGACTCAAATTCTGAAGACACGCATTGAGTTTGTGAATGAAAGCCAACAGCAGTCGTTGCTGGCCAGCATGGATCGACGCGCCAAGCTTCAGCTGCGGTTGCAACAAACTGTGGAAGGCTTGTCAATCATTGTCATGACCTATTACGCCACTGGATTGCTGCAATATATTGCGAAAGGACTAAGGCAATTCGGCGTTTCGGTAGACCCCGATGTGGCGGGCTTGATCTCCGTGCCGGTGATTGCTGTTACTTTGTTCTGGTTTTTAAGCCGCCGCCGAAAGCGACAGCCTGAGATTTGATGACGAGTTAAATTAATTCACTCAACTCATCAACCACCAACTCCGCCTCGGGAAACGCCTGGTGGCCAAAAAACTGACTGCGCACCACCACCGTCCGAATGCCTGCACCACGCGCAGCAATCAAACCGTTTCGAGAATCTTCAATCGCCACGCAATTGCTCGAATCCAAGCGAAGCCGCTGCAAGGCCAGTTCATAAGCCTCAGGGTCGGGTTTTTTCTTGGCGACATCTTCGCCACACACCATCAGCGCGGGCTCAGGCAGCTTGGCAGCAACACGCACGATTGCATGCTGCCACAGTGCCTGCCAGTTCGACAGGCTGGTGGTGGTGACCACGGCCCAGCGGCCACCGTGATCGCAAATGGCCTGCACCAACTCGACAAAGCCTTTGCGCGGCACAATACCGCCATTTTCCAAAAGCTCGGCATACAGCGCATTTTTGCGTTGATGAATTTTGCGAAACTGCTGTTGGCCCGCTTCGCTAAAGGCCGCCGCGTATCCCACTTTTTCTGCGTAGGCCATCATGCGTTCAAAACCGCCCGTCACCTTTAAAAGCTCGCCATATTCCTGCTCGGTCCACCGCCAGGCGATGCCGGCCTCGGCAAAGGCTGCATTAAACGCGGGCAAGTGGCCCTGCCCCTCGGTTTCTGCAACCGTGCCGTCGACATCGAACAGCACAGTGCGGTTTACAAGCAGCTTATGCACCGCGGCTTTGAAGAACTTCTACCGCGGGCAGCACCTTGCCTTCCAAGAATTCCAGAAACGCGCCGCCACCCGTGGAGATGTAGCCAATTTGAGGCGCAATATCGAACTTGGCAATTGCAGCCAATGTATCGCCACCGCCAGCAATTGAAAATGCGGGGGAGTGGGCAATGGCGGCTGCCAACATTTTTGTGCCGCCCGCAAATTGCGGGATTTCAAACACGCCCACAGGGCCGTTCCACACAATCGTGCCCGCGCGCGACAAAATCGACGCAAGCTTTGCGGCAGTCTTGGGGCCGATATCCAGAATCATGTCATCGGCAGCCACTTGATCAGCAGCCACCTTATTGGCACGAGCTTGAGATGAAAATTCATTGGCCACCACGACATCTTCCGGGATGGGCACTTCAGCGCCGCGCGACTGCATCATGTCCATAATCGCTTTGGCTTCATCCAGCAAATCGAGCTCTGCAAGCGACTTGCCAATGGGCAGGCCCTTGGCCGCCATAAAGGTGTTGGCAATGCCGCCGCCCACAATCAATTGATCCACTTTCGAGGCGAGCGACTTCAAAATGGTGAGCTTGGTCGACACTTTAGAGCCCGCAACAATGGCCACCAGGGGGCGCTTGGGGTTTTCTAAGGCTGCCGCTAACGCATCGAGCTCGGCGGCCATTAAGGGCCCAGCGCAGGCCACCGGCGCAAACTTTGCCACGCCATGGGTTGTGGCCTCAGCCCGGTGGGCAGTGCCGAAAGCATCGTTCACATAGACGTCGCACAGTGCTGCGATTTTCTTCGCAAGGGTTTCGTCATTTTTCTTTTCGCCTTTATTCAAGCGACAATTTTCAAGCAGCACCACTTCGCCAGGCTGCACCGAAAAACCGCCCTCGACCCAGTCGCGCACCAAGGGCACTTTGCGCTCAAGCAGCTGGGCAATGCGCAAAGCCACGGGCGCCAAGGAATCTTCAGGCTTGAACTCGCCTTCGGTTGGGCGGCCCAGGTGAGAGGTCACCATGACTGCGGCGCCTTGCGTTAAGGCCATTTCTATGGCCGGCAACGAGGCACGAATACGCGTGTCATCGGTAATCGCACCCGTGTCGTCTTGCGGCACATTCAGATCAGCACGAATCAAGACCCGTTTGCCCTTCAGTGGCAAATCGGACATTCTTAAAAACTTCATTGCATCCCCTTGAAATAAACAGGCACTTCTTTAATCGTTAAAACAATACGATCCGGCTGGGCTTCTTCAATGGGCTTGCCCATGTTGTAGCCATAAGGCACCGCCCAGCACATGACTTTGGCCGCCTTCGCGGTCTGCATATCAATAAACGAATCGCCCACAAACAAGGACTCTGGGCCCACCGCGCCAAGCTCGTACATGCAATTGTAAATAACGGTTGGGTCGGGTTTTTTAACAGCATAGGTGTCGCCGCTCACCACCTTGTCAAATGCGTTGGCCAAGCCGTGGGCTTGCAGCAAACGATCAGTAAACCGGCTTTCCTTGTTGGTGACAATGGCGCGCTTGACGCCCAAGGCCTTGAGCGCTTCCAGCGACTCCAGCACATCGGGGTACGCTTTGCTGTTGCTGCCGGCGCAATCAAAGTAATGCGCAATAAATTTTTTCATCACTTCAGGCCAGCGCTTTTCATCGGGGGCGCCGGCCACCGATGTCCACGCCTGGGTCATCATCCAGCCCGTGCCGTAACCAATCCAGTCACGCACCTGATCTTGCGAGACCTGTGGCAAGCCGTAATCGTGCAAGGTGCGGTTTGCAGAATCGGCGATCTCGGCCGCCGTGTCGAACAGCGTGCCATCAAGATCAAACATGACCAAGGCCATATTACGCCCGCCGCTTCATGTCCATGAGCCGAAGAATCATGGGCGTGAAAATCAATTGCATGGCCAGGCCCATTTTGCCGCCGGGGATGACCAGGGTATTGGGCCGGGTCATCATGGCGCCATTAAGCATGGACAGCAGGTAAGGAAAGTCAATGCCCTTGGGGTTGGCAAAACGAATCACCACCATGCTTTCATCAGGACTGGGAATATCTTTCGCAATAAACGGGTTTGAAGTGTCCACCGTGGGCACGCGCTGAAAATTCACATGCGTGCGTGAAAACTGCGGGCAAATGTGGTTAATGTAATCGGGCATGCGGCGCAAAATGGTGTCGACCACTGCCTCTTGCGAGTAGCCACGCATTTTTTGGTCACGGTGCAGTTTTTGAATCCACTCCAGATTGATAATGGGCACCACACCCACCAGCAAATCAACATGCTGGGCCACATTGGCATCGGGCCCAACATAGCCGCCGTGCAGGCCTTCATAAAACAGCAGATCCGCATCGGGCATCATGTCTTGCCAAGGCGTGAAGGTGCCTGGGTCTTGCTTGAATTCGGCAGCCTCAGCATCGTCGTGAATATACTTGCGCACCTTGCCTTTTCCGGTCGCAGCGAAGGTTTTAAAAATCTCGGCAAGTTCCGCCAGCAAGTTCGCCTCGGGGCCAAAGTGGCTAAAGTTACTGTTGCCCGCCTCCATTTGTTTTTTCATCTCGGCGCGCATGGCCATGCGGTCGTAACGATGCATGGAGTCGCCCTCGAGCACCTGGGCCTTAATGCCATCGCGCCTAAAAATATGCTTGAAGCTGCTCATCACGGTGGTGGTGCCAGCGCCGGAAGAGCCAGTAATCGCAACAATCGGGTGTTTGACAGACATGAGGGGCCTCGCTTTTTTTATTTATTGAAACAACGATCTCTCTTTAAATAAGGGAGAGGAATATTTCTGATCGGTGCCGGTATCGTATTCATGGTGATAACGCTCAATGCGCTCCACTTCGTTTTTCGAGCCCAGAATCACGCCAATGCGCTGGTGCACGGTGTCAGGCACCACATCAAGAATGCGTTGACGGCCAGTTGAGGCCAGGCCACCCGCCTGCTCCACCACCATGCCCATGGGGCTGGCTTCGTACATGAGCCGCAATCGGCCCGGCTTGGAGGGGTCCTTCGTGTCTTTGGGGTACATGAAGATTCCGCCGCGCATCAGAATTCGGTGCACTTCGGCCACCATGCTGGCAATCCAGCGCATATTGAAATCACGGCCGCGCACATCGGTCTTGCCAGCCTTGCACTCGGCCACATAGCGTTGCACCGGAGGCTCCCAGAACCGTTCGTTGCTGGTGTTAATGGCAAACTCACTGGTGTCTTGCGGCACGCGAATATTGGGGTGGGTCAGAATAAAGTTGCCCACCTCGCGGTCTAAGGTAAAGCCGTGGGTGCCATTGCCCACCGTAATCACCATCATGGTCGAAGGCCCGTACACCGCATAGCCTGCCGCGAGCTGAGTGCGGCCAGCCTGCAAAAAATCTTTTGGCTCAGGCGCTCGGCCCGCAGGCGAGCGCAACACTGAAAAGATCGAGCCGACCGAGACATTCACATCAATGTTCGATGACCCATCAAGTGGATCGAACACCGCCAGAAAGTTCTTGTTTTGCGCCCCATCGGCAATGATCGGGTCATCCATTTCTTCTGACGCAAGGCCTGCCACCAAGCCGCCCAAGGTAAAGGTATTCACAAAGGCATCGTTGGAGAGCACATCCAATTTTTTTTGCACTTCGCCTTGCACATTTTCTGATTCCAGGCTGCCCAGTACACCGGCCAATGCGCCTTTTGCCGTCATGGCGGAGATAGCCTTGACTGCGGAAGCAATATCCACCAATAGCGCCGCAAGGCTGCGTGACTCTGCACTGCCATCAAGCTGTTGAATCAAAAATTTCGAAAGCGTGGTTCGCCCGAGATGCATTTATAGACCTCCTTGAAACACTCGCGAGGCGCGAATGTCTTGCTCTGAAATACTGGAAAGCTCTTCGCGTGTGGCCAAATGGCCCGGCCTTGCGGCCAGTGCAAAGACCCGATTGGCCTGACGCAGGCGCGCTCGGTCCAAGGCGTTGCGAATTGATCGCGCATTGGCAAAATGCGGCTGCGACTTGCGCATGACAATGTATTCCTTCATGGCCGCCCGCGCGCCCGAATCAAGGGCGTAGTGCATTTGATTCACCATTTTGTCGGCGATCAACAAAAGCTCATCATCGGTGTAATCGGGGAAATCAATATGGTGAGCAATACGCGAAGACATTCCGGGGTTGGACTTAAAAAATGTGTCCATGCGATCTTTATAGCCTGCAAGAATCACGACCAGGTCATCACGGTTGTTTTCCATGACCTGAAGCAAAATCTCAATCGACTCCTGGCCATAGTCACGTTCGTTTTCAGGCCGGTACAAGTAATAGGCTTCATCGATAAACAACACGCCGCCCATCGCTTTTTTTAAGACTTCCTTGGTTTTGGGAGCGGTGTGACCAATGTACTGGCCCACAAGATCGTCGCGCGTCACGCTCACCACATGGCCTTTGCGCACATACCCCAAGCGGTGAAGAATCTCCGCCATGCGCATGGCCACTGTGGTTTTGCCAGTACCGGGGTTGCCGGTAAAGCACATGTGCAGGCTCGGGGTCTCGGCTTCAATGCCCATTTGGGCGCGGGCCTTGCTCACCACCAAAAATGAGGCAATCTCGCGGATGCGCTGTTTTACGGGAGCCAGGCCGATCAGCTCACGGTCGAGCTGGTCAAGCACCTCGAACACATTGGCCTCTTGCAGGATCGCGTTTAAGTCTACAGCGCTTGGAAGCGCTGCAGACTCCTGAGGCAGGACTGTTTGCTGATCGGTCATGGCTTAGTCCCCCTTAGCCGCTGTAACGCTCACCTGCAGGCTTGTCGGTTGCATACGAATGCGTGGTGTAACGAATGGTGCGGTTTTGTGCCTCTTGGCGGACCAGACCAAAACCAGGCTCGTGGGGCGGGCGCTGCACGATAAAACTCATGCACATGGATTCAATACCGCGGGTGTTATCAAAAGCGTTCACCTTGATATACACATTGGGGTTGGCCTTGCGACAGGCGTTTAATTCGTACACCACCGCTGCGCCATCTTTGATCTGAAACATGGGAATGCCCCACATATTCCAGTAAGTGTTGCGGGGGTGAGGGTCGTCGGTCCACTCGACCGATAGCGCCCAGCCCTTGCTAATGGCGTAATCCACTTGCTTGCGAATCTCTTCGTCGGTCAAATCGGGAAGAAATGAAAACTGGCCTTGAGTAATTCTCATGATGTTTCTCCGTGTTCGTCGTGTCGGGTTTAGCTGGCAGCGGTGGGGGTGGCTACAAAGTCCGGCGCATCGGTCGAGGTGTAGTTAAACTCCACGCCCTTCCAGGTTTCCAGCGCTTTTTCCAAGGGCTTGCACCACTTGGCTGCCGCGCGAAGAATCTCGGGGCCTTCGGTATCGATGTCGCGGCCTTCGTTGCGGGCCTTGACCATGGCTTCCAAACCCACGCGGTTGGCAATCGCGCCGGCTTGAATGCCATCGGGGTGGCCAATCGTGCCGCCGCCGAATTGCAAAATACAGTCATCGCCAAAGAGCGAGAGCAGCTGGTGCATTTGGCCGACATGAATACCACCGGATGCGACAGGCATGACTTTTTTCAGGTCACACCAGTCTTGGTCAAAGAACAGGCCTCGCGACAAGTCTTGCTTGGTGTAGGAGTCGCGACACACATTGTAAAAACCTTGAACCGTGCGCGGGTCGCCTTCCAGCTTGCCCACGGCCGTGCCGGTGTGCATGTGATCGACGCCAGCGAGTCGCAGCCACTTGGCAATCACACGGAATGAAATGCCGTGGTTGCGCTGGCGAGTGTAGGTGCCATGGCCTGCGCGGTGCAGGTGAAGAATCATGTCGTTTTTGCGACACCAGTTGCTCATGGATTGAATGCAAGTCCAGCCCACGATCAAGTCGATCATCACGATCACGCTGCCGAGCTCTTTGGCGAATTCAGCGCGTTCATACATGTCTTCCATGGTGGCGGCTGTGATGTTTAAGTAATGGCCTTTCACCTCGCCGGTGTTGGCTTGGGCTTTGTTCACCGCATCCATGCAAAACAGAAAACGATCACGCCAGTGCATGAAGGGCTGGCTATTAATGTTCTCATCGTCTTTGGTGAAATCCAGTCCGCCAGTTAACCCTTCGTACACGACGCGGCCATAGTTTCTGCCCGACAAACCCAATTTGGGTTTCATGGTGGCGCCCAAAATAGGACGGCCGAATTTATCCAGGCGCTCGCGCTCGACAATAATTCCGGTTGAGGGACCTTTGAAGGTTTTGACATAGGCCACCGGTACGCGAATGTCTTCCAGGCGCCCCGCCTTAAGCGGCTTAAACGAAAAAACATTGCCAATGAGCGACGCGGTCATGTTGGCAATGGAGCCTTCCTCAAACAAAATAATGTCGTAGGCGACATACGCAAAATACTGCTGCTCGGTGCTGGTGCCCGGGCCGGTATTGGGCACAGGATCTACCCGGTAGGCCTTGGCTTGATAGGATTCATGGGCCGTGAGCAGGTCAGTCCACACCACGGTCCAAGTCGCGGTTGAGGATTCGCCCGCTACAGCTGCAGCGGCCTCCTCGGGATCAACGCCTTCTTGGGGGGTAATGCGAAACAGGCAGATGACATCGGTGTCTTTGGGCTCGTAATCGGGCCTCCAATAGCCCATTTGCTTGTACTTGAGAACGCCGCCCTTGTAGCGCTCTTTCATGTCGGTAATGCGTCCCTCTGATGGTTTACTCATGGGTTATCTCCTTTAGGGTGATCGTGGCCCAAAACCATGGGCGCTAGAGGGACTTTAGAACTGAAGATTATTAAGATAAAGTCACAATTAGTGAATCGACCGGTAAGCGTGGCTTATGAGGAACCTGACCCTTCGACAGATTCGAATTTTTTCATCGGCAGCTCGCCACAGCAGCTTTGCGCGAGCGGCAGAGGAGCTGCATCTCACGGCCCCTGCCGTCTCTATGCAAATCAAGGAGCTTGAGGATGAGGTGGGCTCTCCGCTGTTTTCTCGCGTGGGACGGCGAGTCGAGCTCACCAGCGCCGGCGAATACTTTTGGATGTTTGCCCGGCGCGTGCAGGCCACTCTGGCCGAGGCCGAAGCCGTGATGCAGCGGCTGAAAGGCGCGGAAACGGGAACGCTTCGCATTGGCATTGTCAGCACAGCAAAGTATTCGGTGCCCAAAATGCTGGGCCTGTTTCGCCAAGACCACCCCGGCATTCAAATCAAGATTGATGTCTGCAATCGAGATCGCCTGCTGGAGCTTTTGCGAGATGGCGAGATTGATCTTGCTGTCATGGGAAGGCCACCAAAACATTTGGACACAAGGGCCGAGGTGTTTGCCCACCACCCACACGCCTTTGTGGCCTGGCCGAAACACCCCCTTGCCAATCACTCGGCAATTTCTGCCAATGCCTTGAACTCTGAGGAGATTATTTCAAGGGAAAACGGCTCAGGGACTCGCGCCATCATGCAGGCCTACATTGAAAGCCACAAGCTGCACCCGCATATCACCATGGAAATGTCGAGCAATGAAACCATCAAGCAAGCCGTGATTGCGGGGCTTGGCATTTCATTCGTTTCTCTACACACGGTAGGCCTTGAAATTGAACATGGCCAGCTGGTGGTGCTGGATATTGAAGACACGCCGGTGCTGCGTGCCTGGCATGTGGTGGCGCTGGCCAACCGACATTTATCAAGTGCTGCAGAGGCCTTTCGCTATTTCATGCTTGAACACGGCGCAAGACTATTGTCAGAACAGTTTCCAAATCTTCAGCGCTTTTATGAAAATGCGACCCGCATCAAGGAAAGCGAGGGCGCATGACACTGCCCGTGCGATGGCTTACCGAAAAACTTGCGGTGATCGGGCAGATTAGCCCGCAAGAAGTTGCTGCGATTGCCGAGATGGGCTTTAAAAGCGTGATTTGCAACCGCCCCGACGACGAATACGGCCCCGGCCAGCCAAAATCCAATGACATTAAGGCTGAGGCTGAAAAACTTGGCCTGGCGTACGCGTTTTTGCCGGTGACGCCCGTTGGCGGCACCGCAGCCGATGCCAAGGCCATGGGGGCCTTGCTGGCAAACATGCCTACCCCAATCCTGGCGTATTGCAGAAGCGGTGGGCGCTGCATGGCCTTAATTGGCGTCACGGCACGCATGGGCTTTCCCATCCCGCAATAAAAAAGGCCAGGCTGCAACGCAGCCCGGCCTTTCTTGATCGCTCAGTAAAACTTACGCTTTGCGAACTTTCCAGTTCTTGCACCAGCCTTGATTGGGCGTTAAGCGATCACCAAAGAAAGAACACGGCGCGAACGCATCGGCTTGTTTGCCATCCCAGAGCTGACAGCCGCTACAAGACTGGTCGGGTTTGTGACGGGTCCAACGCTTGCCATCAACATTTTTGGTGTCTAGCTTAAAGCCCATGCTCTTGGCATAGGAGTCGTTTTCCGAGAGCTTTTCTGCGGCCTGCGAGGCTTTCAGGCCCAAGGCCATTGCAGAGGCGCCTGCGGCAACCTGCATCATGAACACTCGGCGATTCGTTTTTTGCATTTACTGTCTCCTGTTTTGTAAAAGTTTTAAAAGCTGGTCCTTACAAGTCTTGCGTAGTGGCGATCTTGCTGGGCAGCCACGCCAATACCACCTGCACCAAAATCCATCACAAAGGCTTGGGGCTCGTAGCTGCCAACACCTTTCAGAACAATGGTCCAATACGACGCAGCAAGCGTGCCCGGAAACAATTCGAGATTGATTCTGGGGTTTGCGCACTGGCGCTCAGCAATGGTGGCGAGCTCACGAATGTTGGGAAGACGCCAATCGTTATAAAAAAAATTCCCCGATTGGTTGGTCTTTGAAGCCACATCGTTCGCTTGCTGCCATGACAAAGCCTCAGGCACTCCATTGCAGTTTCCTTTGGCCCACGCCTGCCCTACCGAGCACCGCATCCACTGAAGACCTGATCGACGGTCGGTCACCGTTCCGTCGCCATGATCTTCAAAGGCTTGCGTTGGTGTTGATAGTGCAAACCGAGAAGTGTCACACTCCTGCCCCGCAATTGCCACCGACACAAACAACGACTGCGAAATAAGCCACACAACAGACCCGACCTTCATTCGCAGCCGTGTTCCTTGCCTTACTTGTCAAGCCCAACGCCCGAAGGCTTGCGCGGATAGCCAAAGTTATCCGTCACGCGGATCGGTGTGGTTTGACGGGTTGCAACACCCGGCTCAATGGGCAGACCACGGTGCAGATACATGGAGTAAGCCTCCATGGCCAACATGTCATAGCCTGAAACATCAAGCGCCTTGCCGGCTTGCGGGTTCTCAATGCACCAGTTCACCATTTCGCGATAGGTGACCACCCGGTTAAACGAGGGCATGAACTTGGGAAAGGTTTGTGGGTTGGCGGCCGCCGTATCCGGGTGGCAGTTGCCACAGGCCAGGCCATTACGAGTCATGGACTCTTTGGCGCCGTGCCAAATGTTAAAGCCATGATCGACTGCCTTGATTAATTCAGCCTTGTGAGCAGCGAGCTCTTCGGGCGTGAAGGGAGGACGCGCTTGTGCGGTGCCCGCCATCAGTGCAGACACTGCGGCCGTTGCAGCAACCACGCCAACTGCTTTTTTTAGAGTGTTTTTGATCATTGTGTTGTCTCCTTAAACCTTGAATCCGTCTTTCATCCACGGCGTGAGCGACTCAGCAAACGGCTGGTACTGAACCTTGGTCGATTTCGGGCTTTCGATCTGCGCAAACAAAGTGCCCATGCCATCGGATTCATCGGCCGGGTCCGCCCGATACATCTGGCTTTGCGGGTAATCCAAGGTGACGGGGGGATACGGCCAGGGCCACGAAGTGCTCATGGCGCCAACTGAGGACATGTTGCCCACCTTGTTGTAAAGCGTTTGATGCACATGGCCATGGAAAGACATGACATTGGTGAACTTGGAAAGGATCTGGCGAATCTGCGGCGCATCGGCGGTTTGGAAATTCCAGCGGGGGTAGTAATCCCACAGCGGCGAGTGTGTGAACACCACCACCGGAGTATCCGGCGAGAGCTTGGCAACATCTTTTTTCAGCCACTCCAGCTGATGGTCTTGCACGCCCCACAAACCAGCCCATGGGCCCTCGAGCATCTCCATGTATTCCATGCGCTGCTTGGGTGTGAGCTTTGCAGCAGTCCAAAAGTCTTTGACCAAAATCGAGTTCATGCCAATGAAGTGCACGCCCTTATGGTCAAACGACCAATAATCACGCTCGCCTTTGCGCTGGCCCGCTGCAGGATTATTGGCGCCGTAAATACGCTGCCAATCGGCACCCATATCCAGGTACCAATCGTGCTCGCCAGGGATGATCACCATCTTGGCTTTGAGCTTGGACAACAGCTTCTTGCCTTTTTCAAGCTGGTCTTTGGTGCCGTTTTGGGCAATGTCGCCACCGTAAATTACAAAATCGGGCTGCACGGCCATGTTGTTGACTTGCTCAATTGCGTCAGTGAGCATGGCATCGAATTTATGGTTTTCGCCGCTATACAAGTGCGAGTCGGTGATCATTGCAAATCGGAAAGGCTGCACCGATTTGCTTTGGGCCTGCACCAAGTCCACCACGCCAAGGTTTACACCCGCGGCAGATGCCACCATAGTGGATAGGCCGGCCTTTCCGGTAATGCTTAAAAACTTACGGCGATCAAGCTCTTTTGTTTCACTCATCCTTAGTCTCCTGGTTTTGGATCAAGCACCCTCGAGGGGAATCTCCCTGTTTTTGTTGTGGGTACAGAATGCGCCTTGTCATGGACAAATGCATCCATAAAACGCGTAAACCCTAATCAGGAGTTCTTAGGGAATTCTTCAGGATTTCTTAACGAGTTATTGCTAAATACTGTAGTGCACCGCACAAGATTCAACGCATATGTCAATAAATGTTGACATCTCAGTGTGTCTATTTAGAATGAAACCAAAACAGGGCTTTGTCCCGGACAACTAGACAATTCGCCAAGGAGACCACGCATGGCACACCCCACAACGCTTCGAGCTCGGCTCACCGGGCTCGCACTTGGTATTGTCGCCCTGGGTTTGCTGGCAGGTTGCGAGCGCACCGACAGCGTGCAAAAAGGTTTTCGAGGCACCGGCATGGTCTTGGTTTACGACAAAGCCGACCTGCGTACCAACGATGCCATTCACCAAATTCCAGAGCCTGAGCCGGTGGACCCCCCCGATCCTGAGGCGCCTCCCATCAAGGCGGTGTTTAAAAATGTTCAAGTGCTTGGCGATTTAAGCGTACTTGAGTTCTCCCGCTTTATGGCGGCCATGTCGACATGGATCGCGCCAGAAGAAGGCTGCAACTTTTGTCACAACCCCAAAAATCTTGCCTCCGATGAAAAGTACACCAAGGTCGTGGCAAGGCGCATGATTCAAATGACTCGGGCGATTAACAACAACTGGCAAACCCATGTGGTTCAAACCGGTGTCACCTGCTGGACTTGCCATCGTGGTCAGGCGGTTCCCAGCGGAGAGTTTTTTAGCGAGCCCGCTCGAAAAATGCCTGGTTTAATGGGCGCGAAATACAACGAAAATCAAGCAGGAAAACCCACGGTGGGCTTTAGCTCTTTGCCCAATGATCCATTAACCCGATACTTGGTTGAAGGTGATCAAAACATTCGCGTACAAAGCACGCAAGCACTGCCGGGTACCAATGGCACCTCGATCAAAACTGCCGAGCACACCTATGGGCTCATGATGTATTTCTCGGGCTCTTTGGGTGTGAACTGCAACTACTGTCACAACACCCGCGCCATGCGCAGCTGGGAACAAAGCCCGCCACAACGCACCACGGCGTGGCACGGCATTCGCATGGTGCGCAATATCAACACGGACTATGTGCTGCCCATTGGGCCAATCCTGCCGCCGAATCGATGGAGCGCGCAGGGTGACTTTCCGAAAGTGGCCTGCAAAACCTGCCACAAAGGCGCATTCAAGCCCCTGTATGGCAAGAGCATGAAGGCCGATTACCCTGAACTCTGGAAGCCCGATTACACCAAGGGCGCGCCCACTAAGGTATTTATCCCGCCACCAGTGCCCGAGAAAGTTGCCCAGAAAACCGCGATGCTGAGATAAGCATTGCGGTGTAAAAAAACAAGTGGGAATGGTGCCCGGAGCCGGAATCGAACCGGCACGGCTTGCGCCCCAGGATTTTAAGTCCTGTATGTCTACCTATTTCATCATCCGGGCAGGTATTGCTCGGATTCTACCGTTTCAATCTCAAAGGTTTTTTGCGGGTCAAATTCTGGGTTTTCCCAATCGAGTTTGTCGGGACTGCTGACCTTGGTTAAGGTCGTGGCGTAGCTGCCCGGATTGGTCATGACACGGCACTTACCTACCCGATAATCAAAGGTGTCATGCACATGTCCGTGAATCCAGAAATCAGCCTTTTGAACAAGGTCGTCTAGGTCCGACACAAAGGCCGCGTTGCAGGGATCGCCGCGAAAGCGCGGATGCACGCTGCCTCGCGAAGGCGCATGATGCGTAATCACCACGGTCTTGCCATTGAAAGGCTCATTGAGCTTGCTCTCAAGCCAGGCGCGCTCTTGCAAATGCCACTCATAGGCTTGCTGGGCAGAAAACCCCTGCCCCACTTTGGTGGTGCCCATGATTTTGCGGTGATCGGCAATGCGAGCCTCACAGGCCAACATCGAAGCCAGTTGGCGGCCGCCCGTTCCCATCAGTTGATAGTCGGTCCAAAGGGTGCAGCCTAAAAACCGAACGCCGCGATCAATGTATTCATCTCGATGCAGCACCACCATGGCCGTATCCTTCGCAGCCTCCTTGATTTTTGCCACATGCGGCTCAATGGCCGTATCGTAAAACTCATGATTGCCCGGAACATAGAGCACGGGGTGGGGCCACTGACCAAACTTGTTGACCATTTCAGTGCCCACATGGATATCGCCGGCGAGAATCAGAATATCGGCAAACGGGGTATACAAGCGATCAATCCGAATGTAATCCGGAAAGCGCTTGTTCAGATATTCCAAATGAAGATCAGAGGCAAAGTGAATAATCATGCTCGATCCAGTTTACAGCCCCGCTTGCCCGCTTGAAAAGTATCCCGCCCAAAAGTCCTGCAAACAGTCTTGCTGTGACGCACCATTTTTAGCGTAGCGTTTCAGGCAGCTTGGCTTGTGATCGTAACTTCAGCCTCACCGCTGCCTGCGACAGCAAATGAGCACTGACCGGGGCAGTCAAAAAAATGAACAAGGTGATCAAAAGCTCGTTGGGCAGCTGCAAATCGGACACACTGTAGGCGATCGAGGCCAGTAAGACACCGCCCACGCCCAATGTCGACGCCTTGGTGGGCGAATGCAGTCGCATATAAAAATCGGGCAGGCGCACCAGGCCGATTGCGCCCACCAGCGTGAAAAATGCAGCCGCAATCAGTAGCAATGAAACAGTCCATTCAAAAATAGTGCTCACGCCTGTAACCCTTTAATCAATGACATCGCCACGGGCAAGAAAACGGGTGAGGGCCACGGTGCCCACAAAGCCCATAAGCGCAATCAGCAGCGCCGCCTCAAACAAGATCGGGCTTTGATTGCGAATACCCAAGGCCACCAAAAACGACACCGCATTCACATACAAGGTGTCAAGCGCCAAGATACGATCCGGCAAATCAGGGCCCTTAACTAGCCTGACCAGGCACAACACGAAAGAAATCGCGAGTGCCGCAAAAAAAATATTTAGCGCAATAGTCAGCAATCAAAAATCTCCTTCAGCGGTTGCTCGTAACGAGACTTCATGTCGGCGATCATGGCCTGAGCATCTTCGCAGTCCAGGGCATGCACATAGAGGATTTTTTGATCAGGGGAAAAATCTGCAGAGACTGTGCCCGGTGTCATGGTAATAATGCTGGCAAACAACACCTGCGCATGCGGGCTTTTCAGCTCGACGGGCACCTCAAGAAAAGCGGGCCTGAGCTTGGATAGTGATCCCAATACGAGTCGGGCAACCGTTACATTCGCCACGATAATGTCCCAAGTGACAATCAAAACCAAACGCGCGGCTGAAGAATACGAATAGATCTTCGGCAAGTGATTCACAAATGGCGCGCACAGCCTGGGAATGCCCCAGGCCAGGAACAAGGCCAGCAGTGTGTGCGCCCAAGAAAACTCCCGGATCAACAAAAGCCAGCTTGCCGCAAGCAATGCTGACAACATGGGATAGGGAAACACTTTGCGAATCATCGGCGCGCCTCCAACAATCGTGGCGCCCGATCGGCCGTTCCCCCAATTGACGCAGCAATATACCCCTGCGGATTTCTAATCTGTTGGGCCGTTTCATCCATGTACTGCTTGACGGGGCTTGCAAACACCACCATCAACACAGTGCAAGCGATTAACCCCGAAAAGCACGCGATCTCTGGCGTTATGCCCCGTTGCACCGCCACGGGTCGCTCATCGGTGGTGTTCCAAAACAGTAAGCTTCCGGCGCGCGCCAGGCCAATCAAGGCCATCAGGCTTGAGCCGAGAATTACCGCCCACACCCAAGCCGCATGCTCCGAGTCTGCCACGCCTCTTAAAATCATGAGCTTGCCCAGAAAGCCTGAGGAAAGCGGCAAGCCCGCAAGAATTGCTCCCCCAAGGAGCATGGCAATGCTTAAGCTCGAACGACTCAAAAACCCTGGGCCCGCCTGGAGCTGATCGCCGCTATCCCCTCGCGAACGGGCAACCAATTCGGCGAGCAAAAACATGGCTGCCACCGCCAAGGTGCTGTGGGCCATGTAATACAAAGCGCCCGAGAGCGCGAGAGCGCTGCCCGTGGCAATCGCCGCCAACATGGTGCCCACTGAAGCCACTGTGAGATACGCCACCATTTCAGAAAGCCGCTTTGCGCCCAAGGCGCCAAACGCTGCAAGGGCTAATGTGAGCAAGGCCACCGGCAACAGCCAGGGCGATGTTAACGACTCGCCCAAGGCATGTGCGCCGAACACCACGGTCGAGACACGCAAAACAGAATAAATGCCAACCTTGGTCATGATCGCAAAAAGCGCGGCAACCGGCGCTGATGCGCTTGAATAAGCAGCGGGCAGCCAAAAGTAGAGCGGGAACACCGCGGCCTTGACGCCGAAAACCCCCAGTAGCATGAGGCCAGCCGCTTGAATCATGGCGCGATCCGCCATTGGCGCTTGCGCCACGCGCTCGGCCAGGTGGGCCATGTTCAATGTGCCCGTAACGCTGTAAAGCAAACTGACCGAAATTAAAAATACAGCCGAACCGGTCAGGTTAATCGCCACATAGTGGACGGCTGAACGAAGCCTTTTTTCGCCAAGCCCGTGCAAAAGCAAACAGTACGACGCAATGAGCAGCACTTCGAAAAACACAAACAAGTTAAACAAGTCGCCGGTTAAAAATGCTCCATTAATTCCCATGAGCTGAAAATGAAACAGCGCGTGAAAATGCCTGCCCTTGCAATCCCACCCCAGGCAAGCGTAGATCACCGCAGCCAGCGCCACGAGCGCGGTCATGAACACCATCAGCGCTGATAAACGATCCAGCACCAATAAAATTCCAAACGGCGCCTGCCAATCGCTGAGTGCATAGGTCGTGTACTGGCCTGAGCCAGCAATGCCCAGCAACACCGCCGTGACGCCCAGCAAACCAAAGACCGAAGCAATACTGACGGCCCTGCTCATCGCCAGACTGCGCGAGCCGAGCACAAGCAGCAGGCCTGCCGTCATCGCCGGCAAAACAATGGGCAGCACCGGCAAATGGCTCATTTCTTTTCACCCGGCTCACGGCCATCAACATGGTCTGAGCCCGTCTCATAACGGGTTCGCAGGGCCAATTCAACAATAAAGCCAGTCATGCCAAAGCCAATCACAATGGCAGTGAGCACTAAAGCCTGCGGCAGCGGATCGGTGTAGGTTGAGACGCCCTCTCTCACTACCGGCGGCACATTGGCGGCAAGCCGGCCCATTGCAAAGATAAAAACATTGACTGCGTAGCTAATCAACGACAAGCCCAACACGACCGGGAATGTACGGCCTCGAAGCAAGAGGTAAACACCGCAGGCTGTCACAACGCCAAGTGCGCTCGCCAGCAAGAATTCCATTACGCGCCCCCCTTGGCAATGCCCTTTGGCTCGCGATTGCTCACACCTGCCAGCGCAGAGATTGAGAGCATGGTGGCTCCAACGACTGCCAAAAACACCCCGAGATCAAACGCAGCCGCGCTCGCGAATGCAATTTCCCCCAGCAGTGGCAATACTGGGTGCGCCGTGTGGCTCGTCAGGAACGGAAAACCAAACACAAACGAGCCAATGCCCGTTAGGCCCGCAATCAGCACACCGACGCCAATCACTCTGCTGAAATCGGTCTTCAAGCGTTTTGCCGTTGGCTCAAGGCCATCGGCCATGAACTGCATAACCAAGGCGACCGATGTAATGAGCCCCGCAATAAACCCACCGCCGGGAAAATTATGGCCCCGCAAGAAAATGTAAACGGTGACCAAAAGCGCAAAGGGCAAAAGAGTTCGCGCAACAATCGAGAGCACCGTAGGACTCAAAAAGCCCGGCAGCAGCTTGCGATCGACCTTCAGGCCATCCATCAGCGCAAACACGCCAATTGCAGCAATGCCCAACACGATCAACTCGCCAAAAGTATCAAAGCCCCGGAAGTCGACCAAAATCACATTCACCACATTGCTTCCGCCGCCCTTGGGAAGGCTCTCGGTCAGGTAATACCAAGAAATCGTTTCGTTCGGCCGACTCATTGCAGCCCAAGCCAAGGCCGACACCCCAGCGCCTGCGGCCACCGCAATGCCGAGATCGCGAAGTTTTCTTGCCCCAGATGATTCACGCGGAGTGGCAGCAGGCAACAACACTAAAGCCAAAAGCATGAGGGCCGTGGTCACCACCTCGACAGACAGCTGTGTAAGTGCAAGGTCGGGCGCTGAAAAATACGCAAAGACGAGAGCAGTCGCCAGCCCAACAACGCCCACCAAAATCAGCGCGACGATACGCACACGATGCATGACCACGGTTGCAACCGCTGCAATGAGCGCGATGGCCCAGATTAACCAGGCAAAAGGCGTGGTGGCAGCACTGGCGATCGGGCCCGCCTGATAGCCGTGCTCGATAAAGGGCCACGCCCCGAGTGCCACGACTGCCACGACCATGAGTGCGAGATAGCGCTGCAAAGAGCCATTCTCTAGGTTCGATGTGATCGACTTGGCAAAGCCCAACAAACCTTTAATCAGGCCCTGAAACAGGGCGCGTCCAGTGAGCGCCTTGGGCGCATATAAATGCAGCTGGTACTTATGCTGGAGCATCCAGAACATGGCCAACCCGCCAGCCAGCGCAATGACGCTCATGAGTAACGGAAGGTTAAACCCGTGCCAAATCGAGATGGTGTAAGCCGGCAACGGACTGCCGTAGACATCAAGCGCGGCGCGAGCCACCATGGGGCCAACGGTCAGCCCTGGCAACAGCCCCACCACAATACAAATCACCACCAAAAGCTCTACCGGAATCTTCATGAATCGCGGCGGCTCATGAGGTGTGCGCGGCAAATCACGCGCGGGGCCGTTAAAAAAAACATTGTGAACAAAGCGCGCCGAGTAGGCCACACTGCAAATGCCGCCAAAGGTCACCACAAGCGGTGCCATCAATCCAAACCAGCCGAGATACTCAAGCGCAAGCGACTCGGCAAAAAACATTTCTTTCGACAAAAAGCCATTCATTAAGGGCACGCCCGCCATGGCAGCGGCCGCAACCATGGCCAGCGTGGCGGTATAAGGCATGAACTTAAATAAGCCCGAGAGCTTGCGCATATCACGCGTGCCGGTCTCGTGATCAATAATGCCGGCTACCATAAACAGCGATGCCTTAAATGTCGCGTGGTTGATGATGTGAAACACCGCGGCGACTGCCGACAAGGGCGAGCTCAAACCAATCAAAAACATGACGAGCCCCAAATGGCTCACCGTCGAATAGGCCAATAGGCCTTTGAGATCATGCTTAAACACGGCAACATATGCTGCAAACGCCATGGTAATAAGGCCAGCACCTGCCACCATGTATTCAAAGGCCAGAACGCCTCCGAGCACCGGGTAAAGCCTTGCGGCCATGAAGACACCTGCCTTGACCATGGTCGCCGAGTGCAGATAGGCCGATACAGGAGTTGGCGCTGCCATGGCCTCGGGCAGCCAGAAATGAAAGGGGAACTGCGCCGACTTGGTAAATATTCCCAACAGCACCAAGACCAAGGCCGTTATAAACATGGGGTGCGCCTGAATCTGCTCGCGTGCAGCGACAAGATCAGAAATTTCAAAACTGCCAGCGATATTGCCCAGGATCAAAAAGCCCGCAAGCATGGCCAATCCACCACCGCCTGTCACCGCCAAGGCCATTCGAGCGCCACGCCGAGACTCTGACTTATGGCTCCAGTAGCCAATTAATAAAAACGAGGAAATGCTGGTGAGCTCCCAAAAAACGATCACCAACAGCAGGTTTTCGCTAAGCACCACACCGAGCATGGCCGACATGAACATCATGAGGTAGGCATAAAACTTTCCGATCGGGTCTTCATCGGACAAGTAGTAGCGGGCGTAGAGAATGATCAGCAGCCCGATGCACAAAATCAGCAGCGCAAATAAAAGGCCAAAGCCATCGAGCCGAAACGAGAAATTAAACCCAAGGTCGGCGATCCAGGGCCAGCTTTGAATAATGGTGCTGCCCTCAAACACCTGACCCGCCAGTGACAGCACCAAGGCAAGACTTGCACCCGTCACCGCCGCCACCGCCCACGCTGCAGCGTCTCGGCCCCAGCGCGCCGACAAAACCGCCAGCACGGTTCCCACAAACAACGGCAGCAAAATGACAATGGGCAGGGTCATGTCGTCTTAGAGAAAGAATGCCGCAGAAGTTTCTGCGGGAAATTTTGCAGCCCTTAGCCTACCGCAAAAAATCCATCTCCAAGCGCGCACGCAGATTTCCCAGAGAGGCCAGCGCCTCGGACAGCTGCTCGATCTCATGAGAGCTTAGCTCGTCAAGATCAAGCACATTGGGCGAAACATCGCCCTGGTCTTTTTCTGCGGCCCGCGTCGCGTAGGCCAGCTGAGCCTTGAGCCGATAGCGTTGCAGCACATTGAACGCGTCGCGCATTAAGTGGGACTCAGACTCCGACATAGCCTTTTGGGTCACGAGGTCTTTCAGTCGCTCATCGGTCGAGGTCGACGCAATGCCCTTTGCCAGGGCCAGTACCCGCGCGAAATACACCACGGGCGCTGTGCCGTCACGCTTCATTTCCAAAGTTGCCGGCGACAGCCAATCCGCTTTCCAGCCCCGCTTTCGCATGGCACGCGCAACACTTAAGGCAATGCCATTGCTTTGCAGCTTAGTCACGCTGTCACGCATGGCATCCTCGGCCAACGAGCGCAAAAACAATTTGCTGTCAGAAACATGCTCAGAAAGCCACTTGCGTAGCTCTTCTGCCAAACGCACTTCACCATAAAGCCCACGAAAATCAAAAAAGATATTGGCATCTAACAAGGCCTCGGGCTCGGGCAGATAAAACCAGCCCTCGAGGGTTTTTTGCCATTCAACGACGCTTCGGCACCATTTGTCATTCATGGCCATAACCCCGCCTTTGCACAGGGGAAAGCCAATGTCGGCCAGGCCGCGATTAATCTCACCGGCCAGTTTTTTGAATCGCTCACGATAGGTTTCGCCATCGCCTTCGAAAATGATGGCATTGTCTTGGTCGGTCGCAACGGTTTGTTCTTCTCGGCCTTCAGAGCCCAAGGCCAGCCAGCACCACGTGGGCAGGTTTCCAAGCTCGGGCTTGAGCCGCGCTTCGGTAAGTGCAATGACTCGACGGGTCATGGCGTCGTTCAAATGGCTCACCAGCCTTGCCAGCGAGGTTGCTGCTACCCCTTGGGTCATGAGCCTACGCGCCAGCGCCAGCACCTCACCGGCGCAGACCTTGATGTTCTCAATGGTTTCGGCCTGTTCAATGGCGCTCGACAAAATGCGAAGACTCGAACGCTGGAAATTAAATAGGTCGCGCTCTGAAACCAAGCCTACGAGAAAACCCTGATGCAAGACGGGTAAGTGACGCACTTTGTGACGGGCCATTAGCAACATGGCCTCTAAGGCCCCGCTCTCGGAGTCAATTGCTACCACCCCCTGGCTCATGACCTGACTAATCGGGGTCGTCAAAGGCAGCTTGGGCAAGATGATTCGCTTGATCAGGTCGTAACGCGTCAAAATCCCCTTGAGCGCTCCTGTTTCATCGGCCACCAGCATCGAGCCCGCCTTTTCACGCTCCATGGCTTCAAAGACCTGCTGCAACGGCGTTTGCGGTAGACACACCAAAGGCGACTTGCGGATCAGCGTGCCGACCCGAATGTCCATGCTCAATTCGGTCAGATCTTGTTGCAGTGCATTAGACAATCTCGATTCCCCTAAGTAGACAACTCGCAATTCACACAGTACTGTGCGCACCTGACAAGAATTAGACCACCTCTTCCTTTGGGGATCAAAGGGAAAAGGGACAGGTTGTTGCACACAAGGGGACTTATGCAGGAAACGGTTGTAATACTGAAAGGGCTGGCCGAGTTCGCTGGCCTTCTTCTTATTGGCCAAGGGTTGGTCTATGTGCTGAGCTTTGGCAAGCACGAGAGCAACGCGGTCTACCGCTTTTTTCGCTTGGTCACTTCCCCGGTTGTTAAGGGCGTGCGCGTCATCACCCCCGCCAAGGTCGAGGACCGTCATGTGCCCTTTGTGGCCTTCGCCATTATTTTCTGGGTCTGGTTTTTAACGGTCGACTTTCTGTATCCCAACTGGATCGTATTTTTCGCGCTCTTTCTCAAGGGGCTTTTCTTTCCGGGAGCCCAGGCAGCATGAAGTTCATCACCAACGCGCTGAGCGCCTGGTTTAACAGCCAAATCGCGCATTGGGCCATGATTTTTAAGCGTTATGAAATTGCTGCCGAATATTGGATTCGGGTCGCGACCATCAAAACCAAAGACCCGCAAAATTACACGGTGGCGGCCCACTGCATGACCATGGCCAATCGCAACCGCGAAGCCGAGGTGTTGCTGCGAAAGGCCCTGGAGGTCGACCCTAATTACGCGCCCGCATGGTTCAACCTGGGCTTCATGATTCAAAAACGCGAAGACCACGAAGAAGCCTTGCGCTGCTTCGATTACGCGGTTCGTTTTCAAGAAAAAATGGATCGGGCCCACTATGGCCGTGCGCTCTCGCTGATTGCGCTTGATCGCCCCGAAGAGGCCAAAGCCGCCCTGCAAAGAACGATCGACCTTCAGCCCATGAGCCCCTACGGCTACTACCAACTCGCTGCGCTTCACCACAAATTAGGTGATGACAAGCAGTGCGCCCGGCTGATTCGAAAAATGCATGGCTTTGAGCCCCAACTGGCGGCTCAATTGCAAAAAGAGACAGGGGTTCAGGCCGGCGTTGAAGATCCATTTGCGAAATATCGCCGATGAATCATTGCGCCTCTGAATGAGAAAGAATTGATCTTAAGAAGCGACGGGATAAGTCGCAAAAGCGGTAAAACACTTCCTTAAGGAGGAATTAATGCAATTAACCGAGAAGCACGTTGCCTATTGGCAAGCACTACTCAGAAAGACAGCGTTTTTGCTGGCGATCTGGTTCGTAGTGACCTTTGTCGTGGGGTACTTTGCCCGCGATCTTTCCTTTAACTTTTTTGGCTGGCCCTTCGCCTTCTGGGTGGGAGCCCAGGGTTCTTTGGTCGTCTACATCGCCATCATCTGGTATTACGCCCGATCGATGAACCAGATGGACAAAGAATTTGGCGTTGCCGAGGCTGAGGAGGACTAAACCATGGTTGTTGAAGCCAAATCTCAAAAAGCCTTTACCTCGCAACTGAAAAAAGTCTACGGGTTTTATACCGGCGGCTTTGCTCTGTTCTGTATCGCGCTGGGTATTGCCGAGCAAATGGGCATGTCCAGGGCCATGATGGGCTATGTCTTCCTGGGCGCCACGGTGCTGCTGTATGCAGGCATCGGGATTATGAGCCGCACCAGCGATGCTGACGAATACTACGTCGCCGGCCGCCGCGTTCCCGCTGTGTTTAACGGGATGGCGACGGGCGCCGACTGGATGTCTGCAGCCTCGTTTATTGGTATGGCCGGTGGTCTTTACCTGCAAGGCTATGGTGGTCTCGCCTTCATCATGGGCTGGACTGGCGGCTATGTGCTGGTGGCCATGTTCCTGGCACCCTTTCTGCGTAAGTTCGGCCAGTTCACGATCCCTGACTTTTTAGGGGCTCGTTATGGCGGCAACCTGCCCCGACTGATTGGTGTGGCCATTGCCATTCTGTGTTCCTTCACTTACGTGGTGGCACAGATTTATGGTGTGGGCCTGATCACCACTCGCTTAACCGGTGTGTCGTTTGAGGTCGGTGTGTTCCTGGGCCTTGGTGGCATTCTGGTCTGCTCGTTCTTGGGCGGCATGAAGGCCGTGACCTGGACACAGGTGGCGCAGTACATTATTTTGATCATCGCTTACATGATCCCGCTGGTCTGGCTGTCGGTGAAACAAACCGGCTTCCCCATTCCTCAGTTGATCTATGGTCAGCAGTTGGTCAAAGTGACTGAGCTTGAGAAAAAGCTCAACGCCGATCCGAAAGAGCTGGAGGTTCGCCAGATCTACAAGGACCGTGCTGCTGCCGCAACCGAAAAGCTGAAGGATGTTTCCGCTTCGTTTAAAGCCGAGCGTTCTGCTGCTGAAGCTGCAGGAACCCTGGACAAGTTCCCTGCTGATGAAGCTGCTTACGCCAAGCGCTTGAACTCTGAAAAAGGACTTGCCGCCAAAGCAGGCCCGGTTTCATCACATTCGCAAGCCTTCCCCGGAAAAGACGAAGCTGCTCAGAACAAAGCGCGCAAGAACTTCCTGGCGCTGATCTTCTGCTTGATGGTGGGTACCGCTGCGTTGCCCCACATTCTGATGCGTTTCTACACAACGCCATCGGTACGTGAGGCACGTAACTCGGTGACTTGGTCGCTGTTCTTCATCTTCTTGCTGTACTTCTCGGCGCCAGCCCTTGCAGTTCTGGTGAAGTTCGTGATGTACAACGATGTGGTGGGATCAGCCTATGCATCGCTGCCGGCCTGGGTTGCAAACTGGGCTGCCGTGGATCCGACACTCATGAATATTCGTGATGTGAACGGCGACGGCATTGTGCAGCTTGCCGAGGTCACCATCGGTGCAGACATTGTGGTGTTGGCAACCCCTGAAATCGCAGGCCTGCCCTATGTGGTCTCGGGCATGGTGGCTGCAGGTGGCTTAGCGGCTGCACTATCGACCGCTGATGGCTTGCTGCTGACCATGGCAAACGCCTTGTCGCACGACGTGTACTACAAAACGATCGACCCGACCGCGCCGGTTTCCCGTCGCGTGATGCTCTCCAAGTCGATGCTGCTGATCGTTGCTGTGTTGGCCGCCTTGGTCGCCCAGCAAAAGCCTGCAGACATTCTGTTCTTGGTGGGTGCGGCGTTCTCGTTCGCTGCCGCGGGCTTCTTCCCCGCTCTGGTGCTTGGCATCTTCTGGAAGCGCACCACCGGCATTGCCGCAAGCCTGGGCATGTTGACCGGTATTGGCGTGTGCTTCTGGTACATGATCAACAACCAGGTCTGGCTGCGTGAAGTGTTCTTTGGCATTCCGCGAAATGTGCCGGTCACAACCGAGTGGTTCGAGATCTCTGCGATTTCGGCTGCAACGTTCGGCATGCCCGTGGGTTTTGCCACCATCATCATCGTGAGCTTGCTGACCCCTGCTCCGAGGCGCGAGCTTCAGGATCTGGTCGAGTCGGTTCGTTACCCCGACCTGAAGATGGCGAAGTAACGCTGAAGTGCCCCCGGGGACCCCTTCCCCGGGACACCTCAACACCAAACCCCGCTGATCCCCAGCGGGGTTTTTTTTCGGTTACGATTGGTTATTCGCTAGGGGTGACCAGTGTTTTACTGGTCTGAGAAATACCCTTGAACCTGATCCGGCTGATACCGGCGTAGGAAAGCAACCATGACCGTAAGCCCCAAAAAAGTTCTCTCCATTGCAGGCTCCGATAGCGGGGGCGGCGCGGGCATTCAAGCTGATTTAAAAACAATCGCTGCGCTGGGCTGTTATGGCCTAACGGCCATTACCGCGCTCACTGCGCAAAACACCCAAGGTGTACGGGCCATTCACGCGCCTGAACCCGAATTCTTGCGCCAACAGCTCGAGGCAGTGTTTGAAGATATTGGCGCCGATGCCGTGAAGATCGGCATGTTGCATTCACCTGAGATCGTGGCCGTGGTGGCCAATGCCCTGCGGCGTTTTAAACCCGCGCACATTGTTCTAGACCCGGTGATGGTCGCCACGAGTGGCGATGCATTGATTACGCCGCAAACCCAAGAATCGATTGTTGAAAAACTGTTTCCGCTTGCCGATGTGATTACGCCGAATTTGGATGAGCTTTCCTTGTTGGTGGGTGAGCCCATTACCCGGCCGCATCAGTTTGAAGCCGCTGCCCTGAAGATTTTTGAGTTGGGTGCCAAGGCGGTGCTGATCAAAGGCGGGCACCTGGATCAGCCGAATTTGGTGGATGTACTGTATGAAATGGATCGCCACGGCCCTTCGGGCCTCGCGATGACGGCTAAAAAAGAGGGCCTCGCGATGACGGGCAATAAACCGTCATTGCGAGGGGCGTCAGCCCCGTGGCAATCCATCGCAACGGAGATCGTTAGGCCGCGAATCAACACAAACAACCTTCACGGAACCGGGTGCACATTGTCTTCTGCGATCGCCTGTTTTCTTGCGCAGGGCTATCCGTTGAAAGCCGCCGTCAAAGGCGGGCAAGACTATGTCTACCAAGCCATTGAAGCCGCCGTTGACATGCAAATTGGTCACGGCCACGGCCCTGTGAATCACAGCTTTAACCCGCAACCCCTGCAGCTTTACGACACGAATAATTAAGGAGACCCACCATGGCCGTTAACCCACAATTTCTGGCGGCAACCGCCAGCGTTGACCAAAGCGCGATTGCGCCGTTTCCCAACAGCGAAAAAGTCTATGTGCAAGGCTCGCGGCCCGATATTCAGGTGCCCTTTCGCAAGATCACGCAAGACGACACGCCCAGCATGTTGGGCGCTGAAAAAAACCCGCCCATTTATGTGTATGACACCAGCGGCCCCTACACCGACCCGAGCGTAAAAATCGATATTCGTGCCGGTCTAGCGCCCGTGCGTGCGAAATGGATTGACGAGCGCAACGATACTGAGTTGTTAAGCGGCCCAACGAGCGCCTTTGGCCAGGAACGCTTGAATGACCCCAAGCTCGTTGCTCTGCGCTTTAACTTAAAACGCCAGCCACGCCGAGCGAAAGCCGGCATGAATGTCTCGCAAATGCATTACGCCAAAAAAGGCATTGTCACGCCCGAGATGGAATACATTGCCATTCGCGAAAACATGCTGCGTGCCGATTACATTGAAAGCCTAAAACAAGCGGGCGGAAACTCCGCGCGCATGGCCGATCTCATGTTGCGTCAGCACCCCGGCCAATCATTTGGCGCAGCCATTCCCAAAGAAATCACGCCAGAATTCGTGCGCAGTGAAGTCGCTCGCGGCCGCGCGATCATTCCCGCCAACATTAACCACCCCGAAAGCGAGCCCATGATTATTGGCCGCAATTTTCTGGTGAAGATCAACGGCAATATTGGCAATAGCGCCGTGTCGTCGGGCATTGGCGAAGAAGTGGACAAAATGACATGGGGCATTCGTTGGGGCGCCGATACGATCATGGATCTCTCCACGGGCAAACACATTCACGAAACCCGTGAATGGATTGTGCGCAACAGCCCTGTGCCCATTGGCACCGTGCCCATTTACCAAGCCCTTGAAAAAGTGGATGGCAAGGCCGAAGAGCTGACCTGGGAGCTGTTTCGCGACACACTGATTGAGCAAGCCGAACAAGGCGTGGATTACTTTACGATTCACGCGGGGGTGCTGCTGCGATATGTCCCCATGACAGCCAATCGCATGACCGGGATTGTGAGCCGTGGCGGCAGCATTATGGCCAAGTGGTGTCTGGCACATCACAAAGAAAACTTTCTGTACACGCACTTCGAAGAGATCTGTGAAATTATGAAGGCCTACGATGTGTCGTTTAGCCTGGGTGATGGCCTGCGCCCTGGAAGCGGCTGGGATGCGAACGACGAAGCGCAGCTTGGCGAATTAAAAACGCTGGGCGAGCTCACCCAGATTGCCTGGAAACACGATGTGCAGACCATGATCGAGGGCCCGGGCCATGTGCCCATGCAGCTCATTAAAGAGAATATGGATCTGCAACTGGAGTGGTGTAGCGAGGCGCCCTTTTACACCCTTGGGCCGCTTACGACCGATATTGCACCAGGCTACGATCACATCACCTCCGCCATTGGCGCGGCGCAGATCGGCTGGTATGGAACATCTATGCTGTGCTATGTCACACCCAAAGAACATTTGGGCCTGCCCAACAAAGACGATGTGAAAGCTGGAATTATTGCGTACAAGATTGCCGCGCATGCGGCCGACTTGGCCAAGGGGCACCCGGGTGCGCAAATCCGCGATAATGCGCTCTCGAAAGCGCGGTTTGAGTTTCGATGGAATGACCAATTTAACTTGGGCCTCGATCCCGACACCGCCAAGGCGTATCACGACGAAACCCTGCCCAAAGAAAGCATGAAGGTGGCGCACTTTTGCAGTATGTGTGGGCCCCATTTTTGCAGCATGAAGATCACGCAAGATGTGCGTGAGTATGCTGAAAAAGGCATGCAGGAAAAATCGGTGGAGTTTCTTAAAACTGGAGCAAAGGTGTATCACAAGGCATGAAAATCGGCATTGCAGGCGGCGGTCTTTCTGGAAGGCTCGCCGCGTTTTATCTTTCTGAGTCAGGACACGACGTCACCGTTTTCGATTCCAACCCTTCGCCTTCACCGGCAGTCGGCAGCATGCGCGCGGCCGCCTTTACAGCGGCCGGCATGCTCAGCCCCATTGCCGAAATGGAATCGGGTGGCGATTATGTGCGCGAACTTGGAGAGCGTTCTTTAAGCCTTTGGAAATCACTCGATTCGCGATTGCTGAAAGCCCTGCATGGCGCAGGCTTTCATTTCGATGGCACCCTGATTCGTTCAGAAACCGGCGCGCCAGACCCGCTCTCCAACCCCGAAAAGATTGATGAGCACGACTACGGATTGGAACACCCGGATGACTCGCCGTTGGGGCTTCGTCTTCATGACAGTCTCATGGTCTGCCATGGCAGCGACTTAGGCGCAGCCGAACGCGTGCTTCGTTTATTGCACCAAGATCCCGATCGCATGCTCAAACTTGAAGCGCGCGATATCAAACCCTTGGCTCCCCAGATCAAAGGCACCCTGCATGCCTGGCTGCTTACGGGCGAGGGGCACTTGTTTCCGCATCGGGCCATGCGCAGCCTGCTCTTGGCACAGCCCAAAACAGAGTGGGCATGGGGCGTGTCGGCCACCGGCATTGAACCCAGAACAATTCACACACCGCAGGGTGAACAGCGCTTTGATTGGGTGCTTGACACTCGCGGCGTTGGCGCCGGATTAGATGCCCGCGTGCGCGGCGTGCGTGGCGAATTAATTGTGCTGTTTGCGCCAGGCTTTGAATTGAACCGCCCCGTGCGCTTGCTTCACCCGCGTTGGCGTGTGTATATCGTGCCCAGGCCCGGCCAACAAATCGTAATTGGCGCAACCGAAATTGAAAGCGAAGACCGCTCGCCCATTTCAGTGCAAAGCACGATGGAATTGCTCTCGGCAGCCTTTAGCATTTTTCCATCGCTGGCCGAAGCGCGCATTTTGTGGACCGATGTGAACCTTCGGCCTGCAACACCAGACAATCTCCCCTTCATTGAAAATCAGCCGGGATTAACCCGTATTAATGGCCTGTTTCGCCATGGATGGCTGTTAGCTCCCGCAGTGGTTGAAAAGGCGCTTGCCGATGCAAGTTTTTCTTAACGGCACCGCAACACCCTGCGAGTCGGGCTGCACGCTTGCGCAGTTGCTCGATCGATGCAACATTGCCGCCACTCAATGTGCCACGGCCATTAACGGCGTGTTCGTCGCCCGTGACCAGCGCGCACTCACGGTGCTCAATGACAATGACCAAGTCATGACCTTTGAGCCCATTACCGGAGGCTAATGCCATGAGCCAATCGTTTACAGATGTCCACAACGACCCGGTGAAACTTGGCGAGGTGCTGGTGCACAGCCGCTTTTTGTTGGGCACGGCCGGCTACCCTTCCCCCCAGGTTTTAGAGTCGGCCATTTCCGCCTCAGAAACCGAGGTGGTAACCATGGGCATTAAACGACAAGCAGCCAATGTCGCTTCGAGCGGCGGAAAAACCTGGTGGGATTTGATTCGTAAAACCGGCAAGAAAATTCTGCCCAACACCGCAGGCTGCCGCACCGCCGACGAGGCGGTAGCGCTTTCACAAATGGCCCGTGAAATCTTTCAAACCAACTGGGTCAAGCTTGAAGTGGTGGGCGATGATTACACCTTGCAGCCCGACACCTTTGAGCTGGTGGCCGCGGCCAAACAGCTCGTTGCGCTTGGCTTTGAGGTGTTTCCGTATTGCACTGAAGATATTGTGGTGGCCCAGCGCTTAGTCGATGTGGGCTGCAAAATTCTCATGCCCTGGGCGGCGCCGATTGGCTCTGGCCAAGGCATTACCAATCGCGACGCATTAATGCGCATGCGTGATCGCTTTCCCAAGATCACGCTCATTGTCGATGCGGGCATTGGTGCGCCTTCGCACGCTGCGCTGGCCATGGAAATTGGGTTCGATGCAGTGTTGCTCAATTCTGCGGTGGCGCAAGCGCGTGAGCCCGTTCGCATGGCCGCAGCCTTTCGCGATGCGATTCGCGCAGGCCGTGCCGCCTACATTGCAGGAGTCATTCCCCCGCAGCCCTTTGCCACCGCATCAACCCCGGTGACAGGCCAACCCTTTACCCTATGAAACTAAACACCGCGCTTGTAAAAGGCGAGCTTTTGGCGGCAAGCGGATTAGCCCTTCATGTTGAGCCTGCGGCCAGCGCGCTTCAAGCCGCACTACACGCGCGGCAAAACCAAGGCTATGTCACCGAAGATGCCACGGTGATCGCCATCATGGATCTAGATCAGGGCCGGTTTCCTGTTTTGCACGATTTAAATGCAACGGCAGCCCGCAACCAAGCGCCGTTTGCGCCAATGCGTGATCCCGAGCCCGGCATTTACCCAATCGTGGATAACAACGCGCAGCTGGCCCTGTTAATGAAGGCAGGCGCACGCATTATTCAACTGCGCATTAAATCGGAAAAACTCACGCCGGAAATTGAAGCGCAGGTGCGCGAGGCAATCACCATTAGCCAAGACTTTCCGCACTCGCAGCTCTTTATCAACGACTATTGGCAGGCTGCGATTGAGCACGGCGCCTATGGCGTGCATTTAGGCCAGGAAGATAGTTTGTGTGCTGATCTCAATGCGATTCAAAAAGCGGGTTTAAGGCTGGGCCTGTCTTCACACTGCTACTGGGAAGTGGCGCGTGCCTTAACGATCGCGCCCAGTTATGTGGCCTGCGGGCCGCTGTTTCCGACACGCGCGAAAAAAATGCCGTGGATTAGCCAAGGCATTGAAAACCTGCGCTACTGGGTTCATGCCATTCCACACCCGGTCGTTGGCATTGGCGGCGTGACTTCTGAAAACCTCAATGCGATTCGAGCCACGGGCTGCGCCTCGGCCTCGATTATTCAGGCGATTGTTGCCGATGCAGATCCTGCGGGGGCATTTAAGCGGCTTGCGAAACAGTGGGATG
>CAYTWR010000007.1:43693-67489 GCA_964442225.1 uncultured Burkholderiaceae bacterium | reverse complement strand
GCCTTTGCGCCAAGCGTTACTGCGGCTGCCAAGTGCAGTGCATCGCCTGCACGAAGGTTCCGTTTGGGTTGGCTTGCAAGTTTGGCCGCATGTTCAAACATCTCGCGCGAAACGGGAGCAAGTCGAACCCCGGAGGTGATGAAACGCTCGAATTCTATCTGCGTTGATTTCAGTGTTTTGCTGTTCAGTTGGCCGAGCCGATACTTGATTGCTAACGCACTGGCAAACTCAGTCCGAAGCCAATCGCAACCAATCAAGGGTTCATTTGACTGCGCGAGCCACTCAAGCGCCGCGGGCGATGTCGTTTCGGGGCAAAGCAGCGACACTGCCACGCTGGTATCCAGGTACACCATTAGTAACGCTCTTGTTTTCGCATTTGCTCGACAACGGGCTCTGTTTGCGGGCGTGTTCCGTGCAGCTTTCGCAGTCGTGCCAGAAATTCGTTTTTATCGAACGATTGTTCAGGCGTGAGCCGAATCTGGCCACTAGAATCAACATGCGCTTCCACCCGGTCGCCTTCGCGCAGGCCGGCCTGGCGAACACAGTCGCTGGGCAGGCGCACGGCTAGGCTGTTGCCCCATTTGGCAATTAAAAGTTTCATTGCGTAACCCTGTAATGTATATACATGTGTCTACATTACCGGAACGCATGGCACGGCGCAATCGGGCATTCGGCTCGGCCATCTGCCCGATGGTTTATTTCGGTCAAACCTGGTAATGTACATTTGAAAGAACATCTAAATGTACATAAAAGGGTTCACGATGAAACAAGCCACCTTCACCGAGCTTCGTAGCCAAGCCAAAGCGTTTTTCGACCTTGTCGAAGCGGGGGAGTCGGTTCGCGTGCTTCGCAATGGCAAGCCGATTGCCGATATCGTGCCGGTCGTGACCGATCTGCCGTCTTGGAAGCGTCGAAAGGCCCAGCCTTTGATCATCTCGGGTGTGTCGGTCAGTAAGGCAATTGAGCAGGACCGAGAGCTCGGCGCATAGCGTCAAATAAGGTGCGTATTTTTTTTGACAGTTCCGCATTCGCTAAGCGTTACGTACGTGAGGCGGGCACAGATCAGGTTTTGGCCTTATGTGACCAAGCCACGGAAATGGGTATGTCTGCGATCGCGTTGCCTGAGATTATTTCCGCGTTTTGTCGTTTGAATCGCGAGAACAAGATCACTCGGGTTCAGTATCAGCAGATTAAAGATGCGCTGATCGCCGACATTGAGGACGCCGCCATCTGTGACCTCACCGCGAATGTGTTGGCCAATTCCATCAAAGCCTTGGAATTGGCCAGCTTGCGCAGCATGGATGCGATTCACATCGGCAGTGCGCTGGCACTACAGTGCGATCTTTTTGTTTCGGCAGATTTGCGCCAGTGCGATGCTGCCAGCCGCATAGGCCTGCGCGTGGAGCGGGTGTAGCTAACCCCACGAGCGCGTGAGCACCTCATCGATTGCGTCGGTGATTGTTTGCCCAGATTCCGCTAGGGTGGCAACTTTTGCACCCAGCCGTTCGGTTGCGATGGACACAATTTCTAAAGGGTTTAACACCAGCTTTGTTTTTTCGATTTGAAATTCTGGAAAGGTTCGCCGATCGGAATTGAAAGCGGCTTGTGGCAGCCTGTCTTTCAGCACGAGCGGCGCGACGAGCCGGCGCCCATAGCCATCAAATATCGACGACTGGATGGTCACCACGAAAGGAATAGCGTCTTTCGAGGGGCCCATATTGCGATGGACATCAAACTGGGCCATTACAGTGTGCTGTGTTCGTCTGCCAAGGAGGGGTGCGATTCGTTGAACCTGTTCCAGGCGCCAAGGCTTTCCTCAAGCTGCTTCACGCGGGCGTCTTTCGCTGCTTGGCGATTTGCCAGATGCTCGGTCAGCAGCATTTCTACCGTTGCCGACAAGTTCGGGATGCAGGCCTTGGCCGAAATGACCAGGTCTTCCCGAAGTGTCAGGTTGACAGCTTTTTTTCGGGTTCCTGCTTCAGTTCTCATGGCTTTGCCTTGGGAGTTACTAAATGCGCATTATATGCGCATCAGCAGGCTTGGTGTCAGGCACCCTGCCTGGCGCGGTGCCTGACACCAAGCGCTAAGTCCTTGTTTCTGCTAGAATTTGCCCTCCCTTGCCACACGCCCTTGGCTTTTTGCGGCGGTGGCGTTAACCATAAGGAGCAATCGTGCGTCATTACGAAATCGTTTTTATTGTTCACCCGGATCAAAGCGAGCAGGTGCCCGCTATGACCGAGCGCTACAGCGCCATCGCCACCTCTAAAGGCGGCAAGGTCCACCGAGTGGAAGACTGGGGCCGTCGCCAACTGGCCTACCCCATTGCAAAAGTTGCCAAAGCCCACTATGTGCTTATGAACATTGAGTGCGGCCAAGCCGAAATGGATGAGCTTGATCACGCCTTCCGTTTTAACGACGCTGTGTTGCGTCACTTGGTGGTGCTGATGAAAAAAGCCGAGACTGGCCCTTCGCCCATGATCAAAGTGATCCAGCGCGAAGAAGCCCGCAAGGCGGCTGCCGAGGTTGCTGCTGCCTAAGAGCAGCGTGTCATGGCCAATCAAGCCACGCTTTCAGGCGTGCTTGCGGAAAAAAAGGCAAAGCGATTCACCCCAGCCGGTGTGCCTGTTCTGGAATGTCTTGTAGAACACAGCGCCACGGTGCAGGAAGCGGGAAGCGAGCGAAGCCTGGAATTTTCGATCAAGGCCAAGGCAATGGGCCCGGCCGCTGAACGGCTAGAGCAAGTCGCCTTGGGCAGCAAATTAATTGCACAAGGCTTTTTAGCTCCGGCACGCCAGCACAGCAAACAGATTGTTTTTCATTTAACGAATTTTGAATTGGAGTAACAAATGGCTTTCCATAAAAAATCTGGCGATCAAAAACGCCCCCGCCGCCCGGCACAGTCCGCATTGTTTAAGCGCAAGCGTGTGTGCCGCTTTACTGCCGAAGGCGTTGAACAAATCGATTACAAAGATATCGACACGCTGCGCGACTTTGTTACTGAAACTGGCAAGATCATTCCTGCTCGTATCACCGGCACCAGCGCTCGCTATCAGCGCCAACTCACCACCGCAATCAAGCGCGCCCGTTATCTGGCGCTGATCGCATTTACCGATAACCATTAATCGCTCACGCAAAGCACTAAGGATTGAATATGCAAGTCATTCTTCTTGAAAAAGTTGTCAATCTCGGCCAGCTCGGCGATGTTGTGCGTGTGAAAGACGGTTTTGCACGCAACTTCCTCATTCCTCAGGGCATGGCCCGTCGCGCTACGCAAACCGCAATCGCTGAGTTCGAAGCCCGCCGTGCCGAACTGGAAAAGCTTCAGGCTGAAAAACTGGCCGCGGCCCAGGGGCTGGTTTCCAAAATGGCCAACCTGGTGTTAGAGATCTCGCAAAAAGCCGGTGTCGATGGCCGTTTGTTTGGCTCGGTGACCAACTTCGATATTGCCGAGGCGCTCAAAACCAAGGGCGTTGAAGTGGCCAAGGCCTGTGTTCGTTTGCCCAATGGCCCGTTAAAGACTGTCGGTGATCACGCCGTGCAGGTAGCGCCGCACACTGATGCAGTGGCCGATATCACGGTTCGAGTGATCGGCGAGGCTGCCTAACAGGCCTATGGATACCCAAGCGCTTGCGCTGCGGGTTCCCCCGCATTCGGTTGAAGCAGAGGCCTCCGTATTGGGAGGCCTTTTGCTTGATAACGGCGCATGGGATCGAATTGGTGACCTTGTTCGGCCGGGCGATTTCTACAGGGCCGATCACCGTTTAATTTTTGAGTGCATCTCCAAGCTGATCGACGGCGGCAAGCCCGCCGATGTAGTGACCGTTTACGAGGCCTTGCAAAGTCTTGGCAAGGCCGATGAGGTTGGCGGAATTGCGTACTTAAATACGCTGGCCAGTGAAACACCCTCGGCTTCCAATATTCGGCGCTACGCCGAGATTGTTCGCGACCGATCAATCCTTCGGCATCTGGTTTCGGTCAGCGATGAAATCGCAACTCAGGCGTTAAATCCTGCGGGCAAAGAAACCCGCCAGGTGCTCGATGAAGCCGAGAGCCGAATTTTTCAGATCGGCGAGCAAGGGGCTCGCACCAGCGGCGGTTTTCAGGATTTTCATAGTGTGTTGGCCCGTGTGGTGGAAAAGGTCGATGACCTTTATCACAACCCCAATCCATCCGATGTCACAGGCGTTCCCTCTGGCTTTGTCGATCTTGATCAGAAAACCGCAGGCATGCATGCCGGCGATCTGCTGATCATTGCGGGCCGGCCCAGCATGGGCAAAACATCGCTGGCGCTCAATGTTGCCGAATATGTCGCGATCACTGAAAAACTTCCCGTGGCGGTGTTCAGTATGGAAATGGGCGCCGAACAATTGGCCATGCGTGTGTTGTGCTCCGTTGGAAAGCTCGATGCCCAACGGGTGCGCACGGGAAGGCTCACTGAAGACGATTGGAACCGGTTGACCCAGGCCATGGGCCGCATGAAAGAGGCGCAGATTCATATTGATGAAACGCCCGCGTTAAATCCATTAGAGCTTCGCTCGCGTGCGCGCAGGCTTTCGCGTCAGTACGGCAAGCTCGGCCTGATCGTGGTGGACTATCTTCAGCTCATGAGTGCTTCAAGCAGCGGTGAAAACCGCACCACCGAAATCTCTGAAATCACACGCTCTTTAAAAGGCTTGGCCAAAGAGCTGGGCTGCCCGGTGCTTGCGTTGTCTCAGCTGAATCGAACCGTTGAACAGCGCACCGATAAGCGGCCAGTGATGAGTGATCTACGTGAAAGTGGGGCGATCGAGCAGGATGCAGATGTGATCTTGTTTATTTATCGCGATGAGGTGTATCGCCCCGACACGCCTGACAAAGGCGTTGCCGAAATTATTATTGCCAAGCAGCGTAATGGCCCGATCGGCACGGTGCGCATGACATTCTTGGGCCAATTTACCAAGTTCGAAAACTTTGCACCGCCTGCACCGACCGGTTTTTCCTCGGAGTATTAATCCATGCAAGCATTGCCCAGGGTGGTCCAGCCCGCCGTTGCAATTAAAGGATCGACAGAAAAATTTCCGGTGCGTCGTGTGTTTTGCGTGGGCCGCAACTATGCCGATCATGCAAAAGAAATGGGCGCTTCGGGCCGTGAGCCGCCGTTTTTCTTTTTGAAGCCAGCCGATACTTTATTTACTGTTGCCGATGGCGCCACCGCCGATTGGCCGTACCCAAGCCTGACCCAGGATCTGCACCATGAGGTGGAGCTGGTGGTCGCCATTGGAAAAGACGGCAAAAATATCGCAGTTGAAAATGCAGCCCAACATATCTGGGGCTATGCCGTGGGCTTGGATATGACCCGGCGCGACCTTCAGGCCGCTATGAAAAAAGAATCAAAGCCCTGGTGCATTGGAAAGGGTTTTGATCATGGCGCACCGATTGGCCCCTTGGTGCCCATTGAAACAACGGGTGAACTCACCGCCGGGCCGATTAGTCTCAGGGTCAATGGCGAGCTGAAGCAACAAGGCGATTTATCTGACCTAATCTGGAGCATTAACGAGGTGATTGCCCATATTTCCAAGGCATGGGAACTCAAGGCAGGCGATTTAATCTTCACCGGCACGCCAGCAGGCGTTGGCGCGGTCAATCGGGGCGATACCTTGATGGCCAGCGCTGATCGGGTTGGATCTTTTTCGCTCAAGGTAATCTAAGTTGCTATGAACAACTCCGCCCTTGGCTTAACCCACATGCTCGCCAACGCCGATGCAGTCATCTGGCTCACGGCTGTCACGCTGTTGATCATGTCGGTGATTTCCTGGACATTGATCATTGCCAAGGGCCGACGCACCCAGAAAATTCGCAAATCAGTCGGGCCAGCAATCGCTGCCTTTTGGCAATCGGAAAGCCTTGCAGCAGGCCTTGAAAAAATCAAATCCAGTGAAGCATCGTTGAGCATGAATGGGCTGGCCCAAGCCGCCATTGCCCTGCAAAAAACACCCGAGGGTCAAAGCCTGGATAGCCGCTCTGCCCAAGAAGATCGCATGACTCGAGGCTTGCGCAGCGCCTTGCATGCCGCTACTTCTGATCTCGAGTCTGGCTTGGTCACCCTTGCATCGATTGGCGCAACATCGCCTTTTGTGGGGCTGTTCGGAACGGTCTGGAGTATTTACCAAGCCTTGGTGAGTATTTCTGGTGAAAGCCAGGTCATGCTCGAGCAAGTCTCGGGTCCGGTGGGCGAGGCCTTGATCATGACCGCATTCGGCTTGTTCGTGGCCATTCCTGCGGTGTTGGCCTACAACGCACTAACTCGCAGCAACCGAATCATTCTGGCCGAGCTTGATGGCTTTGCCAACGATCTTCGTGCGTATTTGCTTCAGGCGCAACGCTAAGGGCTTACACAAAAATGGCCATGGGAAAATTTGAACCCTCTGGCTCGGGCCAGCCGATGTCAGAGATCAACACCACACCGCTTGTCGATGTGATGTTGGTGTTGTTGGTGATTTTCATTATTACCGCGCCGCTCATGACCCGGGCAATTTCTTTAGATATTCCCAAGGCGGATTCGCCAACGGTCACCATTTCTAAAGACACGATCAATGTGGGCATTAATGCCGCAGGCGAGCTGTTTATTGACAAGAAAAAAGTTAGCCGCGAAGAACTCAGTGCTGTGCTGCAAGCCGCTGCTGAAAAATCAAAGCAAACGCCGGTGCATTTGCGGGCCGAGCGCGACACGCGCTATGAAGTGGTGCTTGATGTTATGTCGCTGGCCAATGGCCTGGGCTTAAGCCAGCTTGCGTTTGTGTCGGAGCCGAAAAAACCTTAATTGCCTGTGGCAGCGGGCCGCGAACGATCGCTGCACCACTCGCTCCACGAGCCGGCGTAAAGACTGCTTCCGTGCAGGCCGGCAAGCTCCATGGCCAGCAGGTTATGACAGGCGGTAACGCCTGAGCCGCAGCTGTGCACCACCGACATGGGATCGGTATCGCCTAACACCGCAGTGAATTCTGCATGCAACTCTGATGGTTTCTTAAAGCAGCCACCCGCAGCCAGGTTATCGGTAAAGGGCCGGTTGATTGCGCCGGGAATGTGTCCTGCCACCGGGTCAAGGGGCTCTTGCTCGCCGCGAAAGCGTTCGCCGCCTCGCGCATCGAGCAGCAGGGCGAATGCTTGGTCAGAACCAGAATCGACCCAGGCCTTGACATGATCGAGTGTCCACAGCGGTGCAAGCGAGGGCCGAACGGTAATGCGGCCGTTAGCTTTGGCCTTAAAAGGTTCGGTGCTTAGGGGCCCGTCCTCGGCCTGCCATGCCTGAATGCCGCCATCCAATACGCCGCACTTTAGGTGACCGATCCATCGGCACATCCACCATAGGCGCGAGGCGTAAACACCCCCCGAGGCGTCATAGCCTATGACCAGTGTTTTTTCACTGGCGCCAAGGCTTGCCAAACGCGCTGCAAATGCTTCGGGCGTGGGCAAAGGGTGACGGCCGTTTGTTCCCGTTTTTTCTGCGGAAAGGTCAGTGTCAACGCTTAGAAACGCTGCGCCAGGAATATGCCCTTGAGCGTATTCCTGCGCACCAGCATTCGGGTTGGTCAGGTTGTGACGACAATCAATGAGAAGAACTTCTTCCCGAATGCCAACAAGTTCTTTGACAGAAATAAGCGGGTTAATAATTCACCTTGCTGCGAAGATATTCATGAAAGTGCAGCATGCCGTCTTCCATGGGTGATTGATAAGGGCCAGTTTCATTTTCGCCGCGCTCCATCAACGCCTTGCGGCCACGATCCATGCGCTCGGCGATTTCATCATCTTCTACCACCGTCTCGTTATAGGCAGCTTGATGGGCCTGAACAAACTCCGGCTCAAACAGCGCAATTTCTTCGGGGTAATAAAACTCCACAACATTCACGGTGCGCTGCGGGCCCAAGGGGTGCAGGGTGCTCACCACCAACACCTTGGGGTACCACTCCACCATGATGTTGGGGTAGATCGTCATCCAGATCGCGCCATAGGGGGGCAGGCCTTCTGGGTGAGCCTTTAACACTTGCTCGTGCCAACGCTGATACACCGGGGTGGCCGGGTGTTGCAGGTTTTGAATGCCCACGGCCTGGACCGAGAAGTTTTCGCCGTAGTGCCACTTCAGGCTGTTGCAATCGACAAAATGGCCCAGGCCGGGATGAAAGGGCACGACGTGATAGTCGTCTTGATACACCTCGATAAAGCTTTTCCAGTTGTAGCGGCACTCGTGAGACTGAACGCTATGCAAGACATAGCCCGAAAAATCGAGCTGATCCATAAAGGGGGTGCTGCGCAGCTCTTCAATGAGCGAGGCTTCGCCTGAAAACAGCAAGCCATTCCATTCAGTAAGGGGGAAGTTTTTTAAATGGCGGCAGGGGTCTTGCGCGAAATGGGGCGCGCCCACGAGCTCGCCCTTCATGTTGTAAGTCCAGCGGTGCAGGGGGCAGACAATGGATTCGGTTTGCCCCTGGCCTTCCAGCATGACGGCTTGGCGGTGGCGGCAGATATTCGACAGCAACGCCACGCCCTGGGCGTTGCGCACCAGCACGCGGCCATGGTCCTCATGGGCCAAGGTGCGATAGCTGCCCACCTCGGCCACCATGGCGACATGGCCGACATAGCCCGGGCCTTGCGCAAAGCAGGCGTCAAGCTCTTGACGATAGATTTCTTCGTCAAAATAAGCATGAACTGGAAGTTGTGCGGCGCTTGGCGCCAGCCGAGAAAAGCTTCCGACATCCGACATCGAAGAACCCCCCGTGTGAAAGAGGGGGGAGTATACCCCGGGGCAGGTCTAAGTTCTTGATTCACTTCAATTAAAATCCCGCAATGGCAAAAAAATCCACAGACATCGAGCAGCTCAGTTTTGAGCAGGCCGTCAAGGAGCTGGAACAGGTGGTGGCCCGTTTGGAAAGCCCCGATCTTCCCCTGGCCGAATCTTTGTCGGCCTATCAGCGTGGCGCGGCTTTAATGAAGCATGCGCAGTCCATCCTGGCGCAGGTTCAGGCAGAAATCGAAGTGGTCGAGTCAGGCCAGCCCGGACGAACCATTGACCGCTCGGATCTCATTTCACAAGCTGGGGACTAAAGCGCGTGGAGTTTTCTCAGTGGTCTCAACAAGCGCGCGGCCGTGTTGAAGCTGTTTTAAGCCAGGCCCTGTCACTCAGAAAATCCATGCCTGAGGGCAGAGGCGATGCAGTGCTGCACGAAGCGATGGCCTATGGCGTGCTGGGCGGCGGCAAACGTGTTCGGGCTTTGTTGGCCATTGCCGCTGGCGAGGCGGTAGGCGCCCAAACCGCTTGGTGTGACACGGTGGGTGCGGCCATTGAATGTATTCATGCATTTTCTTTGGTGCACGATGACATGCCCTGCATGGACGACGATGCCTTGCGCCGTGGCCTTCCCACGGTGCATGTGAAATACGGCCAGGCCCAGGCCTTGCTGGTGGGCGATGCCTTGCAGACCTTGGGTTTTGAATTGATTGCGGATCTTCCGGCGCCTGCCCCGGTTGTGGTGCGCCTGGTCAAGTTGTTGTCGGTTGCCACGGGTTTGCAGGGCATGGCGGGTGGCCAGGCAGTGGATATCGAGGCGGTGGGCAAGGCCATGAGTCAAGACCAATTAGAGGCCATGCACGGCCTAAAAACTGGCGCATTGATTGCGGCAGCAGTCGAAATGGGGGCGTGTTGCGCTAGCCCTGCCCAGGCCGATCAGGCTGCGTTAAAGCGTTTTGCGGGCTTGATTGGCTTAAGTTTTCAGGTTGCCGACGATGTGCTTGATGTGAGCGCCGATGCCCAAACTTTGGGCAAAACGCCGGGCAAGGATGCTGCGGCGAACAAACCAACTTTTGTGGCTTTGCTTGGCTTGGAAGGCGCGCAAGGCTACGCTAGAGACCTGCACCGACAGGCCCTGGCGGCGATAGCGCCTTTGGGTAGCCGGGCCGATGCACTGCGCGGGCTTGCGCAAGCCTTGGTCGAGCGAACCCATTAAGGGCTGTGAGTTAACGAGTCACCGAAAATTACGAGAATTACGAGAAAACCAGGGAAGAGAAATTTTGGAAAAGCCTTTACTGCCGTCGGTGAACTCACCGGCCGATGTTCGTGCCCTTGATCGCAAACAGCTCACGCAGCTTGCTAAAGAGGTGCGCGAATTTTTGCTGAACTCGGTTTCTGCTACGGGCGGACATTTGTCGTCGAACCTGGGAACCGTGGAACTGACAGTGGCCTTGCATCATGTGTTTAACCTGCCGTACGACCGGCTGGTGTGGGATGTGGGCCATCAGAGTTACCCCCATAAGATTTTGACAGGCCGTCGCGAACAAATGTCGGGCCTTCGCCAGCTCGGGGGCATTTCGGGGTTTCCCAAGCGCTCTGAAAGTGAATACGACCATTTTGGAACGGCCCATTCGTCGACCTCGATTTCAGCAGTGCTGGGCATGGCTGTGGCGTCGAAAATCAAGGGCGAGCATGTTGGCCCGGATCGCAGGCGCCATGTCGCGGTGATTGGCGATGGGGCCCTAAGTGGCGGCATGGCATTTGAAGCGTTAAACAATGGCGGCCTCGACACCGAGCTTGATCTCTTGGTGATTTTGAATGACAACGACATGTCGATTTCTCGGCCTGCCGGCGCCTTGAGCAATTACCTGACCCGTTTGCTGTCGGGGCGTTTTTATCGTTCTGCCCGTGAGTTCAGCAAGCAAGTGTTGGGCGCGCTGCCGCCGGTGCTGGAGTTTGCAAAACGGTTTGAAGGCCATGCCAAGGGCATGCTGGTGCCCAGCACATTGTTTGAAGAGCTGGGCTTTAACTATGTGGGCCCCATTGATGGCCACGATCTCGATGCTTTAGTGCCCACGCTTGAGAATCTGCGCCAATTAAAGGGTCCGCATTTCTTGCATGTGATTACGCGCAAAGGCCAGGGCTATCGACAGGCCGAGGCCGACCCAATTCTGTATCACGGGCCCGGCAAGTTTGATCCGCAAGTGGGAATCACTTCAAAAGCGGCGAGCAAGCCCACGTATTCCCAGGTGTTTGGCCAGTGGCTGTGCGATGCGGCTGAAAAAGATCCCCGAGTCATTGCGGTAACGCCCGCCATGTGCGAAGGCTCGGGCATGCAAGAGTTTGCCAAGCGTTTTCCTGATCGCTATTTTGATGTGGGTATTGCCGAGCAACATGCGGTGACCTTTGCAGCGGGCATTGCCTGTGAAGGTCAGCGTCCGGTGGTGGCAATTTATTCGACATTCTTACAGCGGGGCTACGATCAGCTGATTCACGATGTGGCCTTGCAGAATTTGCCGGTGTTGTTTGCGATTGATCGCGGCGGGCTGGTCGGCGCCGATGGCGCAACCCATGCGGGCGTGTACGACTACGCCTACATGCGTTGCATTCCCAATATGGTGATCATGGCGCCGAAAGACGAGCTCGAGTGCCGTCGCATGCTCAGCACCGGCTTGGCATTCAATGGCCCAAGCTCTGTGCGCTACCCCAGGGGGGCGGGCATGGGCGTTGATGCGACCAATACGCTTGAGCCCCTGGAAATTGGCAAGGCGGAGCTGATTCGCGAAGGGAAAAAATCCCCCAACAAGCCTCGGGTGGCCATTCTTGCATTTGGCTCCATGGTGGCCCCTGCAATTACAGCGGCTACAGCCCTCGATGCCACGCTGGTGAACATGCGCTTTGTAAAGCCCTTAGACATGGAGATGGTCGAGCGCATTGCCAACACCCATGACATTATTTTCACGGTCGAAGAGCACGCGGTGATGGGCGGGGCGGGCTCGGCGGTGGCCGAAGCCCTGGTGGCGCTCGGTGATGCAATTCCCATGGTGCCGATCGTGCACCTGGGCTTACCGGATCGGTTTATTGATCATGGCGATCACCAAAAGCTGCTCGCACTGGAAGGCCTTGATGCGGCGGGCATTGAAGCGTCAATTCGCGCCAAGATTGAAAGCCCGGTTTCTTTAAAGGCAGTCTCATGAACGCGCCGATTGAAATTCCCGACGTACAAAGCAGCATTGATCACCGTAACTTGCCGATTGAGCAAGTGGGCATTCGTGGCGTGCGTTATCCGATCTTGATTCTGCGCGAAGACAAAACCGTCACCGCCTCGGTGGGCGAGTTCAGCCTGAGTGTCGGCTTGCCCGCAGATCAAAAAGGCACGCACATGTCGCGCTTTATCGAACTGCTCGAGTCGATGAACAGCACGGGCGTCGCCTTGTCGGCCCAGTCGATGCAACGCCTGCTTGGCGATATGTTGTCTCGCCTGATGGCAAGCACTGGCCGGTTCGAGGTGAGCCTGCCGTTTTTCATGATGAAGTCGGCGCCAGTCAGCGGCGTACAAAGCATGATGGATTACCGCTGCCGTTGGGTCGCAGAACAATCCGCTCAGGGCACAGCGATTTCTTGTGAAGTCAAAGTGCCTGTCAAAAGCCTATGCCCGTGCTCGAAAGAAATCTCAGAATACGGGGCCCACAATCAGCGCTCTGAAGTGACGGTGCTAATTGAATTGGCCCAAGGCGCCGAGTTTTCGGTGGAGTCATTGGTGCGCAAAATTGAATCGCAGGCGTCGTGCGAGCTTTGGGGCCTGTTAAAGCGCCCCGACGAAAAATATGTCACGGAGCGCGCCTACGACAATCCCAAGTTTGTAGAAGACTTGGTGCGCGATGTGGCGCAGACCGTTGCGGCACTGTCGGGGGTAAAAAATTATGTGGTCGAGGCGGAAAACTTCGAGTCGATTCACAACCACTCGGCCTGGGCCCGAATCGTCTCGAAGTAAAACGGCTTAGTCGCGGAAGTTTCCAAACGACAGCGGCAACTCGGTGACCTCTTTTTTGAGTAAGGCAATGGCGGCTTGCAGATCGTCGCGCTTGCCCCCCGAGACCCGCACCGCATCACCTTGAATCGAGGCCTGCACTTTCATCTTGCTGTCTTTGATTATTTTCACGATCTTTTTGGCGTCGTCTCCCGCAATGCCATGGCGCACCTTAATCAGCTGCTTCACCTTGTCGCCGCCGATTTTTTCAATCGTGCCAATGTCCAGAAATCGAACATCGACCCCGCGCTTGGCGCATTTGCCAATAAGCACATCGCGCACTTGGCCAATTTGAAAGTCGCTGTCGGCGTAAACCGTGAGCTCGCGGTCTTTTTGCTCGACTTTGGCGCTTGACCCTTTAAAGTCAAAACGCGTGCCGATTTCTTTTGAGGTTTGATCGACGGCGTTGCGCAGCTCGGCCATATCGGCTTCAAGGGTTGCGTCGAAAGAGGGCATTGGTGTCTCCTGTTCGGTGGATTGCTTCGCTACGCTCGCAATGACGAACAAAACGTCATTGCGAGGCCCGAAGGGCCGTGGCAATCTATTTTTTCTTTGCCGCAATTCGCATGCGTAGCGCATTGAGCTTGATAAACCCGCCCGCATCGGCTTGGTTATAGGCACCGCCGTCATCGTCAAATGTCGAAATCTTTGCATCAAACAATGAATTCTTCGAGCTTCTGCCAATCACCGTGACCGTGCCTTTATAAAGCTTTAATCGTACGGTGCCGTTGACGGTCTTTTGCGTGTGGTCAATCAGGGTTTGCAGAGCAATGCGCTCGGGCGACCACCAGTAGCCGTTGTACACAAGGCTTGCGTAACGGGGCATGAGATCGTCTTTTAAATGCGCAACTTCGCGATCGAGGGTGAGCGATTCAACCGCGCGGTGGGCGCGCAGCAAAATGGTGCCGCCCGGGGTTTCATAGCAGCCACGCGATTTCATGCCGACATAGCGGTTCTCGACCAGGTCGAGCCTGCCGATGCCATGCTTGCCGCCCAGCGCATTGAGTTTGATGAGAAGCTCATGGGCTTTCATTTTCTTGCCGTTAATGGCGACCAAATCGCCCTTGGCAAATTCAAGCTCGATGACCTCTGGTTTGTTCGGCGCTTTTTCAACGGGAACAGTCAAGCGCCACATGCCGGTGGCCGGGGGCTCACGGTTGGGGTCTTCTAATACGCCGCCCTCGTAAGAGATGTGCAGCAGGTTGGCGTCCATTGAAAAAGGCGCCTCGCCCTTGCGCTTTTTGTAATCGACCGGAATGCCATGGGCATCGGCATAGGCCAATAGCTTGTCGCGCGAAAGCAAATTCCACTCACGCCAGGGCGCGATGACTTTGATCTCAGGCATCAACGCGTAGGCGCCCAATTCAAAACGCACCTGGTCATTGCCCTTGCCGGTCGCGCCATGGGAAATGGCATCGGCTTTTTCTTTGCGGGCGATCTCAATTAAGCGCTTGGCAATCAGCGGCCGTGCAATCGAAGTGCCGAGCAGGTATTCGCCTTCATAGACTGTGTTGGCACGAAACATGGGAAAGACAAAGTCACGCACAAACTCTTCGCGCAGATCTTCAATGTAAATTTTCTTAATTCCGAATTGCTCGGCCTTTTTTCGCGCCGGCTCAAGCTCTTCGCCCTGGCCAATGTCGGCGGTGAAGGTAATCACTTCGCAGTCGTATTCGTCTTGAAGCCATTTCAAGATCACCGATGTGTCGAGTCCGCCCGAATAGGCCAGCACTACTTTCTTGACTGTTTTCTTTTTCATCGTCTTGCTTAATCCCTTACTTGTCCAAGTAATAAAAATTCCATTAATGCTTTTTGCGCATGCAATCGGTTTTCCGCTTCGTCCCAGACCACGCTTTGCGGGCCATCAATAACGGCGGCACTGACCTCTTCGCCGCGATGCGCTGGCAGGCAGTGCATGAACACGGCATTGGGCTTGGCCACTTTCATCATGTCTTCATCGACCATCCAGTCGGCAAAGTCTTTCATGCGCACTTCGTTTTCGGCTTCAAATCCCATTGAGGTCCAGACATCGGTCGTGACCAAGTCGGCGCCCTGGGCCGCCTGCATGGGGTCGGCAAACTGTTCAAAGTGGCCGTGGGAATGCAGGCCAGCCCGTTCAGGTTCTACCTCGTAGCCCGGTGGCGTGGAGACGCGCACCTGAAAATCGAGCACCTCAGCCGCTTGAAGCCAGGTGTTGCAAACATTGTTTGAGTCACCGATCCAGGCCACGGTTTTTCCCTTGATGGAACCACGGTGCTCAATGAAGGTAAAAATATCGGCCAGAATCTGGCAGGGGTGATACTCGTTGGTAAGGCCGTTGATCACCGGCACTCGCGAGTTTTGAGCAAAACGCTCGACAATGTTTTGCTCAAAGGTGCGGATCATGACCAAGTCACACATGCGCGAGATCACCTGGGCGGCATCTTCCACCGGCTCGCCACGGCCCAGCTGAGTGTCGCGCGTGTTCAAATAAATTGCCGCGCCGCCAAGCTGGTGCATGCCGGCTTCGAACGAAAGGCGCGTGCGTGTCGAGGCCTTTTCAAAAATCATGACCAAGGTTCGGTCTTGCAAGGGCATGTGGCGCACATAGCGCTTGAAGCGGTCTTTAATGACTCGCGTGCGCTCAAACAAATACGCGAGATCAGCGCTGCTCAGATCTTTGAACTGCAGGAAGTGGCGCAGCGTGGTCATGCGCCCCCCGTTAGAAATTCTTTGATCACGGGAATCAAACGGTTGCCCAAAATATTGATTTCTTGCTCGGTGATGACCAGGGCCGGCAACAGGCGAATCACCGAATCTGCGGTGACATTGATCAGCACCCTGGCCTCGCGGGCTCTTGCAACCAGTTCTGGGCAAGGCTTTTCAAGCTCAATGCCAATCATTAGGCCTTGGCCGCGAATTTCTTTTACGCCGGCAAGCGAGCCAAGTTCATGTTCAAGCCGCTGTTTGAGTTGCAGCCCACGGGCAGCAGCGTTTTCGAGCAGGCCCTCGGATTCAATGGCGCGAATGGTGTCAAGGCCTGCGCGCATGGCCAGTGGGTTGCCGCCAAAAGTCGTGCCGTGATTGCCCGGTTCGAAAACGTGCGCGGCGGCGCCATTTGCCACAACGGCGCCGATTGGAACACCCGAGCCCAGGCCTTTGGCAAGCGGCATGACATCGGGCACGACACCGGCCCACTGGTGGGCGAACCATTTTCCGGTACGGCCAATGCCACACTGCACTTCGTCCAGCATCATGAGCCAGTTGCGCTGGGTGCACAGCTCGCGAAGGCCCTGCAAATAGGGGATTTGGGAAGGGCGAATACCGCCTTCGCCTTGAATCGTTTCTAAAAATACGGCGCTGATGTCGGGATGCGATTGCGCCGCACGCTCAATGGCGGCCAAGTCATTTAAGGGCACACGCACAAACCCTTCGACCAAGGGCTCAAAGCCTTTTTGAACCTTTTCGTTGCCGGTGGCCGATAAGGTCGCCAAGGAGCGGCCATGAAAGGCCTTTTCGAACACGATCACTTTGGGCTGGGCATGCCCGAGCAGATGCCCATGCTTTCGGGCGAGCTTGATCGCGGCTTCATTCGCTTCAAGGCCTGAATTGCAGAAAAACACATTGGTCATGCCCGAAAGACGCACAAGCTCGGCTGCAAGCTGCTCCTGCAGCGGAATGCGGTACAGGTTCGAGGTGTGAATCAGTTTTGAGGCCTGGTTGGCAAGCCCGGCAACCAGTCTGGGGTGGGCATGGCCCAGGGTGTTGACCGCAATGCCCGACAGCGCATCGAGATATTGCTTTCCCTGCTCGTCCCATAGCCAAACACCCTTGCCATGGGTAAAGGCCACGGGCTGGCGCAGGTAGGTGTGCATTAAGGCGGAATCGTTCACAGACATATCGGCGTTGCTGTTGATTGCGTGCAATCCAATAGAATAACCGCTTTGCAGCATTTCTCTCTCAAAACGGCCTTTTTCAAGCTCTGATTTGTGTCGCCAAAAAAGTATTTGATACGAGGTACAACCCATGCCGGCAAGCCTTTTCGCCCGAGTGATTGGGCGGAGCGGCTGTGCGGGGTGATGTCGGCGTTTCGGCCGGCGGGCTACCGGGCGGTCTCGAACAAGCCCATGCAGTTTTCGCCCTATGTGCGTCCGGTAATGGTCGAAGGCACCAAATGCGTGCTGGTCGATGAGCGGCTCGATGAACTCGAGCCCATGGCCATGGAGTTCGTGCGCAATTTCGCGCGCGACAACGATTTGCCGTTTCAGGAAACGACTAACCCAGCGCCTTCAGAACCCGCTGCGTAATCTCATCGACAGCGCCAACCCCTGAGATTGTGCACATCTTCGGCGCGTGAGCATCGCCACTGGAGGCCCAGCGCGTGTAAAAATCCACGAGCGGTTTGGTTTGGCTGTGATACACATCAAGCCGTTTGCGCACTGTCGATTCAAGGTCGTCATCGCGCTGAATCAGTGGCTCTCCCGTGACATCGTCTTTGCCCTCGGCCTTGGGGGGATTAAATTTCACATGATAGGTGCGGCCGCTTGCGACATGCACCCGCCGCCCGCTCATGCGCTCGATAATGTCCTCGTCGGGAACGGTAATTTCCACGACCGCATCAAGCTTCACATGTGCATCTTTCATGGCCTGGGCTTGGGGAATCGTGCGGGGAAAGCCATCGAACAAATAGCCGGCCGCACAGTCAGCCTGGGTAAGTCGATCCTTCACCAAGTTGATGATGATGTCATCGCTCACCAGCCCGCCAGAATCCATGACCTTTTTGGCTTCAAGGCCTAAAGGGGTTCCTGCTTTTACCGCAGCGCGCAGCATGTCGCCCGTAGAAATTTGAGGAATGCCAAACTGCTTGGTGATAAAGCCTGCCTGGGTGCCTTTTCCTGCTCCCGGGGGCCCCAGTAGGATGATCCGCATGGGCCAGTCTCCTGCTTTCGCTTTGTTGTAATTCGTTGATTAAGGGTTCAATTATAGAGAGCCTTGTTGGGCAAGTGCTGCCCAAAGCGCACGAACTCGATCAAGATCTTGTTGGGTGTCGACTCCAGCATGTGGCGCCGATGGCGTTTGATGCACTGCGATTGCATGGCCATGCCAGAGCCAGCGAAGCTGCTCGAGTTGTTCGGTTTGTTCCAGCTCGCATGGCCCCCACTGCACAAACTCAGCGAGCATCTTGGCCCGAAAGCCATAGATCCCGATGTGTCGCAACAGGGCATGCGCGCCCGCTTGGCTAATCGCCGTTAGATTTGGCCAGGCATCACGCTGATAAGGGATGGGCGCGCGAGAAAAATAAAGGGCTTGTGCGCGTGAGTTGCACACGACTTTCACAACATGGGGGCTGCGGATCGATTCAGAATCGCTGATCGGATGGGCTGCGGTGGCCACTTGTGCATCTGACGAATCGGCCAGGGCCTGGGCAACACTGTGAATCAACTGTGGATCAATCAAGGGCTCATCGCCTTGGACATTCACAACGATTTGGTCGTTGTGAGCCTTGAGCACGCGTACAGCTTCGGCAAGCCGATCAGTTCCGCTGGCATGGGAGGCGGAAGTGAGCACCGCTTCAACACCGTGTTCGCGCACACAAGAAAAAATCTCATTGCAATCGGTGGCCACCACAACGCGCGTCGCCTTTGATTTCGCTGCGCGCTCGGCAACCCGCACGACCATGGGCTTGCCGCCAATATCGGCCAAGGCCTTATCAGGCAGGCGAGAAGAGGCCCTGCGCGCGGGAATCACCGCCCAAAAGTCAGTCATGGCTGGCCATAGTTGCGACGCTGATCTCAGCCAGGGGAATCGCTTTGCTCTCAAGCAGGTATGGAATTCCTTCGACAATGGGGTAGGCAATGTTTTCAGGCTCGCAAATTAAGTAATTGCCGCCTTTGCCGCGCACTAAGGCGTGTTTGCATTTGGGGCAGGCCAGAATGTCAAGCAGTTTTGAGTCCATGGAGTAGCCTTTTAATTGCGCTTGGGTCGATGTGCGCTTCTTTTCTGAGTGCCCACATTTTGGAGCGAAGCGCGATCGGTTCATGAAAAAACTTTACCGCATCTTTTTCGGTCATGAGAATCCAGTCATAGACGCGAGACTCGCAATGGGCAAGCGTGTGATTCACCAACTGCGGATCGTGGTCGGCAAGTGCGAGTGTGTCAAATGACAAGCCGAGATCGCGCAGGCTCTCAAAAAAACGTTCGGGCACCGCGATTCCAGCCACCGCAAGAATTTTTCCGGCCCTGAATTTCGCAAGGCCTGCTTCAAACCCAAGCCAGTCATCTGCCGATTGCCATTGATCGACGCGAACCCATGGGCCATTGCGTTGTGTCAGCGGCACGCGCAGTGCAGGAAGTTCAACGCTCGCGTGGCCGGCTTGGGAAAATCCGTTGTCAACCCAGGCAGTGAATCGTTTCAAATTGATTGCGGGCTCGCGCAAGGGGCCCAAAGGAAGACAGTGGCGATTGCCGAATGCCCGGGAGTCCATGACCAACATGCTTTGGTCTACCGACAATTGGCGCTGCGATAAGCCGTCATCCAAGATCGCAAAGTTAATTTCGGGAAATTTTTCTTTAAGCGCGCGCAGCGCGGCATGCCGGTTTTTTCCTACGGCAACGGGCAGCTGCGTTCGCCAGCACAGCAACCAGGCTTCATCGCCCACTTGTTGGGCAGTGGTGCTTGCCAAATCGGCAGGGGTAAGAATCACGGGCCCGGCGTGCTCGGCCTGCGACTGATAGCCGCGGCTCAAAATGGCGGCCTTAAGCCCGAGATCGCGCACGGCTGCCGACAGCGCCATGACGGTTGGGGTTTTGCCCGCTCCGCCCACGATCAGATTACCCACCGCCAGGGTGCGCACCCCGGCCACTGAGCGGGTGGGGCGGGCAAGGGGCATCCAGAGCCCTTCCCGAACCCACAAAAGAGCCCGGTAGAGCTTTTCCAGGGCCCAGGCAGCCCCCCGTTCCAAGGCGCTCAGCCCCCCTTTCCTTGGGCTAAACCAGTAGGCTTGCAGTCGCCGTGAGAGCTTGGGGGCGGGGTCAGGCATTGGCTTGTGGATAAGATTGTGGAAAGTTCATTTTCAGCCAGGGCCGACGAAGAGGATTTATGAGGCTGGATTCTAAAGTCAGCATAAGTTCCAAAACGAGTACCGAATTAAGTCTTTCAAAATCAATGGGTTACACGAAAAAATACGCTCTGTAAGGAATTTTTACACTTTTATGTCGAAAATAAGCGCCAGCCCTTATTCTGTGGACATCTATTGTGCAGAAGGGCTTAATTTCGGGCGTTTCACGCCTGTTTCACGCTCTAAACGAGGCCAGAATTGAAGATTCTCACCGTCTCCGAACTGAACCGGGCGGTCGCCCAAAGCCTGGAGAGAAGCTTTCCCTTGTTGTGCGTGCGGGGGGAGATCGCCCAAATGACTCAGGCCGCCAGTGGACACCTGTACTTCAGCCTTCGGGATCGGGAGGCCAGCGTCAAGGCAGTGATGTTCAAGGGCAGGGCTTCGAGCCTCTCGTGGCGCCCCAAAGAGGGCGATGAAGTCGAGGCGAACGCCACGGTGTCTCTGTACGAGCCCCGAGGTGATTTTCAGCTTCGTATTGAGTCGATGACGCGAAGCGGTGCCGGTGCGCTGTACGAAGCTTTTCTGGCCCGCAAGGAAAAGCTTGCGAAAGCGGGCTTGCTCGATGAAGGCCACAAGCGGCCGTTGCCGTCGGCCATTGGAACGGTGGCCCTGGTCACTTCGCTGGGCGCAGCCGCATTGCGCGATGTGGTGGTGACCTTGACTCGGCTTGCACCACGCATTCGAATTCGTCTTTATCCCTCTCTGGTGCAAGGAAGCGATGCGCCTGCCATGTTGTGTGATCAGCTTGAGAAGGCGCAGGGCGATTCACAGGCCGATGTGGTGCTGCTGGTGCGGGGTGGGGGAAGCCTGGAAGATCTCTGGGCATTTAACGATGAGTCGCTGGCCCATGCGATTGTGAATTCACGCTTGCCGGTGGTGGTGGGCGTGGGCCATGAAACCGATGTAACCATTGCCGATTTGGTGGCGGATGTGCGCGCCGCGACGCCCACCGCAGCGGCACAACGAATTGCAGAGCCCGAGCTCGCGTTGCAGCAGCGCTTAGAAGGCGCATGGGCAGCTGCTTTGCAAGCCATTGAAAAGAAGTGGTCAGTCTGCCAGCAGCGCGTTGATTTGCTTGCGGGCCAGCTGCGAAGCCCGAAAGATCGCGCCCGCGAGCGCAGCCATCGCCTGGCATTGCTGCGTCAAGGCCTGCAGGTGGCGATCAAATCGCGGGTCCTTGCATCCAATGCAACGCTCGCAACGCTCACTGCGCACCTTTCGGGTTTAGACCCTACTGCGATCTTGCAGCGCGGCTATGCGATCGTCACCGATGTCAATGCAACGATCGTGAGCCGGGCCGATCAGGTAAAACCCGGGGATTGCCTGCAAGTGCAGCTTGCGAAAGGCCTGCTCGATGTGAGGGTGAACGCTAGTGATCCTGCCGCAGATGCTGGCTAAAATTCAGGGCCCGTACACCTCGACCCAACAAAGGATAAAAAATGGAACACACTCTTCCCGCCTTGCCATACGCCATGGATGCCTTGCAGCCGCATATCTCGAAAGAAACCTTGGAGTTTCACTACGGCAAACATCATCAGACCTATGTCACGAACCTGAACAATCTGATCAAGGGCACCGAGTTTGAGAATTCGTCGTTGGAAGAGATCGTGAAAAAATCTTCTGGCGGTGTGTTCAACAATGCGGCTCAAATCTGGAACCACACCTTTTACTGGAATTCACTCTCGCCCAAAGGTGGCGGCGCACCGAGCGGCAAGCTTGCCGACGCAATCAATGCCAAGTGGGGCTCGTTTGATGCGTTTAAAGAAGCTTTTACCAAAAGCGCGGTCGGCAACTTTGGCTCAAGCTGGACATGGCTGGTGAAAAAAGCCGATGGCTCGCTGGATATTGTGAACACGAGCAACGCAGCCACGCCAGTCACAACCAGCGATGCGCCCCTGATCACTTGCGATCTCTGGGAGCATGCCTACTACATTGATTACCGCAATCGCCGCCCCGACTATCTGGGTGCGTTTTGGTCGCTGGTGAACTGGGAATTCGCAGCCAAGAATTTTGGTTGACGGGATTCGTCATCGCGAAGGCATCGTATTTATTTCGTCATCGCGAGCGAAGCGTGGCGATCCACGGTCTTGGATTGCCACGGGCCTTACGGCCCTCGCAATGACGGGGGTAAGCCAACCGAATCCCCAACAAGAACCCCCCGCTTTTTAAACCAACCCTGCTCCATCTCCAGTGCATAAGGCACCGGCACGGTGGAGCAGTGGGTCTCTTCTGAAAACGGCGCCATGTCGGCAAAACTCGCGATCTTGCCCTGCGAGTCGATGAAGGCAATCGTCAAGGGCAGGGGCGTGTTACGCATCCAGAAACACTGACGGCCGGCCGACTCAAACACGAACAGCATGCCGTGGTTGGGCGGCAGTGATTGCCTTCCCATGAGCCCCTTGGCCCGCTCTTGCGGGGTCTGGGCGATTTCGGCCGTGACCTGAAAAAAACGGATCGTCAGGGGCTCGGTGCGCAGCTCCTGGGCGGCGAGACTGCTTGCAAGCATGGCCATGCTCGCAAACCCGAAAAAGAGGTGTTTGATGCGCATGGGCACGATTATCCCGGGCAGCGTTAAAATCCCCAAAAAACTAGGGAGAGCGCTGTGTACGACAAAATCAAGGTGCCAGCCGTGGGCCAAAAGATCACGGTCAATAAAGACTTTTCACTGAATGTGCCTGACACGCCCATCATTCCGTACATCGAAGGCGACGGCACCGGCGTAGACATTAGCCCAGTCATGATCAAAGTCGTCGACGCTGCAGTGGCCAAGGCCTATGGCGGCAAGCGCAAGATCTCCTGGATGGAAATCTATTGCGGTGAAAAATCCACCAAGGTCTATGGCCCTGATGTCTGGCTGCCCGATGAGACCCTGGCGGCTCTTAAAGAGTATGTTGTGTCGATTAAAGGGCCCTTGACCACCCCTGTGGGCGGCGGCATTCGTTCTTTGAATGTGGCCTTGCGCCAGCAGCTTGATTTGTATGTTTGCCTGCGGCCGGTGCGTTATTTCAAGGGCGTTCCCAGCCCGGTGAAAGAACCCGAGAAAACCGACATGGTGATCTTTCGCGAGAACTCCGAAGATATCTATGCGGGCATTGAATATCAGGCCGAGGGCCCCGAGGCCAAAAAGCTCATTGACATTTTGATCAAAGACTTTGGCGTTAAGAAAATTCGTTTCCCGAATACCTCGGGCATTGGCATTAAGCCGGTATCGCGCGAGGGTACGGAGCGCCTGATGCGCAAGGCCATGCAGTACGCCATTGACAATGACAAGCCCTCGGTCACGATTGTGCACAAGGGCAACATCATGAAATTCACGGAAGGCGGCTTTCGTGACTGGTCTTATGAACTCGCCCAGAAAGAGTTTGGCGCCAAGCCCATTGATGGTGGCCCCTGGTGTTCGTTCAAGAACCCCAAGACGGGCAAAGAAATTATTGTCAAAGACTCGATTGCCGATGCGTTCTTGCAGCAGATCTTGTTGCGTCCCAATGAATACAGCGTGATTGCAACGCTGAATCTAAACGGCGACTATATTTCCGATGCCTTGGCAGCCCAGGTAGGCGGCATTGGCATTGCGCCGGGTGCGAACCTGTCAGATGACGTGGCCATGTTTGAGGCGACTCACGGCACTGCGCCTAAGTACGCTGGCAAAGATTATGTGAACCCCGGTTCGCTGATTCTTTCCGCTGAAATGATGTTGCGTCATATGGGCTGGTTTGAGGCCGCTGATTTGATCATTACGGCAATGGAAAAAGCGATCACTACCAAGAAGGTCACTTACGACTTTGCGCGTCTGATGGAGGGCGCAACACAGGTGTCGTGTTCAGGCTTTGGTGATGTAATGATCGAACAGATGTAATGGATTGCCACGCCCCTGCGGGGCTCGCAATGACGGGTGTATGAATCCGTCA
>CAYTWR010000007.1:38510-43593 GCA_964442225.1 uncultured Burkholderiaceae bacterium | reverse complement strand
CCTGCGGGGCTCGCAATGACATTTTCGTCATCGCGAAGGCGCGAAGCGCCTGTGGCGATCCAAATAAAAAACCCGGCCTAGGCCGGGTTTTTTATTACGCACCGTAAAACTTACAGGGGCGTAATGTTTGACGCTTGTTTGCCTTTGGGGCCCTGAACGATATCGAACTGCACCTTCTGGCCTTCTTTCAACGAGCGAAAGCCGCTCGTGGCAATTGCCGAGAAGTGCGCGAACACATCCTCGCCGCCTTCATCAGGCGTAATGAACCCAAAACCTTTTGCGTCGTTAAACCACTTGACAGTACCCGTAGACATCTAATCTTCCTTAAAAAATTCGCGCACTTCAGAACCCCAACCCCATGCCGGGACACCCACCATGCGTCACACCGCACTTGTCCCGTAGGGGCTCCATTAAAGAGCCTTTTAGGACATGTCGAATATAGGGAGAATCCAGTGGTTTGTCTAGCCTCCCTAAACCTAGGAGTTGACCTTAGAATGCCGAAGGTATGAGACAGGGCAATTTTGGGCATTTTTGGGCGGGTCCGAATAAAGGGGACAGGTCTGACGCTGGGCCGGATCGGGGATCTACGGCACTTTTAGAGCGCCAGGAGTCAAAGGCCAAGGCGCCCCCGCTCTACCAGGTGTTGTTGTTAAACGACGATTTCACCCCGATGGAATTTGTGGTCGTTGTGCTGCAAAAATTCTTCGTAATGGATCTGGAAAAAGCCACCCAGGTCATGTTGAAAGTCCATCGGGAAGGGCGTGGTGTGTGCGGTGTCTACACTCGGGATATCGCGGCAACGAAAGTCGAGCTAGTGAGCAGTTTTGCCCGGATGCATCAGCATCCTTTGCAGTGCGTGATGGAGGAAGCATGATCTCTCAGGAACTGGAAGTTAGTCTGCACATGGCCTTTGTTGAGGCCAGGCAGCAGCGGCATGAATTCATCACGGTTGAGCACCTGTTGCTAGCGCTGCTCGACAACCCCTCGGCCTCCGAAATTCTGAAGGCCTGTGCTGGCAATATTGATGACCTGCGCAAGGCCCTCACTCGGTTTATTTCCGATAACACGCCGATCATTCAAGGCCCTGACGATGTCGACACGCAGCCCACCTTGGGCTTTCAGCGCGTGATTCAGCGGGCCATCATGCATGTGCAATCCACCTCGAACGGAAAAAAAGAGGTCACCGGAGCCAATGTGCTGGTTGCAATTTTTGGCGAAAAAGACTCGCATGCTGTGTATTTCATGCACCAGCAGGGCATCACTCGGCTCGATGTCGTGAACTTCATCGCCCATGGCATTACCAAAACCGGCCAGCCTGCCCAGGGCAAGGAAGAAGAGGCTGGCGCAGCCGAAGCGGAAACTGCGGCACAGTCGTCACAGCCGCAGCAGCCCACGCCGTTGGACCAATACACCAGCAACATTAATGAGCTGGCAAAAAAAGGAAAGATCGACCCGCTTATTGGCCGCGAGCTCGAAGTGGAGCGTGTGATTCAGGTGCTGTGCCGTCGGCGCAAAAACAATCCCCTGCTCGTGGGCGAAGCCGGCGTTGGAAAAACGGCGATTGCCGAAGGGCTTGCCAGACGCATCGTTGACAAGGAAGTGCCTGAGATTTTGGAAAAAGCGACGGTGTATTCGCTCGATATGGGTGCATTGCTGGCGGGCACGAAATATCGCGGCGATTTTGAGCAACGGCTCAAGGCAGTGCTCAAGCAGCTCAAAAGTGATCCGCATGCGGTGCTGTTTATCGATGAAATTCACACTTTGATTGGTGCGGGATCCGCCTCGGGTGGAACGCTTGATGCGTCGAATTTGTTAAAGCCCGCATTGTCTTCGGGTGCCTTGCGCTGCATTGGCGCCACCACGTACACCGAGTACCGTGGAATTTTTGAAAAAGACAGCGCGCTGTCGCGTCGCTTCCAAAAAATTGATGTGGCCGAGCCCAGCGTCGAGCAGACCATTCAGATTCTGAAAGGCCTGAAATCGCGCTTTGAAGAACACCATGGCGTGAAGTATTCCGCTGCGGCCTTGGCCAGCGCGGCAGAGCTGTCGGCCAAATACATCAACGATCGTCATCTGCCCGATAAGGCGATTGATGTCATTGATGAAGCTGGCGCTGCCCAACGGATCTTGCCCAAGAGCAAGCAAAAGCGAACCATTGGCAAGACAGAAATCGAAGAGATTGTTTCCAAGATTGCGCGCATTCCGCCGGCCACGGTCAACACCGATGATCGTCAGGTCTTGTCGCGCCTTGAGCTGAACCTTAAAAGTGTTGTGTTTGGCCAAGATCCGGCCATTGAAGCGCTGGCGGCAGCCATCAAGATGGCCCGCTCTGGTCTGGGCAAGGTCGATAAGCCCATTGGGTCATTCTTGTTTTCGGGCCCCACCGGCGTGGGCAAGACCGAGGTGGCCAAGCAGCTGGCCTATGTGCTGGGCATTGAGCTGATTCGGTTTGATATGTCGGAATACATGGAGCGCCACGCCGTGTCGCGTTTGATCGGCGCGCCTCCGGGCTATGTGGGCTTTGATCAGGGCGGGCTGCTCACTGAAGCCGTGACCAAAAAACCTCATGCCGTCTTGTTACTCGATGAAATCGAAAAGGCGCACCCCGACATTTTCAATGTGCTGTTGCAAGTCATGGATCACGGCACGCTCACTGACAACAACGGGCGCAAAGCTGATTTTCGCAATGTCATCATCATCATGACGACCAATGCCGGCGCCGAAACCTTGAACAAGCGCACCATCGGCTTTTCGAATGCGCGTGAGGCCGGCGATGAAATGGCCGATATCAAGCGCATGTTCACGCCCGAGTTTCGCAACCGGCTCGATGCGATCGTATCGTTCAAGGCGCTCGATTCCGACATCATCATGCGGGTGGTCGACAAATTCTTGATCGGTCTAGAGCAGCAGCTCCAAGAAAAGAAAGTGGAAGTAAGCTTTTCAGAGAGCCTGCGCGCATTTCTGGCTAAAAAAGGCTTTGATCCACAAATGGGCGCACGGCCCATGCAGCGACTGATTCAAGACACGATTCGTAAGGCGCTAGCCGATGAGTTGCTGTTTGGCAAGCTGGTGTCGGGCGGGCGTGTTCACATTGATATGGATCCCGACAAGCCCGATCAGATCAAGCTTGAGTTTCCCGAAGAGGGCAGCGATAAGCCCGAGTCTCGGCTGGATAAAGATCGGGCAGAGCTGGTTTCTTAGAGGCTGTTTTCTGCGGGCATTGAAGCTTTTACTCGCGGCCGATGTTGCGCCGCAGGAAAATGCATTGCAGAAAACGAGCATAGGAATGTCCCATTTTTTCTGCGAGAATCGCGCTGCTGTTTCAATAATTCTCAGGAGGACATCCTATGCGAAAGCATCTCGCAGTCGCAGCGCTGGCCGGTTCGGTGCTGTTGTGCGCTAACGCGCCGGTCATGGCGCAAGATTCCAACAAGATCCGATACCTGGCGGCCAATTGCGCAAACTGCCACGGCACTGATGGCCGAAGTGTGGGTGTCATGGAGACGCTTGCCGGCTACGACAAAGAAAAGTTCATCAGCAATATGAACGAGTTTCGCAGCGGCGATAAGCCGGCCACCATCATGCATCAGCTGGTCAAGGGCTATACCGACAAACAAATTGCCGACCTGGCCGCCTATTTTGCAGCCCAGCCCAAAAAGAAATAAGAGCGCGCGCGCCGAACAAGGAGAAAAGCATGTCTAAAGAATTTGAAAATCGCCGCGGACTGTTAAAGGCGGGTGCTGCGGGTGTTGCGATCACCGCAACGGCTGGCCTGGCCGGCTGTGCAACCCAAACGGGCTCTGCCCCCGCCAAGAAAATTGGCCGTGTCGTGGTTATTGGCGGCGGCTACGGTGGCGCCACGGCTGCGAAATACATTAACGAATGGTCGGGCGGTGCCATCGAGGTGTACCTGATTGAGCGTGAAAGCCAGTTCATTTCCTGCCCGATCTCGAACCTGGTGCTAGGCGGCGTTCAGACCATGGAGTTTCTGACCCACAGCTACGACAAGCTCAAGGCACGCGGCATTATTGTGATCAATGATGAAGTGACGCGCATTGATCCGGCCAAGAAAACCGTGTCCATGAAGAAAATGGCCGATCTCAGCTACGACCGATTGGTGGTCTCGCCCGGCATCGACTTTAATTTCGAAGCGATCGCCGGCTTAAATGCCGAAGCGCAAAAAACCGTATTGCATTCATGGAAGGCTGGCGCACAGACTCGCGCCCTGCGGGCCCAGCTCGACGCCATGCGTGATGGCGGCGTGTATGTGCTGTCGATTCCGAAAGCGCCTTATCGTTGCCCCCCAGGGCCTTATGAGCGTGCCTGCCAAGTGGCCAACCTGCTCAAGACTGCAGGCAAGACCCGAAGCAAGGTGGTGATCATGGATGCCAACCCCGATATTCAGTCGAAAAAAGGCTTGTTCATGAAAGCCTGGGATGAGCACTACAAGGGCATGATCGAATACAACGCCAACATGGTGGTCACCGAGCTCGATCTCAAGGCCAAGCGTCTCTCGACCGAAACCGGCGATCGCATTACCGGAGATGTGTTGAATGTGGTGCCGCCGCATCGCGCTGGCGATATCGCAAAAAGCACGGGCCTGATCAATATGAACAACCTGTGGTGCGGTGTGGATTGGGTCACCATGGAGTCGACCGTGCACAAGAACATTCATGTGCTGGGCGATGCCACTTTCCCGGCGCCGGGCATGCCCAAGTCGGGCCATATGGCCAACCAGCATGGCAAGGCCGCAGCTGCCGCGATTGTCGAGCTCATGAACGGTCGCACGCCCGAAGCCCCGACCATGGCCAACACTTGCTACAGTTTTGTCGATGCGAAAACTGTTGTGCATGTCGCCAGCGTGCACCAATGGGATGCAAAAGACAAAACCTTGAAGCCGGTTCCGGGCTCGGGTGGCGTGAGCAGCCGTGCCACTGAGATGGAAGGGCGTTATGCGATTGGCTGGGCCCGCAATATTTGGTCGGATATGCTGACTTAATTGGATTGCCACGCCGTCTTTGACGGCTCGCAATGATGTTGTGAAAACGGGCCGTCATCACGAGGCCCGCAAGGGCCGTGGTGA
>CAYTWR010000007.1:0-38410 GCA_964442225.1 uncultured Burkholderiaceae bacterium | reverse complement strand
GGCCGTCATCACGAGGCCCGCAAGGGCCGTGGTGATCTACAATCGCGGATCGCTACGGACCCTTTCTTTTTATGATTCCCAACGCATTAGAAGCTTTAAAACAGTTCACGACGGTGGTCGCCGACACGGGTGACTTTGAGTCGATGCGGGCCTATCAGCCCCAAGATGCCACCACCAATCCCACCCTGATCATTCGTGCACTCGATAAGCCGCAGTACGCAGGAATTCTCGACTCTGTGAAAGAGCAGGCAAGCGGAAAAAAACTGGCCGATAAATCGCGTCGGGTGCTCGTGGCTTTTGGCGCTGAAATTCTAAAAATCATTCCAGGCCGGGTGTCGACCGAAGTCGATGCGCGGCTGTCGTTCGATGCTCAGGCCACCGTTGCCGAAGCACAAAAAATTATTGAAGCCTATGCGGCGCAAGGCATTGACAAGTCCCGCGTGCTCATTAAGGTGGCTGCAACCTGGGAAGGCTTGAAAGCCGTTTCTGAATTAGAGAAACAGGGGATTGCGTGCAATGTCACACTCATCTTCTCCTTGGTTCAGGCTGCCGCCGCAGCCGATGCGGGCGCCACCTTGATCTCTCCTTTCGTGGGCCGCATTAGTGATTGGCACAAAAAGGCAGGCCTTGAATGGGATTCTCCAGAGCAGGACCCCGGCGTGCTGTCTGTCAAAAAAATCTACGCTTACCTAAAGCATCATCGGTTTCATACCGAAGTCATGGGCGCGAGCTTTCGCAATGTCGGCCAGGTGCTGGCGCTGGCAGGCTGCGACTTGCTCACCGTGAGCCCAGAGTTATTAGAGCAGCTGCGCGCAATGGACAATGAGTCGAGCCTTGAGCGTGCGCTTGACCCGCAAAGCCAGGCACCGGGCCAAGCGACGGCTGCCTTGAACACTTCTGAGCCGTTGTTTCGATTTGTCTTGAATGAAGATGCAATGGCCAGTGAGAAACTCACCGAGGGAATTCGGCTCTTTGTCGCCGACGCAAGAAAGCTGGACGCAAGGCTCGCCTGATGCTGCTTTATGCCCTGACCGTTTTTGTTTCGAGCTTTCTTCTTTTCTTAGTTCAGCCCATTATTGCCAAGCAAATTGTCCCCTGGTTTGGGGGCACTGCCGGTGTTTGGACTGCATGCCTTGCGTTTTTTCAGGTGGCCCTGCTGGCGGGCTATGCCTATTCCGATTTCATTCAACGGCTCAGCGCCAAAGCCCAATCGTTGCTGCATATAGTCTTGCTGTTGGCAAGTCTTGCTGTGCTGCCAATTCTGGCCGCAGATTATTGGAAGCCATTGGGCAACGAAGAGCCCTTGCTGCAAATCATTGGCCTGCTGGCGGTCACGATTGGTCTGCCTTATTTTTTGTTGGCCACCACGGGCCCGCTCATGCAATCTTGGTTTGCCCGAGAACAGTCGAGCCCTGAAATTGCCCAGCGGGCCTATCGGCTTTTTGCGTTGTCGAACTTTGCGTCGTTGTTAGGCCTGTTGTCTTACCCGTTTGCGATTGAAATGTGGGTGAGCACACGGGTGCAGGCCATGGCCTGGAGCGCGGTCTATGCAGCCTATGTGCTGCTTGCGATTGCCGTTGCCTTTCGGGCCATGACGCCCAGGGTGTCGTATGAAACGCAAGGCTTCGCATCGAGTTCTCCAACCACTGCCAAGGCTGCGCCAGCGTCTCCACGATTTGCGGATTACGCCTTGTGGTTTAGCTTGGCAGGCCTGCCGACGGTGCTGTTGCTATCGGTTTCAAGCCATGTCACGCAAAACATTGCATCGATTCCATTTTTATGGGTGCTGCCCTTGTCCTTGTATTTGCTGACCTTTGTGATTGCCTTTGAGGGGCGCTCAGGCCGGGGCTGGTATTTGCGCGACTCCATGATGTTGCCGGCCATGGTCATTGCAGGGTTTATGGCCTGGGGCCTGATTGCCGACGATGGCGTGCTGGATATTGACTATGCAATCCCCCTGTATTTGGGCGGCCTGTTTTTGCTGTGCCTGTTTTGCCATGGGGAGCTTTCGCATTCCAAGCCCGATACGCGATATCTCACGCGTTTTTATTTTGTGATTGCTTTGGGCGGAGCCTTTGGCGGTCTGGTCGTGTCGTTTTTGGGGCCGAACTTGCTGCCGTTTTATTGGGAACTGCCGCTTGCAATTGTGCTGGCGGGAGCCCTTGGCGCCTGGGTGAGCGTTCACCGGGTGCCGGCACCGTTGCGTACTGTGTTTCTTGCAGTGAGCCTGGCCAGCATTGCCGCAAGCTTGGTGTTTTTAAAAGACTATGTTGCCGATAACTACACCGACAACATCGATGCGACCCGCAATTTTTACGGCACCTTGCGCGTCAAGGAGCGCCCAATTTTTGAGCAGCCTGAGCCGGTTCGACGGCTGGTGCACGGGGTGATTCTGCACGGCTTGCAAGACATGAACGCATCGGCCCGCCGCGAGCCCACCACCTACTATGGCCGCACTTCGGGGGTTGGCATTACGCTGTCAGAGATGGCGGCCCAAAACCCCAAGGGCATGCGGGTTGGCGTGATCGGACTGGGAGTGGGAACACTTGCCGCCTATGGCCGGCCCACCGATCACTACCGTTTTTACGAAATCAATTCCCAGGTTGTACAGCTCGCACAAAACGACTTTACGTATTTGAAAGAGTCGGCGGCTGAGATTTCGATTGCCATTGGCGATGCCCGCTTGGTGTTGGAGCGCGAGCCTGACAATCGCTTTGATGTGCTGGTGATCGATGCGTTTTCCAGCGACTCCATTCCGATTCACCTCATGACCCGCGAGGCCCTGCAAGGCTATTTGCGCCACCTTAGGCCCAATGGCGTGATCGCCTTTCATGTGACCAATCGATATCTCGAGCTTGCGCCGGTGGTGGCGCTGATTGCCCAGGAGGTGGGCCTGCAAGCCGCATTAGTGGCCGATGAGCCGCAGGGAGATGGCCGAGGCCTAACAGCGTTTTCAGATTGGGTGCTGGTGACCGCGAACGAGGGGCTGCTCAAGAGCAAGGCTATTCGCGAAAGGCAGTATGTGATCGACCAGATCGCAGGCCTTACGCCGTGGACCGACGACTTTAATAATTTATTCCGGGTGCTGAAATAGCCTAGTGGCGACCGGTGCTGCCAAAGCCGCCGCTGCCGCGTTCTGTGGCGTTGAATTCTTCCACCACATTGAGATGCACCTGTGTCACCGGAACAATGACCAGTTGGGCTAAGCGCTCCATTGGATTTAGCGTGAAGGGCGCTTTCCCCCGATTCCAGGCCGAGACCATGAGCGGGCCTTGATAGTCGGCATCGATCAGGCCCACAAGATTGCCCAGAACAATTCCATGCTTGTGTCCCAGGCCAGAGCGCGGAAGCAGCATGCCGGCATAGCCGGGATCGGCAATGTAGATGGCCAAGCCTGTTGGGATCATGTGGGCATCGCCCGGCGCCAAGACCAGCGGCGCATCAATGCAGGCCCGAAGATCAAGCCCTGCAGATGCCGATGTGGCGTACGCCGGCAATTGATCCTTCATGCGGGGATCTAGGATTTTTACATCGATCTTCATGCGCATAGCCTTTTGGAAAGTTCAAAAATCAGCAAGGCGGCAATGTCATCTTTGCTGTTTGCATCAATGGGCCGGACCCCACTTTCATCGCATAGCACGACTTGGTTCGAGTCAGCCCCAAAGGTGTCGGGGCCAATATTGCCCACGAGCAGTGGCACGCCTTTGCGAAGGCGTTTGGCAGGCAACAGGTCTTTTAAATCTTGTGCCGAGCCCGTTTCTGCAGCAAAGCCAATGCAAAACGGCGGGGTAGGAAGCTGGGCAACGCTGGCCAAAATATCGGGGTTTTCGATCCATTCGATATTGGTCAGGCCGCTGCCGGCTTCTTTTTTTAGCTTCGAGTTCAGCAGTGTCTTGGGCCGCCAATCGGCCACAGCGGCAACCCCAATAAATGCATCTGGCGCTTGATGGGCAATCGCGTGCATGACCGCTTGATGCATGTCGTTGGCCGTCAGCACATCAATGCGTTGAACCTGCTCTGGGGTGCGCAGGCTCACTGGCCCGCTGATCAAGGTCACCTGCGCGCCTGCGCGCTGGGCTGCTCGGGCGATTGCGTAGCCCATCTTTCCGGACGAGCGATTGGTCATTCCGCGCACCGGGTCAATGGGCTCAAATGTTGGGCCTGCGGTGATGAGCACGCGTTTTCCTTCGAGCACGCCGCGAATATTGGGTGCAGCGCGCGCGCCCAATGCCGCATCGGGCCCGAAGTGCGACAGCAGGGCTTGTAACAATTCTGTGGGCTCAAGCATGCGGCCATCGCCGGTTTCACCGCAGGCTTGTGCCCCACGGCCCGGGCCGAGCACTTCAATGCCGTCGCGCTTAAGTTGTTCTATGTTTCGCTGTGTTGCGGGGCTTTCCCACATTTGTCGATTCATGGCCGGCGCGACCAGCAAGGGCACATTGCGGGCCAGACACAGTGTTGCGAGCAGGCTGCCCGTTTGACCAGTGGCCAGTTGGGCCATGAAATCGGCGCTTGCAGGTGCAACTAAAATGGCATCGGCCTCGCGGGCCAAATCGATATGGGCCATGCCATTGGCAGGGCTGCTTGCAGCGTTGACCGACCATTCATCGGTGTAGACCGGCCGGCCTGACAGCGCTTGAAATGTCAGCGCGGACACAAAACGGGCTCCGGCTTCGGTCATCACGACCTGCACGGTGGCGCCTTCGTCTTGTAAGCGACGCACAAGCTCACAGGTTTTGTACGCGGCAATACCGCCCGTCACGCCGATGACAAAATGTCGGTGGGTAAGTCTCATGCGTTTCTTACCCTTCGAATCTCGTCGAGCACAAACAGCACGGCGCCAACCGTCACAAAGCTGTCGGCAAAATTAAAGGCAGGCCAGTGCCAGCCGGAGACATGCCAATCGATAAAATCCACGACATAGCCATAGCTCACCCGGTCAATGGTATTGCCGATCGCACCCGCAATAATGAGCGTTGCTGCCAGTGAAAACCAGGTTTGTCGGGCATGCCGCGAGATCAAAAAGCTGAGATAGGCGATCACCGCAACACCCAGGCCAATAAAAAACCAGCGCTGCCAACCTCCGGCATCGGCAAGAAAGCTAAACGCGGCGCCGCTGTTATGCACCCGCACAATGTTGAACCAGGAAGTGACCGCCGTGAATTGTCCCAGCACATAGGTGTTCACAATGATCAATTTAGAAAGCTGATCCAGGCCCACCAGCAATAAAGCGATCATGGCCCAGCGGCCTGCGGTCATGCCGCTGCGCGACGACTTAGGCGATGGCACGTTGCTCTCCTTGGCCAAACAGGTTGCTCACACAGCGGCCGCACAGCCCTGGCCGCTGGGGATCTGAACCGACATCGGCACGCAAATGCCAGCATCGATCGCATTTGGCATGTGACAAGGGCGCGACATTGACCTCGACAGCCATCGGCGAAAGCGTGGGGTCGACATGCACAACGGCATCTGAGGTGATCATGACAAACTTCAGCGCATCGCCGAGGCTTTGCAAGATCTCACCCATGGCGCTGCCTGCTGCAATCGATACGCCTGCCCCGAGCGAAGAGCCAAGCTGCCCGGCCTCGCGTTCCACTTCAATGGCTTTGAGCACCTCTGCACGCGCGGCTCGAATGGCTTGCCATTTCTGCATGAGTGCGTCGGCGCCTGCAACGACCGGCAGGGCATGGGCTTGTTGCTCAAACACAGTGGGGTCGCAAGCCGCTTCTTGTTGATGCAGGCTTTGCCAAGCCTCATTGGCGGTAAATGACAAAAACGGTGATAGCAGCCGCGTCATCGATTCGGTGATATGCCACAGCGCGGTCTGTGCGGATCGGCGCGCACGCGACTGTTTGCCCGTGGTGTACAGCCGATCTTTCAGGATATCCAGATAAAAAGCGCCAAGATCTTCCGAGCAAAAACCCACCAGACGCGAGACCGCAGGGTGGAAAGAAAACTTCTCGTAATCGGCAAGCACCTCTTGCTGAACCTGTGCGATTAAGGCCAGTGCATAGCGGTCGATCTCGGAGAGATCCTCAATAGCAACCGCATCCTTTGCTGGGTCGAAATCATTCAGGTTACCCAGCAAAAAATACAAGGTGTTGCGCACCCGACGATACGACTCCACCACACGCTTCAAAATGGTGTCGGAAATCGAAAGCTCGCCCGAGTAATCGGTGCTGGCGACCCATAAACGCAAAATATCTGCGCCCATGGTGTCTGACACCTTTTGCGGGGCAATCACATTGCCCATGGATTTGCTCATTTTGCGGCCCTGGCCATCCACCACAAAGCCGTGGGTTAGCAACGCCTTGTAGGGCGGCACGCCATTGATCATGCAGCTCGTGAGCAATGACGAGTGAAACCAGCCGCGATGCTGATCGCTGCCTTCCAAATACAAGTCGGCCGGAAACGCAGACTCCTGGGCATGCGAGCCGCGCAATACAGTTTCATGGGTGGTGCCCGAGTCAAACCAGACATCGAGCGTATCCACATTTTTTACATAGTCTTGGGCTTCATCGCCCAGCAGCTCTTGAGCGCTCATGCGCTGCCACGCTTCAATGCCTTCTTGTTCGACGCGCTTGGCAATGGCCTCTAACAATTCGGGTGTGCGCGGGTGCAGTGCGCCTGTTTCTTTGTGAATGAAAAATGCCATGGGAACGCCCCACTGGCGCTGGCGCGACAAGGTCCAGTCGGGCCGGTTGGCAATCATGGCAGCAAGCCGTGCCTTGCCCCATTGCGGGAAAAACTGCGTGGCTTCCACTCCAGCAAGCGCCCGCGCGCGCAGTGTTGGGCCGCCATCGTTGGGCGTGATGTCCATGCCTGCAAACCATTGATTCGTCGCCCGCAAAATCACGGGCGTTTTGTGGCGCCAGCAGTGCATGTAGCTATGGGTGTAACGCTCAGAGTTCATGAGCGTGCCAATCTCGGCAAGTGTGGCCGTGATCTTGGGGTTGGCATCCCAAACCATCATGCCGCCAAAAAGTGGCAGGGCTTGGGCATAGTGGCCATCACCCATGACCGGTGTGAGAATTTCCGAATCTTTCATGCCATCGGCTTTGCAGGCGAGATAGTCGTCTACGCCATAAGCGGGTGCGCAATGAACAATGCCGGTGCCGCTTTCCAGGTTCACATAGTCGGCCAAAATAATTTTGGCGGTTCGTGCAAAGCCCGCATCTGCCGCAAACAGGGGGTGGTTAAAGGCAATGCCTGCCAGCGCACTGCCTTTGCACAAGGCACGGATTTCGCCAGCCAATCCCCACGATTTCAGGCAGGGCTCAACACGGTCTTTGGCAAGCACGAGCCATTGAAATCGTGTGTTGGGCGCAAACTTTCGCTGTCCCGCATCTGCGGCGGCCCCCGTAATTTCGACCAAGGCGTAATCAAAGTCAGGGTGGGCATTCAACGCTTGGTTGCCGGGCAGTGTCCACGGTGTGGTGGTCCAAATCACGGCAGCGACATGGCCGCTTAGGCCATAGGTCTGCACGCCAAAGGCTTTGATCAGTGCGGCGCGTGCAGCCTCGCACGCCTCAAAGGCAACATCAATGGCGGGGTCGGTTTTGTCACTGTATTCCACTTCGGCTTCGGCTAAGGCCGAGCCGCAGTCAAAGCACCAGTTCACCGGCTTTAAGCCGCGAAATACAAAGCCGTTTTCAAGAATTTTTTTCAGCGCACGAATTTCGTCGGCCTCGTTTTTGGGGGCCATGGTCTGGTAAGGCTGATCCCACTGGCCCAGCACGCCAAGCCGAATGAAATCGCGTTTTTGTTTTTCAATTTGCTCTTTGGCATAGGCGCGCGATTTGCTTTGCACCTCCTGGGTGGGCAGCCCTTTGCCAAATTGTTTTTCGATTTGAATTTCAATGGGCATGCCGTGGCAATCCCAGCCGGGCACATAGCGTGCATCGAATCCGGCCAAGGTTTTTGCCTTGACGATCATGTCTTTCAGGATTTTGTTCACCGCATGGCCAATATGAATATCGCCGTTGGCATAGGGCGGGCCATCGTGCAGTACAAACAGGGGCCTGCCTAAGGTCTTAGCCCGAATACGCTGATACACCCCTTGGGCCTGCCATTGCGCCACCCACTGGGGCTCACGCTTTGACAGATCTCCCCGCATGGGGAAGCTGGTTTTCGGAAGATTGACGCTCTCGGCGGAAGAGGGGATTTCAGTGGGCATGTTGTTGTGCAAAGTAATCGCGCGCAGCCTGCGCATCAAGTTGTATTTGGGCAATCATGTCGGAAATTGCGTCGTAGCGCGCTTCGTTGCGCAGTTTTTCATGAAACTCAACGCAAACCGGCTTTCCGTAAAGATCGCCCGACCAGTCAAACAAATGAACTTCTAACAGCAGTCGGCCGTGGGCCTCAACCGTAGGCCGATGGCCAAGGCTTGCAACGCCAGCGATGGGCTTGGGGCCAATGCCGTGAACGCTCACCACAAACACCCCTGAAAGCATGAGCTTGCGGTGCACGGCGATATTCAGCGTGGGAAAGCCAATTGAGCGGCCAAGCTTTCGGCCATGGGCCACACGCCCTGACAGCGTGTAAGGCCGGCCCATGAGCTTCCTGGCCAATTGAAGATCACCGTGAGATAGCGCCTCGCGCAGTCGGGAGCTTGAGGCACGTTGGCCCTCGACACTGACACTTGAAATCGTGTGGACTTGCCAGCCCATGGCAGGCGAGGCGGCCCTAAGCATTTCAAGATCGCCACGACGCTTGGTGCCAAAGCGAAAATCATCGCCAATCACAATATGTTTTGCGTTAAGCGCTGTGTGCAAAAAATCTTCAATGAATGACTCAGCGCTCATGCTAGCCAGCGATTTTCGAAATCGAAGAACACACAGCTCATCAATTCCCAGCGCTTGGATGGCTTGCGCTTTACCCCGAAGCCCCTGAATTTTTCCTGGGGCCTGATCGGGCGCAAAAAAAGCCTTGGGGTGAGGCTCAAAGGTCACCACTGTGCTCGTGCAGCCTTGCGCTTGGGCAAGCATTCGGGTTTTATCAATCAAGGCGCGGTGCCCGCAATGCACGCCATCGAAATTTCCAATGGTGACTGCCCGGCCACGGGGGGCGGGTTGAACCGGAAAAAATCCTTGAAAAATCAGCATGTTGCAGTGATTCAGTTGGGGCGCGGGCAAAGGCTGAATTATAGGGTGCCGGTACAATTCTGAGCTTATGAAACGCTTGGTCGTCTTGATTTCTGGCCGCGGATCCAATTTGGGCGCGATTCTTGCACGCCGCGAGCATGAGCGCTGGCCGGTCGAAGTCGCCTGTGTGATCTCAAACCGACCCGACGCGGCGGGCCTGGCGCTTGCACATCAGCGCGGAATTGCGGCTTGTGTGCTGGACCATCGGCAATTTCCAGACCGTGCGGCGTTTGATTCGGCGCTTGCCGCTGAAATTGAAAGCCACCGCCCTGATCTGATTGTGTTGGCCGGGTTCATGCGCATTCTCACGCCCGAGTTTTGCAAACGCTTTGAAGGCCGCTTGCTCAATATTCATCCCTCGCTGTTGCCGGCGTTCACGGGGTTAAACACGCATCAGCGCGCGCTTGATGCGGGCGTAAAAGTTCATGGCTGCACGGTGCATTCGGTCACCGCCGAGCTTGATCATGGCCCGATTCTGGCGCAAGCGATTGTGCCAGTGCTCGAAGGCGACACTGAACAGGCCTTGGCGCAACGTCTCTTGGCCCTTGAACATCGGGTCTATCCCATGGCGGTTGCTGCGGTGCTGTCAGGCCGTTGTGTGTTAAGGGGCGCCCATTGGCATGACTGCGGCCAGGGAGAGTTCTCGCATGAGTTTTCTTCTTTGCTGATTGCGCCGCTTCAGTGACCCAAGCGCAAACGGTGGATCGTTTAATTGCGCAAGCGCTTGCGTCGGATCTGCCGGCGGGCCAGATTCTGCAGCGACACTTCAAAAACAATGCCCAGATTGGCAGCAAGGATCGGCTGCGAATCGCCGATGCATTTTGGCAAAGCCTTCGGTCGCAGGCGCTTCCGAAATGGCTTTCCGAGTTGATTGCGCAAGCTATTGGCACTGAAGAGCTTGCCTTGTTTGCTGCGGCGATTGCCGAGCCGGCCTCGCTGGATGTGCGCGTCAATCTGGCCAATGGAAAGCCTGAAAAGGCGTTGGAGCGCTTGCGAGCAGAGGGCATTGAGGCGGTTCAGTCAGAAATTCTCGAGGAAGCCTTGCGCGTGCAGGGCAAGCCCAACATTGAGCGCTCTCAGGCCTTTCAATCGGGCTTGATTGAGGCACAAGATCTTGGCAGTCAATTGCTTGCGCGTTTGGCATCGGTGCGTCGCAGCCAAACGATTGTTGATTTTTGCGCAGGCGCGGGCGGCAAGACCTTGGCCTTGGCCTCGGCCTTGCGTGGATCGGGCAGGGTTTATGCCATCGATGTTTCGAGTGCCCGTTTGGCAAAGCTCAAGCCGCGCCTTGAACGCAGCCGGCTTGGCAATGTTTGGCCCTTGGCGATCAGCACAATGCAAGATGCGCGTTTGGAAAGAATCAGGGCAAAGGCCGATATCGTGTTTGTCGATGCTCCATGCAGCGGCACCGGCACCCTACGTCGAAGCCCTGACCTGAAATGGCGATTAAGCCCGGACAAGCTCTCTGGTTTTGTGTCCTTACAAAACGAAATTCTTACAGCGGCCTCTCGTTTGGTTCGGCCAGGTGGCCGCTTGGTGTACGGCACTTGCAGCGTGCTGTCCCTTGAAAATGATCAAGTGATTGATCGGTTTTTATTGGAACGCCCTGAGTTTTGTAGGGTCTCATGCGAGTCGGTGCTTTTAGGGCAGGGGGTCTCGCTTCCCGCGTCATGGCGTGCGTTTTCGGCCAATCACGACCTAAGTCTTTGGCCTCACCGCACCGCAACCGATGGCTTTTATGGCGCCGTTTTGGCCCTGGGGGGCTAGCGAGCTAGGCTTGTGGGTGGGATAATCTCAGGGTTTCTACATAGATAGACCCGGGAAACGGGAAAGGGAGCAACGCTTTGGAATTGATGTCTTCGGTCTGGGATTTTCTTCGCTATGGACTAACGGGCTGGCAGTGGCCAGCCATTGTGGTGTTCACACTGATCACCACTCACCTCACGATTATTGGGGTCACGGTGTATCTGCACCGTTGCCAGGCACACCGTGCCCTGGAGCTGCACCCCCTGGTGTCCCACCCCCTGCGTTTTTGGCTGTGGCTCTCAACGGGCATGGTCACCAAAGAATGGGCGGCGATTCACCGCAAGCATCACGCCAAGTGCGAGACCGAGGAAGATCCGCACAGCCCTCAGACCAAAGGCATTGGCAAGGTGCTTTGGGAAGGCGCCGAGCTGTATCGCGAGGCTGCCCGTGACAAGGAAATGATCGCCCGTTATGGCCACGGAACTCCAGATGACTGGGTGGAGCGTCACATTTATTCGCAGTACAGCGTGCTGGGCGTTTCCATTTTGCTCATTGCCGATGTCTTGCTGTTTGGCGTGGTTGGGGCTGCAGTCTGGGCCGTACAAATGGCCTGGATCCCGTTTTTAGCCGCAGGCGTCATCAATGGCATTGGCCACTTCTGGGGCTATCGCAATTTCAAAAGCCCAGACACCAGCACCAACATCTCGCCTTGGGGAATTCTGATTGGCGGTGAGGAGCTGCATAACAATCACCACACATTTGCGACATCGCCCAAGCTCTCGAGCAAGTGGTACGAGTTCGATATTGGCTGGATGTATATCCGCTTGCTTTCATTTGTTGGCCTTGCCAAGCCCCGGCCCCTGCCTGCGAGCCTCATGATCGACCCCTCGCGCAACACGATCGATGCCGATACCGTAGAGGCAGTGATCACGAGCAAATACGAGCTCATGGCGTCCTTGTCCAAAGCGTTTAAGCGCGACACCAGAAAGCAAGGCTCTCAGCCGGCCTATGTCGAAAAATGGGCCGAGTTGCGCAAAGAGTTTGAAAGTCTTTGGAGCCGCCGCCACAACTCGGTAGATACCGCGGTAGCAGGGCTGCAATCATGGTGCGCCCGTGCAGAGGCTTCGGGAATTTCGGCCTTGGTCGAGTTCTCCAAGAAAATCCGCATGGCCATTCCGCATCGCTCGAACGCAGGCGCGGTTTAAGCCCTATTCATTAAGCACAGCCCCTTACTTGCGATTCGATCGCGGGGGTGTGCTTGAGGCGATCACTGATCGCCTTCCGTTTTCATCCGTCACGATTGTTTGCACGCGTGCTGCGCGTATCAGCAGTCGCTGGCCGGCCTGAAGCTCGCCAGCGAGCTGATTAAGTCTGCGTATTTCCGCTTGACTGACTTTGTAGCGACGCGCAATTCGCGCCAGGGTGTCTTTGCTGGTCACGCGGTGGTAAATCGCCGGAAGATGTTCTTTTTCAATGACCCGGCTGCCTTTGAATTTGGCCAGGGTGCTTTCAATCTGCCCGAGATCGCTGGCTGCAAAAACCGGCGCGAGCAATGTAGTTCCGGGCAGCGGGTTGGCTTTGGGCCCTAAACCGTTGGCGCGACGAAGCTCTTTGGAACTAACGCCCGTTTTCTTGGCCAGCAAGGCCAAGTCTTCGTTTTTCTGCAGCGTGTAAGGCTTCCAGCTCACCAAGGGCTCACCTTTTGCCAGGTGCTCTTGCAACGCGCGTTGAAAGCGCTCGGCCCGATCCGCCGGCAACACAATTCGATTGGTTCGGTTGGCATTAATAATGGGCCGATGGTGTGAAGGGTTGAGCTCTACAAACTCTTCAACCGTCATGTCAGCAAAACGGGCCGCGAGCGCCAAATCAATCGATTGCTCCTTGTCGACAATGACAAAGAATGGCTCGTTGGGAATGGTGGGCAGAACCACTCCATATTTTTCTGGGTTCGCCAAAATGTTTCGCAGCGCAATCAGTTTGGGCACATAGTTGCGTGTTTCTTTCGGCATGCGCAGGCTGAGATAGTCAGTCGGTTTTTTCTGCGCTTCATTGCGTTTGCGGGCGCGCATGACTGCGCCTTCCCCCCAGTTGTAGCTGGCCAGGGCCAGGAACCAGTCCTGGCCTTGAAGCTCGTGGAGCCGCTGCAAATAATCCAGTGCTGCACGGGTCGATTCAATGACATCTCGTCGCTGGTCAGTCCACCAATTCTGTTGCAACTCATAAATGCGCCCTGTCGAAGGAATGAACTGCCAAAGCCCTGCCGCTTTCGCTTTTGACAAGGCTTGTGGGTTAAAGGCGCTTTCGACAATCGGCAGCAGCGCGAGCTCGGTGGGCATATTGCGTGCTTCAAGCTCTTCAACAATGTGATGCAGATATTTTCCGCCCCGATCCAGCACGCGGTTTAGGTATTCTGGGTTGCGCGCAATCCAGCGCTCATGTTGCAAGACCAAGGCCGAATCCAGCTCGGGCATGGCAAAGCCAGCGCGAATTCGGCTGACGAGGTTGTCATAGCGAGGGGTTTGGCTAATGGGGACCGATTGGCCATCGGCGCGCTCTCCCGGTCGCAGTGCGGGACTGATGGGCTGAAGTTTTTTGCTGGGCTGCGCTGTGGCACGCCAAGCCGGTTGACTCGTGGCCGTGGGGGCACCTGAGACGGTGCCGACCTTGGGTCTGGTGTCGCTGGGAGCTGTTGCGCAGCCCGACAGCACAAGCACTGCGCATGACACCAGCAGGGGCAAACGAGCAGGCTTTAAAAGCTTTTTGGAAGGCATAACTTTCAATTATCCCCGAAACTCATCTTTTAGCTTTCGGCAGCGCGCAAACTCGCTTGCATTGCGGCATAACAAAAACGGATTGGTCTTGAGCTCCTCTCCAATCGAACTGGGCAATGTGATGCGATTTTCTGAACGCAGCGATTGCGTGTGGGCCAAGCGGGCTTGTATCGCTGGATCATCAGGCCTGACAACGCTTGCGAATTTAAGGTTTGCAAGGGTGTATTCGTGTGCACAGTAAAGCGCGGTGTCATGAGGCAAACGCGCAAGTTTTTGCAGTGATTCCCACATCTGCTCGGGGCTTCCTTCAAACACTCGCCCACAGCCAGCCGCAAACAGCGTGTCTCCGCAAAACAGCACGGGCTGCGCGCTTGCGCAAAACCCGAAATACGCAATGTGCCCGAGTGTGTGGCCCGGAACTTCAATCACTGAAAAGCGCGCGTTTAATGGGCCGATTTCCACGACATCACCTTCCACGAGTTTTCGCGTCAGCCGGGAAATGGGGTCGTGGGCGGGGCCCACGACCATGGGGGCTTGGCCTTGCCAGCGCGGCGCTTTTTCCAGGAGCGCTTGAACACCGCCCGTGTGATCGGCATGGTGATGGGTCAACAAGATTGCAGCCAACTGCAGCCCACTCTGAGACAGCGCCTGCAGCACGGGCTCGGCCTGGCCCGGGTCCACCACTGCTGCGGCGGGGCTTTGGCCTTCGTTTTCAATGATCCAGATATAGTTGTCGGCAAATGCCGGAATTGCACGAATCATTGCTCAATCCTTTCAAAGACTGGGATTCTTGGAGCCAGACGCCGTTGGGAGCCTCGCTGCTTGCCGAGGAGCAGGCGTGGCTTGATGCAACGCTTGCCGATGTCTTCGGCTATCACGCCGTACAAATCGGGCCGATGACCCTGGATGCGCTTAGGGCCAATCGTATGTCAACCCGGGCCCGGATGGGCTGGCCGGGCCCACTGTTGGCAGCTGCGCCCAATCCGGATCAAACCGATCCGATTGCCCAGCCGTGTTGTTTGGTCGGGTCCATGCCCGAGCTTCCCTTTCAGACCGAAAGCCTTGACTTGTTGGTGTTGCCTCACGCGCTGGAAGTGTGTTCTGACCCACATCATCTGCTGCGGGAAGCCCAACGGGTGCTGATCCCTGAAGGCAAGCTGGTGGTGCTTGGCTTTAACCCTTGGAGCCTGTGGCGCTTAAGAAATAAAACCCGCTCGGTGACTCGTTTTCCGCCGGCTGCGCATCGCTGGATTTCTCTGCCCCGGCTTAAAGATTGGCTCAAGCTCTTGAACTTCGACTTGGGGGCCGCAGGCGCAAGCGCTTTTGGGGCCTATGTCCCGCCGTTCGATTCTGAGCGCTGGCTTTCCCGGTTCGGTTGGATGAACCCCGCTGGGCGGCGTTGGTGGCCCATGGCGGGTGGCGTTTATTTTTTAATGGCCGTCAAACGCGTGCATCATATGCAGCTTATTGGGCCAAACTGGCGAGAAAAAAGAAAGCTTGCGGGCCAGCGCGCCGCAGCAGCACCCAAAACAGTTCACTCATGTCCGAGCTCTCCCCCAACGCACCCCAAGTCTTGATTCACACCGATGGCGCCTGCAAGGGCAATCCCGGCCCCGGCGGCTGGGGCGCGGTGTTGGAATATGGCGATGTGGCGCGAGAGCTGCACGGCGGGCAGGCCCACACCACTAACAATCGTATGGAACTCACCGCCGTGATTGAGGCCCTTAATGCATTAAAGCGCCCCTGCACGGTGCGGGTCGTAACCGATTCGCAATATGTGCAAAAGGGCGTGCAAGAGTGGATGTCTGATTGGAAGCGTCGAGGCTGGAAGACGGCTGCAAAAAAACCTGTGGCCAATCAGGATTTATGGCAACAGCTTGACCAAGCCCTTGCGCGACACCAGGTGAGCTGGGAGTGGGTGCGAGGACATCAAGGCCATGAGGGCAATGAGCGGGCCGATGCCTTGGCCAATCTCGGAGTGGAGTCGGTAACGGCAGTGAGCAAGTCATGCTGAATAAAAAAAGAGTGTTGTTGCTGATCGTGATCGTCGGGCTTGGCATTGCGGCGTATCTCGCAATGTCCTTGAGCGAGCGCAATCCCGCCCCCAAGGCAGCAGGCGGGCCTTTGGCCGTTGAGGCGCAGCCGGTGACCCAGACCGACTTGCTCGATGTCGTCGCATCGGTAGGAACCTTGCGTGCGGCAGAATCGGTCGTGCTCAAGTCAGAGCTTGCTGGGCGAGTCTCGAAGATTTTATTTGCCGATGGTGCAGCAGTGAAAGCGGGAGACCCGTTGGTGCTGTTCGATGCCGCCATTCAGCACGCCCAGGTGAATCAAGCCCGCGCCGAACGCGACCTTGCTGCCGCGAAGCTGCGTCGCACGCAAGAGTTGTTCGACAAGCAGTTCCTTTCTGCGGCAGCGCTTGACGACGCAAAAGCCTCTGAACAAATCGCGCAAGCAAAATTGGCCTTGGCCCAAGCGAACCTCGACAAGATGTCGCTCAAAGCACCCTTTGATGGCGTCATCGGCATTCGTCAGATCAGTGTTGGCGACTATGTCAAAGAAGGCGAGTCTTTGATCAATCTCGAAGACACCCGTGCCATGAAAGCTGATTTTCGCGTGCCTGAAAAAATTCTTGGCAGGCTGAAAGCAGGCCAGCAAGTCATGCTGCAAACCGATGCCTATGCCGGAGTGGAATTTCCCGCGCGGGTCGCAGCCATTGATGTGGCAGTCGATGCCTCGGGCCGGTCTTTGCTGATTCGTGCAGAGCTCAAAGACCCAAGCAAGCGGCTCAAGCCCGGCATGTTTGTGCGTGTCTCGCTGGTGCTGGATTCGCGGCCCAATGCCTTGGTCGTTCCCGAAGAAGCGTTAATCACGGCGCAAGGCAAGTTGCTTGCCTTTAAGGTGGTCGAGGGCAAGGCCAAAAGTGTCCCCGTGAAAACAGGCATTCGCACCCTGGTCAATGGCCGGGCGGTCGTTGAGATCACCGAAGGGCTAGCCCTTGGCGATATGGTGATTACCGCGGGCCAGATCAAGATTCGAGGCAATGATGTACCGGTTCGTGTGATCTCGGATCAGCCCAAGGGCTAGCGCAGCGCGCCATGCTGATTTCTGACATTTGCATTCGTCGGCCGGTTTTTGCAACGGTGCTCTCGCTCATCGTGTTGCTCGTGGGAGCGGTTTCTTTTACGAAACTCTCCTTGCGCGAGTACCCGCGAATTGACACGCCGGTGGTGACTGTCACCACCACCTATACAGGTGCGTCGGCCGAAGTGATTGAGACCCAAATCACCAAGCCCTTGGAAGACTCGATTGCTGGCATTGACTCTGTTGATGTCATCACCTCAATTTCGCGTGCAGAGCAGTCGCAGATTACAGTGACATTTCGCCTGGAAAAAGATGCGGATGCGGCGGCTGCCGATGTTCGCGATCGCGTCTCTCGAGCGCGCGCAAAACTTCCACGCGGTGTTGATGAGCCGGTAATTGCGAAAGTCGAAGCCGATGCAAACCCAATCATTTGGCTTTCTTTTTCAAGCGCTGCCCGCAGCCCGCTGGAAGTCAGTGACATTGCCAATCGCCTGGTCAAGCCTCGCTTGCAGGTGTTGCCGGGCGCGGCCGATGTGCGAATCAATGGCGAGCGCAAGTACGCCATGCGTGTATGGATTGATCGTGACCGCCTTGCAGGCTATGGGCTTACCCCAGCCGATGTGGAGGCGGCAATTGGCCAGCAAAATGTAGAGCTTCCTGCGGGCCGGGTGGAGAGCCAGCGCCGGGAGTTTACGGTGACCGCACGCACGGACCTCACAACGCCTGAAGAATTTGGCGCGATTATTGTCAAGCAGGCCTCGGGCTACCCGGTGCGAATTCGTGATCTTGGCCGCGTCGAGCTCGACTCTGCCGCAGTGAGATCCAGTGTTCGATTCAATGGCGAAAATGCCGTGGCCCTGGGCGTGATTCGACAAGCCACCGCGAATCCGTTGACCCTGGCACAAGCAGTGCGCTCGCTCGTGCCGCAGCTCAATGCAGAGCTGGCCTCCGAGCAGGTGCAGGTCAACATTGGCTTTGACTCCACCGTGTTTATTGAAGAGTCGATCAAGGCGGTGTTCAACACCATCCTGGAGGCCATTGTCTTGGTGGCCTTGGTGATTTTTTTCTTTTTGCGCTCATTTCGTGCCGCCTTGGTGCCCCTGGTGACCATTCCAGTGTCTTTGATTGGCGCGTTTGCACTCATGCTGCTGGCGGGGTTTTCGATCAACACACTGACCCTGTTGGCCCTGGTGCTGGCCATTGGCCTGGTGGTTGATGATGCGATTGTGGTGTTGGAAAACATTTATCGCCACATTGAAGAGGGCATGAAGCCAATTGAGGCAGCATTTCGTGGCGCCAAAGAAATTGGATTTGCAGTCGTGGCCATGACCCTGACCTTGGCAGCAGTGTATGCGCCAGTGGCCTTTACTTCTGGCCGTATCGGAAGGCTGTTTATTGAGTTTGCCTTGACCCTTGCGGGCGCAGTCATTGTGTCGGGCTTTGTGGCTCTGACGCTCTCGCCCATGATGTGCTCTCAGCTGCTCAGACATGAGCGCAAGCATGGAAAGTTCTACAACACCGTTGAGGGCTGGCTGGAGTCCATGACCCAGGGTTACCGCCGTGCCCTGGAGTGGACTTTGAATCGAAGCCTGCTGGTGGGTGTTGTGTTTGTGCTGGTGGCGGGCGCCAGTGGCCTGTTGTTTTCAATGATGAAGCAAGAGCTTGCACCCATTGAAGATCGGGGCGTGATCTTTACGGCCATCAGCGGCCCCGATGGCGCTTCGCTGGAATACACCGAATACTATGCGCGCCAGGTCGAGGCGGTTGGCGCGAGCATTCCCGAAATTAATCGCATGTTTGTGGTTGCGGGCAATCCCACGGTGGACCAAGCAGTGGCGTTTTTGCGCACCAAAGATTGGTCTGAGCGTGATCGCAGCACACTGGAAATCTTGAAAGAGGTGCAGCCCCGGGTCAGGGATATTCCCGGCGTGTTGGTCTTTCCCAATGCCCCGCCGTCGCTCGGCCAGTCGGTTCGGGATCGGCCCGTGGGTTTCGTCGTCACAGGATCTGATGCCTATGAAACCATGGCAAAAGTGGTGGGCAAGGTCGTGGCCGATGCTGCAGCAAACCCTGGGTTTTTGGGCGTGGACACCGATTTGCGGCTCAACAAGCCCGAGCTCAAAATCACGGTCAATCGCGACCGAGCCTCGGATCTTGGCGTATCGGTCGAAGCCATTGGCCGTGCCATTGAAACCATGATGGGCGGGCGGCAGGTCACGCGATTCAAGCGTGCCGGCGAGCAATACGATGTGATTGTTCAGCTTGAGCCCAGCGAGCGCAGCACACCCGATGACATCAGCAAGATTTTTCTGAAAAGCCAGGCCGGCCAAATGGTGCCGCTTTCGGCTTTAGTCGAGATTAACGAAACCATCGCGCCGCGGCAGCTGAATCATTTTGGCCAGCGGCGCGCCGTGACAATTTCGGCAAACCTTGCGCCGGGCTATACCCAGGGCGAGGCCTTGAAGTTTTTGCAGGCATCGGCGGATCAGCATTTGGGCGCAGGCTATGCCACCGACCTGTCGGGCTCAATGCGGGAGTTCGTTCGTGCATCGGGCAGCTTGGGGGTCACGTTCTTGTTGGCCTTGGTGTTTATTTATCTTGTCTTGGCCGCGCAGTTTGAGTCTTTCAAAGACCCGGTGGTGATCATGCTCACCGTGCCCCTTTCCATGACGGGCGCCTTGCTGGCGCTGCTTGCGACCGGCGGCACTCTTAATGTCTACAGCCAGATTGGCCTGATTACATTGGTAGGCTTAATCACCAAGCACGGTATTTTGATTGTTGAGTTCACCAACCAATTGCGGCAGCAAGGCACTGAAATTCGCAATGCGGTCATCGAGGCGTCGGTGTTGCGGCTGCGCCCGATTCTCATGACCACAGGCGCAATGGTGCTGGGCGCCATTCCTTTGGCGTTGGCCCGGGGGGCGGGCGCCGAGAGCCGAGAGCAAATTGGTTGGGTGATTGTCGGCGGCCTGAGCTTTGGCACCGTGCTGACTTTGTTTGTGCTGCCGTCGGTTATTCTGTTTTTCGAAAAGTTCACAAGGAAATCGAATGCGCTTCGTAGTGCTTGACACCGAAACGACAGGGCTGAAAGTAGAAGAGGGCCATCGCTTAATCGAGATTGGCTGTGTTGAGTGCATTGATCGCAGGGTCACCGAGCGGCAGTTTCATGTATATCTCAACCCCGAGCGCGAGGTCGACGAGGGGGCCACCCAGGTTCACGGCATGACCTGGGATCACTTAAAAGACAAACCCCTGTTTGCTGAAGTGGCGCAAGATTTCCTGGGGTTTGTGCGCGATGCGCATGTGGTGATTCACAACGCAGAATTTGACCGCGGTTTCTTGGATACAGAGCTCAAACGCCTAGGATTGCCCCCTTTTGCAGATCATGTTGCGCGAGTGATCGACTCCTTAGGCTTTGCACGCGAGCTGCACCCCGGCCAGCGAAATTCGCTAGATGCCTTGTGTCAGCGATACACGATCAACAACGAGCACCGCACATTTCACGGCGCCCTGTTAGATGCCCGCTTGTTGGCCGATGTCTACCTGGCCATGACCCGCGGGCAGGAAAGCCTGGCCATTTCAGCCGACGACGGCGCGGGCGGGCAAGGCTTGAACCTGCAGTCGCTCGACCTGTCACAACTGGTGGTGCGGCGGGCAAGCAGCGAGGAAAAACAGCGCCATGACCAGATTGTGCAGGCCTTGAAACGCTAGCGTTGGGCCTTCGCATGATTTTGGGATCGGCAAGAGATCCTTCTATGCGCTATCCTTAATCGTCGTTTTTTTGGGAGCATGCCTCGACTTTGGGCAATCAATTGGCGCAATGGTGAATCAACACGATGAGTTCGGCATGTTGCCGCACTCAAAAAAGTTCAAGAATTCTGGGGCCGCCCGACGCTGGGGATTTGTGCTCACCTGTGTTGTCGGCGCCTTGGGGGTGACTTGGCTTGCGTTTGACAAAATTGTGGGCAAGGAACAGGTCATTGCCAAGTTTTCCCCCTCAGCGCCGCTACGCAGCAACGGGGTTGAGACCAAAGAAGAGCCCACTCAGGTCGCCAGTCTTAGCGTAACAGCCACCTCGGCCGCGACCCCCACAGTTACAAGCCCTACAGTCGCCACTCCCACAGCCTCTGGGGTCGCATCGGCACCGACTTCACCCCCGGACTCAACGCCTGCTCTGGTTTCTCCCGCTCCTGTCTCGTCCGCCCCGGCAGCACCCGCTCCCGCTCCCGATTCCCTCAAGCCCGTGTTTGAGCAATGGGTTCGTCTTTGGCAAGCCCGTGATGTCAATGCCTATATTGGGCTGTATGCCTCGGAGCGGGCTGACCTGAAAAGCCATTTACAGGTGCGCTCTTCCCGAATCAAAAAGGCCCAATTTATTGAAGTGGCGGTCTCCGATGTCAGTTTTCGGCAGTCGGGTCCGCTTGAAACCACGGTCCGATTCGTTCAGGTTTACCGGTCGGACACCCATCAGAGCCGAGACATCAAGGAGCTGGTCTGGCGCACCGACGGAGGCCAGGCCAAGATCATCGCGGAACGCCTTGTAAACTAGCGTCATGAAAATTCGCTGGTTGTTAATTTTGGTGCCTTTGTGCCTGAGCGGCCTTGTGGCCGCCTCTCCTGCTGCTGGCGATGCCCAGGCGCTCGCCAAAGACCGTCAACGCATGGTCCAGGCGCTCAAAGACAACAAGCCGCAGGCAGCCGCCCGCATTATTGAGCCATGGCTCAAGAAACACCCCAATGATTTTGAGCTTGCCAATGATTACGCCTTGGCTTTGGCCCAAATGGGAGAGTTAGATCGTGCCAGGCAGGTGTTGGAGCAGGCCTTGGCTGCAAACCCCCAAACCGGCCTTGTGTTTTCAAACTTGCGCGAAATTCTGAGCCATCAAGCCGCGATTTCCTATACCCAGGCCATGGGAAAAAAACCGCCAGCCAGCCAGCTCGCCCTGAAAGGCGCTGCAATTGCCGAGCCGCCAGTGGTGGTGGCCCAAACTGCGCCCAGGCCCGATGCCCAAATTGCCGTGCCCGTTCGGCCTGAGACGCCCCCGTCAAAACAAAACGGGGCGATTCCCTCCGACTTGAAGTCTTTGCTGGCGGCTGCGCCACCGCCAGAGCTCGCCAAAAAGCAGCCCTCAGAGCCCCGGCCCGCGGCCTCAGCCACAAGCCCTGCACCCTCAGGTGTGCAAGCTGAGCTGGTTGCGGCCACGCAGCGCTGGGCGCAAGACTGGTCTTCGCGAAACTTCGACGCGTATTTAAGCCACTACTCAATGGCGTTTAAGCCTGACCGATTTCCCACCCGGCAAGCCTGGGTAGAAAATCGCAGGCCGCGGGTTGCCCGAAGCGACTCGATTGAGGTTTCGGTGAGCGATATCACCGTGAAGTTAATCAACGAGTCCAGTGCAGAGGTTCGGTTTCGTCAGCGCTACGATTCCAAGAGCTTGAAAGTCAATTCATTGAAAAAGCTGGTGTGGGCCAAAGAGGCGCAAGGCTGGAAGATTCTTTCCGAGGATGGCCGATGAGGCAGTGGTTACATCGTGCGCTCTTGAGCATTGCAGCGATGCTGGCCTTGCCTGCGGCGGCACTCGCAGCCGATAGCGAACTGCGCCGGGCCGCCGAAGCCTTGCTGTCGGGAAACATGTCCACAAGCGCTCGCTATGCCAATGATGTGTTGCAGCTTGAGCCGCGTTCTCGCCTGGCGTATTGGCTTCAGGCCCAGTCCAACAAGGTGCTTGCAGGTAATCCCGTTCGCATCTCCAACGACGACCTTGATCTTTTGGAAGAGGCGCGCGTTCGGCTTGAAGTCACGCCGCAAAATCTTTTGCCGAAAAACCTGGTCGTCATGCCGCGCTCGGCTGAGCGAAAAATTCCCGTGTTGCTTGCCGATGCCAGTCGCTCGCGCATTTATGTGTTTGTAAGCGAACAAGGCGTGCCGGTGCTCATTGATGAGTTCTACACCACGATTGGCCTGCTGGGCTACAACAAGCTGAAGGAGGGCGATCAAAGAACGCCGATTGGTGTGTATCGCGTTCAGTATGAAATTAAGAATCCGCGCCGCGATGGCTTTTTAGGCAAGCTGGCCATGACCTTGGATTACCCCAATGCCTATGATCGGCACACTGGCCGCACCGGCAGTGGTATTTGGATCCACGGTGTGCCGGAAGATGTTCATGTGCGGCCGCCGCTTGCTTCTGACGGCTGCTTGGCTGTTTCCAATCGTGACATTGAGCGCCTGCGCCGCTATGTTCGCTATAACGAATCGCAGATCGTGGTGGTGCCAACCGTCGAATGGCTCACCGCTGATCAATGGCGGCAAAACTCGGCACAGGCAGGTGACCTGTTTGAGCCCTTGGTGTCGGGGGCATCGATGGGCGGGGTTTTTTACATAGAGCCGAACTGGCCTCTTGTGGTGAGCGCGCTCAATGGCAATCAAGTGCAGAAAAGAATTTATTACCAGCGATTTGCCCAGGGCCTGCGGCAAGTGATCGCTGAAAATGTCCGCTGATCCTCGCAGCGGTGCTTTGTCCCAGACAAACCTTCTTGAATTCGCTTATTTCGGTCAATAGATCAGCCAAGCTGCACAATCACTAAGGATTTGCCCAAGAAAATGAATTGCTTTTCTTGAGTTTTGCCCATACGCTGAATTCACAAGCTGTCAAGAAGCACGCATTAGTTAAGGGAGTGTCATCGGTGAATCTGTCCACCATCGTGTATCACAGCAAAGCAAGCGTCGAGTTCTCCGAGCTCGATCTGCTGTATTTGCTTGCGGGCTCGCGTGCCCGAAATCGTGCCGAGGGGGTCACCGGTGTTTTGGTGTTTGACCGAGGCGCGTTCTTTCAATGGCTTGAGGGGCCAAACCTTCCCTTGTTGCGCGTGTGGAACTCCATTCGCAAGGACCCTCGACATCACGACATTCAGGTCTTGGCCGATATGTCGATTCCCATGCGTCTTTTCCAGGAGTGGCACATGCAGTTTGCCCATCGCAACTGCAAAGCAGCCGATCACATTGATGGCCTGATCCAGGCCTCTGACGATGTGATGGATCAGCTGCACGATCACCCCGAGCGGGCGCCCATGATTCTTGCTGAATTTAGCGAGCTTGGCCCCGGCCCTTTTTCGCGAATGCTTGAGCCCTAGGCCACAGCCCTTACGCCTGGCTAAAGCGGCTTGATCAGTATTTGTGACTTGCGTGCCCAGTTATACGCATCTTGCCGAAGCTTGGGCAATTGCTCCACGCTGCCCGCTTTAAATCCGCGTTTTAAAAACCAATGGGCTGTGCGTGTGGTCAGCACGAAAATCGATTTGAGCCCTGCGTGTCGCGCCTGTTGTTCAATGCTTTTCAGCAGACGCTCTCCATCGCCTTTGCCCTGTGTGTCAGGACGAACCATTAAACAGGCAAGCTCGCCCATGGCGCTGCCGTCAAACGGGTAAAGCGCCGCGCACCCAAAGATCACGCCATCGTGCTCAATGACCGTGAAGCGTTCAATGTCACGCTCGATTTTTGCAGCCCCTCGTGGCACAAAGGTGCCATCAGACTCAAGCGGCTCAATTAGCGACACAATCGCGGCCACATCGTCAATGCTGGCGGGTCGCAATGCCTCGAGTGTTTCTTCGACCAGCATGGTGCCAATGCCATCGTGAGTGAAAAGCTCAAGCAGCAAGGCGCCATCCCTGGAAAAGGGAATGATGTGGGCGCGCTCTACGCCGCCTTTACACGCGCGCAGTGCGTGCTCAAGGGTAAAGCGTGCATCGGCATGCAGCTCGTCTCGTGCAAGCAAATGCTCAGCGTCTTTTTCTGAAACCTCGCCAATTCGTTCGCCGTCGACAGTGGGAACGCCATGGTCTTCCGCCATGAAGATCAGCTTGTCGGCGTCAAGGCTCACCGCAACACTGGCTGCAACATCTTCCATGGAAAGATTAAACGCCTCGCCAGTGGGAGAAAACCCAAGCGGCGACAGCAGCACCAGGGCACCGCTTTTGAGCGCGTTTTGAATGGTCTCGTCTTCGATTTTTCGCACGACGCCCGTCAGGCCATAATCAATCCCATCGACAATGCCCACTGGCCTTGCGGTGACAAAGTTGCCGCTAATCACCCGAATGCGGGCATTGCCCATTGGGGTGTTGGGCAAGCCGGCTGAAAACGCCGCCTCGATATCGAGCCTTAGTTCGCCTGAGGCTTCCTTGGCGCATTCCATAGAAGGCTTGTCGGTAATGCGCAGGCCTTTTTCAAAACGCCCCTGCAGCTGGCGCAGGGCGAGCTGCTCTTGCACCTGGGGCCGGCTGCCATGGACCAGCACAATGCGCATGCCCATGGCTGCGAGCAAGGCGACATCGTGGGCAAGGCTTTCTAATTTGTCATGCAACACCAGCTCGCCAGGAAAGCCAATCACGAAGGTTTTTTTCCGGAAAGCATGGATGTAGGGCGCAACGGAGCGAAGCCAAGACACAAAGTCAACGGCGTTGGAGGCGGGCAAGGGCTCATTCGGCATGGGCTGATTATAATTTTTTGATGAACATTGAGTTTGCGGAGAGCCTGCCGGTCAGCGCAAGGCGGCGCGATATTGCCGAAGCAATCCGGAACCACTCGGTGGTGATTGTCTGCGGAGAGACCGGCTCGGGCAAAACCACGCAGCTTCCCAAAATTGCCCTGGCCTTGGGCCGCGGCGCCCAGGGCAAAACGATTGCCCACACCCAGCCCCGGCGAATTGCAGCCATTAGCGTGGCCAAGCGCATTGCCCAAGAGCTTGGCACCGAGTGCGGCGAGACGCCCAATGCCCAGGTCGGGTTTCAGGTTCGATTTAACGACCGCTCCCGACCGGGTGTTCCGGTCAAGCTCATGACCGATGGCATCTTGCTGGCCCAAACCCAGCGCGACCCCCTGTTGCTCGCCTATGACACCGTGATTGTCGATGAGGCCCATGAGCGAAGCTTAAATATCGATTTTTTGCTGGGCTATCTGAAAAATCTTTTGCCCAAGCGCCCGGATCTTCGGGTGGTGATTACATCGGCCACGATTGATGCCCAACGATTTGCCCAACATTTTGGATCCGAGCAAAACCCTGCGCCAGTCATTGAAGTGTCCGGGCGTTTGTATCCCGTGGAGGTGCGCTGGCGTGCGCCAGAGTCGACCGATGCCGACTTGATTGAGCAAGTGGTCGCAGGCATTGAGGAGTGCGAGCGCGATTGGAACGGCCAGGGCCCCGGCGATATTTTGGTGTTCTTGCCGGGTGAGCGAGAAATTCGTGCGGTTGCCGATGAGCTTAGGGCAAGGCCGGCAAGCAGTCTGCTGGCGAAATCAGGAAAGATGGCCAGCGAAGTGTTGCCGCTTTACGCCCGTTTGTCTCAGGCCGAGCAAGACCGGGTGTTTCGCACATCGGGAAGGCGGCGTGTGGTCTTGGCCACCAATGTCGCGGAGACCTCGCTCACAGTGCCCAATATCCGTTATGTGGTGGATAGCGGGCTGGCGCGGGTGAAACGCTACCGCTATCGGGCGAAAGTCGAGCAGCTGCAAATCGAGCCGGTGGCGCAGTCGCAGGCCAATCAGCGCATGGGCCGATGTGGGCGAATTGCAGAAGGCGTTTGTGTTCGTCTGTATGACGAAGCCGATTTTCAAAAGCGGCCGGTGTTTGCAGATCCCGAGATCCATCGCAGTTCATTGGCTGCGGTCATGCTGCGCATGAAAGCCTTGGGACTGCCCGACATTCGGCATTTTCCCTTTATCGATCTGCCATCGGGCAAGGCGATTGCCGATGGCTTGGCCGTGCTTCGGGAGCTCAATGCCTTTGATGAGCGCAGTGAGCTCACCGAAATTGGTGCCACCTTGGCCAAGCTGCCGGTGGATCCGCGCATTGGCCGTATGTTGATTGCAGCACGATCCATGGGCTGTCTAAAAGAAGTATTGGTGATTGCCTCGGCGCTTTCAACACAAGACTGTCGAGAGCGTCCCGCAGAAAACACCGCTGGCGCTGACCGATCCCACGCACGATTTGCCCATCCGCAAAGCGAGTTTTTGTCGCTGCTCAAGCTTTGGGAGCATGTGCGCGAATTGCATGCCTCACGAGAGTCGAACCGCAAGCACGATCAGGCCTTGCGTGAAGCGTTCATTTCGCCGTTGCGGGTCCGCGAGTGGCGTGAGGTGCATCAGCAGTTAAGCGAACTGGTGGGCGAGATGCACTGGAAGCCCAATGAAATCCCTGCAACGGCCGAGTCGATTCATCTGGCAGTGCTCTCTGGGCTGTTGTCAAACATTGGCTGTCGCATGCCGGATGAGCCGATTTGGATGGGCTGCCATGATGTGAAGTTTTTAGTGTGGCCTGGCTCCTTGCTGGCCAAAAAGCCACCGCGTTGGCTGGTGGCAGGCGAGCAGGTCGAAACCTCACGGCTGTTTGCGAGAACCATTGCTGCCATTGAGCCCGAGTGGGTGGAAAAGCTTGCTGGCCATGTGCTTAAAAAAAGCGTGGCGGAGCCTCATTGGGAGAAAAAATCCGGCAAGGTCATGGGCTACGAGCGGGCCACGCTGTATGGCTTGCCCATTTATCAGCGCCGCAAGATTGCGTGGGCGCAGCGTGGTGATGCGTTTCGTAAACAAGCGCGAGAAATTTTTATACGCCAGGCCTTGGTCGAGGCAGACTGGGAATGCCCCTATCGCTTTTTCGCTCACAACGCTAAACGCATTCGCGAAGTCGAGGCGCTCGAGCACAAGGCCAGGCGGCCAGATATTTTGGTCGATGACGAGCTGTTGTTTGCGTTTTATGACCAATCAATTCCAGAGTCGGTGTTTGATGCACAAAGCTTTGGTGATTGGTACAGCCAGGCCGTACGCGGCAACCCAGAGCTTTTATGCTTGAAAAAAGAAGACCTCATGCGCCATGAGGCGGCAGGCATTACCACCGATCAGTTTCCCAAGCGCCTCGAGTTATCGGGGCAAGCCTATGCGCTTGAATACCATTTCGCGCCGGGTGATCCGCGCGATGGCGCGACCCTGCTGTTGCCCCAAGAGCAGCTCGCCCAGATCGATCCCGTGCCGCTGGAGTGGCTTGTGCCTGGCATGCGAAAAGAAAAAGTGCTGGCGCTTTTAAAAAGCCTGCCGCAAAAGACCCGCAGGCACTGCGTGCCTTTGCCTGAGTTTGCGCAAGGCTTTTGCGAGCGCTGGAAAGACAAAGCCGGCACACTGGGATTAATCGCGGCCATGATTCAAGACATTAGCCAGGAAACGGGGATCTCGGTGAAGCGCGATGAGTTCAAGCTCGACGGCATTGCTGCCCACTGCTGGATGAATATTCGTGTCATTGATCGTCATGGCCGACGGCTTGCTGAAGGCCGAAGCCTGGAATCGTTGCGCTCACAACTGGGCGTTCAAGCCGAGGCCGGCCCGCAGAATCAGGCCCAGGCGCGCTCAGCCTGCATTGAGCGATTTGCCATTGCCTTGAAAGAGCCGCTCAAAGCCTTGGAAAAAGAGATTCGTGCCCGGCCTGAGCTTGGCATGCACTATGCAAGTTTTGGCGGGCTTGATCAGCTCAGTGCGCATTTGCGAGAGCGCATCATTGCCCAAATATTTTTGTTTCAGGGTCTGCCTGAGTCGGACCATGATTTTGAGCAGCTGCTTGCAAAAGGCAAAAGTCGGGTCATGCTGATTGGCCAGGAATCATTGCGCTGGCTGCAATCGGTCCTTCAAGAGCACGCCGCAGTCATGAAAAAAGCGGCTGCCATCAAGCCGTTTCCCGCCATGCAATCCGATATTCAGACGCAGCTGTCGCGCCTCATGCCAAAAGAGTTTGTGCGGTCGGTGCCCGCAGAGCGGGCAGCTCACCTCGCACGGTATTTAAAAGCGATTGGCGTTCGAATCGACAAATGTCGGGCAGATCCTGCGCGAGATCAAAAGCTCATGGCCGAGCTTGCCACGGTGGAGCCTGTTTTTTGGCGCTGGGCTTCGCAACAAAGGGGGGCTTGGCCCGATCGTTATGTCGAGTTTCGCTGGATGCTCGAAGAGCTTCGCGTTTCCCTGTTTGCGCAAGAGCTCAAGACTGCCATGCCGGTCTCGTCAAAGCGCTTGCAAAAAGCATGGGCAAGCCTTCAGGATTGACGCGATAATTCACTTTTTTTGGAAACTGCAATGGCATCACGCAAGTTCGGTTTGTTTATTCTTGGCGATGAAATTCTCTCGGGAAAGCGTCAAGATCGTCACTTTGAGCAGGTCAAAGCGATTTTGGGCGCGCGCGGCCTTGCGTTGTCATGGGTGCACTATCTTGGCGATGATCGTGATCGATGCGTTCAAGCATTTGAACGATCTTTTGCATCTGGTGATGTGGTGTTTAGCTGCGGCGGCATTGGCTCAACCCCCGATGATCACACCCGACAGGCTGCAGCCCAAGCCTTGGGCCTGCCGCTGGTGTTGCACCCCCAGGCCGAGCAGCTGATTCGGGAACGTGCAGCCGATACGGGCCAGCCCGCCACCGCAGAGCGTTTGCGCATGGGAGAGTTTCCCTTCGGCGCATCGATCATACCCAACCCGTATAACAAGATCCCCGGTTTCTCGATCAAGGAGCATTATTTCCTTCCGGGGTTCCCGGTGATGGCCTGGCCCATGATCGAATGGGTGCTAGAACAATCGTATCGAAACGAGTTTCGCAGCGTTGCCGAATATGACCGATCCATGATCGTGCATCAATTGTTTGAAGCCACGGTTACGCCGCTCATGCAATCGATTGCCGAAAAATATCCGGCGCTCAAAATTTACAGTCTGCCTTCCGCAGGCGAGCAAGGCGTGCCCAAACATGTTGAGCTGGGCCTAAAAGCTCAGGGCAGCGCCGATGCCGGCACGGCGCCGGCAGAGCTCGATCACGCTTACGAAGAGTTTAAACGGGGGGTCGTGGCGCTTGGCGGAGTTATTGCGGAAGAGCGCGCCGCGCAACGTTAGGCCCCGCCGCGATCGGGCGGGGCAGTGCAGTGTGTGCTTATCGATTGCCCGGGTTGACGGTCGCGTCGGCGGCGGCCTTCATATTGCGCTCCGCCATTTCAACCACTTGTCGTGCCGCTTTGTTGGCGGTTTCATAGGCAGAGTTCGCCGCGGTCAACGAAGACTTCATCATGGCAATCAAGGCTTCAGAGCCTGCAGGGGCTGTTTTGGCGAATTCTTCCAAGGCATCGACTACTTTTTTATTGGCCTCGGCGAGTTGTGAGTCGATGAGCCGTTGCACTTCGCCGCTGGTTTGCGAGGCGATCTCATAAATGGTGCGTGAATACGCCAGGGCTTTTTCGGCAGAGGGGGTGGCAATGTCTTTGTTGACCGCCATCATTTCTTGCGCGTCTTTGACGCTCATGAGGGCCTGGAATTTTTCAGAGGTCTCTTGCAGCGAAGCGCGGGCAGCGGCAAGCTGCAGATCCACCATTTTTTCAATGCCTTCAAATGCTTTGTGAGACAGCTTGAGCATGGCGTCAATGTTTTGCTGTTGCGCTGCGCTCATCTCCTCGGGGGTGGGGTAAAGTCCCATGGCTCGCCTCCTCTTGAAAGAATTATTAGAAAGAATTATTTGAAAGCATTTTATAGCGATCGTTTTGTTTTGCCGCTACCTCCGGCTCATCGTTTTCCCATGGAAAAGTATCGCTTGCTGCGTGAGCGTGTGGCGCAATCCTTGCCCCAGGTGTCGCTTCACGAGCCGATTGCCGCCAGCGATGAGGTGCTGTGCCTGGCCCATCGCCCCGACTATGTGCGACGCTTGTGCTGCGGTGATCTGTCCCGAAAAGAGATGCAACGCATCGGCTTTCCCTGGTCGCCTGAAATGGTGGAGCGCTCTCGAAGGTCGACCGGTGCAACCATTCAGGCATGCGAGTCCGCGCTGCAACATGGCGTCTCGGTGAACCTTGCAGGCGGCACCCACCACGCCTATGCCGATCGTGGCGAAGGGTTTTGCTGTTTCAACGATGCGATGGTGGCGGCCCGTTTAATGCAGCATCACGGCAAAGTGGCGCGCGTTGCCATTGTGGATCTTGATGTGCATCAGGGCAATGGCACTGCACACATCGCCCAGCACGACCCCACGATTTTTACCGTCTCGCTGCACGGCGCCGGGAACTATCCCTTTGTCAAAGAGCATTCAGACATTGACATTGAATTTGAAAACGGCTGCACCGACGCTGACTATCTAAGCGGGCTCGATCGGGCCTTGAATGAACTCGCCACGCGTTTTTCTGCAGAGTTGATGATCTATCTTGCGGGTGCCGATCCGTTTGAAGGAGATCGGCTTGGCCGCTTATCGTTGACAAAACAAGGGCTGATGGTGCGCGATCAAGCGGTGTTTGAGTTTGCGCGCCGGCGGGGTTTGCCGGTGGCTGTGGCCATGGCCGGAGGCTACGCCCAGCCCATCGCCGACACGGTGGACATTCATTTTCAAACAGTCGTTTGTGCGCTGCAAAACCTTACTTAGTGAGAACAAGATTTCAATTGCAGGGCTAACGCATTGAAAAATATCGAATTTTTCTTTGACACGGACCAGACTTTTGATAGCATTGGGGTTTTGGAAAAAGGGAGCACGCGATTTTATGGGTCTGAAACTTAATCTTTTCGCCCCGGCACTCGCGTTGGTTTTGGCGGTCGGCCCCACCAATTTGTTAGCTCAAAGTGCTGCGAGCAGTGAGCCTGCAAAAAAACAATCGGTGCAAAAATCGTCGGCCAAGCCGAAAGTGGCCCAGAAAAAACCCAAGGCCTCTGCCAAGAAAAAAGTCGTAAAAAAATCCAATACCCGCTCCTTTGCAAGCGCGGCCGCAAGTCAGTCTTTGGGCTCTCGCCTTGGCTTGCGTGATGAATTCACCGAAGTTGCACTCAACTCCAGCGCAGTCATTGTGGTCGACCAGTCATCGGGAGAAGTGCTGCTAGAAAAAAATCCTGATGTTCCTCTGCCGATTGCTTCCGTCACCAAAGTCATGACGGCGATCGTGACCCTGGAGGCAGGCTTGCCCCTTGACGAAGTCATCACCATCGCCCGGGAAGATGCGAGCCTTCAAAAATACAATGGCTCGCGCCTGCATGTCGGTGCGCGCTTTACGCGCGACCAGCTGCTGCATTTGGCGCTCATGTCCTCTGACAATCGTGCAGCCCATGCCTTGGGCCGCATGTATCCTGGTGGCCTCGCCGAATTCGTGGCGGCCATGAATCGCAAAGCGCAAGCGCTGGGAATGGCCCACAGCAAATTTGTGGAGCCCACAGGCTTGAGCAGTGAAAACCAGTCCACCCCGCGTGATTTGAGCCGGTTGGTCAATGCAGCCCATGCCTTCCCCTTGATTCGCGAGTACTCCACGGCACCGAGTGCGATTGTGCGAGTGGGCAAGAAAACCCAAGAGTTTCGCAACACCAATGCACTGGCACGGGCGGGTGAATGGGATCTGGGGTTGTCAAAAACCGGCTTTATTCGCGATGCCGGCCGATGTCTGGTCATGCAGGCCACCATTGACGATCAGGATGTCATCATCGTCATGCTCGATGCGCAAGCAAGTGCCAAGCGTTTGCGCGATGCCGAACGCATTCGTCAATGGCTAGAGACCGAGCGAAAGATTCAGGACTTGGCGCGCTCGTAGCCGAGCGCTTCGGAAATCTTTTTGGCCGTATCGTTTAAGGCTTGAATCCAGCCATCGTTGGCGCGGTCTGCAGGCGCTGAAATCGACAGGCCTGCCACAAGCTCGCCCGAGTCGTCATGAATTCCTGCAGCAATGCATCGCACGCCCATTTCGAGTTCTTCATTGTCTCGCGCATAGCCGCGTTGACGCACTTCCTCAAGCTCTTGCTCAAGCTTGGAAAGATCGGTGATGCTGTTGCGCGTATGGCCGGCAAGCCCCGTGCGCATGCCGTAAGAGCGCACTGCACGCACATCGTCGTTGGCCAAAAAAAGTTTTCCTGTTGATGTCAGATGCAACGGCGCACGGCCGCCAATGGCACGAACGACTTGCATGCCGCTGCGTTCGCTCACCGCCCGCTCGACATACACAATTTCATCGCCTTGGCGAACGGATAAGTTAATCGTTTCACCGGTTAAGCGGTGCAGGTCACGCATTGGGCCAGCGGCAGCATCTCGCACATTCAGGCGCGCTTTGACCAGGTTGCCAAGTTCCAACAAACGCATGCCCAGCTGATAGCTGCCGGGTTCGGTGCGATCGACAACGCGCGCCAGGACCAGGTCGTTCAAAATACGATGGGCCGTGGAAGGGTGCAGCCCGCTGGACTTGGAGAGTTCCTTCAGGGATACTGGCTCCGACTTTTTTGCCAATGCATCGAGCAGGGTCATCATGCGTTCAATGACCTGAATGGCAAGGCTCGGCGGGGTGACTGGCGGGGCGATAAGTTTAGGGTTTCGCATATCTGCCGTCTCAAGTGGCAAAATGAGATTTTATTGCATGAAAAACGGTTTGGAGAGACCCCCGAGACGATGAGCAAGCCAAAACCCAGAATTGCCCTGTTCGTGACCTGTCTTGTCGATCTCATGCGGCCGGAGATCGGCCTGTCGGCACTAAAACTGCTGGAATTGGCCGGCTGCGAGGTGGTGGTGCCCGAGGGGCAAACCTGCTGTGGACAGCCTGCATATAACTCAGGCGATCGGCGCACCGCCCATGACCTGGCGGTGCGGGTGCTCGGCCAGCTCGAAGGCTACGACTATGTCGTCGTGCCCTCGGGTTCATGCGCCGGCATGATCAAGATTCATTACCTCGATTTGTTTTCGGGTGAGCCGAGCCTTAAGCACCGCATGGCCGAGCTCGCGCCCAAGGTCTATGAGCTCACTGATTTTCTGGCCACCGTGCTCAAGGTCGAGCACGTGCCCGGCGACATGCAGGGCACGATCACCTATCACGACAGTTGCAGCGGCCTGCGAGAGCTTGGCGTGCAAGCCCAGCCCCGTGAGCTGCTCGCCAAGATCAAAGGCCTCACGATCTCTGAAATGAAAGATTCTCGGGCCTGCTGTGGCTTTGGCGGCACCTTCGCCCTGAAATATGGCGATGTCTCTGCGGCAATCGTCGATGAAAAGGTCAACAACATTCAGTCCAGTGGTGCCCAGGCCGTGGTGCTGGGTGATCTGGGCTGCATGCTCAACATTGAAGGCCGACTGCGCCGGCTGGGCGATGAGCGCACCCAAGTGCTGCATGTTGCCCAGGTGCTCGCTGGCGATGTCTCTCCGGTGGGCAAATAGACCATGCGTGTTCAGTCCATGCACTTCAAGGCGCGGGCCGGCGAAAAGCTGGCCGATGTGCGTCTTCAAAAAAACCTGAAAAAACTTGCTGAGAAGTTTGTTTCTGCACGCGCCACTGTCATGCAAGAGATCGATTTCACTGCGACCCGACAGGCGGCGATCGAGCGGCGCAATCGGGTGCTGGAGCGGCTCGATGTCTGGATCGAGGTGTTTGAGCGCAATGCCAAGGCCCGAGGGGCCACGGTGCTGTTTGCCGAAACGCCGGCCCAGGCGTCTGAACTTGTGGTGGAAATCGCGCGACGACATGGCGTTAAGCGCGTGACCAAGTCAAAGTCGATGGTCACCGAGGAGATGGCGCTCAATGCCGCTTTGGAAGAAGCGGGCATTGAGTCGGTGGAGACCGACTTGGGCGAATATATTTTGCAGATCAATAACAATGAAGCGCCGAGCCATATCATTGCGCCGGTCATTCATAAAGACAAAGAAGAAATCTCTGAGCTGTTTTCCAAGACGCATCACAAGCCCAAGCTTACCGATATCAATGAGCTCACTCGGGAGGCGCGTGAGACATTGCGGCCCAAGTTTTTGCATTCCGATATGGGGGTGACCGGCGGCAATTTTGTCATCGCGGAGACAGGCTCTGTGGCCTTGGTGACCAATGAAGGCAATGAGGGCATGTGCACGATCATGCCCAAGGTGCATGTCGCGGTCACCGGCATTGAAAAAATACTGCCCACGTTCGAGGATTTCGCCACGATTGCACGGCTGCTCACGCGCAGCGCCACGGGCCAATCCATCTCCAATTACATTTCCTTGCTCACTGGCGTGCGTGCGCCCGGCGAGCCCGATGGCCCTGACCACATGTATTTCGTGTTGGTCGATGGCGGCCGCTCGAGCCTCTTGGGCGGAGAGTTTCAGGAAATGCTTCGTTGCATTCGCTGTGGTGCGTGCATGAATCATTGTCCGGTTTACCAAAAGATTGGCGGCCATGCCTATGGCTGGGTTTATCCCGGCCCCATGGGGTCAGTGCTCACGCCCAGCTATGTGGGTGTTGAAAATGCGCTCGATCTCCCGCAGGCGGCCACCATGTGCGGTGAGTGCCATGTGGTGTGCCCGGTGGGAATTCCTTTGCCCGATTTACTGCGCAAGCTTCGCGAGCGGCAATTTGATCGCAAGCTTCGGCCCAAGTCAGAGCGGCTGGGCATGATTGCGTGGAGCTTTGTTGCGCAGCGGCCCAATCTTTACGCGCTGTCGGTTCGCATTGCCAATCGTGTGTTGCGTCTTATGGGCCGCAAACATCAGCGCGTCGCCCACCTGGCCATGGCCAAAGGCTGGACAGACTTTCGCGATTTGCCAACGCCAGCCACCAAAACTTTTCGCGAGCTTTATGCCGATCGGGTCGCGCGTACCGCTTCGGCAACTAAAGAAGGGCCTCGGTAAATCAGGCCCGAGTAAATCTGCACCAGGTTGGCGCCGGCTGCCAGCTTGGCGCAGGCATCCGCGCCACTGAGCACGCCGCCAACGCCAATAATGGGCATTGACTCACCGACAGCAGCCCGCAAACGTCGAATCACCTGATTGGAAGGCGCCAGCAAGGGAGCCCCCGACAGGCCTCCCGCCTCGTGCGCATTGGGCAGGCCCGCGACCGCATCGCGGCTCAGGGTGGTATTGGTGGCAATCACGCCTTCAAATTCATGGCGCAGCAGCGCCTGTGCGATTTGCTGAATCTGGGATTCGTCAAGATCCGGTGCAATCTTTAAAAACAGCGGCACATGACGCCCATGTTGTTGGGCAAGCACTGACTGCTTCTCTTTAAGCCGGCCCAGCAATGCATCCAGGGCGGCATCTTGCTGCAAGTCGCGCAGGTTTTTTGTGTTGGGTGAAGAAATATTCACCGCGACATAGTCGGCCCAAGGGTAGACCCCTTCTAGGCAAATCAGGTAATCGTCGTGTGCCCGCTCAATCGGTGTATCGGCATTTTTGCCAATGTTTAATCCCAGCACGCCACGTTTTTCTTTGGCCCACACCGATTGCTGAACATTGCGAACAAAAGTTTCCAGCCCTTGGTTGTTAAACCCAAGCCGATTGATGACGGCCTGCGCCTGCGGCAGTCGAAACATTCGGGGCTTGGCGTTTCCGGGCTGCGGTCTGGGCGTGACGGTGCCCACTTCAATAAAGCCGAAGCCAAATGACGCCAATGCATCGAGGTGGGCCGCATTTTTATCCAAGCCTGCCGCCAACCCAATCGGATTGGGAAATCGCAGACCGGCTGCCTGCACCACTCTTCCTGCAAGCGGTTGTGCTTTGGGCAAGAGCCCAAGGCGTTTGGCGGCCTCGAGAGAGCGAAAGGTGAGTTCATGCGCGCGTTCCGCATCGAGCGAAAACATGAGCGGACGCACGAGCGAGTACGAGGAAAAAAGGTTCAGCGTTTCCACACTCCGTTTTGCAGCGTTTCATAGGGAACAAACGACGACTTATAGTGCATTTTAGGGCTCTCGCGAATCCAGTAGCCCAAGTAAAGATGCGCCAAGCCAAGGGATTGGCAGTGTTGAATCTGCCACAGAATTCCGTAAGTGCCCAGGCTGCGTTGCGCTTCGGCTGGGTCATAAAATGTGTAAACCGACGATAGGCCATCGGAGAGCAGATCAACAATGGACACCATCTTCAGCGTGCCGCTTGAATCGCGATATTCCACAAGCTTGCTCTCAACGCGGCTTTGCAACAGAAATTGTGCGTATTGCTCGCGGCTGTCTTGGTCCATGCCGCCACCGGCGTGACGCAGGCATTGATAGCGTTGATACAGGCTGTAGTGCTCGTCATCAAAGCGCAGCTCGCCAAGGCTTGCAATCAAGTCAGAATTTTTTTTCCAGGCGCGTCGTTGGGCACGGTTGGCCGTGAAGTCGGCCACTGGAATGCGCAAGGGAATGCAGGCGCGGCAGCCATCGCAATACGGGCGATAGGCAAACACGCCGCTTCGGCGAAAGCCAATGTGCACCAAGTCGCTATAGACCGCAGCATCGATCAAATGGTTGGGTGTTGCAACTTGTGAGCGCGCTTTTCGCTGCGGCAAATAGCTGCAGGCATAGGGGGCCGTGACATAGAACTGCAGCGATACAACGGGCAGGTCTTTTAAATGGCTCATTGCGAAGTTAGAAAAGAATGCAGCTCGCGCTTGGATGGCGGATCATGCGCCCAAGCAAGGCCAGATTGTGTGCTGAGCTTACGAACATGTGATTCGAATAATGGCCGTTCAATTTCTCTGCCCCCAAGCGATGCCAAGTGTGGCGTGCGCTGCTGGCAGTCTATCACCAAGCCTTGTTGGCGCTTAAGCCAAGCCACAAGCGTTGCAAGGGCTAATTTCGAGGCTCCAGGGCGCCTGGAAAACATGGATTCGCCAAACACCATTTTGCCCAGGCTCACGCAGTAAAGCCCGCCAATAGGCTCGCCGTTTTGGTACACCTCAATGCTGTGGGCCAAGCCTTGCGCATGCAGGCTCGCGTATGCGCTGATCATGGGCTCGCTGATCCAGGTGCCCGTCGCGCCTTGTCGAGGAGTGGCGCACGCATGCATGGTGGCTTCAAAGTTTTTGTCCGCGACAATTTCGATTGTGGGGTCTTCGCAGGCTTTGCGAATCTCTTTGCGAAAAGATTTTGAAATTTTGAATTCATCAAGCATGAGCACCATGCGCGGGGCAGGGGTCCACCACAACACGGGCTCGCCTTTTGAAAACCAGGGGAATACGCCTTTCGAATACGCCTCGATCAGGCGCTCGGGGCTTAAATCAGCGCCTGCGGCGAGCAGACCGTTGGCGCCCTCTTCAACGGTCAAGGCCTGCGCGGTGTCGGGAAGGGGGTCGCTCGGGTCGACCCAGGCAAGCTTACGATTCATGGGGCAGCTGCAAGTGTCGAATATCGCCAGTGTGCACATCGAATCGGCCTTGTTTGCGGTCGTGGAAATAAAAACGCAGCGTGGCCACAATCGTGCGAAACGCAATCAAGCTCCAAGGAATTTCTTCTTCCTTGAAAAGCCGTACTTCCAGGCTTTCAATACCCGCTTGAAAATGTAAATCCTTCATGCGCGCCAGATAAAACAGGTGCACCTGATCCACATGTGGAATATCGAACACTGAAAACAGGGGGCCGAGCTCGACTCGAGCGCCGGCTTCTTCAAAGGTTTCGCGCAGGGCCCCGTCCGCCGTGGATTCGCCGACTTCCATAAAGCCAGCGGGCAGAGTCCACAGCCCATAGCGTGGCTCAATCGCACGGCGACACAGCAGCACCTGGTCTTGCCACACTGGGATCGTGCCCAGCACCAGCTTCGGATTGACATAGTGGATCGTGGCGCACTGGCTACAGACTGCGCGAAGCCTCGTATCGCCCTCGGGCACTCTGATTTCAATGGCTGCGCTGCATAAAGGGCAGAATTTCATATATACTTTCGATCTTCCTGACGCGGGGTGGAGCAGTCTGGCAGCTCGTCGGGCTCATAACCCGAAGGTCGT
>CAYTWR010000006.1:54564-68393 GCA_964442225.1 uncultured Burkholderiaceae bacterium | reverse complement strand
AAAAGCGCCAATCCAAGAACCAAATACATCATGTGGAAAATCCTTTCGTGCAACGCTGCAAGAACATTAGGCAGTCATGCAAAGAGGTGGTGCCGATGAGAGGAGTCGAACCCCCGACCTTCGCATTACGAATGCGCTGCTCTACCAACTGAGCTACATCGGCTTACTGAAAACCCAGAAGTTTAATTCAGACCCTTCGGCATGGGAAATCGCACATTTTCTTCCACGCCAGGAAGCTTTCTGACCGATGCTGCACCCAGCGCCTTCACCGCTTGCAAGAGGCCTTGCACCAGGTTCTCTGGCGCAGATGCGCCTGCCGTAATGCCCACACGAGCAGCGTTTTTCAGCCACTCAGGCTTCAATTCAGCAGCGCTTCCCACCAAATAAGCGGGCACGCCAAAGCGCTCGGCCACTTCGCGCAAGCGATTGCTGTTAGAACTCGTGGGGCTACCCACCACCAGCACCACATCGACCTGCTTGGCCATTAGCTTGACGGCGTCTTGACGATTCTGGGTCGCATAGCAAATATCGCTTTTTTTAGGGCCTAAAATACCTGGGAATTTTTTAGCGAGCGCGGCAACAATGACCTCGGTGTCATCTACCGAGAGTGTGGTTTGGCTGACATAAGCCAGTTTTTCGGGTGTTTTCACCGTCAGTTTTTCAACGCCCGCAATATCTTCCACCAAATACATGCCGTCGTCGCACTGACCCATGGTGCCCTCGACTTCAGGGTGACCCGCGTGGCCAATCATGATCACCTCATAGCCATCAGCACGAAGCTTTTTCACTTCAACATGCACCTTCGTGACCAAGGGGCAAGTCGCATCGAACACTTCGAGCTGTCGCTGCTGGGCATGTTCGCGAACTTTTAAGGAAACGCCATGCGCACTCATGATCACGCGCGCGCCCAGCGGGACTTCATCTAGGTCTTCAACAAACACGGCGCCTTTGTTGCGCAAATCAGAGACAACATGATCGTTGTGCACAATTTCGTGGCGAACGTAAATCGGCGCGCCAAACTTTTCGAGCGCCCGCTCCACAATGTCAATAGCGCGCTCGACCCCTGCACAAAAGCCTCGCGGCTCGGCAAGCACCACTTCCTCGAGCTGTTCATAACGCACGGATGATTCAGTCTGGCTCACGAGCGAGTTCCTTTTCTACAACAGGCCAATGATTCGAACATCAAACTTCATGGGCTGCCCGGCAAGCGGGTGGTTAAAGTCAAACACTGCCGAGTCACCTTCCCAACATTTGAAAATGCCCGCCACGCGACCGCCGCTGCCATCGGGGGTAGGAAACTCAACAATATCGCCAGGAGCGACCGGGTCTTCTGGATTGGCGTAACGATGCAATAGCCCCTTGCTGATCTTTTGAACCAGCTCTGGATTGCGCGGACCAAAGCCATCGTCTGGCCCCAAATCATAAGAACGCTCATCGCCTTCTTTTAGGGCAATCAGGCAGCGCTCCAAGGCCGGGGCAATCTGCCCTTCGCCCACTTGAATCGTTGCGGGCTTGTCTTCAAAGGTATCAAACACCACTTGGCCATTGCCCAGGGACAGCCGGAAATGCAGGGTCACATGCGAGCCGGGCTGGATCCCACCAACAGCTGAGTCTTGAGCACTAGGCATAACGGTCGATAGCAAAAGAAAGCGTTAATCGCGATAGTGTCGATTTTAGGTGCATTACCAATCCCCATGACGAAACCCCTTCAAACCCTGGCGCCCCGAGAAAAACTGCTTGCCCGAGGCGCACAAAGCCTTGAGGATGCCGAGCTCTTTGCTCTACTGCTGGGAACCGGCCTGCCCGGGCGGCCGGCGGTGCAGTTGGCCCACGACCTTTTGCAGGCTTTTGGTGGGGTGGCGGCCACTTTTTCAGCCCCCCGGGAGCAGCTTTGCAGGCAGCCAGGAATTGGCGCTGCCCGCTTTGCAGCCATACAAGCCACCCGAGAACTCGCCCGGCGAGCAGCCAGCGAGCCGCTTGATGATCGACCGCTGATTAACCGCCCTGAAATCGTTAACAATTTTCTAATCACCCAGATTGGCGGGCTGCCGCACGAAGTCTTCGCCGTACTGTTTCTGGACAGTCACCATCGGCTGATCCGATTTGAGACCCTGTTTACCGGCACGCTCACCCAGACCAGCGTCTACCCTCGAGAAGTGGCCAAACGCGCCTTGCAGCTCAATGCCTCGGCCTTAATTGCCGCCCACAACCACCCTTCAGGCGCCACCCAGCCCAGCCAAGCCGATCAGCTTCTGACTGCCCAGCTGCGCCGAACCCTGGCGGCCTTGGATATTGTGCTGATCGATCACCTGATCGTAGCGGCCGGCCAAACCACGCCAGCTTAGGCATGGGCGCTGTTTCGGCCCGCCCAGCGGGTTGACCTAAGTCCTTGTTTTCTAATAAACTCTCGGTCTTTGCCGAAATTCGGCCCGTCAAGATTACGAAGGAAAAAACCATGGCACGAGTCTGCCAAGTAACGGGCAAAAGCCCCATGGTGGGAAACAATGTTTCTCACGCCAACAACAAAACCAAGCGGCGCTTTCTGCCCAATGTGCAGTACAAGCGGTTTTGGGTTGAAAGCGAAAACCGTTGGGTACGTCTGCGTGTAACCCCCGCAGCGGTGCGCACCATCACCAAGCACGGCATTGATTCGGTGCTGGCCGATCTTCGCGCCAAGAACGCACTCTAACCCCCTAATCACCACTTACCGAGAACAATCATGGCAAAAGGCGGCCGCGAAAAAATCAAGCTGGAGTCCACTGCGGGCACCGGCCACTTCTACACCACGACCAAGAACAAAAAAACCATGCCTGAGAAAATGGAAATCAAAAAATTTGATCCCAAAGCTCGCAAGCATGTCATGTATAAAGAGACAAAAATCAAGTAGTCATTTTGTCCGTCACAGAAAAACCCGCATCAGGCGACTCATGCGGGTTTTTTGTTCACTTGAATAAAGGTCTGCACCATGGATCTGGGGCTTCGCAATAAACGAGCGCTTGTATTGGGCGCGGGCAGTGGTTTGGGCAAAGCGGTCGCACTGGCGTTGGCCTGTGAAGGTGCAACTGTTGTAGCTGCAGGCCGCACCCCCGAAAAGCTTGAGGCAACATGCGCAGAAATTAAAGCCGCAGGCGGCAAGGCCTACGCCTTGGCCTGCGATCTTCGCAACATTGATGCCATTCCTGCTGTGGCCGAAGCAGCAAAAAAATTATTGGGTGGCAACATTGAAATTCTGTTTAACAACGGCGGCGGGCCAGCCCCAACGCCGGCCCAAGGCCAGCCCATGCAGGCTTGGCATAATCAGTTTGATAATTTGGTGGCCAGTGTCATTGCCATGACCGACGCAGTGTTACCCGAGATGAAAGCTGCAGGCTGGGGCCGAATCATCACCAATGCTTCTTCAGGCGTTGTGGTGCCCATTGCAAATTTGGCCATGTCGAATGCATTGCGATCCGCCCTGGTGGGCTGGAGCAAAACCTTGGCGAATGAAGTGGCCGCACAGGGCATTACGGTGAACATGGTCTTGCCCGGCCGAATTAACACCGATCGCTTGCAGTTTCTGGATGAGGCGCGCGCCAAGCGCGAAAACATAACTGCGCAAGAAGTGACCGAAAAAATGAAGGCGGCAATTCCCGCCAAGCGCTATGGCAACCCGAATGAATACGGCGATGTGGTGGCTTTTTTGGCCTCTACCCGCGCAAGCTATATCACCGGCTCAATGATTCGGGTGGATGGCGGCGCGATCGCAAGCGTGTGACCCCACCTGAAGCATGCGGCTTGGCAGCGCGTGGTTCACGATTCGCTCTAGCTCACCGGCCGCCTCAAGCAGGCCATCAAAATCAAGGCCAGTATCGAAACCGCAACGCTGCAACATGTACGCTGCATCCTCGGTGCAAATATTGCCGCTTGCCCCCGGGGCGTAAGGGCAGCCCCCAAGCCCACCGAGCGAACTATCGAAATGACGAATGCCTTCGTTCGCTGCTGCCATAACATTGGCAAGACCCAGGCCCCGCGTGTCGTGAAAATGCATGACCAACCGAACCGGATAGCCCTGCCCGATTAAATAGCGGCTGACCCGCTCAACCTCTTTTGGCGCGCCCATGCCCGTGGTGTCACATACCGAGACACTCTCAACCCCAAGGGCCACAAAACGCTCGACCCAGTAATAGACCTCTGCATCGGCAATAAAGCCCTCAAACGGACAACCAAACGATGTAGATAGCGACACATTCACAGCAATCTTTTGCTCTTTGGCAAGCCCTACCACTTCCGAAAGCTGCGCAAAGGACTCCTCGCGCGACATGCGCATGTTTTCGCGGTTATGGCTCTCTGAGACCGACATCACGATGTTGAATTCATCAACCCCCACACCCATGGCCCGTTGCGCGCCTTTTAAGTTCGGAATCAGCGCAACATAGATCACGCTTTTTTCACGCTTGATTTTTTCAAATACCTGAGCAGCGTCGGCCAGCATGGGAATGCGCGCAGGGCTTGAAAATGCAGAGATCTCAATGCGGTGAAAGCCAAGTGTTGAGAGCCGATTGATTAAATTAATTTTTTGCTCTGTGGGAACAAATGCAGGCTCCATTTGAAAGCCATCACGGGTGACCACTTCGCCAAAGTAAACGCGCTCTGTCATATTGATCGGTTATGGTTTTGGTTTGATCCCATGCGCAGCCAGCACCTCTTGGGTGTGCTGCCCAAGCCGTGGCGCCGACTGCCGAACACTGCCTGGGGTGCGGCTTAATTTGGGCACCACACCTGGCTGCAGCACATCGTTGCCGTTGTGATCTTTTACGGTGAGCAGCATATCGCGCGCCGCATAGTGCGTGTCTTTTGCAATATCGGCTGCGGTGTAGATGAGGCCACCAGGTACCGAAGCCTTGTTGAGCTGCTCGACCACTTCAGCAGAGGAACGCTGCTGGGTCCACTGCGCAATCGCTGCATCAATTTCTTCAACGCGTTTTACACGACCTTGATTGTCGGCAAGCTCAGGGTCGTTGGCCAAGTCTTGGCGACCAATCAGGGCCATGAGGCGCTTGAAAATACTGTCGCCGTTGCCGGCTACCAACACCCAGCCATCGTTGCTGGGGTAGGCGTTGCTTGGGGCAATGCCAGGCAGTGAAGATCCGGCGGGCTCGCGGTTTTTACCCGTTAAGCCATATTCAGGAATGAGGCTTTCCATGCAGTTAAACACCGATTCATACAATGCCACATCGATCTCTTGGCCAAGGCCGCTGTGATGGCGCTCGTTTAAGGCCAACAAAATTCCGATCACACCATGCAGGGCCGCCAAAGTGTCGCCAATGCTCACCCCCACGCGCACAGGAACACGGCCCGGCTCTGCCGTTAGGTAGCGCAAGCCACCCATGGCTTCGCCCACCACGCCAAAGCCCGGAAGATTTTTATACGGGCCCGACTGCCCAAAACCCGATACCCGCAACATGATGAGTCGGGGGTTAATTTTTGAAAGCTCGGCGTAACCCAAGCCCCACGACTCCATCATGCCGGGGCGAAAGTTTTCAATGAGTACATCGGCGTCGTTGACTAACACCCGAAGCGCGGCTTGGCCTTCTTCTGATTTCAGGTCGAGCACCACCGATTGCTTGTTGCGGGATTGAACCTCCCACCAAATGGAGCTTTCGCCATTCATGATGCGCCAATTGCGCAATGGATCGCCGGTGCCCGGCGATTCGACCTTAATGACGGTCGCTCCGAAATCACCCAATGTTTTGCCCGCAAAGGGGCCGGCAATGAGCTGGCCCAGCTCGATGACTTTTAGGCCGGAGAGCGGGCCTTGTGTTTTCGATTCACTGTTCATGCGCGGTTCTTTCTACACAGCGCAATCATAGTCGGTAAACGATTCAGAAGGGCGGATAGCCCGAACCTACCTTGCCATTGATTTGGCGATCTCGTCCCGGTCTCGTAGTGCCATGATCGAGCGACGCGCATTCGATTGCATGGCGACCGACGCAAACACTTGAATTGGCCAACGAGGCTTCCACCGTCCCTGCAGGTCTCGCGCCGCGAGCGAACGGCACTCAATGCTCGGGGACAACATCGACACATTGGCCCCATGGCCATAATTGACGAGCCCTATCGTTTCCTTTCTGCTGCTATTGAGCCAGCCGCAGCCCGACCACAAGGCGAGAGATCGGGCAAGCAAAGGCCCAACGATCGGCATATTCAAAGGAACGCCGAACTGAAGGCGCAACTTTAAGGTGTTGGCCTCGAGTAAGGTCTGCTCAGACACCACGCCTACCGGAAGATTGCCCAAATGCCGTTGCACACCTGAGGCCGGAATCGCTCGAAGCGCGAGCGCCGGAAGCGGCGCCGATGGAATTTCAATTTCACCAGCACCGGCTCCCGGGCTCAAATATCGGTCTGCAGGCTTGCCCCAATCCTGAAAACTCTGGCGTGTGGGAGATAACACTTCCCAACGCAGCCAGCCAAGGGCCAGGCCCTCTGTCAGTTCCCCCCCAGAACGAAATACTGAAGAAGGAATGCCAGATAGCGAGTTTGATCGGCCCACCAGGGGCGCCAACCCCTGAACCAAGCCATCTCGAATCGAATTGTCGCTGCCATGCGAAACGCTCGCATGTCGGGCCGCCACGACAACCGCGTGCTGAAGCGCAAACTTCGCGTGCCAAAGCAAACCAACTTGAATTAACACAAATAGAAGAAAGATCAGAATTGGCAAGGCCAGCAATGACTCTAAAATCGAAAAACCCTGTGGCCCGTCTGATCGACAATTGGCCCTCAAAACCACACGATCTCCAACTGCGAGCGCTTGTCGATTCTTAAATTCAATGACATGTCTCGCGTTGGGATTAGATCTCACCGAATAGCCGCCAAACCCGTCGTGTACCTCCAGAACCTGCCAGCCTTCGGACAGAAATACCAACTGTATTTCCCTGGCAAGGCCGAACCCCTGAACGCTTGAGCACCATGGGAACACAAGGGCTTGGGCGCTGACTGACAGCCGCAGTCCAAGCAACCTTTGCCAAAAGCTTCTTGCAATTGTGTAGGTAAATTCTGTAGCGGTCTTCTGCGCATCCAGGGGATGGATTAAACCCACATGGCAGCAGCCCATCAGAACAACCCAGAGCCTGAGAGCCGAATGGCGAGAGGGAACGCCAAAACAAGAAATGTGCACGGGAAAATGCAAATCGCAAGCGGCGCTAACAGTTTCACTGGGAGCTTCATGGCATGGCGCTCCGCTGCCAAGGCTTGGCTAGTCCGCAATTGCTCAGCTTGTCGACGCAAGAGTGCCGCCACACTCACGCCTTGCCGCTCTGCTGCAATCACCGCAGCCGAAAACTGAACGACCTCTGGGATTGCCAAGCGCTCGGAAAATCGCTGTAGTGCCAAAGTTTTTGAGCCGCTCGCAAGGGTATCTCGAATTAATTCTTGCAATTGGGCACGCAACCCCGCGCTTGATCCGGCAGCCGGAAGCTGCTGAGCAGCTAATTGCAAGGCCGACTGAAAATTCTTTCCACTCTCCAGAGTCAAGCTCAAAACATCCAGGAAACTTGGGAAGTTGCGGCTCACCTGGCGCTGGATAACCTTGTAACGATCGGATGTTTTCGAAGTGAGCAGGAAAAAGGTCAATACTCCCGATAGTGCCGGCAGAGCAAGACTGAAGGCTGGCGAAAAGTTTAGAAGCAGTAGCCCTGCACACGACACTATTCCTGCGCAAGCAACAACCAACAACGAAAGTGCATTACGAAAAACTGCAAACTCTCGGGCATCGAGATCTAAATAGTCCCCTGTAGCGGAAAGCGCTTTCGAAAGCTTTGCGGAAGGCCTGGCCCAACGCTGCGCGGTTGACATAAAAGGCACAAAAATCAGCCAAATGCGTGGCGCTGGATTGGGCCAATTTGAAATGCGCTGCCTCAATGCAACCAGCTCAACGGCATGCATTTTTGATTTAATCCAGCATATAAATTGATAAAAAATCCAGCCTGTCAAAATAGCGAAGACGATCTGCCAAACAAGAATTTGATTATTCATTGTGAGCCACCTCTATTCCTTGATTACCACAAGTCGTCTAATCCAGAGCAAGCCCACAAGCTCCAGAGACAGCACAATTCCAATCACTAAATGCCCGGTGCTTGTTGTCCAAAGGGGTTTCATAGACGACGAATCGATCACCGAGAGCACCAGTGCCAGTAGCAAAGGCAGTGCCACCATGACCCATGCCTGCAGTCGGCCTTGTGCTGTGAGAGCATCGACTTTTTCCTCGACAATCAAGCGCTGACGACAGGCGTGGGCCAGACGATCGAGAGCATCGGCGAGATTTCCCCCCGAAGAAGACGAGACACCAATCGTGAATCCAAGCAAACGAATATCGTCCAGCGGAATGCGCTTTGCCCACTCTGATAAGGCGGTAGAGAGAGGGATGCCAATTCGTTGCATCCGCTCGAGAATCGCAAGCTCCTGTGCAATCGGGTTAGCAGACTGCTGAGAAACCTGAAGCAATGCCGATCGGATCGACAAACCAGCACGCAAAGAGGTTGCAACGAGCTCCACTACCCCCGGCAGCTGATACCGAATCGCTTTAAAGCGCTTTGAAAGCTTAAAACGCACCACACTGAAAATACCCAGAAACACCAGGCTTGCGACTACGGGAAACACAAACAGCGAACGCAAGATCAAGAGAGACAAAATCAGCGACAACACAAGCGTAGAAATCAACACGGTCCGTAATGCGCGTGGCTGTACAAATACATGGAACGCTTCTAGCCGCTTGGCCAGGAGCCCCTCAAGCGACAACGCCCGCTGAGATAAGGCCTGTCCGAGGCGAGGGAGCAACAACGCAGCGGCCAAACCCCATGCGACCATAATCCAGGCGTAATGCATTAGAGGGCCTCCTCTTCCAGCCTCGATAAAAACGAGAGATTGGCGTTGGGGTTTCGCTGAACAATTAATTCAAAACAAGACGGTAAAATTCCTGAGTACTGGTGTCGAGCGAGATCAGGCCGCCACATAAACACTTCCTGGGTTTGGATAACGCCAGACTCGACGCCCGTGACTTCAGAGATACTCACAATTCGTCGTTTTCCATCGGCACAGCGTTGTTGCTGAACCACCAAATCAACGGCTGAAGCGATTTGCTCACGAATCGCGCCCAGCGGGAGCTCGAAGCCAGCCATCAGGACCATGACTTCCAGTCGTGACAACGCGTCTCTCGGGGTATTTGCATGAATTGTGGTGAGCGAACCTTCATGCCCGGTGTTCATGGCCTGGAGCATGTCGAGCGCCTCCCCGCCCCGGCACTCTCCCACAATTATTCGGTCAGGGCGCATACGCAGGGAATTACGCAACAAGTCACGAACGGAGACCAGACCAGAGCCTTCCGCATTGGCCTGTCGAACCTCGAGTGCGACAAGATTTTCATGATCGAGCCGAAGCTCGGCCGCATCCTCAATGGTGATAAGCCGTTCGTGTGCCGGAATCCATCGTGACAGCAAGTTTAAAAGGGTGGTCTTGCCCGAGCCCGTCCCGCCCGAAACAACCACATTCAACCGGTTCGCAACAGCCAACTCTAAGAAATCAAGCATGGGCTGACTCGCCGATCCACGGCTGACAAAATCGGCTGGCCCCATTAATCGCCTCATGAATCGGCGGATCGTAATGCTTGAGCCTTTCATGGCGAGCGGCGGAATTACGGCATTAACACGGGAGCCATCTGCCAGACGGGCGTCGACCATGGGTGATGCCTCGTCAATGCGTCGGCCGAGAGGCGACACAATTCTGTCAATGACCGCCCGAACGCTATCCTCACTCGAAAATCGAGCATCAATCTGCTCACAAACGCCATGACGCTCTACGAAGATTTGCTCAAAAGAGTTCACCATGATCTCTGAAATATCCGGATCCAAAAAGAGTTCTTCCAGGGGTCCAAGGCCCACCGACTCTGCAATCACCTGCTCTGAAAAGCGATCTCGTGAAGCGGCGTCTTGCCCGCTGAGCAGGCTATCCACAATTGGTGACAGCAGCTCTCGACATTCCAATCGAACAACAGAGTCGGACACACCTTGCCAATCCTTTTTTCTCAAATCAATCAGCGCTCTGAGCTTGGCGACAGCCTCGTCAATCAGGTCTTGTAATCCACTTTCTGCTTGACCGTCTTGATCCTGCACCAGCTGATCTACCCGCAAATCCCATGAGCCAATCTGAATTCGATCTCCTTGCCTGAGCGGACCGTACTCCGTGATTCGCTGGCCATTAATCAATGTACCGGCCAAGGTTCCGTGGTCGATCACCATTAGGCCCACCGAGGAACGCCGAATCTCACTGTGACGCTTGCCAACCCACAATCCGGTGAGTGCAATTTGCGCGCCGTCATCACGCCCAATAAGACTTGGAAAGTCGCTTAGCAGGATTTTTGTGGGCATTCCGCCCGATTGAGACAATGAAATCCATGCGCTCGAAACGACCGATTCTTGAGTTGGATTCGCCCTCATTTGGAAGCCTTCCCCGAGATTGCCTTCTCGGCCTCTTCCAGCCTTTTGATCGATCGCTCAGTCAGGTCACGATTGAGCTCACTGCCAGGATTAATAAAGCGCGGCGTTACAAAAACAATCATCTCGCTTCGGCTCTCCCGAAAGTCCTTCGACTGAAAGAGCTTGCCCAGTATGGGTACCTCTGCAAGGCCGGCCAGTTTGTCCACCGTCTTGCTTTTATCCTGGGTAATCAGCCCCGAAATGACGAGGGTTTCACCCTCCTCCAAGTTCACTTCCGTCTCAGTTTGCCGAGAAAGAAATGCTGGCAAATCACCAACTTTGATAACAGGGTCGATTGTTGAGAGCTCGGTCATGACTTTTGCGGAGACACTGCCCGATTCAGTAAGAACCGGATTGATTTCAAATTTGATGCCATACGGCTTGAATTGAACCGATGTCGCTCCAATTGCGCTCGTAATGGGCAAGGGAACCTCGCCGCCTGCCAGAAACTTTGCCGAACCGCCGCTTTTGCACGCCAAAATCGGTTCAGCAAGCACGATTGCATCCCCCTTTTGCTCCATGAGATTAATGACCGACGCCAATGTCGACTGCAGGCCGAAATACATTGCAAAAGGCGCAACCTTGCCCGCGAAAGGAACATCAGATGTGGTACCGGGAAGATTGCCAATCAATCCTGGGGCACCGGAAGAATCAATTGTCCCGGAAGAGGCAGGCCGAAAATGGTTGTTGGTCTTGAAATCGCCCACGACGCCAAACACGGGTCCTGCCGTGCTTTTTTGCCAATTAATTCCAATATTTTCAAGGGCACTCTTTTTAACTTCTAAAAAACGCACCTCCATCGCAATCATCTGCTCAGTTCCAGCGTGCTGAACGAGATTGACGATTAACGGAGACCGTTGCGCGAGCTCACGGATTTTTTCCGATTCCTGGGCGCTTCTGGCGCGCCCTTCAATGACCACTTTTCCGCCAACCGACTTGACTTCAATCGCTGATTTTTTACCCAACCAGCGACGTACATCTCGCAACAAGTCTTCGTTATCCCCAGGATTCACCCGAATTAAAAGTTTTTTCTCGGTGCCATCTCGAAACCAGAAATGGGCAGTTGTGGTGCCAGGTTGCAGCCCCAAAAGCAAGATCTGGTTTTTTTCAAGTTTCTTTGCCGAGGCGATTTTGCCGTTACCGACCGCGAGTCGTTTCAAGCCAGCTTCGTTCAGAACGTGAGTCTCACCCGCCATCAGCACAATCTCCGGTTCAGTGATTTTCGATTCCACTGACCCCTGGGCCAAATTTATCAGGCCCAAAAAGCTCGCCAAGAAAACGAAAAAGACTCGTATGCCCGTCTTCAAAAATAAGCTTTTCATTGCAACCCTCCGTCAACACCACCAATTAAAATTTCCACCGGAAGCTCTGAAAGCTTTGCCGATGCTTTGCGCTTCGATCCCAGTAAGTTCGAATCCGCCGGGCTTCTTAGTGCGATGCCCAGTCTTCCCTGGAATTGCCCGCCAAGAACAGCCGACGCCACGGCCGAGGGAACCGCCAATGTGATGCTTGAATACGGCGCGTTGAGCTCAGCCGCTTGGGGGTTGTCGGGCCGCTCGGTTTTTTGGCCCGTCGCAATCACGCGAAGGTTTTCCGCCACCAGCTTTGCGGAGCGCGAACCCTTAACACCTTCAGTCGGCACCTGAATCATCGAACTCATGTCACCTCCGCCAGGGGTCATTGCGGTGCCCCAAAGGTCAATGCGATCACCAGGCTGTATCAAACCGCCAATCGAAGAAACCTCATCGACAGCAATGGATATCGCGCGATAACCCGGCTCTAAGGACATTCCAGAGGCAGAGTTTTTTGACTGACGCAGATGGTCAAGCGTAAGGGGATTGCCAGCCTGTAAAGTTCGAGACAAGGCGGCGTGATTCACAGAGTCAAACTCATGCGGACGCAGTGCATCAGGGGGCATCCACTCCCGTGGAATCTGTCGCACCGCAATGGTTTCTGAGCCTATTTTTTCGCCGCTTCCTAAATCTCGGGCCGCGACCAGAACCTCGACAAAACCGCCTTTTGGAAGCATTCGCTCTCGCTCTGCGGAGACCTGCTCTTGCGCGTACTGCTGTGTGGCCCAGAACGCGAACAAGGCGGCGAGGCCGCCGGCGCCAACCATCCAATAACGCTGCACGTGAGAGGCCAGGAAAAACCTCTTGATTTGGCAGTAGACCTGCCCAAACTTGTTTTTCATAAATTTCACCAAGGAATAGATAAAAGAAAACTGTAGGAAGAAAGAAGCTCTGCAAAAGCCTTCCCCAGGCCTGCCGGAGACCGCTCAAAGGCGATCCACATCACTGCCAAACTGGCTGCAGCGATCAGATATTCGATGATTGCGTGGCCGCTCGGCCGCGTAGCTTGCTTCATTGCTTCGCATCCCGCTGAATCACCACCGAATAGCTTCCACCATCGGGGTGCGGATGCGTGAGCACCAAAGCATTTTTCGATGACGCAGCAATGCTTTTTTTATGGTGATCCGGAACACCTGAAAAAGACTGACGGTAGCGAATATTCGCCTGGATGCCATGGTCAAACACATCAAGATCCCAAATCGATCGAGGCTGATACGCAAGGCTATCCGCCTTGCTTTTGCTGCCATTCAAAGGAATGCGAACGAACCAGCCTCTCGATTTTTTGTTAGACGAGAGTTGTGGCTCCCACTGTTCAGCAAGCCAAACTCCTTTGTCGACTTTGCCCGTAACGCACCATGCACCAGTGCGCTGCTCGATCACCACAAATCCGTCTGCTCGCCACTGTCGTGCAGTATGTGCCGCCATATCACAACCACTGGCAGTGCCCTGGAGCAACTGCGCTTGCAAGGCAACACCATTAACAACGAAAGAAAGGCTGGCAGCAGCAATGGTTTTGGTAATTAACATGGGGTATTTCTTATCGAACCTGAACCCGTGAATTCGAGTAGGGAACATCGGGATCCACGCGATGGAAAGCGCCCCGAAACGCTTGCGTATTTGACTCAAGGCCGACAGCATCCATCAGGGGCATAAGCACATCTTTGGCTGGGGCGTAAGCCATCGCCGCTGTGCTATTGAGAAGGGCAAACGGGTGTTCACCCTCCCGAACCCGCTCGTTAAAATGGCTACGGGTATTGGCCGACCACGCATCGCTGATCAGCGCAAGGCGGCTTGTTTGCCGAAGAGACGGGATTGCAAGCTTGCTTGGCAGTGGCGTTTCAGATCGCCACAAAGTCGTCTGCACGGTAGACCGCGTGAGCTGATCCGGCGCAGGCAGGCCAAAGATCAAGGGGCCCGCTTTTAGGCTAAAGCCCCGAAATGCATCGACAAGCTTTCCCAGCAGGTTTTTATC
>CAYTWR010000006.1:39431-54464 GCA_964442225.1 uncultured Burkholderiaceae bacterium | reverse complement strand
AAAGACAGCACTCCTGATAGAACGACGAGCTCGATCATGGACTGTCCACGGGGCAATGACGGCCGAAGCAATCTCATTGGACACCTGACCGAGAGATCGCCACGGCAATCGCCCTATCTTGAGAAGTCGGGCCCACCAAACGCGCCCCCCAGAATGGAGAGAAAAGATTTGCAAACTCTCGTGTAGCGGGATCAGTGAGCGTGTCGACGGGGCGCAGGAAATAAGTCTCCCCTACTGCCAAGGACCAAATCTGACCTGCCAGAGGTTTTGAAGAATCAGCCAAGAGCTTTTTCGAGGCAGTGAGCTGGGTAACTTTGTCGGCTGGCAATCGAACCAGAACCGGCACCCGAACAGAGGCGTTTTGGCGTGCCTGGGCGAGCGCAGCGCTAAGCTCTCGCGTGGGGCTTAGGCCCAAATAGCCCGGAATGCTCACCAGACTAGATTTCGCTCTCGAGAACGCGCCTCCATTGGCACTCACGCCAGCAGGGTCTTCGCGAATGCCAGCTCTCTTTGATGTGGCATCGGATGCGCCCCAGCCCAACGGAATTGATTCTCCAATGCTTCCACAGGTTGGATTCCAGCGGCTTCTCCGTCTCCAAGTGTGAATCGACAGGGTGTCAGCAGCCTCAATGTCACGATAATCACTCGTAAACCAGGTCCCGCCCCGACGTATCAGCTTGCCAAAGGCCCGGTCGATGCTGGTAGGAATACAACCTGTTGTGGGCATTAAATACAGGCGCTGGTCCGTGGCCCTTCTCTGCGAAAAACTGTCTTGAGCTCGACGCACCAGGTTCGCAAGCTCTCGCCGATCTGCCCCGGAATTTGCCTTGCTAAAACTTGAGAATGCAGAAATGTCACTGCTTGGAATAATTCGCCCAAAAAAACGCGGATCGGCGGTCCAGATCACCTCATTGACAAGCGCCTGAGCCCCGAAGGGAGTTGCGGCGGCATGCATAATTTGCTGGCTGTTTTGCAAAGCCCGGGTGTAAGCGGATCGTAAAGGCACCTCGGTCATCGCCCCCGCACGTGCGAGCTGATGGCTCACGGTAGAGACTTCACGAATCATTTCAGCGGCCGGACGAAGCGCGGGAACCACCGATGCAACAGTGCCAGCATTCGTTGAAAGCCTCTGTACATACTGCGTCCAGGCCACCAAAGTGACTGCTTGGGCCATCATGATCTCGTTGGCCGCAATCGCCCGATTGCTATAAGCGTCGTAATTAAGAATTTGTGCATACCATGTTGCAACTGACTTGGCTGAAGCATCTGCAACCGCGAGGGAGCGCGCCTTGTCATTTGTAAAAATTGCGGATTGCGAGATGGCAATCGCCAAAACGCAAGCGGTTGCAATCACAGCCAAACCAATGATCAAGACAGCGCCGCGGGCGGGGGATCGAGCAAAAGGCGACAACATTCGACTTAATGATTGTCTTGGTTATAGTTTTTCAAGTCTTTGCGCGTATTGGCCTGCGACTTGGCAGCAGCCGCTGAACTTGTCGCGGCGTTCATAGCCCCTCCCGCATCGTTGCCAGAAATCTCTTGAGCAATGCCCGCCGTCTGATTTCGAATGGTTTGGCCAAGCATGCTGTACACGCCAATTGCGGCGACAGCAACAACAGCGACGACAATGATGTATTCCGTCATGCCCTGGCCCAAGGGAATAGATCGTGAATTTAAAGGCTCAACAAAACGACTTGCCAATGCAAGCTTGGCATTGGCCCAGCGAGGGTTAAATAACTTGCGCATATCAATCTCCGAAAATGCCGGCTCAACGAGCCGGTTCGAAGACGATGATCAAGCCGCAGGGCGCGGAAAGAAATCAGCCAGAGGTTCTAGACCAAAGGCTGATGTAAGGAAATTTGGCGGTTAATGCGCGTGCAAAATGCTTGCTGCAAAGCCTGCTACGGCAATGCCCACCAGCATGAGTGCGGGCTGCTGCCATGCCGCAGCCTTCAGGCCGCCGCGGCCGTGTTCATGGGCTTGGGCATGCAGCTGCGGAATTAAGTCGGAAAGCGCAATGTAAATAAAATTGGCGGCCGCCACCACCAACACATACGGCACCCAATCAACAGCCTCGCCAAAATAAATAAAGCCAAGCAGCGCCCCCATAAAAGCGCCACAGCCGGTTAACACATTAAAAAATAGCGCCTTTGATTTTGTAAAGCCGCTGTTTAACAACACTAAAAAGTTGCCAATCTGCTGGGGCACTTCGTGGGTGGCTACGGCAAGCGCTGTGAGCACACCAAGAGCTGGGTCGGCATAAAACGCAGCGGCAATCAACACGCCATCGGCAAACGCATGCACCGTGCTACCAATTAACAAGGCCCAGCCACCACGGCCGGCTGTGCGCGCATCATGCCCATGGGGGTGATCATGGCCATCGTGCTCATGGTGGTGATCGTGGCGCAAAATCGCCAGCCGCTCCAAAACAAAAAAGCCCACCAAGCCACATAACAAGGCCAGACTAACCCCATGAATCTCGCCTCCCATGTGCACGCTTTCAGGCAACAGGTGCAACAAGGCAGCACCCAACAACATGCCCGCAGAAAAGCTCACCAGGCGCTCGACCCATTTGGAAAGCGGCCCGAGCGACACGACAGCCGCCATTAGAATCGACACAACGGTGGCCGCTACGGCCGCAAGCAAGGTATAAGCCAACAACATAATGTTTACGTAACTCCGTATTGTTTAAACCAGGCCACTGCACGCTGAAAACCATCTTCTGCGGCGTCTTTGCGATAGCTTGGCCGATAGTCTGCATGAAAGGCATGCGGTGCATCGGGGTAGACCACGATCTTCGATTCTTGCGAGGCTTTGCTGCCAAACGACAAGCGGGTTTCCATTTCAGTGACGGTGTCATTGGGAATACCATCGTCTTTGCCGCCATACAGGCCCAGTACAGGAAATTGCAGCTTGTCAGCAATATTGTGGGGGTGAGTGGGGGTGGCGTCGTTCACAGTCGTCATGAGCCTTCCGTACCAGGCCACGCCAGCCTTCATTTTCTGGGTCGCTGCAGAAGACATCCACACAATGCGGCCGCCCCAGCAAAACCCGGTAATGCCCATTTTGGCTGCATCGCCACCATTGGCGGCCGCCCAATTTAATGTGGCTTCTATATCAGCAAGCACTTGGGTGTCAGACACCTTGCTCACCACATTGGCAAAAATGTCCGCAATGTTTTTGTAGTGACTGACATCGCCTTGGCGCACAAAAAAATCAGGCGCAATGGCCATATAGCCCAGTTTGGCAAAGCGGCGGCATGTGTCTTTAATGTATTCATGCACTGCAAAGATCTCGTGCACCACAATCACAGTGCCAAGCCTTGTCTTGCCCGTGGGCATGGCCCGATAGGCGGGAATTTTTCGGTCTTTGGCAGGAATTTCCACCATACCCGCCGTTAAGCCAACCGTATCCGTGGTGATCACTTGGGCAAGCAAAGGGCCGGTGGGGACAACCGCAGCCGCAAAGCCTGCAGCCACTGAGCCTTGAATAAAACCACGGCGGGAGCTGCCGGTTTCAGTTTTTGGCGACAAAGAATCGATCTCTTGCTTTAAAGAATCCAGCATGACAAGTCCCCTTTTATCGTTAAGCACGCCTGCAGTTGCATTAATGCGCTTCATCCCAGTTATCTCCAACACCCACTTCAACCAACAGCGGCACACGCAGCGACGCCACACGCACCATTTTTTCGTGCAACAAGCCACGAATCGTTTCTACCTCGTCTTGCGGCACTTCCAGCACTAACTCGTCATGCACCTGTAAAACCAGGCGAGATCTTAGCTGCTCTTGCTCCAAACTTCGCTGCACTTCGATCATCGCCAGCTTAATCAGATCCGCGGCTGTGCCCTGCATAGGGGCATTAATGGCCGCCCGCTCAGCGGCCTGCCGCCGTGGCCCGTTGGGTGAGTTGATTTCAGGCAACCACAGCCTGCGGCCAAATACGGTTTCCACATAGCCTTGCGCCTTGGCGGCCTGACGAATGTCATCCATGTATCGCGCCACTCCAGGGTATTTGGCGAAGTACTGATCGATGTAGTTTTTGGCCACGCCACGATCAATGTCGAGATTGCGGGCAAGCCCAAAAGCGCTCATGCCGTAAATCAGGCCAAAGTTAATCACCTTGGCATAACGGCGCTGCTCTGAATTCACCTGATCCAGCGGCACGCCAAACACTTCGCTGGCAGTGGCTTTATGAACATCTTCTCCCGCCTGAAATGCCCTTAACAACCCCGCGTCTTGTGACAAATGCGCCATGATCCGCAGCTCAATTTGCGAATAGTCGGCCGACATGAGCTTAAAGCCTGCTGGCGCAACGAACGCCTGCCGAATACGGCGGCCTTCAGCAGTGCGCACCGGAATGTTTTGAAGATTCGGGTCGCTGGATGCCAACCGGCCGGTGACCGCCACAGCTTGTGAAAATGTTGTGTGCACCCGACCTGTTTTCGTGTCAACCATTTTGGGCAGCTTGTCGCAATACGTCGACTTTAGTTTTGAGAGACTGCGCCACTCTAAAAGCACTTTCGGCAGGGGATAGTCTTCGGCAAGTTTTTCAAGCACTTCTTCATCGGTTGAGGCAGCACCGGTTGCAGTTTTTTTAACCGGCGCGTAGCCCAGCTTGCCAAACAAAATTTCGCCGAGCTGCTTGGGCGAACCCAAATTAAAAGGCTGGCCAGCCAGTTCGTGAGCCTGCGCTTCTAGGGCGGAGATTTTCTGGGCCAGCTCTTCGCTTTGCGCCTCGAGCAATGGGGCATTAATTTCAATGCCGTTGTGCTCCATTTGCCACAGCACCTGGGCGACTGGAATTTCAATGGATTCGTAGATTTTCAAAAGCTCTGGCGAAGATTGAATCTGCGGCCAAAGGGTTTCGTGCACATGCAAAGTAAAATCAGAATCCTCGCTGGAATAACGCGTGGCCGTGTCAATGGCCACCTGTTCAAAGCCAATGCGAGAGGCGCCTTTGCCGGTAACCTCGTCGTAACTAAGGCCCTTGCGGCCCAAATGCCGCTGGGCTAGCGACTCCAGATCGTGTGATTTATGGGCCTCCAGCACATAAGACTCCAGCAAGGTGTCATGTGCGATTCCGCGAAGAAAAATTCCGGCACCGGCAAACACATGTTGGTCGTACTTTAAGTTCTGGCCCACTTTTTTACGCGAGGCATCTTCAAGCCAAGGTTTTAATTTTGCAAGCACTTCTTGTGCGGGCAACTGGGCAGGCACGCCTGCGTAGTCATGCGCGAGCGGCACATACCAGGCCTTGCCCACTGCGGTCGAAAACGACAACCCAACAATGTTGGCAGCACGTGCATCAATCGATGTGGTTTCTGTGTCTACAGCAACCAAATCTGCTTGATTGATCGCTTGGAACATCGCATCAAACTCGGGCCACTCAAGAACCGCCGTGTAATGGGTTTCTAAGTCAAATAAGCTTGCCGCGGCCAAACTGGGCTCGGGCGGTACGGATACACCGGCAACGCTTGCGGCTTGCCCAATGCCACGCAAGCTTCGATCAAGCTGATACTGCTGTTTCAGCCTCTCAATTTCAGCTTGGTTAATCGCCTGAAAAGTCAACGCTTGATCAAAGCTGCTCACAGCCTGCGACAGATCGCAATCGGTTTTTACGGTGACCAGGACTTTGGCGGTCGGCAGCCAATCCAATGCCTTGCGCAGGTTTTCACCCACCACGCCGCTCACCTGATCGGCGGCGGCGATTACCGCATCAAGCGATCCGTACTGTGCAATCCACTTCGCCGCAGTTTTAGGGCCGACCTTTTCAACGCCCGGAACATTATCTGAAGCATCGCCCACCAAAGAAAGGTAATCCACGATGCGCTCGGGCGGCACGCCAAACTTGTCAATGACCGCCGAACGGTCTGATACTTTTGCGGGGCCGCCATCGCGGCTCATGGTGTCAATCAAAATCACTTGGTCGTTGACCAGCTGAGCCAGGTCTTTGTCTCCCGTGGCGATCACGGTTGCTAAACCCTTGGCACTTGCCTGTCTGGCCAAAGTGCCAATCACATCGTCGGCCTCGACTCCGGGGACCTGCAACAAGGGCCAACCCAAGGCGCGCACCGCCTCGAAAACGGGCGTAATCTGAGCCGCCAGATCTTCTGGCATAGAAGCTCGATTGGCCTTGTATTGCGAATAAATCTCGTCGCGAAAGGTGGGGCCCTTGGGATCAAATACGCAGGCCACATAGCGCGAAGGCCATTCGGCCTGCACCCGGCGCAGCATATTGATCATTCCCGTGAGCGCCCCAGTCGGAAAGCCCGATTTGCTCCGAAGATCTGGCAAGGCGTGAAAGGCTCGATACAAAAAACTCGAGGCATCGATCAGCAATAGTCGGTCTTGGGGCTTTGCGCTCACCGGCAGCAGTCCTAAACAAAGAGGGGAAGCTGCCAGTGTAGCTAAAATCGGGGTTTCGGCATTTGCTCGCGCGCCATGAATAACCCTTCCATAGCCCCCGTTAACTTTATTCGCAACATTATCGATGCCGACTTGGCCCAAGGTCAGGTCCAAAGCGTGGTCACGCGCTTTCCGCCAGAGCCCAATGGCTATTTGCACTTTGGCCACGCCAAATCGATTTGCCTGAACTTCGGCCTGGCCCGCGATTATCAAGGCCGCTGCCATTTGCGGCTCGACGATACCAACCCCACAAAAGAAGAGCAGGAATATGTCGATGCGATTGAGGCCGCCGTGAAATGGCTAGGCTTTGACTGGGGCAGCCACCATTACTTTGCAAGCGACTATTTCGAAAAGCTCTATGACTTTGCAGAAAGCCTGGTGCTGGCGGGCAAGGCCTATGTGGATTCACAAACCGCTGAAGAGATTCGCGCCAATCGCGGCACGCTAACAACACCTGGCAAAAACTCGCCGTTTCGTGATCGCCCTGCCCAAGAAAGCCTGCAGCTATTCAGAGATATGCGGGCCGGGAAATTTCCCGATGGCACCCATGTGCTGCGCGCAAAGATCGACATGGCCTCGCCCAATATGAATATGCGTGATCCGGTGCTGTATCGCATTCGACATGCCGAGCACCATCGCACCGGCAATGCCTGGTGCATCTACCCAATGTACGACTATGCGCACCCCCTGTCAGACGCGATCGAATCCATTACCCATTCCATTTGTACACTCGAGTTCGAGGACCATCGGCCGCTCTATGATTGGCTGCTCGAGCAAGTAGCCGCATGCGGCAAGCTCGATCCCAAGGCCCTTCCCCATCAATACGAGTTCGCGCGCCTAAACCTGACTTATGTGGTTCTATCGAAGCGCAAGCTCATTGAGCTTGTTGAAAATAAACATGTCGATGGCTGGGATGACCCACGCATGCCCACCTTAGTTGCCGCACGCAGGCGCGGCTACACCGCCGAAGGCTTTCGCCGTTTTACCGAAATAATCGGCGTGTCAAAATCTGACGGCTGGATTGATTACAGCGTGCTGGAAGAATGCATGCGCGATCATTTAAATGAGACAGCACTACGCCGCATTGCAGTGCTTGATCCTTTAAAGCTCGTGCTTGAAAATGTTGATTCAGGCCATGAAGAAGAATGTTATGCGCCCAACCACCCCCAGCAGCCCGAGCTTGGCAAGCGGGCAGTGCCCTTAACGCGCGAACTGTGGATTGAGCGCGAAGACTTCATGGAATCGCCCGTGAAAGGTTTTTTCCGCCTCTCGCCGGGCGGCCAGGTACGCTTGCGTTACGGCTATGTGATTGAGTGCACCGGCTTTGATAAGAATGCGCAAGGGGTGGTCACTGAAGTACGCGCCAAGATATTTCCAGACAGCAAGAGCGGCACACCCGGGGCTGACAATTACAAAGTCAAAGGCAATATCCACTGGGTCAGCGCCAAGCATGCCTATATGGCACAGGTACGCCTTTACGACCGGCTGTTTTCACACCCAATGCCAGGCGCGCGACGCGAAGGCGATGCGCAAGATCTTGAGCGTAATTTCCTGGATGACATCAACCCGAATTCTCTTGCGGTCATTCAAGCGGCGCTTGAACCCTCTTTGAAACACGCAACGCCAGAGGAGCGTTTTCAATTTGAACGCCACGGTTATTTTGTTGCCGACTACGCCGACTCACAACCTGGCAAGCCCGTGTTTAATCGCACGGTCACCCTCAAGGATTCCTGGAAGTAATTGATGAAAGTTGTTGCACACGACCCCGCGCTTTGCCTGATCGATATTGAAACCCCGACACCCCAAGCGGGCGAGGTACTCATTGAAGTGGCCTACGCAGGCGTCAATCGCCCCGACTTGCTTCAGCGCAAAGGGTCTTACCCGCCGCCACCCGGCGCATCCCCCTATATGGGCCTTGAAGTCAGCGGCACCATCAAGGCAATCGGTCCGGGCGTGACGCAATGGAGAGTGGGCCAACAAGTCTGCGCGTTAACCCCGGGCGGCGGTTATGCGCAAGCCGTGATTGCGCCTGCGGGTCACTGTTTCCCAATTCCCAGAGATGTATCGCTTTTGCAAGCAGCCGCGTTGCCTGAGACTTATATGACGGTGTGGGCCAACCTGATCGAACGCGGCAAGCTGCGTGCAGGCGAAACGGTGTTGATTCACGGTGGCTCAAGTGGCATTGGCGTTACCGCCATTCAAATTGCAAAGTGGGCCGGCGCGAAAGTTTTCACCACAGTGGGCTCTGAAGATAAGGCAAAGGCTTGCAAGGCCTTGGGCGCCGACCTGGTGATCAATTACAAAACCGAAGACTGGGTCGCCGCGGTGAAAGAGGCGGTCAAGCCCGCCAAGGGGCTTGCGCTCATTTTGGATATGGTGGGAGGTGCTTATATTGAGAAAAACCTGCGCAGCCTTGCCCCCGAAGGAAGGCTAGTGCAAATCGCGTTTTTGCAGGGAAGCAAGCTCGAGATTGACCTCATGCCCATGATGATGAAGCGTCTCACCATTACCGGCTCGACCCTGCGCGCCCGATCTGACGAAGAAAAAACCCGGATCGCACTCAGCCTGCGCCACGCGCTATGGCCCGAACTTGCTGCCGGCAAGCTTTTGCCCGTCATTCATTCGGTCTTTCCCCTGCACGAAGTAGGCAAAGCCCATGATCTAATGGAATCTTCTGCCCATGTCGGCAAAATCATGCTCAAAGTATCGGACTAAACCATGACCTCGCACGATCACCCTCGGATCAAGCTGTATGTTTACACCTCGGGCCAAGCCCAGTTGCTCATGCGTGTTGTGCGCTATTTGGTTGCGCGCAGTGTTGCCGTAGAGATCGGCAACAACTTTGTGAAGTTCCCGCGTGGCGAAGCGGCAGGTGATGAAGCCGCCGCCGCTTTAAAAGAGATTGGCTTTCGTGTGCTCACCAGCATGGATCACTTTCATGCCGAAAACGACCAGGGAATGAAAGAAAAATCGTCGGCGCTTCTTGCTGAAGAAAACACACCCAAAGGCCATGTCCACGGCCCGGGTTGTGGCCATGATCATCACGATCACGACCATAAGCATTAAGCCATGGGGGCTCTCGACAAGCCTTCGGCACTGGCCCGCGGGGCCATTCGAATTCGTGGCGCCCGTCAAAACAACTTAAAAAATATTGATATTGATCTGCCGCTTGGCGAACTGATCGTTGTGACCGGAGTGTCAGGCTCCGGCAAAAGCTCCCTGGTGTTCGACACCCTTTACGCAGAAGGGCAACGCCGTTATGTCGAGACATTTTCGGCCTATGCGCGGCAGTTTCTCGATCGCATGGACAAGCCCCAGGTCGACAAGATAGAGGGCGTGCCGCCGGCAATCGCGATTGACCAAACCAACCCGGTCAGAACATCGCGCTCCACTGTGGGCACCATGACCGAGCTCACAGATCACTTCAAGCTCATGTTTGCACGACTCGCCCAACTGCAATGTCAGTCGTGCGCCAAGCCAGTTAAACGCCATACCGCTCAAGGCATTGCCATGATCATTTCGGCAAGCCCACTGGAGTCGCGCATTGAAGTGAGCTTTCCGATTCGCACGCCAGAATCACTGCCCGATGCGCAAATTGAACACTGGCTCTCGGCCCAGGGGTTTACCAAGATACAGTCACGCACCGCCGACACGCTGTATGTCATTCAAGACCGTTTTGTGCTGCGCCAAAACACGCCCAGCAGCCGAGTTCACGAGTCGGTGGAAGCCGCCTTGCGCTATGGCCATGGCAAATGTCGAATCACGATTGGCGAGGCCACACACGATTTCACCAGCAACCTGGCCTGCGCGCCGTGCGCAATTCAGTACAGCGAGCCCAGGCCCGCACTGTTTTCGTTTAACTCACCGATTGGCGCGTGTGAAACCTGCCGTGGCTTTGGCCGAGTCATTGGCATTGACCCCGGCCTGGTCATTCCCGATGAACGCAAATCCTTGGCAGAGGGCGCCATCAAGCCTTGGCAAACCAAGTCGTATGAAGACTGCCAAAGGGAGCTTTTGAAATATGCCGCCCGCAAGGGCGTGCCGACCCAGGTGGCCTTTAAAGATCTTTCCAAAAAAGACCGTCAATGGGTATTCGAAGGAGACGATGACTGGTCAGGCGATTGGAACCGCCAGTGGTACGGTATCAACCGCTTTTTTGAATATCTTGAAAGCAAAGCCTACAAAATGCATGTGCGCGTGCTGCTCTCGCGCTATCGCAGCTATACCGAGTGCCCAGCCTGTCATGGCGCACGGCTCAAGCCCGAAGCCTTGCTGTGGACGGTCAACGGAAAAACGATTCACGATGTCATGCTCATGCCCATTGATTCGGCGCTGGCCTGGGCAAAAGAAGCACTCAAAGGCGCCACTGCCGGCAGCAGCGCCGCGCAACAAGCCGCTTCTGACCTGGTGGGCCGTGAGATTTTGTCGCGGCTGGGTTTTCTTTCTGAGGTGGGGTTGGGCTATCTCACCCTGGACCGGCAATCCAGAACGCTCTCGGGCGGTGAGGTGCAACGCATTAACCTCACGACTGCCTTGGGCACATCACTGGTCAACACTTTGTTTGTTCTGGATGAGCCCTCGATTGGCCTGCATCCGCGAGACCTTCACCGCATTGTGCGTGTCATGCACCGGCTGCGCGATGCAGGCAACACTTTGGTGGTTGTCGAGCATGATCCACTGGTCATGGCCGCTGCCGATCGTGTGATCGACATGGGCCCGGGGCCCGGAGAGCATGGCGGCACCGTGTTGTTTAACGGCAATTACGCAGCGCTGCGCCAAGCAACAACCTTGACCGGCGATTACCTTGCAGGAAAACGCAAGGTACAAGACCTCCCCAGCACCCCAGCGACACGGGCCACGAAAGAAGTCATCAAACTGGTGGGTGCGCGGGCCAACAACTTAAAGTCAGTTGAGCTTGCCGTGCCCCTGAACCAACTGGTGTGCATTACGGGGGTATCGGGCAGCGGCAAATCCACCCTGGTGCAAGATGTGCTTTACCCCGCCCTATGCAAAGCCAAAGGCAAGTCCACTGAAACGCCTGGTGAGCACGACTGGGTTGTGGGCGCAGAAAAAATCCACGATGTGGTGCTCATTGACCAATCACCCATCGGCAAAACCACACGATCAAATCCGGTGGTGTATGTGGGCGCCTTCGATGCAATCCGCACACGGTTTGCGACGCTTTCCGAATCAAAGCAACGCAACTACACGCCGGGCACGTTTAGCTTTAACTCGGGCGATGGTCGCTGCCCCACCTGTGGCGGCAACGGTTTTGAGCATGTGGAAATGCAATTTCTGTCGGATGTCTACCTGCGCTGCCCCGATTGCGACGGCAAACGATTTCGCAGCGAAATTCTTGAGATCACGCTCAACGGAAAATCGATTTCCGATGTGCTCGATTTGACAGTCAGCGAAGCGCTTGAATTTTTTGCAGGCGACGAAGAAATTGAGCGGCGCTTAAGCCCATTAGCCGATGTTGGCTTGTCTTATTTGAAATGCGGACAGCCTGTTCCCACGCTTTCAGGTGGTGAGGCGCAACGGCTAAAAATTGCGGGCCAATTGGCGCAAGCCGCGGACAAAAAAATCAAAGGTGCCTTGCTAATTTTTGACGAGCCAACGACCGGCCTTCACTTTGATGACATTGCCAAGCTGTTAAAAGCATTGCAGGCCTTGAAAGCGGTTGGCCACAGCCTATTGATCGTTGAGCACAACACAGATGTTATGTTGGCCTCGGATTGGCTGATCGACTTGGGGCCTGAGGCGGGCGAAGCAGGCGGCAGTATTGTGGCTCAAGGCACGGTTCACGACCTGATTGCCTGCCCTGAGTCTCATACAGGCCGGGCACTTGAGCAGGCCCTTGCGCAGCTTTCAGGCAATGTTGGTGTGCCGCAGGTACAAGAGACAGGCATTGCGCAGGTCAGCAATGCGGCACTGAAAGAAGCCTTTCATCAAGATATTGAAATTCATGGCGCGCGCGAACATAACCTTCAAAACATTTCGGTTGACATTCCGCGTGAGCAAATGACCGTTATCACGGGGGTTTCAGGCAGCGGAAAATCGACCCTTGCGTTTGATATTTTGTTTGCGGAAGGCCAGCGCCGTTATCTTGAGTCGCTCAACGCCTATGCACGACAGTTTGTGCAGCCGGCCAGCCGGCCAGATATGGATGCGGTGTTTGGCGTTCCGCCCACAGTGGCCATTGAACAGCGCACCAGCCGTGGCGGAAGAAAGAGCACGGTTGGCACGCTCACCGAGATTCATCACTTTCTGCGACTGCTCTATGTCAAAACAGGCACTCAACATTGCCCGCAGTGCGATGTGCCGATTAAACCGCAACGCATTGAGACAATTCTTGCGGCCCTCATGAAACGCCATCGCAACCAACGCGTCGGCTTTTTAGCGCCGCTCGTGGTGGGTCGCAAGGGCATTTACCAAGACTTGGCCAAATGGGCTGCAGGCAAGGGCCACACGCATTTACGAGTCGATGGCGAGTTTGTTGCAACAGATCCTTTCCCAAAAATCGATCGGTTCAAAGAACACAATATTGAGCTGCCCTTGGGTGACACCGTGATCAAGCCGGGCAGTGAGGCTCGCGTGCGCGCGCTGTTGGAGTCTGCCCTGAACTACGGCCATGGGGTGGTGCATGTCATTGCGCCGCTCGATCAGCCCATGGCGCAAATTACCGTGCACTCGACCAAGCGCGCCTGTCCCAGCTGTGGCGCCGGCTTTGCAGAGCTAGATCCTCGCCTGTTCTCTTATAACTCCAAGCATGGCTGGTGCGGCAGCTGCTACGGCACGGGCGAAAAGCTAGACGAATTTACCGAAGACCAAACCGGTGAAGAGGAGAACTGGCAAGAGTCGGGCAATACCGAAAACGACATCAGGCAATGCCCAAGCTGCCATGGCGCAAGGCTTAATAAAACTGCGCTTGCCGTTCGTCTGAAAGAGTCGACGATTGCAGAGGTGTCGAGCCTGGCGATCTCAACCATTCCCAAGTGGCTTTCAGAGCTTGAGCGCGGGCTTGAGCCACGTGATCGGGAAATTGCACGAGATCTAATTCAAGAAATTTCTTCCCGTATCAAGTTCTTAGATGACGTGGGTCTTGGCTATTTATCGCTCGACCGCTCTGCCCCAACACTCTCAGGCGGTGAGGCGCAACGCATTCGCCTGGCGGCTCAACTTGGCTCCAACCTACAGGGGGTTTGCTATGTCCTGGATGAGCCCACCATTGGCTTGCACCCTCGCGACAATCAGGCGCTACTGCGTTTGCTGGTGCAATTAAAAGAAAAGGGCAACACCCTGGTGGTTGTAGAACACGACGAAGACACGGTGCGGCTTGCCGACCATGTGATCGATATTGGCCCCGGGGCGGGCAGCCGTGGTGGCCGCGTGATTGCACAAGGAAAGCCGCAAGACTTGAGCAACACGCCCGAGTCACTCACCGGCAGGTATTTGGCGCAGCCCATTCGCCATGCGCCCCACCCGCGACGAAAAGGGGAATCACACCTTGCGATTCATGGCGCAAGTCTGCATAACCTGCAAACCATTGATGTGGAGTTTCCCCTGCATTGCTTAACGGTGGTAACAGGCGTTTCCGGTAGCGGCAAGTCAAGCCTTGCGCGCGATGTGCTGCTGGCCAACCTGAAGGCCAAAACAAGTGCCGCGAAAGGTGGTGCGACCGCACCCTGGGCGGGATGCAAAAAAATCTCGGGCTGGGAATCAATTGACCGTGTGTTAGAAGTTGATCAAACACCGATTGGAAAAACCCCGCGCTCAACACCCGGCACTTATATTGGCTTTTGGGACACGATTCGTAAGCTCTTGGCAGAAAGCGAAGAGGCCCGCATGCGTGGGTGGGGCGCTAACCGCTTCTCGTTTAACACAGGCGATGGCCGCTGCAAGCTGTGTGAAGGCCAGGGCTGGCAAAAAATTGAAATGAATTTTTTGCCTGATGTGCGCGTGCTGTGCGATTCATGCGGCGGAACACGGTTTAACTCTGAAACTCGCGCAGTGTTGTGGCGAGGCAAGAGCGTGTCAGATATTTTGTCCATGACCGTGGAAGCGGCGGTTGAGTTTTTTGAAAATCACCCGTCGGTGCAAAAACCGCTCAAGCTCTTGCAAGATGTTGGCCTGGGATACCTAACGCTTGGCCAGCCTAGCCCCACCTTGTCGGGTGGCGAGGCACAGCGAATCAAGCTGGTGACTGAACTTGCCAAAGCATCGACAAGCTCGGGCCGCACACAGTTGCACACCCTGTATGTTTTGGATGAACCCACCGTGGGCCTGCACATGGCCGACATTGAAAAGCTTATTCATGTGCTGCACCGGCTGGTGGATGCCGGCAACACAGTGGTGGTGATTGAGCATCAGCTCGATATCTGGGCGCAGGCCGATTGGATTATTGATCTTGGGCCTGAGGGTGGCGCCAATGGGGGGCGTTTGGTTGGCGCGGGCACTCCGGCGCAACTGAGCAAACTTAAAACCCACACGGGAAAAGCGCTGAAAGAGTTTTTGAAGTTAAGAGGCCTGTGAGTGGATTGCCACGCCCGCTTCGCGGGCTCGCAATGACGGATAAGTCGTCATCGCGAGGAGGCAACGCCGACGTGGCGATCCACGATACAAGAACAA
>CAYTWR010000006.1:30838-39331 GCA_964442225.1 uncultured Burkholderiaceae bacterium | reverse complement strand
AAGTCGTCATCGCGAGGAGGCAACGCCGACGTGGCGATCCACGATACAAGAACAAATTAGGTTTTCGCTAAATCAGCAGCCGTGGTGAAGGCATCGGCAAAGAATTCTTCTTCCGGCAAGCCACACTTCGCCATAAAATCCTGCTTGGCCGACTGCACCACAATTGGCGCGCCACAGGCGTAGACCTGATGCCCCGAAAGATCCGCAAAATCTTGCATGACCGCCCGGTGAACAAAGCCCGTGCGGCCGGCCCAATTGTCTTCGGGCAGGGCATCGCTGATCACCGGTACAAACTTAAACCCGGGGAGCTTCTTTTCCCACTCCGATGCAATATCGGCCTGATAGAGATCTTGCGGCCTGCGGCCTCCCCAATACAGGGTCATGGGCCGGGAGATATTCTTAAACAGTGCGTGCTCAATAATTGACTTGATCGGCGCAAAGCCTGTGCCACTTGCCAAAAACACAATGGGCTTGGCACTGTCTTCGCGCAAAAAGAAAGTGCCCTGCGGGCCTTCAAACCGCATAATGTCTTTTTCTTTCACTGCATTGATCGAAGGCGTTCCCGTGCCAAAGACCGCATCGGTAAATGCGCCACCGGGCGTGTGCCGAATATGCAACTCAATCTGGCCTTCTTGGTGAGGGGCATTGGCCATGGAATAACTGCGACGCTTGCCATCTTTGAGCAAAAAATCAATGTATTGGCCAGCCAGAAACTCAAATTTCTCGGTCGCAGGAAGCTGCAGTTTCACAATCGCAACATCTGGTGCGGCACGCGCAATGCTGATGACACGACACGGCAGCTTGCGCACTGTGATCATGCCCTCGGCGGCCACAATGCGCGCGTTGACCACCACATCCGTCAGCGGCTTGGCACAGCAGATCAACACGCCTCCTGCGGCTTTCTCTTCATCTGACAAGGCTTTTTTCTGATACACGCCATAGTCAACCTGACCTTCGACCAGCTGCGACTTGCACGATCCACAGGCGCCATCTTTGCAGCCATAGGGCAACACAATGCCGCTGCGCAACGCCGCCTGAAGAATGGTTTCTTCGTGATCGACCGAAAACTGCTTGCCCGAAGGCACAAGAGAACATTGATGCGTCAAGATCTTGCCGCTCCATAATCGAAAACCGCGATTTTACTGCACTGAAACCGGGCTACCGGTAATTCACCCAGTAAAAGAATATTCCCGCAAGCATGAGTGCCATGAGACTGGGCAGCACTGCCATTAAGGGTGCGGGCCATGTCGTGAGCACGCCCAAATGCGAAAACAGGCTGTTCAGCAAATGAAAGCCCACACCGACCAAAATTCCGGCCAGCACGCGCATGCCCACCGCGCCGGCTCTGGCCTGCAAAAATGCGGCCGGCAACGCCAGCAACATCATGACCCAAATGACAAAAGGGTAGACCAAGCCCTTCCACAATGAGATTTCATAGAGAGTCGACTCGAGCTTATTTTGCTTGAGGTACTGCACATAACGGTAGAGCTCAAGCGATGACATGAGCTCGGGGCTGGTAATCACCGCATCAAGCGTATTGGGCGACAACGCCACTTCAAGCGCGAGCTCTTGCTGCGAGCGCCGGCTCACGGTGCCGTCGGCTGCAAACGAGACAATCTCAACATTCTTGAGCTGCCAGGTTGAAATCGCGTCTCGCTCAGACAAAAAACTCGCGGACTCAGCGCGCGTCGCCTGCACCAAGCGCTGGTCAGAATTAAAGTCATAGATCGTGATGCGCGAGAGCTCTTGATTGGTTTTAAGCCCTGCTGCATTAATAAACCGAGAGCCTTTCGCTTGTTGGCCAGGTAGTTCGGCAGCGTCACGCAGCCACAAACCGGATCGCATTTGGCCCGAAGCAGACGATGATGCAAAGCCATCACGCGCGCGGCTGCGAAAACCTTCAGACCACGGGGCTAAAAACTCAGAGAACAACAAGGTGATTAAGACCATGGGCAGGCCAATGCGAAGCAAGGCAGCAACCGAGGTTTGCGGCAACAGGCCCGATACTCGAAACACCGTGAATTCAGAGCTTGCGGCGCTTTGAGACAACGCCCAGAGGGTGCCGATCAATGCCGCAATCGGCGCCAACTCCACCACTCGGCCCGGAATGCCAAGCAGCACAAACAGCACCGCATGCTCAATTCGATACGCGCCAATGCCAACCTCATCGACCTCGGCGAGAAAATCAAAAAACACAAACATGGCCAAAAATCCCGCCAACACAAAAAGGCTGGATTGCCAGATGCTGCGGCCCAGGTAACGATAAAAAATCATGTGCCCCCCCCTGCAACTCGGGGAGACGCGCTCGCGCGCAAGCGAAACAGCCAATCGAGAAAGCCGGCCCGTTGCTTTGATCGCCACCAGAATAAAACTGCGGCCAAGGCAAGCATGATCGCGGGCATTAGCCACCATGCCACCGAGAAACTGAGTTTGCCTTGCGACAGCATGGACTTAATGACGCTGAATAAATTGCTCGCAGTCACATAAATCAACAACGCAATGATCAGGTTCGTTGCACGGCCTGAGCGAGCGCTCGTGACGGCCAAGGGAATCGCCAAAATCGCCAACGCTAATGTCAGCAAGGGAAATCCAAGCCGAATCGCCACCTCGCCTTTAGCAGCACGATCCTCCCGGGCGATCAACTCCAGCGTTCCTGTTGCGCCAAGATTTTGTCCAGCCTTCGGGCTCACCACCGGTTGATCTAAACGCACTCGATAGACATCAAAACCCATGGTGCGAGATTCCAATCCGCCGGGCGAATAATCGGTGCGATAGCCTTTTTCTAGCACGACCCACTGTTGGCCTTGATCGTCTTTTTCGAACCGCCCAGTCGAGGACACCAACACGACGTGCTGGCCCGACGGCTCCACGGACCGCACAAAGACCGTGCCAATTCTTCCGGCCTCGTCATCGGGAGATTCCAGGAAAAAAACCCGTTGTCCCGAGAGCGACTCGCGAAACTGGCCCGGGCTCACTCGCTGCGCATCTCCGCGGCCGCGAATTTCTTCCTCAAATGAAATGATCTGCTCACGGGCCCATGGCGAGGCGAACATTGACAGCACGGCCACCACCAGCATGACGGGCCAGACAAACCGCAACACCGGGGCGATGAGGTCGGTCAGCCCCTTGCCCGAAGATAGCCAAATCACCATCTCGGAGTCTTTCCACCATCGCGACAGCACGATCAGCACTGCGATATAGACGGTGAGCATGAGCACCGTGTGCATGAGGCTAATCGTGTTAAAAACAATCAGGGGCACCACCAGCTCGCTGTCAATGCGGCCTGAGGCGGCCCGGCCCAGAACACGAATCAGGGTCATGGTCACCAGGGTGGTGAGCAGGACCGCCAACACCCCGCCGGCAGCCGATCGCAGTTCCCTGAGCAGGGATTTTTGAAAGATCATTTTCCTTATAATTGCAGGTTTTCCACTCAAGGCATTTTGTCATGACTGCTACCGCCTCAAAGGACTTGAGAGAAATTAAAGACCCTGGCGAAGTCCGCCAACTCCCCGAATTCATCGCCAGCAACAAACCGGTTGACCGGGCAGCGGCCGACTGCGTTTGGGTGGGCGTTTGCGCCACCACCGGCGGAGCCGTTGAGCTCAGCACTGCAGCCAAGGTCCTGGACAAGGTCTCTGGGGGCGCTGTTGCCCGGGCGATCAAGGCCGGTGATATCGATGGCAAGCCCGGCAATAACCTGTTGTTGCGCGACCTTTCCGGCCTGCCCTCGCCGCGGGCTTTACTTGTGGGCTTGGGTAAGCGGGAAGATCTCAACGAAAAAGTGTTCTACGAGGCTGTTCGGTCTGCAGCGAAATCGGTCAGCAGCTCCAAGGGAATCAAAAAAATTGCCTCGTTTCTGACCGATGTGCCCGTCAGGGCAAAAAACGGCGAGCGTTCCGGAGAATGGCGTGTCAATGCGCACATTCTGGCCGTGCGAGAAGCGGGTTATCGCTTTGAGCGTTTCAAGACCAAAAAAGACAATCAAGACGGCGCGGGCGGTAAGGCCAAGACAGCCGCCAAAACCACTCCGGAAGGCATTACGCATGTGGAAATGCTGTTGCCCGGAGATATGCGGCCCACCGAGGCTCCGAAAATCATTGCCGATGCCCAAGCCTTGGCCAACGGCATTGAGCAGACCAAAGATTTAGGTAACCTCCCTCCCAATATCTGCACGCCCACCTTTTTAGCGAATCAGGCCAAAGCACTAGCCCGGTCGTATCGACTCAAAGTCGAGGTGCTGGATCGTGCAGCCATGGAAAAGCTGGGCATGGGCGCCTTGCTGGCAGTAGCGCAGGGCTCAATGCAGCCACCTCAGTTCATTGTGTTACAACACAACGGGGGCACCGCCAAAGATGCACCGCATGTGCTGGTGGGCAAGGGCATTACCTTTGACACCGGCGGCATTTCTTTAAAGCCGCCCGCAGACATGGATGAAATGAAATACGACATGTCGGGTGCCTCAACCGTTCTGGGTGTCATGCGCGCAGTGGCTGAAATGGGCTTGAAACGCAATGTGATTGGCGTGATTCCCACCTGCGAAAACATGCCCAGTGGCCTGGCAACACGGCCAGGTGACATTGTGACTTCAATGTCCGGCCAGACCATTGAAATTTTAAATACCGATGCTGAGGGCCGTCTGATTCTTTGCGACGCGCTCACCTATGTCGAACGCTTTAAGCCCGCTTCGGTTGTGGATATTGCAACCCTGACCGGCGCGTGCGTAATTGCGCTTGGCGGCGTTAACACGGGTCTGTTTAGCCCCGATGACAGCCTAGCCGAGGCCCTGTTAACGGCAGGCCAAGATGCCCTGGATTGTGCCTGGCGCATGCCCCTGCAAGAGGAGTATCAAGAGCAGCTCAAGTCGCCATTTGCCGATATGGCCAATGTGGGCGGTCGCGCCGCAGGCAGTGTCACTGCCGCCTGCTTTTTGTGGCGTTTTGCGAAGAACTATCGCTGGGCTCATCTGGATATCGCCGGCACCGCATGGAAATCAGGCGCGGCCAAAGGGGCGACCGGCCGGCCCGTGCCGCTGCTGGTCGAGTTCCTGAAAAAAGGCCTGGAGTAATTCCCATGCTCCCAGGCCATGACTGCAATTGACTTTCACTTCAATACTCCCAATCGGCTCGAGTACGCCTGCAGGCTAACGCGAAAAATTTTTAACGCGGGGCAGGCCCAGCTCGAAACACCGCTCGCAATATTTTGCAGCGACCGTGCTCGGCTTGATGAGTTTGACGACCTGTTATGGAGCTTGTGGCCGGAGGAATTTATTCCGCATAGCCATGTGTCCTTGCCCGAGGCGCAAGAGTCTCCAATTTTGCTCATGGATACCGACACCAAGCTGCATAGCCACACCCTGCTGTTAAATCTCGATGACGAGCCGCCGCCGTTTTTCTCACGCTATGTGCGTTTGTTCGAAGTGGTTTCCACCGACGACACTGATCGCGCCAAGGCCCGTGAACGCTTCGCGTTTTATCGAGATCGCGGCTATGCCATTAACAATTACGACCTTTCAAAAAAATCATGAACCCACCGGCCACGCCTGAACTCGCCAAATCCTTCGAGCCTGCAGAGATTGAGAAGCGCTGGGGACCGCAGTGGGAATCACGCCAGCTGTATCAGGCTGGGAAACAAGCCGGCAAACCAGCATTTTCGATCCAGCTGCCGCCGCCCAATGTCACTGGCACACTGCACATGGGCCATGCCTTTAACCAAACACTAATGGATGCCTTGACCCGCTGGCATCGCATGAAAGGCGATAACACCTTGTGGCTGCCCGGCACCGATCATGCCGGCATCGCCACGCAGATCGTGGTGGAACGACAGCTTGATGCACAAAATATTTCCCGCCACGACCTTGGGCGCGAGAAATTTATCGAACGCGTATGGCAATGGAAAGAGCAATCGGGCTCCACCATCACCGGCCAGATGCGCAGGCTCGCGGCAAGCTGCGATTGGGACTTGGAATACTTCACCATGAATGAGCAGTGCTCCGAGGTGGTAAAGGAAGTGTTCATCAAGCTTTATGAGCAAGGCCTGATCTACCGGGGCAAGCGCCTCGTGAATTGGGACCCAAAACTGCTTACCGCCGTCTCCGATCTGGAAGTGGTGAGCGAAGAGGAAGACGGCTTTTTATGGTCGATTCACTACCCCATGGCCGATGGCAGCAACGGTTTGGTGGTGGCCACCACACGGCCAGAAACCATGCTAGGCGATGTCGCCGTAGCCGTTAACCCGCACGATAACCGCTACCAGCATTTAATTGGTAAGACTCTGAAATTGCCGCTTGTGGGTCGCGAGATTCCCATCATTGCCGATGACTATGTCGACGCTGCCTTTGGCACGGGCTGCGTGAAGATCACGCCTGCGCATGACTTTAACGACTATGCCATGGGCGAGCGCCATGGGCTGGAAAAAATCAATATCTTGACGCTCGATGCACGCATTAATGAAAACGGCCCCAAGGCTTACCAAGGCCTGGATCGTTACGAAGCCCGCGAAAAAATTCTGCAAGATCTCGAGTCGCTTGGGCTGCTGATTGAAAAGAAAAACCACAAGCTCATGGTGCCGCGTGGCGATCGCACCAATGCCGTGATTGAACCCATGCTCACCGATCAGTGGTTTGTGGCCATGAGCAAGCCCGCCCCACAAGGCACACACACTCCGGGCAAAAGCATTGCCGGCCGCGCACTGGAGGTCGTGGAATCCGGTGAGGTGAAATTTGTCCCTGAAAACTGGACCTCGACTTACCGCCACTGGCTCGACAATATTCAAGACTGGTGTATTTCACGCCAGCTATGGTGGGGCCACCAGATTCCCGCTTGGTATAAGGCTGATGAAAACGATCAGCCCATTCACGATGGCACTGTATTTGTTGCTCGCACACAAGAAGAGGCGCAGGCGCAAGCTGCAACAGCCGGCTGGTCAGGCAGTCTTGTGCGCGACCCGGATGTGTTGGATACCTGGTTTTCTTCGGCCTTGGTACCGTTTTCGACACTGGTCGACCCCAAGCAAGTCTGGGATCACGTCAAAGGCGAGCCCAATCTGAAGCCAGAGCTTGCCCAGTATCTGCCGTCAAGCGTACTGGTCACCGGCTTTGACATTATTTTCTTTTGGGTCGCCCGCATGATCATGATGACCTGCCATTTCACAGGCAAGGTGCCATTTCATCATGTCTATGTGCATGCCTTGGTGCGCGACGCCGAGGGGCAGAAAATGAGCAAGTCCAAGGGCAATACGCTTGACCCCATTGATTTGATCGATGGCATTGACCTCAATGCCTTGGTGGCCAAGCGCACCACGGGGCTGATGAACCCCAAACAAGCCCAAGCCATTGAAAAGAAGACCCGCAAGGAATACCCCGAGGGAATTCCTGCCTTTGGCACTGATGCCTTGCGCTTTACCTTTGCAAGTCTTGCAACACCGGGCCGAAACATCAACTTTGACTTAAGCCGCTGCGAGGGTTATCGAAATTTCTGTAACAAGCTTTGGAATGCTACGCGATTCGTGCTGATGAACTGCGAAGGCCAAGACAATGGCCTGGATGTTTGCGCCGGCGATTGCGGGCCCCAAGGCGTGCTGAATTTTACCTTTGCAGACCGCTGGATTGTCTCGCAGCTTCAACGCACTGAAGCAGCCGTTGAGCAACACTTTGCCGATTACCGGTTTGATCTTGCTGCCCGAGAAATTTACGAGTTTGTGTGGAATGAGTTCTGCGATTGGTACTTAGAACTTGCCAAGGTGCAAATCGCTACGGGCGCCCCCAATGCACAACGGGCAGCACGCCGTACCTTGCTGCGGGTGCTCGAAGCAACCCTGCGTTTAGCCCACCCGATCATTCCCTTCATTACAGAAGCGTTGTGGCAAACCGTGGCGAAGCAAGCCAAACGATCGGCCAAGCTCGCGGCCGGCGAGTTTGATTCGATCGTGACTGCGCCATATCCTAGGTCTGAGCCTGGGAAAATCGATGCGCTCTCAGAGGCACGAATCGCCCAGCTCAAAGAAATGATTGGTGCGGTACGTGCCTTGCGCTCTGAGATGGGGTTATCCCCTGCCGAGAAGGTGCCTTTGCGAGTAAGTCTTGAAAATATTCAGGCCGCTCACCCCACCACACAGCTCGATTTGCGGGTTGACTCGCTCGAGCGTCAACAAATTGCAGCGAGCCTAAAAGCGCTCGCGCGCCTAAGCGATGTGACTTTTGAAAACACCTTAGGCGAAGAAGCCAAGCGCGCCCCGGTGCAGATTGTGGGTGACTTAAAGCTCATGCTGGTGGTGGAGATCGATATTGAAGCCGAGCGTGCACGTCTCTCGAAAGAGGTCGCGCGCTTGGAAGGCGAAATTGCAAAAGCAAACGGCAAACTCTCGAACGAGAGCTTTGTTGCCCGTGCGCCAGCCGAGGTGGTTGCGCAAGAGAAAGAGCGGCTCGCCACATTTGAAACCGCACTGGCTCGCGTCAAGGAGCAGATGAAGAACCTTTAGCACCCGCACGCAGATTGC
>CAYTWR010000006.1:0-30738 GCA_964442225.1 uncultured Burkholderiaceae bacterium | reverse complement strand
ACTGGCTCGCGTCAAGGAGCAGATGAAGAACCTTTAGCACCCGCACGCAGATTGCCAGGCCCGCTTCGCGGGCTCGCAATGACGGGCCAAAAGAAAAGGGCGCTATTGCTAGCGCCCAAAATGATCGTCACTCCCTCAAATGACGATCCCTCCTCCTCAGCGGGAAGTCTAATCCTTTCTGCGGATCAAAAATACAAATTCCCCACCGTTCTCAGTACTTTCCATAAGCTGATGCCCAGTGTGTTTGCAAAAATATTCAAAATCCCGCGCCGCACCAGGATCGGTCGCCAACACCCGCAACACCTCGGCCGCGCCCATTTCATTGAGGGCTTTTTTGGCTTTCAAAATCGGCATGGGGCAGTTCAAGCCCCGCGTGTCGAGCACGCGATTGGGTTCGGTCATAGTGCACATGGACTACTTAAATAACGCAAGAGTTCGCGCTCAAAGCTTGGACGCAACAAAGTCTTGCACGCTCGCCAATGCCTTGGGTAGGCCCGAAGGATCGGTGCCGCCCGCTTGCGCCATGTCAGGCCGGCCACCGCCTTTGCCGCCCACTTGAGTCGCCACATGGTTGACCAGCTCGCCCGCTTTCACCTTGGCAATCAGGTCTTGAGTGACGCCCGCAATCAGGCTGACTTTGCTGCCCTCAACGGTTGAAATCACGATTGCGGCGCTTTTTAAGGTGTTCTTCAGTTTGTCGAGCATTTCGCGCATGGCGGCAACATCAACGCCTTCAACTTGCACGGCAAGCACCTTGGCCCCCTTCACCTCTTGGGCTTGGCTCGCAAGATCATCACCCGCAGACGATGCCAACTTGGATTTCAGGCGAGTGATTTCTTTTTCCATGGCTTTAACGTTTTCCATGATCTGCGCCAGACGTGCGGGAAGCTCAGTTGGCGGGGCTTTAAGCACCGCAGCAGCCTGCTCAATGCGGCTTTCCATGGATTGCATGAGCGCCAGGGCGTTTTCGCCGGTGACTGCCTCGACGCGACGAATGCCGGCGGCCACACCCGACTCAGAAACGATTTTGAATAGACCAATATCCCCCGTGCGCGCGACATGAGTGCCACCACACAGCTCGCATGAAGAACCGATATCGAGCACACGCACTTGGTCGCCATATTTTTCACCAAACAAGGCCATTGCACCGTGGGCAATGGCATCGTCAAAGGCCATGATCTGGGCCTTGGTGTCTTGATTGGCCAAAATTTCTGCATTCACGATCGCCTCGATGCGACGAATCTCTTCATCGGTCACAGGCTGATTGTGAGAAAAGTCAAAGCGGGTTTTATCGGGGTCGACCAAGGAGCCCTTTTGCTGAACATGGCTGCCCAATACTTCACGCAAGGCTTTGTGCAACAAATGCGTTGCAGAGTGGTTGCGAACCGTGTGGGCGCGGCGTGTCATGTTGACACTGGCCACCACACGATCGCCCACCTTCAGGCTGCCTTGGCCCAACACGCCATGATGCCCAAACACCTCGGCTGAAATTTTCTGGGTGTCTTGCACCTGAAATAAAGCGCTGCCTGCGCGCAACTCGCCCGCATCGCCCACTTGGCCGCCGGACTCGGCATAAAACGGCGTGGTGTCTAACACGATCACCGCGTGCTCACCCGCCTTCATCGTGGGAACAGAAACGCCTTCTTGATAAATCGCCGTAATCGTGCCGCTTTCTTCAAGACGCTCATAGCCGACAAAGGTTGTGGATACGCCCGAATATTCCAAGGTATCGGCAGCCTTGAACTTGCCTGCGGCACGCGCCTGCTCGCGCTGGCGCTCCATGGCAGCATTAAAGCCTGCTTCATCCACTTCTACCTCACGCTCACGGCAGACATCGGCCGTGAGATCGAGCGGAAATCCAAAGGTGTCATACAGAGTAAATGCAGTTTGGCCATCAAGCTTTTCGCCCTTCTTCAAGCCCGAAAGCGCGCCGCTCAGAATATGCATGCCCTTTTCCAGGGTTTCGCCAAAACGCTCTTCTTCTTGCTTGAGTGTCGCTGCAACCCGATCAGCCGCCTTGGCAAGCTCAGGATAGGCCGCGCCCATCTCTTTGGACAAATCGGCAACAAGCTTGTAAAAAAATGGCTGGGCCTGACCCAACTTATGGCCATGACGCAGCGCGCGACGAACAATTCGGCGCAACACATACCCGCGGCCTTCGTTGCCCGGAATGACGCCGTCCACAATCAAAAAGCTACAGGCACGAATGTGATCGGCAATGACACGCAAGGAAGGGTTCGCAAGATCCCGGCAGCCTGTTTCGCGGGCCACTGCCTTGATCAAATTTTGAAACAGGTCGATCTCGTAGTTGCTATGCACATGCTGCAGCACTGCAGCGATTCGCTCTAAACCCATGCCCGTATCCACGCAAGGCTTGGGCAGCGGCGTCATGTTGCCGGCTTCATCGCGCTCAAACTGCATGAACACGAGGTTCCACACTTCGATATAACGATCACCGTCGGCCTCGGGGGTTCCCGGGGGGCCACCCCAGACGGTGGGGCCATGGTCATAAAAAATCTCGCTGCATGGGCCGCAGGGGCCGGTATCGGCCATTTGCCAGAAATTGTCGCTCGCATAGCGAGCGCCTTTGTTATCGCCAATGCGAACAATGCGCGCTTTGGGCACCTTGATTTCATTGGCCCAGATATCGTAAGCCTCATCGTCTTCTTGATAGACCGTGACCCAGAGTTTTTCTTCAGGAAGGCCATAGACCTGGGTGAGCAGTTCCCACGCGTAATGAATAGCGTCTTTTTTAAAGTAATCACCAAACGAAAAATTGCCCAGCATTTCGAAAAATGTGTGGTGACGCGCGGTGTAGCCCACATTTTCCAAATCGTTGTGCTTGCCGCCTGCACGCACACTGCGCTGCGAGGTGGTGGCCCGTTTGTAGGGCTTGTGCTCGCGGCCTAAGAACACATCTTTGAACTGCACCATGCCGCTGTTGGTAAAGAGCAAGGTGGGGTCATTTGCAGGCACCAAGGGGCTCGACGCCACAATGGTGTGGCCCTTGGACTCGAAATAACGAAGAAACTTCTCGCGAATCTCTGAAACATTCATAGCCGGTCTTGGACAGTCAGTAATGGGGATAGCCTAAAATTTCACTCAACTCGCAAGTTTAACGGGGTTATCGCCCCCCAAAGAAAGGCAGCACCACATGAATTCCCCCAAAGCCAAGCTCGCATTCCTGGGCCTCGGTGTCATGGGCGGCCCCATGGCCGGTCACTTGGCCAAGGCCGGCCACCGAGTCGTGGTCTATAACCGCAGCCCAGAAAAAGCCCAGCGCTGGGCGCAAGCCCATGAGCAGTTCGATATTGGGCTAGCCCGCAGCCCAAGAGAGGCGGCAGACCGCGCCGATTTGGTGCTGGCTTGCGTGGGCAACGATGACGACCTGACAACCGTCACGATCGGCCCAGAAGGGGCCTTTCATGGCATGCAAGCGGGCGCCGTGTTCATGGATCACACCACCGCTTCAGCTGAACTGGCCCGCGAGCTCGGCAAAAAAGCCAAGGCCATGGGCCTGCACTTTTTAGATGCTCCCGTTTCGGGCGGTGAGCTCGGCGCAATTAACGGCACATTGACGATCATGGTCGGCGGCGATTTGCAAGCCTTTGAGCAGGCCAAGCCTGTGGCGAGCGCTTATTCCCGCGCGTTTACCCGCATTGGCGAAAACGGCGAAGGCCAGCTTGCCAAAATGGTGAACCAGATTTGCGTAACCGCCGTGATTCAAGGCTTAGCCGAGGGCCTGAGCTTTGGCAAAAAAGCAGGCCTGGACATGAAGCTTGTGCTCGATGTGATCAGCAAAGGCGCAGCCCAATCCTGGCAAATGGAAAATCGTGGCCCCACCATGGTCGATGGCAAATTCGATTTCGGATTTGCGGTGGACTGGATGCGCAAAGATCTTGGGCTTTGCATGCAAGAGGCCACGCGCTTGGGTGCCACACTGCCAGTGACCGCCTTGATTGACCAGTTTTATGGCGAGATTCAGGCGATGGGCGGCAACCGATGGGATACTTCGAGCTTGATCAAACGACTTGAAACCCCCACGCGCTAATGGCGGTCTTTACTTCTGTTTCGGAAGACTCACTTCGCAGCCTTCTTTCCCAATTCGATCTCGGTGAACTCACTGGGTTTGAAGGCATTTCTGCAGGCATTGAAAACACCAACTACTTTGTAGACACATCGCAAGGCCGCTTCGTGCTCACCTTGTTTGAAAAACTCACGGCGGAGCAGCTTCCCTTTTACTTGGAGCTCATGCGGCACCTTGCAGACCACCAAGTTGCCTGCCCGCGGCCCATGGCCGATCGCCAAGGCAAGATTCTTCATCGTTGTGAGGGCAAGCCAGCATCGCTGGCCACACGGCTAAAGGGCAGCTGGCCACAACATCCAAGCCCTCGCCACTGCGAACTCCTGGGTCAAGCCATGGCCCATGCCCATTTGGCGGTTGCTGATTACCCAGGCATCCAGCCTAATTTGCGTGGGCTGTCTTGGTGGAAACAAACCGTTCCCCAACTACTGGCGCATGTCAGCCACGAACAAGCCGAACTACTGAAAAACGAGCTTGCCGCCCAAGAAACATTTCACAAAACCGAGCTCTATTCCCGGCTACCGAAAGGCGCGGTGCATGCCGATTTGTTTCGGGACAATGTGCTGTTTGAAGAAACTCCCGAAGGTCCCGTGCTGGGTGGGTTTATTGATTTTTATTTTGCCGGCATTGACACATTTATCTTCGATTTGGCAGTAGCGGCCAACGACTGGTGCATTCGCCATGAGCCTAACTCGCTCGGCGTATTCGACTTCGAAAGAATTCGCGCCTTGCTGGAAGGCTATCAATCGGTGCGCATGCAAACCGAAGAGGAAAGCCAAGCCTGGCCTATGGCCTTGCGGGCCGCCGCTTATCGGTTTTGGGTCTCCAGGCTCTACGATTGGCACATGCCCCGGGCTGCGGCCATGCTCACCCCCAAGGATCCACGGCACTTTGAGCAACTGTTGCGAATTCGCCGAGAGGATCTCGATTTTTCATGAAATTATTGCCCCAGCCCCGATTGTTGGAGTCAAAAGCAGGCCAAGCCTGGTTGCCGCTTGGGTTTCGCCTGTTTCACCGCCAGCCTTTGGCGTGGACTTTAATTTTGTTTATTTACTGGGCGGCCATGCTCATGCTGGCCTTTATTCCGGGTCTGGGCGTGATTATTCCCTTGGTGCTGGCGCCGGGCCTGGCGTTTGGCTTTATTGCCATTGCCCACTCCATTGACACCCAAGGCACTGCCGCACCGCCCTTGCTGATCAGCGGATTTCGCTCAGAGCAGTTCAAATCACTGCTCATGTTAGGCGTTTGGTATGTGATTGAGATTCTGGCCATTATGCTGGTCGCCACCTTGATTGACGGTGGGGTATTGGTGGAGTGGATCACCATGGGCACCGTGCCCAATGAGGCGCAAGCCAGTAGCCTGCGCACATCGGCCACCGTCAGCGTGCTCTTGTATTTGCCGGTGATGATGGCGTTTTGGTTTGCCCCACAGCTGGTGGTGTGGTCTGGCTTTACCCCCATCAAAGCGCTGTTCTTTAGCTTTTTTGCAGTCTGGCGCAACAAAGGGGCTTTTCTGCGTTATGCGATCAGCTGGGCAGGGTTGACCATTTTTATTGGCGCCGTCATGGCCTTGCTCGATGCTGGCCTGGGTTTAGACCCCAACACCATGACTGCATTTTTATTCCCAATTACGTTGATCTTGATGGCAGTGGGCCATGGCTCGTTTTACGCCAGCACCAAGGCTGTGTTTGGGCAAGACAATGAATCAAACCAAGGGTAAATAAGTCGAAACTAAGCGGCCTCCAGCTTGGCCACCGAGAGCAAAAGCCATTTGGGTCCATCCCGTTTGAAATGAATCTGGGCGCGTGCATCTTCGCCCGAGCCTTCCAATCCAGTAATCACGCCGGGGCCAAAGCGGGCATGGCTCACGGCCTGGCCGATCTTAAAGCCGCTGTCGTGTGCCCCGAGGCTTGCGGCACGGCCACTGCCACCCGGCGCTGCAGGCGCCTTGCGAACGCCATTTGCAGCCGGGTAGGCGCTGCGACTGTAGGCGCTTCCCCCTTCGTAATTCATGAAGCTGGTGTTCACGCGTGGGGTGAGCCAGCGCAAATGCGCTTCGGGAAGCTCATCTAAAAATCGGCTGCGCATGTTGTATCGGGTCTGGCCATGCAGCATGCGCGTTTGGGCCAGCGACAAATACAGTCGCTGTCGCGCGCGGGTGATCGCAACATACATGAGCCTGCGCTCTTCTTCCAGGCCATTGGGCTCTGAGGCTGAGTTTTCGTGAGGAAACAGCCCTTCTTCCAAACCGGTAATAAACACCGCGTTGAACTCAAGCCCCTTGGCCGAGTGCACGGTCATCAGCTGCACCGCATCTTGCCCTTCTTGGGCCTGATTGTCTCCGGCTTCCAGCGAGGCATGGGTTAAGAAAGCCACGAGCGGCGGCATTTGAATCTCGCCGTCTTCGGTAACCCGCTCGCCCTCTTCAGAAATAAATGCGGCAGCCGCGTTGATTAATTCCTCAAGGTTTTCAACACGATCCCGGCCATCTTTCTCGGTTTGATAGTGGGCAATCAGGCCCGATTTTTCGTTCACCAAGGCAACAAGCTCATTGAGCTTTAAGCCCTGCCCCTCAAAGCGCATAGATTCAATGAGTCGCGTAAAGCCGCCTAGCACGGCGCCGGGTTTGCCTTCGAGATGGGGCACGGCCGCAACCAACGAGATCTTCATGGCCATGGCTTTTTCTTGCAGCACTTCAATGCTGCGCGCACCAATGCCCCGCGCGGGAAAATTCACGACCCGCAAAAATGAGGTGTCATCATGCGGGTTCTCCATTAATCGCAAATACGCCAGTGCGTGCTTGATTTCGGCCCGCTCAAAAAATCGCAAGCCGCCAAATACGCGATAGGCAATGCCTGCATTAAAGAGCGTGTGCTCAATCACGCGCGATTGGGCATTGCTCCGATACAGCACGGCAATCTCACTTCGGGCCATGCCATCGGCAATCAGCGCCTTGATTTCATCGACCAGCCACTGGGCCTCAAGCGTATCGGTGGCAGCCTCCATGATCCGCAGCGGCTCGCCTTCGCCAGCATCGGTCCACAGATTTTTGCCAAGCCGATCCGTGTTATTGCGAATAATCGCATTCGCACTGTCCAGAATATGGCCGTGTGAGCGATAGTTCTGCTCAAGCTTGATTAAATGCGCCACCTTGAATTCACGCTCAAAGTGCCGCATGTTGGCTACATCGGCGCCACGAAACGCATAGATCGATTGGTCATCATCGCCCACCGCAAATACAGCAGTCGTCTCGCCTGCGAGCTGCTTGACCCACTCGTACTGCAAGGGATTGGTGTCTTGAAACTCATCGATCAACACATGACGAAAGCGATTGCGATAGTGATCACGCAAGGCAGGGTTGCGTTTTAAGAGCTCAACCGAACGCAGCAGCAGCTCGCCAAAGTCCACCACCCCTTCGCGCTGGCACTGCTCATCGTAAGCCTGATAAAACTCAATAAATTTTTTGTTATAGCCGTCGGAGTCATCGATATCAGCGGCGCGCAGGCCCTGCTCTTTTGCGCCATTAATGAACGATTGCAGCTGGCGAGGCGGAAATTTTTCATCATCCCAATTCAAGAGCTTGAGCAAACGCTTGATCGCAGAGAGCTGGTCTTGGCTATCGAGAATCTGGAATGTGGCGGGCAGGTTCGCATCGCGGTGATGGGCCCGAAGCAATCGGTTGCACAGGCCGTGAAAGGTGCCCACCCACATGCCCCGCACATTGACCGGCAGCATGGCCCCAATACGGGCCAGCATTTCTTTGGCGGCCTTATTGGTAAAGGTCACCGCCAAAATGCCCTGAGGGCTGGCCTGGCCAGTCGAAATGAGCCAGGCAATACGGGTGGTGAGCACCCGGGTTTTGCCGCTTCCGGCACCCGCAAGAATCAAAGCCGATTCAGCGGGAAGCGTCACGGCGGCGAGTTGTTCGGGGTTGAGGTTGTGTAGAAGGTCGGGCATCGCTGGATTGTAAGGGTTGGTAAAATTGCGGCTTCTCGAATCAAACCCTACAAGCCCTCAAAATGTCTTCCTCCGTAGGCCAATCGGCCGAGAACTCGTATCAGCCCCGCCTGCTGGAATCGCAAGCCCAAGCGGCTTGGGCCAAGACCGACGCCTACCGGGCAACCGAAAACGATCCGCGCTTTCCCAAAGGAAAATACTACGCATGCTCCATGCTGCCTTACCCCTCGGGCAAGCTGCATATGGGCCATGTGCGCAACTACACCATTAACGATGTCATGGCCCGTGCGCTGCGCATGCAAGGCTATAACGTGCTCATGCCCATGGGATGGGATGCCTTTGGCCTGCCGGCAGAAAACGCCGCTATGGCCAATAAAGTTGCGCCCGCAAAGTGGACTTACGACAACATCGCCACCATGAAGCAGCAGATGCAGTCGATGGGTCTGGCCATTGACTGGTCTCGCGAAGTGGCCACTTGTTCGCCCGACTATTACAAGTGGAACCAATGGCTGTTCTTAAAAATGCGCGAAAAAGGCATTGCGTATTTGAAAACAGGCACCGTGAACTGGGACCCGATTGATCAAACCGTGCTGGCCAACGAACAAGTGGTGGATGGCCGTGGCTGGCGCAGCGGCGCCGTGGTGGAAAAGCGTGAGATCCCCATGTATTACCTGGGTATCACCAACTACGCAGAAGAGCTGCTCGGTGATCTTGCAGGCCTGGGCTGGCCAGAGCGTGTGAAGATCATGCAGGAAAACTGGATCGGAAAATCCACAGGTGTTCGATTTGCCTTCCCGCATCAGATTAAAGATGCAAACGGCACGTTAATCAACGACGGCAAAATGTTTGTCTTCACGACCCGGGCCGACACCATTATGGGCGTGACCTTTGTGGCCGTAGCGCCCGAACACCCGATTGCGACAGTGGCTGCCACAAACAACGCCAAGCTCGCTGCGTTTATTGAAGCGTGCAAAGCCGGTGGTGTGGCAGAAGCCGATTTGGCCACGCGCGAAAAAGAAGGCATGCCCACCGGCCTATGGGTGACGCATCCGTTAACACAGGAACAAGTGCCCGTGTGGGTGGGCAACTATGTGCTGATGACCTATGGCGATGGCGCCGTGATGGGCGTTCCTGCCCACGATGAGCGTGATTTTGCGTTCGCCATCAAATACCGTCTTGCGATCAAACAAGTGATTGCCAAAAATAGCGCCGCCGAGTTCAGTGCAACGACATGGAGCGAGTGGTACGCTGACAAATCCAACACCGTCTGCGTGAATTCGGGCAAGTACGATGGCTTAAATCACGAACAAGCCGTCGATGCCGTCGCCAATGACTTAGCGGCCATGGGCTTGGGTGAAAAGCGTGTGCAGTTTCGTTTGCGCGACTGGGGCATTTCGCGTCAACGTTATTGGGGCACACCCATTCCCATTATTCACTGCGACCATTGCGGTGAAGTGCCGGTGCCTGAGCAAGACCTGCCCGTGGTGCTGCCCGAGGATCTGGTGCCCGATGGCAGTGGCAACCCGCTTAACAAAGACGAGCGCTTTTTAAAGGTCGATTGTCCCAAGTGCGGCAAACCCGCACGCCGCGAGACCGACACCATGGACACCTTTATTGATTCAAGCTGGTATTACATGCGCTACTGCTCGCCCGATGCCCGCCAGGCCATGGTCGATCACCGCAACGATTACTGGATGCCCATGGACCAGTACATCGGCGGCATTGAACACGCAGTGCTGCATTTGCTGTATGCGCGCTTTTGGACCAAGGTCATGCGCGATATTGGCCTGGTGAAATTCAATGAGCCGTTTTCCAACCTGCTCACCCAGGGCATGGTGCTCAACGAAACGTATTACCGAGAAGATTCTGAAGGCCGTAAAACCTGGTTCAACCCGGCCGATGTCGATGTGCAGTTTGATGACAAAGGCCGGCCGGTTGGCGCCACGCTCAAGGCCGATGGCCAGTCGGTGCACATTGGCGGCACCGAAAAAATGGCCAAGTCGAAAAACAATGGCATTGACCCGCAGGCCTTAATTGATCGCTACGGCGCTGACACCGCACGGCTATTTACCATGTTTGCCTCGCCGCCCGAGCAAACCCTGGAATGGTCCGACGCTGGCGTGGAGGGTGCCTATCGCTTCTTGCGCAGGCTTTGGGTGTTCGCGCAACAAATCAAAACCACCCTGCGCTGCGACGCCAAAGACTTTTCGGGCATTGCCAACGAAGCGGCAAAACACCTGCGCCGGGAAATGCACAGCCTGCTAAAGCAAGCCGACTTTGACATGCAACGACGCCAGTACAACACCGTGGTGTCGGCCGCCATGAAAATGCTCAACACGCTTGAAGACGCGGCCAAGACAGACTTAACCCCTGATCTTCAACTGGCCTTGACCGAGGGGTTATCGATTCTGCTGCGTGTGCTCTACCCTGTGGTGCCGCACATTGGCTGGGCCTTATGGCGTGACCTGGGCTATGCGAACGCCCACGGCGATATGTTGAATGCACCTTGGCCAGCCGTGGATGAATCCGCCTTAGTGCGCGATTCAATGGAACTGGTGTTGCAAATTAACGGCAAGGTGCGAGGCGCCGTCACTGTGGCAGCCACTGCAGGCCAGCAAGAGATTCAGGAATCTGCCCTGGCCACCGAAGCCTTTGCCAAGTTCTCGGAAGGCAAGCCCGCCAAAAAAGTCATTGTGGTGCCTGGCAGGCTCGTGAATATTGTGGTCTGATTGCTCACATGCGCATGTTCACAAACTACTACGACATGGGGGCAGGTGCCGCTCGGCAACGCCGCCGCAGCTGGATTCGGGCCGTCGTTGTTGCGATTGTGATCGGTCTTATTGGGGTAAGCCTGCTCACCATGACGGGTTGCGGCTTTAAGGTGCGGGGCTTTGATCTTGGCCTTCCGTTTCAAACCATTGCAATCCAAGGTAACCAAGATGTCACGCGTGAAGTGCGCCGCTTTATGGGCGGGCAGCCGAATATCAAGGTGGTGCAAAAGCCAGTTGAGGCACAGGTTGTTTTAATTGTGACCAACCAAATTCTTGATCGCTCGGTCGTGGCCTTTAGCAGTGCGGGCCGGCCGCGAGAAATTCAGCTGCGCATGCGTGTGGCCTACCGCATTACCGATGGTTTTGGTGTTGAGCTCACCGCGCCCCAAGAGATCTCGCAGACCCGCGATATTTCAGTCAGCGAATCCGAAGCCCTGGCCATGACCAGCGCCGAAGATTTCATGAAAAATGACATGAATCGAGACATTGCACAGCAGCTCATTCGCAGGTTGCGTGCCGTAAAACTGCCGACTCCCTGATCGCGATCATGCAGCTGCGCGTTGAGCTTCGGTCTGTCGATCAATTTCAGAAAACGCTTGACTCGGCAAAAAAGAAAACCGTGTGGGCGATTTCGGGCGATGACCCCTTGCTGGTGGGAGAGACTGCCGATTTACTGCGGGGACATTTCAAAGCGCAAGGCATTAGTGAGCGCCAAGTTGAAGTGCCGGATCGAAGCTTCGATTGGAAGGGCTGGCTTGCAGCAAGCGGCACGGGGTCTTTGTTTGCTGAGCAGCGGCTCATGGATTTGCGGCTTCCAACAGGAAAGCCTGGCACGGAGGGCAGCAAAGCAATTCAGGCGTGGTGCGATAACCCGCCTGCCGATGTCACTTTGTTGGTGACGCTTCCACGGGCAGATCGCAACATGCAGGGTGCCTCGTGGTTTAAGGCGCTCGATGTTGCCGGAGTGATTGTGATCGTGCCCGAGCTGTATCGCTCGGACATGCCGGGCTGGATTAGCCAACGATTGCGGGCAAAGGGTTTGAGTGCAACACCCGATACGATTGCATGGCTGTGTGATCAGTTTGAAGGCAATTTGATCGCGGCAAACCAGGAAATCTTAAAACTTGCCTTGCACCATGAAAACCGCACCGATGCCATTGATGTGCATGAAATCAAATCCATGGTGGCCGATGTTGCCCGTTTTAGTCCGTTTGCGCTGGGCGAGGCCGTGCTGGCCGGCGAGGCAGGCCGTGCGATTCGTATCCTGCGAGGCTTAAAAGCCGAAGCCGAGCCCTTGCCGTTAATTCTGTGGGCATTGACAGAAGATTTGCGCATGCTGGCCCGCACGCAGCGGCTCATGGAAAACGGCAAAAGCATTGAGCAGGCCCTGCGCGAAGCCCGCGTTCCGCGGCACAAGGAAAGGCCCATCGCACTGGCCTGCCGCAAGGCCAACTCGGCCAAGGCTTGGCGTGCACTGCGCCAGGCAGCCGAGGTCGATACAATGACCAAAGGCTTAAAACACGATGACCCTTGGGTCGCGCTTGAGCGCATGGCGCTAGACTTTGCACAATCATGAACACGACGATCTCCCCCATTCGCCAAAGCGTGATTGCCCTTGGCCAGCAGGCCCGCATTGCGAGCAGGATCATGGCCTCGGCCAGTGCCGCACAAAAAAACCAGGCCCTTGAAACCCTGGCCAATCTAATCGATGCCAATCGCGTAGCACTCAAGGCCGCTAATGCAGCCGACATTGAGCGGGCCACTGCGGCCGGCCAAGACCCTGCATTTATTGATCGGCTCACGCTGTCCGACAAAACGATCAACACCATGATCGATGGCATTGGCCAGATTGTGGCCTTGGAAGATCCGATCGGAAAAATCGGAGAAATGACCAAGCGCCCCAGCGGCATTGCGCTTGGAAAGATGCGGGTTCCCTTGGGCGTGATTGGGATCATTTACGAATCGCGGCCCAATGTTACGGTCGATGCCGCTGCCTTATGCATTAAAGCAGGCAATGCCACGGTGTTGCGCGGCGGCTCTGAAGCCATTGAAAGCAATCGGGCGCTCGCTAATTTAATTAGCCAAGCCCTGCAGGCTGCGGGCTTGCCCCAAACCGGTGTGCAGGTAATCCCTGTGACCGATCGCGAGGCCGTCTCAGCCATGATCACCTTGCCCGACTATTTCGATGTGATCGTGCCGCGTGGCGGAAAGTCTTTGGTGGCCCGTATCACGCAAGAAGCCCGCGTGCCTGTTATCAAACACCTTGATGGCATTTGTCATGTGTTTATCGACCGCGATGCTGATCTGCAAAAAGCCATTCGCATTGCGGACAATGCCAAGACCCACCGCTATGGCACCTGCAACACGATGGAAACCTTGCTGATCGACGCACCCGTTGCTGCCCAGGTATTGCCGGGTTTGCTCAAGATCTATCGGGAAAAGTCAGTTGAGCTTCGCGTGTGCCCCCAAACGCGGGCCGAGCTTGCCAAGCTTGGCTTGGATGGCGCTGACATTCAAAATGCCACCGAAGAAGACTGGCGCACCGAATACCTGGCGCCCATATTAGCGATTCGCATCGTCAATGGCCTGGCACAAGCGATAGACCATATCAACGACTATGGCTCTCACCACACCGATGCCATCGTGACCGAAAATACCGCCACAGCGCAGCAGTTTTTAAGGCAAATCGACTCCGCCTCGGTCATGGTCAATGCCTCGACTCGCTTTGCCGATGGCTTTGAGTATGGGCTTGGTGCGGAAATTGGCATTAGCAATGACAAAATTCACGCCCGTGGGCCGGTGGGATTAGAGGGGCTGACCACCTATAAATGGATTGTCATGGGCCACGGCGAAATCAGGGAGTAAAGCGTTGGAAAATTTGAAAAGCGTACTGATCAACTCGGTCATTGCCTTGGTTATTTTGTTGGCCTTTATGGGCTTTGATGACAAGACTTTTTTTGGCTGGTGGAAATCATTTCACATCATCATGGTGACCAGTTGGTTTGCCGGCCTGTTTTATTTGCCCAGAATTTTTGTGAACCAGGCCATGGTGCCTCAAGGTGAAGCCAACACCGCAGAGCGCGACCGCTTGATGTTAATGGCCACCAAGCTCTTTCGGTTCATGACCCCGATCATGGTGCTGGCCTTGGCCTCGGGCACCTGGATCTGGCTGGGCTATGGCCTAACCGGCGGGTGGATGCACGCCAAGCTTGCGCTTGTGGTGTTGTTATTGGTTTATCACGGCATGTGCTTTAACAAGCTTGAAGATTTTCGCTTGGGCCAAAACAAGCACTCTCATGTCTGGTACCGATGGTTCAACGAGATCCCGGTCGTGATCTTGATTGTGGTGACCTTGCTGGTCGTGGTAAAGCCGTTTTAAGTGTCCGCGAACACCGCTTCTTCTGCCGTAAAAGTTCTGAACGGGTTTGCGGTCTGCCCCACCGGCTTGGAAGAAACGCTCGAGCACGAGCTTGCCCACTTGCCGGGCTTTCAAGAAATTAAAAAGGGCCGAGGCGGCGTGCGTTTTGCCGCGAGCCCCGAATCCATTGCGCATGCCAATCTGTGGGCGCGAGTGCCCACGCGACTCTTGATTGAAGTAGGCAAAGGCAATGTGCGCAAGCAAGAAGACATTCGGGCCATTGCGACTCGCGTGCTGTGGGAGCAATGGTTTACCGTTCGGCAAACCCTGCGCATTGACCTTGCGGTGGGCCGCGAACCCAAACTTGAAAAGCCCCTGGCCCGTAATTTTGCAACCTTGTTGGTCAAAGATGGCATTTGCGATCGCTTTCGCAAGGCACGCGGCGAGCGGCCTTCGATTGACACCACTCACCCCGACATTCGGGTGTGGGCTTACCTGGATCAAAACGAACTCACGCTGTATCTCGACACCTCGGGCGAACCTTTGTTTAAGCGGGGCTGGCGGCAGGCAAAAGGCGAGGCGCCCTTGCGCGAGAACCTGGCAGCCGCCTTAGTCATGATGAGCCAATGGAATGGCAAAACGGCCCTGCTCGACCCCTTTTGTGGAAGCGGCACCTTATTAATTGAAGCCTTGCAGTGGGCCTTGCGTTTGCCGCCCGGCTATGTGCCAAGCGCACCACGGGAGTTCGCTGCTGAACGCTTTCACGCCAATTCCCCCATGGGCCAAGTGAACTGGCAGGCCCTGCGAGCGAAAGCGAAGCAGTCCATTGAGCGAGTCGAAAACGAAGTTGGCAGCAGCGGCGCGGCCAAGCTTCTTCCCAAAATAGTTGGCAGCGATCAGGATTCACGCATGATCCGAATCGCCAAAGAAAACGCCCAGCGCGCCTTGCCGGCTGTGATTGCGAATGCCATTGAGTGGCAAGTAGCTGCGTTTAAAGCAATTGCGCCAAACGCGGCACACGGGGTGCTCATCACGAACCCGCCTTATGGCAAGCGACTTGAAAAACAATCAAGCACACCTGAGCACGAACAGTCTGCAGATTACGACTTTGAACGCAACATGGCCGAGCAGCTGAAGAAAAAATTTTCCGGTTGGGCTGCCTGGGTGCTCACCGATGATTTGAAACTCGAAAGCCATATGCGCCTGAAAGCCTCGCGCCGTATTCCGGTGTTTAACGGCGATATCGAATGCCGCTGGATGCGCTTTGACATGGTGGCAGGCTCAATGCGCGACAATAAGGCATGAGTTTTTCTGAAAATCTTCAACAAATTACCCGGCGCATTGCGGCTGCCTGTGCGCAGCACGGCAAAGACCCCGCCCGCATTGAGGTGCTTGCCGTGAGCAAAACCTTTCCCGCCGCTGTGGTTGAAACTGCAATTGCGGCTGGTGCGACACAGTTTGGCGAAAACTATGTGCAAGAGGGGTTGGAAAAAATCGCTGCCCTATCAGCGTATCGCGATACGCTCACCTGGCATTTCATTGGGCCACTTCAAAGCAATAAAACCCGGGATGTGGCCGAACAGTTTGACTGGATGCACGCCATTGATCGCGAGAAAATCGCCCGCAGGCTCTCCGAGCAGCGGCCTGCAACATTGGCCCCGCTGCAGGTCTGCGTGCAAGTGAATGTCAGCGGTGAAGACTCTAAAAGCGGCGTTGCCCCGCAAGAGGCCCAGGCCTTGGCGCTTGAGATTGCAGGTCTGCCCAACCTAACACTGCGTGGACTCATGGCCATTCCCGAGCCTTCGCCAGACGAAGCGCTGCAGCGTGCACGCTTTCGCATGCTTGGTGAACTTTTTAGAGACATACGCAAAAAACTAGAGCCTGCTGGGCAGGCTCAGTTCAATGTGCTGTCGATGGGAATGTCCGCCGATTTGGAAGCGGCGGTTGCAGAATCAATTCCCGAGGCGACCACCATGGTGCGCATTGGCACCGCCTTGTTTGGCCAGAGAGGCCGCCCTGGAAATTAACGGGCAGCGACGGCTTTGACCGAGGCAGCCAAGCGGCTCTTGTGACGAGCGGCTTTGTTTTTGTGAACGATGTTCTTGTCGGCAATACGATCAATCACGCTGGTGGCAAAGCGATAGGCTTCGGCGGCACCTTTGGCATCGCCCGTAGCGACGGCTTTGCGCACCGATTTCACTGCGGTGCGATAGGCCGAGCGCAGACCGGCATTGCGCAGTCGGCGGGCGGCGGCTTGACGTGCGCTTTTGCGCGCAGACGCTGAATTGGCCATGGATTCGGAATTCCTTAATGGTGTTGGGAAAAGCCCTAAACTATAGCGCGGAACATGAACCTTCTCAAGACCGCCGCCACGATTAGTGGGTTGACCTTGCTGTCCCGCATTACGGGATTGATTCGGGAAACCCTGACCGCTGCCTATTTCGGGGCCGGTGCCCAGACGGATGCCTTTTTTGTGGCCTTTCGGCTACCCAATCTTTTGCGCCGCCTGTTTGCCGAGGGCGCCTTTTCCCAGGCCTTTGTGCCCGTGCTGGGCAAGATCAAGGCCCAGGAAGGCGATGAACCGGCCTTACGGCTGGCCCGCCACGCCGCCTTGGTCATGGCCTCGGTATTGGGGGTGGTGACCCTGGTGGCGATCATTGGCGCCCCAGTTCTGGTCTGGATGATGACCGGCGGGTTTTCGGGCAACACCGAGACCTTCGATTTGGCGGTGATGCTCACACGCTGGATGTTTCCCTACATTGTGTTGATCTCGCTGGTGGCGCTGGCCTCGGGGGTGCTCAACACCTGGTCGGAATTTAAAGCGCCCGCGTTTGCGCCCGTGTTATTGAACCTGTCGTTTATTGGCTGCGCCGTGTTGCTTTCGCCGCATCTGGAAGAGCCGATCTGGGCCTTGGCGATTGCAGTGATTTTGGGCGGGGTGGCGCAATTGGCGTTGATGGGGTGGGCTTTGCGCAAGAAGATTGCCACGGGGCCGCTGGCCCCTCGCAATGACGGATCGAGGGCTTATGCGGCCCCTCGCGGTGACGAGAGAAATGACGGCTTAATCGCCGCATGGCGCGACCCGAATGTGCGCCGAATCATCACACTCATGGTGCCGGCCACCCTGGCTGTATCGGTTGCGCAGGTGAGCCTCATCATCAACACCCATATCGCCTCGCGATTGCAAGCAGGCAGCGTGTCGTGGATCTCTTACGCTGATCGGCTCATGGAGTTTCCTACTGCACTCCTAGGCGTGGCCTTGGGCACGGTATTGCTGCCAAGTCTTACCAAAGCCAACAGCGAGCAGAACATGGCGCGTGTGAACAGCCTGATCGACTGGGGCTTGCGACTTGTCGCGTTATTGGCAATCCCTTGCGCCGTTGGAATGGCGATTTTGGCCGTGCCGTTGTCGGCCGTGCTGTTTCATTACGGCCGATTCGATCACCAGGATTTGTTAATGGTTTCGCAGGCCATGGTGGGCTATTCCGTCGGGCTATTTGGGCTCATTGCCATTAAGGTGCTGGCGCCTGGGTTTTACGCCCAGCAAAATATCAAGACCCCTGTAAAGATCGCAATTTTTACGCTGGTGCTCACCCAGCTGTTGAACCTGGTTTTTGTTCCCGCGTTTTCTCATGCAGGTTTAGCCTTGGCCACGAGCTTGGCCGCACTGGCCAATGCGGGCTTGCTTTATTTAGGCTTGAGAAAACGCAAGATCTATTCGCCCACAAAAGGCTGGTTCGTATTCTTGATAAAAATAAAACTTGGCGCGGTGCTCATGGGCGTTGCAATTGCGGTGATTGCTTTGGAGATCGATTGGGCAGGCCTGGCCCACGCGCCGCTCTTGCGCATTGTCTGGCTTGGGATCATTCTGCTGGTGGCGGCACTGGTGTATTTCGCAGCCTTGCGCCTGCTGGGTGTGCCGGTGAAACAACTCTTGAAAAAGGATTTCGCATGAACCTTCTGTTCATTGGCGGCGGTAATATGGCCACCGCGCTGATCGGCGGGCTGCTCGACCAACCAGCCGCCATGCAACGCCTGCATGTTATTGAACCCAATGCGCAAGCACGACAGCGACTCGCCGATCGCTTCTCGGCCGATGCCGGCGCAAGCGGTGTGAAATTTACGCTAGACCCCCAAGATTGCCCGAGCGATTTCCTCGCTCAAGAGAACAACACCTGGGTGGTGTTAGCGGTCAAGCCTCAGCACATGCAAGAAGCCTGCGAAAAGGCCTGTGACAATGTAAAGTGCGTATTGGCAAGCGCCAAGATTTTTTCAATTGCTGCTGGTGTATCGGTTGATGCCCTCTCGCGCTGGTGCAAGAACACGAGCATTGTGCGGGCCATGCCCAACACGCCCGCCTTGGTTGGAAAAGGAATCACCGGTTTATACGCAGCGCCCACGGTTAGCGCAGGGGCTCGCGCGCAAGCGCAGTCGATTATGGCCGCGGTAGGCCGCGTGGTGTGGGTCGAACGCGAGGATCTGATCAATGCCGTGACTGCGCTATCGGGCTCGGGCCCCGCGTATGTCTTTCGATTTCTCGAAGCCTTAGCCCATGCGGGCACAACGCTGGGTCTTGAAAAACGGCAAGCCGAACAACTGGCTTTGGAAACCCTGAAAGGTGCGATTGCTTTGCTGGAGTCTTCTCACGAATCGCCCGAAGCGTTACGAGAAAAAGTGACTTCAAAAGGCGGTACCACTGCGGCAGCGCTCGCAAGCCTGGAGCAAGATCAGTTCATGGCAGTCATGGAGCGGGCGCTCACGGCGGCATGCGATCGTGGCGCGCAAATGTCAAAAGAATTTAGCTAGAAACCGAGCTGAAGGGCCAGGGCGATCCACAAAGGAATACCCACATAGTTGTTCGCACGAAAGACCGCAAAACAATCATCTCGGTCTCGGCTTCGAACCCTTAGCGTCAACAACAGGCATAGTGCCGCGGTTATGAGCCAACCAGCCCAATAGATCCAGTGGCCGCCAGTGCCCGGCAGTGACTGGCCCACAATGGCCATGCACCATAAAAACAAGGCATAACACGCGCCCACTGCGATCACATCGAAACGGCCAAAGGCAATCGCGCTGCTGCGAATTCCGATTTTCAAATCATCATCGCGATCCACCATGGCATAAACGGTGTCGTACGCGATGGCCCAGAAAAAATTGCCAATGAATAACACCCAGGCAATGCCAGGCACTTGGCCCTGCGTGTCGGCAAATGCCATGAGAATTCCAAAGCTAAAGGCAATGCCCAGCATGGCTTGGGGCAGCGCAAAAAACCGCTTGAAATAAGGGTAAATCGCGGCCACAAAGGCGGCGGTCAACGCGTATTGGATCGCCAGGTCATTCAGAAACAACAACAGGGACGCAGAAGTCGCTAGCAGCACGAGCGCGACCGCCACCGCTTCCCATAAAAATATTTTTCCCGAGGCGAGAACGCGCTCTTTCGTGCGCTTGACCTTGCCATCGAAGTTGCGATCTGCAATGTCATTGAGCACACAGCCCGCAGAACGCATGAGGAAAGTGCCCAATAAAAACACGACAAGCCGAGCAAGATCCGGAACCCCACCAGCCGCAATCCACAGCCCCCACAAGGTGGGCCACAGTAACAACAAGGTTCCAATAGGCTTGTCGACCCGGGCAAGTTTGCCGTAAAGGCGAAGCCGGTATTTAAGCAGCGGCAAGGCGTGCGTGGACATAACGGCTCACACCCTCTTGCACCGACAAGAAGTTTTGTTTGTAACCTGCCTTGCGCAACAGGCTCAGGTCGGCACAGGTATAGCTTTGATACTTGCCTTTTAAGGCTTGCGGAAATTCAATGTATTGAATTTTTTTAGCTTTCACCAGCTCAGCGACTGAGCGGTCTGTTTTCTCAATAGTGTTGATCACCGCTTGCGCTACTTCGTTAAAGGTTTGTGCACGGCCAGTGCCCAGGTTAAAAATGCCGCTGCGTGAATCTCCTGCCAAGGCTTTGTTAAGAAAATGCAGATTCACCTTGCAGACATCTTCCACCGAGACAAAGTCGCGTTGCTGCTCGCCCGCCTTCCAGCCATCGTAGCCTTCAAATAGCTTCACACGGCCTTCGGCCTGATATTGATTAAAGTGATGAAAGGCGACCGAGGCCATGCGGCCTTTGTGCTGCTCGCGCGGGCCATAGACATTGAAATAACGAAAGCCCACCACGGGTGCGGTGAGGTTGGTGTCTCGTCGCTTGGTGTCTGGCACCTTACGGGTGCCAGACACCAAGCGACGCACCGTTTGATCAAACAAAAACTTGGAATAACCGTAGACATTGAGTGGCGCCTCGGCGCTGCGGGTTTCACGAAACTCAGTGCGAGCGCCATACACCGCCGCTGAAGAGGCGTATAAAAACGGCACGCGGTAATGCTGGGCCCAGCCCAACAAAATACGGGAATACCGAAAGTTGTTATCCATCATGAAGCGGCCATCGGTCTCCATGGTGTCGGAGCAGGCACCTTGGTGCAGAATTGCCGTAATGCCTTTGGCAAAGCTGCCCGCTTCAATACGATCAATGAAATCGTCTTTGTCGAGATAGTCGGCAATCTCGCAGTCGACCAGGTTTTTAAACTTGTCAGCATCGGACAGTTCATCGACCGCAATGATATTGGTCTCGCCCATGTCGTTGAGGGTTTTGACCAGGTTACTGCCAATAAAGCCTGCTGCGCCGGTGACGATAATGGCCATTAGTGCTGCTCCGAAAAAAGTTCTTCTGCGCTAACCGTTGCGGTGCCCAACTTGCTCACCACAATGCCGCCTGCGCGGTTTGCCAATGCTACTGCGTGTTCCATTTCCATGCCGCAGGCCAAGCCCACGGCAAGTGTCGCGATGACAGTATCGCCTGCGCCACTCACATCAAAGACCTCGCGGGCTTGCGCGCCAATATGCACTTCCTTGGCTTGCCCATTGTGTTCGGAATACAGGCTCATGCCTTCTTCAGACCGAGTCACCAACAAATGCGAAAGACCCAGGGATTTGCGCAGGGCATGGGCTTTTTGGGTCATCTCCGCTTCTGATTTCCAGCGGCCCACCACTTGGGCAAATTCAGAGCGATTGGGCGTGAGCAAGGTGGCGCCGCGATAGCGCTCGTAATCGTCGCCTTTCGGGTCGACCAGGGTGAGCACCCCTTGTGCGCGGGCAAGCTGAATCATTTCTGAAATATGGGTCAATCCGCCTTTGCCGTAATCGGAAAGCACAACCGCGCCTGCTTTGGGCAGTACCGACTTAAACTGGTCGAGCTTTTCGATCAGCAGTTCATGATCGGGAATGGATTCGAAATCAGCGCGCAGCAGCTGCTGTTGCCGGCCCAGAACGCGCAGCTTTACGGTGGTTTTTGCCTGTGCATCATCAAAGACATGATCTTGAATGCCGCTTTGGGCAAGCAGGCTGTGAACCATGCGCCCTGCTTCATCACTGCCCACGACACCCATGAGCATTGATTGAGCGCCAAGCGCCGCCACATTGCGGGCGACATTGGCGGCACCGCCCAGGCGTTCGTCGGAGCTCTGCACCCGAACCACGGGAACTGGCGCTTCGGGCGAGATTCGATCAACATCGCCAAACCAATAGCGATCGAGCATGACATCACCCACCACCAACACCTGGCACTGGCTAAAGTTTTTCACGACTTGATCTCCAAAAAGCTATCCCAATGATGACAGCCTGGACACTGCCAATGGGTTTGTCGGCTACGAAATCCGCAGACTCGGCAGCTCGAAGGTGTGACCGCCAGCGGCGTGTCGGTGGCGAAAGCGCCAGAGAGTTTTGCGCGAATCTGTGCCACACGCTTTTGAGGGCCTGGCGCAGAAAAGCTCTCGGCCTTGATCAGCAAGGCCTGCGCTTGTTCCTGTTGGCCTGCACGCAGAGCAAGCTCTGCCTGTTCACAATAAAAGTGGCCCATAAGCTGAACATAGGAATGATCACCAAAGCTGCCGCCATGGTTATGCAACGCTTGTGCCCAACGAATCGCGCTCTCCCAATCGCGGGTTCTCTGGGCGGTTTGCAACAGCAATGCCCGCGCCTGATTCGCGGTGTCAGGCGCTGTGCCTGACACCTTCACAAAAGCCTCGCCAGCACGGTCAAACAACCCTGCCGCCAGGTAATCGCGGCCAAGATCCAGGCGCAGGCGCGCTTCGTCTTCCACAGAAAGCTCGGGGTGTTTTAAGGCCCCCTCATGCACTTCAATGGCCCGGTCAATCAGGCCACGACGGCGATATAAATTGCCCACAGACCGATGCAGCTCGGTCGCATCGGGCGCTAGACGGGCTGCAGACAGCAAGGCTTCGGTCGCTGATTCCAGATCATTGGCCAAGACATCGGAGAGCCCGTTGAGCACATCACGAGAGACACGACGCGTCTCTCGCCGCTGCTGGGTGCGGTCATAGCGCGCCGTGATCCACCCCAACGCAAAGAGCATGGGCAGCACCAAGAGCCAGGCGAGATCAATTTCCACTGCTGGCCCTTGCCCAGGGTTTAGGAATGATGAAGGTCCACCCGTTCACGAAGATCTTTGCCGGGCTTGAAATGAGGAACCCTTTTTTCTGGAACGCTCACTTGCTCGCCAGATTTCGGGTTGCGGCCAACGCGTGCAGGCCGGTAAGACAAGGAAAAGGTGCCGAAGCCTCGGATCTCAATGCGATGGCGTTGGCCCAGGGCCTCGGCCATTGCATCGAGCAAGGTCTTCACAGCGAACTCGCAGTCGCGAACAGCCAGCGGGGAGCCCCGCTGGTTGAGGCGATCTGCAAGACGAGTGATCAGTTCAGACTTGGTCACTCTTTCGTCTGGTCATCAAGCTTGGCACGCAGCAATGCGCCCAAGCTGGTGGTGCCCGACGAGGCATTGCTCTCGGCCGCCATCTTCTGCAAGGACTCTGCGGTTTCAGCAGAATCTTTTGCCTTGATCGACAGATTGATCGAGCGGGCCTTACGATCCACATTCACGATCATGGCTTCAACGCTATCGCCTTCGGCCATGACTTTCGAGGCGTCTTCAACGCGCTCACGCGAAATTTCAGAGACACGCAGATAGCCTTCCACATCGCCATCGAGCGTAATCACTGCGCCCTTGGCATCGACCGACTTCACAGTGCCTTTCACCACAGCGCCTTTGTCAAAACGCGCCACATAGGAGTTAAACGGATCTCCGTCGAGCTGCTTGACGCCTAAGGAGATGCGCTCACGCTCAACATCAATGGCGAGCACAACGGCTTCGAGCTCATCGCCTTTCTTGAAATTGCGAACGGCTTCTTCGCCGTTTTCATTCCACGACAGATCGGACAAATGCACCAGGCCGTCAATATTGCCGGGCAGGCCAATGAACACGCCAAAGTCGGTGATCGACTTGATCTGGCCTTTCACTTTGTCGCCCTTTTGATGGCTGGACTCAAATTCTTGCCAGGGGTTGGCGCGGCACTGCTTCATGCCCAAGGAAATGCGACGGCGCTCGCCATCGATCTCGAGCACCATCACTTCCACTTCATCGCCCACCTGAACCACTTTGCCAGGGTTCACGTTCTTGTTGGTCCAATCCATTTCGGACACGTGGACCAGGCCTTCAATGCCCGGCTCGATCTCAACGAACGCACCGTAATCGGTAATGTTGGTGACCTTGCCAAACATGCGCGTGCCTTGGGGGTAACGACGGCCAATGCCATCCCAGGGATCATCGCCCAGTTGCTTCACGCCCAACGACACACGGTTTTTCTCTTGGTCGTAACGCAACACACGTGCGGTCACCTCCTGGCCCACAGTGAGTACCTCGGAAGGATGACGCACACGACGCCATGCCATATCGGTGATGTGCAGCAGACCATCAATGCCGCCGAGATCAATGAATGCACCGTAATCGGTGATGTTTTTCACAGTGCCCGTGACGGTGGAACCTTCTTTCAGGTTTTCCATCAGCTTGGCGCGGTCTTCGCCCATGGAGGCTTCAACAATTGCGCGACGCGAGAGCACCACATTATTGCGCTTGCGATCGAGCTTGATCACTTTGAAATCAAGGGTCTTGCCTTCGATATGCGACGTGTCTTTAATGGGGCGGGTATCCACGAGCGAGCCCGGCAAGAAGGCGCGAATGCCATTGGTCATGACGGTGAGACCGCCTTTGACTTTGCCAGTCACGGTGCCAATCACGGTCTCGCCGCTCTCCAGGGCTTGCTCTAGGCTCACCCAGGCCGCCAAGCGCTTGGCGCGATCGCGCGACAGGCGCGTTTCGCCGCGGCCATCTTCCAGGGCCTCAATGGCAACGGAAACGAAGTCGCCTTCTTTGACATCGACTTCGCCTTGGTCGTTTAAGAATTCTTCTAAGGGAATGAAACTTTCAGATTTGAGTCCGGCATTGACCACCACATGGTTTTGGTCAACCCGCAGCACTTCGGCGGTGATCACTTCGCCTGCGCGCATTTCCTGGCGGGCGATGGACTCTGCAAACATTGCAGCAAATGAATCGGGAGCAGCGTTTTTAGCGATGTCGCTAAGTTGGTTAAGTTGTTGGGACATTAAGTTTTAGGTTTCCGACTAAAAGTCTAAAAAGCACACCACCCCGAGCGCACACAGTGCCGCGAGACAGCGGAGTTAAAAAAAGCGCAGAGGGATTAGAAAGAAGACGACTCGTACACTGCTGAGCGCCACTCGCGAATCACCGCTTGCACCACCTCGTCAATAGAGAGATTGGTGGAATCCACGACAATCGCTCCGGGTGCCGGTTTCAAGGGCGCAACCGCTCGGGAGGCATCCCTTGCGTCTCGCGCCTCCAAATCGGCGGAAAGACTGTCAAGGTTAGCGGAAAAACCCTTATCAATCAATTGCTTGTAGCGTCTTTCGGCCCGTGCGCGGGCGGTCGCGGTCAGGAAAATCTTGAGCTGGGCATTGGGAAAGACCACGGTGCCCATGTCACGGCCATCGGCCACCAGGCCTGGTAGGCGGGCAAAGTCGCGCTGTCGCAACAGCAAAGCGCTTCTCACGGCGGGGAAAACAGCGATTTTGGAGGCCAGCACCCCCACTTCTTCGGCCCGAATGGCAAGGCTAATGTTCACGCCATCCAACAAAATGGTTTGACCTAAAAACTCAAGCTCCATCTCTGTCGCGAGAGAAGCAAGGGCTTGCTCATCATTTTCATTAATGTCGTTTTGCTGGGCCGCCAGGGCCGTAATTCGATACAAAGCGCCACTATCGAGGTAGCCAAAGCCCAGGTTCATGGCCACGAGGCTGGCAATCGTGCCCTTGCCCGAGGCCGTGGGGCCATCGATCGCCAGGACAGGGACAGCCTGAGCGCAGAGCTCTGAGAGCACCTCGAAATAATTCGGGAAGGTCTTGGCCACACAGCCGGGGTTGTCGATTCGCACTGGGGCATTTCCAAAGCTGGCTAAGGAAAACGCCATGGCGACCCGGTGGTCTTCATAGGTCTCGATCGTGGCGGGCTTGAACTGCTTGGGTGGGTGAATGCGGATCCAGTCGTTGCCGTATTCGGCCGTGACCCCGAGCTTTTTGCATTCGTTGGCCATGGCCAAAATGCGGTCTGTCTCTTTGACCTTCCACGAGCCAATACCGCGCAACAGTGTGGGGCCGTTGGCAAACATGGCGCAGGCCACCAAAGTCATGGCGGCGTCGGGGATGTGGTTGCAGTCGATATCAATCGCGTGGATTGCCGCGGCTCCTTCGGAGCCTCGCAATGACGGGTTTTCGTCATCGCGAGGGCCGTCAGGCCCGTGGCGATCCATTGACGCCTCAATCCAATCCGGCCCCCAAGTTATCGTGGCGCCCATTTTTTCCAAAGCATCAGCAAAATGAATATCGCCTTGCACACTCTCTTTGCCCACGCCGGTGACACGCACAGGGCCGCCGCCAATCAAGCCCGCCGCCAGGAAATACGACGCCGATGACGCATCGCCTTCGACCTGAAGATCACCAGGCGACGCAATCACTTGCGGTGCAATTTCAAATTGATGCGAAATCGATGGCCCCGTTGCCGGCGCCGCTTCAACATTCACGCTAAATTTTCGAAGCACTGCACGGGTAATCTCGATATAAGGCTTGCTAATTAAATCGCCTTCAACGCACAGTGTGACAGGCTTGTTCCATTGTGTAGCCAATAGGGGCGCTGCCTGCATGAGCCCCGTTAAAAACTGGCTCGACGTGTTTCCCTTGACCCGAATTTCGTTCACGGGTGCAAGCGCGACCCCACGAATGCGCAAGGGCGGAAAGCCTTCTTGGCCCAGGTAATCGATCTTGGCGCCAATCGCGCGCAGGCCATCGACTAAATCGCCAATGGGACGCTCATGCATGCGCGGCACGCCTGAAAGCTCAACACAGCCGCCAGTTTTCGAAAGCGACGCCACGATTGCGGGAACCAGCGTGCGAATGGTTAGGCCCGAGTTGCCCACAAAAAGCTTTACTGGCGCTGACGCACTGCCATTATTTGGAAATACGCCGCCCACCCCTTCAATTTCTGCGCCCTGAATCGGCACGCCCAGCTTTTTCAGGGAATCGATCATGACCTGCGTATCTTCGGAATCGAGCAGGTTATGCAAGGTTGTTTTGCCATTTGCCAATGCAGCAAGCAAGAGCATGCGATTGGAAATGCTTTTGCTTCCCGGCAATGCAACGATGCCCTTGGCGCCTTTGCGCGGAGTGAGCAATATCGATTTTGGGTAAATCATTGAAATCCTCGACGCCACTGCGCCGCCTGAGTTAATAACTGAAGCAATAACTCACGGTCACTGGCTTCAATCGCCTGGCGCAAGGCCTGCAATTGCAAAGACCACTCCCCCCATGACTGCAACAAGGCTTCACGGTTATCTAAAAAAATATCGGCCCACAATTCCGGTGAAGAAGCGGCAATGCGCGTGGTGTCGCGCAGGCCCCCGCCGTGCAGGGCTTGTGCTGCGCCAGCCAGATGGCCTTGGGCCAAGCTGCCCGCCAACGAATACGCCAAGACATGCGGCAAGTGGCTAATGGCTGCAAGCAACACATCATGCTCTTCAATGGGTAGCGGCGTTGGATCAGCGCCAAGCGCAAGCCAAAATTCCTCCACCGAACTGACTGCCGCTTGGCCCGATGTCTTTAATGGGCTAATCAACACACGGGCGCCTTCAAACAAATCGGGGTTGGCAGCCTGCGCGCCCTGGCGCTCGGAGCCTGCCATGGGGTGAGAAGACACAAATTGTGTTGCAAGCGCGCCCAGTGATTCGCTTGCGCGAATGACTCCCGCCTTGGTGCTGCCGATATCGCTCACCCACTGCAGCGGCCGCTGCGAATGCAGCGCTGCCAACTGAGCAAAAATTCCAGAATAAGTGTTGACCGGTGCTGCAACGATCACCGCCATCGCGCAGGTGGCAGGCACGGTGCCTGACACCTTGTCAACGCTATCAAGGGCGTGATCAACAATGCCAAGCGCTTGTGCGGTGCTTGCCGCTTTGCCATCAACACCAATGATTTGTTTCGCAAGGTTTCGTTTTTTAGCTGCTGCCGCAACCGAGCCACCCATCATGCCGGTGCCGATAATGACCAAGGCATCGAGCGCTTGGCTCACGCTGCAAACTCCTTGGAAAGCGCTTCTCGCATAGCTTGAATACACGCTTCATTTTCTTTTTGTGTGCCCACTGAGATTCTGAGCCACTGCGGCAACTCGTAATTGGCCACCGGCCGGGTAATCACGCCGCGCGCCAGCAAGGCTTTGAACATGGCCATGCCGGCATCGGGTGCGTTGCCGATTTTCACCAGCACAAAGTTTCCCTTGGAAGGAATGGTTTGCAGGCCAAATTCCTGCATGGCCTTGTTCAAAAACGCCATGCCTTCGTCATTGACTCGGCGCGACTCTTGCAAAAACGCATGGTCAAACAGGGCAGCACTTGCGGCAGCTTGGGCCAGCGAGTTCACATTAAAGGGTTGGCGCACACGATTCAAGAGATCGGTGATTGCAGGCTTTGCAACGCCAAAGCCAATGCGCAGGCCGGCTAGGCCATAGGCTTTCGAAAATGAACGTGAGACCAGGAGATTCGGGTGCTCGGCCACCCAATCAAACGCGTTGTAGCGATCGGCCTCGCTTAAATACTCGGTGTAGGCTTCATCGAGCACCACCAGCACTTGCTCGGGGATATCGGCAATAAACGCCTTGAGATTTTTTGGCGCAATAAAGGTGCCGGTTGGGTTGTTCGGGTTGGCCACCCAGACAATGCCTGTGTTGTCATTGACAGCATGTCGCATGGCGTTGAGATCATGGCCAAGGCCTGCCGCTGCAGGCACCACCACCGCACGCGCGCCTCGGGCCTGCGTGGCCAAAGCATAGACCGCAAAGGAGTGTTGGCTGAAGACCGACTCACGGCCCGGATGCAAAAACGCCTGGGCGCTTAATTCCAAAATGTCATTGCTGCCATTGCCCAAGGTAATCCAGTCTTGGGGCACTGAAAAGCGTTTCGAAATGGCCGCTTTCAATTCAAAACCATTGCCATCGGGGTAGCGGCCCAGATCTTTGGCAGCCTCTTGCATGGCAAGTCGTGCCTTGGGACTCATGCCCAAGGGGTTTTCGTTTGAGGCCAGCTTGACAATATCAGCCTCCGCGAAACCGAACTCGCGTGCAATTTCAGAAATTGGGCGGCCGCCTTGATACGGTGCGATTGCGCGAACATACTGAGGCGCAAATTCTGAAGGCGTGTGGCTCATCAGACTTTCTCGGTTAATCGGTCAAATAAAGGATAAGACCCCAGGTCTTTAAAAAACGCGGCGCGCTCTTTGATCTCGGCAAGCGCAAGCGCTACTTTTGAATCTTTACGGTGGCCCACTAAGTCCATGTAGAAATAATATTCCCAGGCGCCTGATCGGGCCGGCCGCGACTCAAACCGCTTCATGGAAACTCCGTGGCGCGCAAGCGGCTCAATCAGTGACAGCATGGCGCCCGCTTTATCGGGCACCGACAAAATCAACGAGGTTTGATCCACGCCACAGTCATCGGGCGTGAAATCGCCAACCGCCACAAAGCGGGTGCGATTGTTGGGATCGTCTTCAATGCGTTCAGCGACCGACTGCAAGCCATAGTGCTGAGCCGCCAACTGGCTGGCAATTGCCGCGACCGATGAATCGCGTGAGGCAAGCTCGGCCGCGTGGCCGTTACTGGCCATGGGCATGCGTGCCACACCGGGCATGTTTTCATCGAGCCAGCGCTGGCACTGGGCAAGGGCCTGTGAGTGCGCTGCTACAGTTTTGATCGCCTCGCGCTTGCCTTCCTTTTGCAGCAGGCTATGGTGAATCGGCATGGACATTTCTGCCGAGATTTTTAGCGGCGTGTGCAACAAAATATCCAGGGTTCGGCCCACGGTACCTTCCGTGGAGTTTTCTACCGGCAATAAGGCGCAATCCACACTGCCGGCCTCGGCTTCACGAATCGCTTCATCCAGGGTGGAACACGGCACCATTTGCACACGATGGCCAAACAAGATTCGCACGGCTTGCTCGCTGTAAGTGCCCGCAGGGCCCAAATAAGAAATGCGCATTTCACGCTCAAGCGCACGGCAGCCCGAGATAATTTCAAGCCAGATCGTGGCAATCGATTGCGATGACAAGGGCCCAGGGTTGGCTGCCACCATGCGTTCGATAATGGCGACTTCACGCTCGGGGCGAAACACGGGGGCGCCCACCAAGTGTTTTCTTCGGCCCACTTCTTGCACATAGCGTGCACGCTTTGCAAACAGCTGGATCAGCTCGTCATCAATTGCATCGATCTTGTCGCGAAACCCTTGCAGCTCTTCAGGAGTCATGCATGCTCCTTTTCAAATTCGTTTAGCCAGTCGACCAAGGCCTGAACCCCTTGAATGGGCATGGCGTTGTAAATGCTGGCACGCAGACCGCCCACGGCCTTGTGGCCCTTTAGGTTCAACAAGCCCCGCGCCTTGGCACCCGCCAAAAACGGCTCGTATAAACGATCATCAGGAAGATAAAACGGCACATTCATGAATGAGCGCGCATTCTTGGCTACCCGGGTTTGGTAAAACGCCGAGGCGTCAAGCGCACCATAAAGCAAGGCGGCTTTTTCAGCATTACGCTTTCCCATCTCGGCAACACCACCTTGCGCATCGATCCATTCCAGCAACAAGCCGGTGAGATAAATCGCGTAAGTGGGCGGCGTGTTAAACATGGAGTCGTTGGCCAGCACCTTGCGGTAATCAAAGATGGTTGGGCAGCCCGCCAGCGGCGCATTCACGCGCTGTGTAATGAGCGATTCGTTCAGGATGACAAAGGTTAAGCCTGCAATGCCAAGATTTTTCTGCGCGCCACCGTAGGCCAAGTCCATTTGGGTCATGTCCATGGGGCGCGACAAGATATGCGACGACATGTCGACAATGAGCGGCACATTGGGGGCGCCAAGCGATTTCATGTCGGGCCATTGGTGAAATTCAACGCCGCCAATGGTTTCGTTGCCGCAGATGTGGAGATAAGACGAATCAGGGCGAACACGCCAGTGTTCGACGGGCGGGATGTAACTGAAGGGGTGGATCGCCACGGGCCCTTCGGGCCCTCGCGATGACGAGTTGTGCGCGGGCCCTCGCGATGACGAGTTGTGCGCGG